>JBBQFL010000038.1:0-42676 GCA_038321965.1 Burkholderiales bacterium | reverse complement strand
ATAGTGCGGTCATACCCGTGCGAAAGTAGGTCATCGCCAAGACCCATACAAACCAAAAGCCCAACTCATCCGTGAGTTGGGCTTTCGGCTTTTATACGACTCAGTTCGCAATAGCGCGTCACCGTGGCCTATACCGCAGGGTGGACAAATGTCACTGTCTCAAGCCAACCATGACACCTCGAAGCGTACTCCGCTTCCATCAGCCAGGTTTTGAGCAGTAGCCGAGCCGCCATGAAATTCAGCAATAAGCCGAACGATATAGAGGCCTAAACCAAGATGACTGCCCGTTTCAACGCTGTCGCCTCTCGAAGAGATCATTGAGTTAAACAGACTGGGTGCGATATCCGGTGACAGCGTAATTCCCTTGTTTTCGACCTGAATCACCACCCGCTTTCCGGATCGCGAAAGTCTGAGGATCACAGGCGAACCTGGCCGCGCGAAATCGACGCCGTTTTGTACCAGCTTATCAAGCATTTGCGCAACTGCATCGGGAATCACTTCGGCGACAATTTTTTCAGCTGGCGCTTCAAAAGAAAAAGCTGTTGCCCGATACGCGATGCGATAACCCTCCACACACCCTGCCATCAACTTTCCCAAGTCGCACGGTGCCTTTTCGGTCCCTACCAGCATGCTCTCCAGGCGCGTCGCCTCGGACATGCGCGAGATCAACGAAGAAAGTCTGTGGACACCGTCCTCCGCACGAGAAATGTAAACATTTTCATCTGCTGATTTGTCAGTCGCGCGAAGGTTATCCAGCGAAGAGCGCACCACCGCAAGAGGTGTCCGCAACTCATGCGACAAACGCGCTGCCATCTGCTCAAGATAATGGTTGTAGTGGGAAAGCCGCAGCAAAATCGCTTCGAGTGACAGAGAAAGCGCACCGATCTCGTCCTTGGAGCTGGAGCCCGAAATAGTTCCACGAATACGACCTTGCGCATCGATTGCGGTCTCTGCTTCGCGCTGCAATACACGTACGCGATGTGCAAGCCGCCACGCAAAAATGAGCAGGGCGCCAAACCCCACCAGCAAAACCACCAGCGTCATCGCCAGTAACGATTCAAGCGCAGCAAAGGTGATCGACTGCGAACCGCTGGTAGTTTCTTCCACCACTACAGCACCCACAATGTTATCGCGTTGCCAAATGGGTTCGGCTGCCGAAATGACGGTCGCGCGGCCATCCGTGGCATAACGCGGGTACGCCGTCGGCTGTCCCGACAAAGCGCGATCAACCTGTGTCATAACCGCCCGGGTTACTTCCGCCGGATCCTCGGAAACTACCCAGCCAGCATCACCAGCGACCAATCGGACGATTGGCCTGATGGCAGACGTATACAGCCGCTGAAACGCGTTGGACTTAACCTGCCTGGGCTCCCCTCCCGTAATCAGACTCAGGCTGCCAGCGAGACCGCGAACGCGAGACCGCGAATCAACTACCCAGATGCGGGTCGCAGTCTTGCCAACAACGCTGAGAATTTTCTCGATCTCTTCAGACGGTAGATAAGCATTTCCAAGCTGTGCGGCGGTTTCCGGATCGGCGCTGCCAAACAATGCGAGCAGTTTGCGTCGTTCGATTTGTTCAGCCTCATCCTCAGACGCAGCCGCAACGAACAGCTGCGGCCGGTCAGAAAGCGTCACCGAAAGCAACTTGGCAGCACTCACCAACACCTGCCGCTGGCCCTCTCGCAATAGCTGCTCCATCTGCTGCACAAAGCGAAAGCCAATAATAGGGATCAGCAACAGCAACAGTGCGATCAATAATAATTTGGCGCGAATGCTGCTGAAGAATGCAGGGGACCGCATCTGAACTAAATCACTTCCCAGCGATAACCCATGCCATAAACAGTTTCGATCGAATCGAACGCTGGGTCGATCGCGATGAATTTTTTGCGAATGCGCTTCATGTGCGATGTGATCGTGTTGTCATCGACGGTGAGTTCCGCTTCGCGCATCAACTGGTCGCGATTCTTCACATGCCCGGGAAATTTGACCAGCGCATGCACCATCCAGAATTCAGTCACGGTGAGCGCCACGTCCTTTCCGCTCCACGCAACTGAAAGGCGGTTAATGTCTAGCACGATATTGCCACGGTGCAAGACATCCTCGGCTCGACTCGGGAGTTTCATCGCTTCCAGTCGGCGGAAAAGCGCCGCAATCCGCGCCAGCAAATGCGGCATGCTCACTTCCTTGGTCACATAGTCATCAGCACCCAAACGCAACCCGGATACGACATCAAAATCGCTGTCGCGCGCAGACAGAAATATGATCGGCAGAGACGAAGAAAGGCTGCGTAAGTCACGGCACAACGCAAAGCCGCCGTCGATCTCGTCACCCAATCCAATGTCGAGGATCGCCAGGTCAGGCAGGCGGCTCTTGAATGCAATGTGAGCTTCGGCGCGCGCGGCATAGGTCTCGACCTCATAGCCACTGCGGCGCAATGCATCGCTGTAATTCTGTCGAATGGCCTCTTCATCTTCCACAATCGCAATGCGCTTACCCATGTGCAATGTCCCAGTGCGTATTTTGTCTGCGATGAATATACCGTAACGCTTAGCCGTCGGCGCGACGTGGCAACCGTCTGCCATTTTCCCGCCACATTCAATCTTTGCTGCGTCATTTTCGGATGACCAAAGTTGCCCTGATCGCGGCGCCAAATGCCTGTGTCGATCACCAACACTTGGGAGTTTGCAATGAGAATGACATGGAGCAGAAGAAGAGCATCACCGGCGGCATCCGTGGACCGGATGCACTTCGTGATGTGGGACTTTCTCAAGATGTTTTTCGCCACGGTCATGTGCGGGATCGCGGTCAGTCTCGTTGCTGCGGGTATTGCGCTGGTATTGGCAAATGACGCAAATGCCGCCACAGGGTCGAAAAATGCCGTTGCAGCAAACACTACCCCGGCTGCGTCTACCGCTGAACACACCGACGCGCCGCTGCCCGCCCCCGGCTTGTTATTGATCGGTACCGGCTGCGACGCCGCTGCTGTCGAGGCAATTGAGCGCGACTGGAAAGTCACCATCAGCAGGAAGTACATCGATGTTCGGGTGATGCAGACCTTCATCATGCCGGAAGGCGATTCCACAGCAGCCACGTTTATCGCTGTGCTGCCGGCAGGAGCAACGCTGCATCGTTTGAATGCGCATACCGTCGGCAGCCTATGGCAGGGCAACGTGTTCGATGCACCGTCCTATCGGCAACTTACAGATGTGGATTTTCGCAACAGCGCCCGCGCAGGCATGTTGATCGTGCAAAACGACGACGGAATCATCTCGGCGGACGCCATCATCAATATCACCGCGACGGAGGCAGTCACCATCGAGTACAGCTACCGCGTATCCCCAGCGCAATTCGAGACAACCACAACTCTTGCTGTTGCTACGACCAACAGCGAATACCAACTTGATGGCGGCGACATCACGACAGCCGGCACCGTATGGGTCGAGTGGGTTGGTGCGAATCCCAGTCGTCTTACCCGTATGCCGGGTGGCGCGTCCGTCGAAACCGTTGGGTCGAAAATCACTGGACTTTCCTGGACTACCCGCCAACTCACAGCCGACGCGCCATTTCAACTTGCATGGTCGATGTAATCCACAGAGAACCTCGGAGCCGGACGCCTGCACTCTTTGCTTACTCCTCCTCTGCGGAGTGCAGGCGTCCTCTGGGCCAAATGAAACTAATGGGAGCGCGAGTTGATCCTGTTAGTAATTACGCGGCCCAAACCGGTTGTTGCGACATCGAACGCCGCCACGCCCTTGCGCCGGGCAGGCCGCGATACAAGCCCAGGGTGTGCCTCATGATGCTGTGACGCGGTACACCAGCCAATGACTGCTGGGCGGCATAGATTGCGAGCTTCGCTTCGACGGCATCACGGGTCACGATTTTCGCATCGTCGCCAAAGAAATCGCGGTCGAAGGTCGCCAGCCAATAGGGGTTGTGATAAGCCTCGCGCCCGATCATCACGCCGTCAACGTGCACCAAGTGCTGCTGGACCTCAACGGTGGTACGCACGCCGCCATTGAGCACGATAGTGAGCTCAGGGAAATCTCGCTTCAAGTGGTAGACAAACTCGACCTTGAGAGGTGGCACCTCGCGGTTCTGCTTCGGGCTTAGGCCCTTCAATATCGCGTTTCGAGCGTGAACAATGAACACCCTGCAGCCCGCGTCAGCGACGGTGCCAACAAAATCGCGAACAAAATCGTAGGTCTCGAATTTGTCGATACCGATGCGGTGTTTGACTGTCACCGGAATTGTCACCGTATCGACCATCGCCTTCACACAATCGGCAACCAGCTTGGGCTCCGCCATCAGGCAAGCGCCAAAGCTGCCGCGCTGTACGCGCTCCGATGGGCAACCACAATTCAGGTTGATTTCGTCGTAGCCCCATTGTGTGGCAAGCTTCGCGCATTCCGCCAGATCGGCCGGCTCGCTGCCGCCTAGTTGCAACGCAACCGGGTGTTCTGGCTGATTAAAGTCAAGGTGGCGCGGCTGGTCGCCGTGCAACAACGCACCCGTAGTAATCATTTCAGTGTAGAGCCTCGTCTGCTTGGTCAAGAGGCGATGGAAGCTACGGCAGTGCCGATCTGTCCAGTCCATCATTGGCGCAACTGAAATGCGGAACGGGTTGTAGTTGGTTATTGGCTGGTCGGTCATCGCGACATTTTATCAGCGCGCTCTTCGGGCAAAATAGCACGATGCCCTTGCCCGTCCCTTCCCCCGAACTGCTTCGCGCCGTTGAACTATTGCGAACCGGTGAACTTGTAGCGTTGCCGACCGAAACCGTTTATGGTCTCGGTGCAGACGCAGCCAGCGAAAAGGCAGTAGCTAAAATTTTTGCCGCCAAGGGCCGGCCCGCCGATCACCCGCTGATTGTGCACGTGCCGAAAAACGTCAAGCTGGAAACCTGGGCGGTGGAGATTCCCCGCATCGCAAAGAAACTAACCGACGCATTCTGGCCAGGCCCACTCACCTTGATTCTGAAAAAATCCCAGCGCATTCCTAAAGCCGTGACCGGCGGGCAGGACACAGTGGGCTTGCGCTGTCCCGCGCACCCACTCGCGCAGCAGTTGCTGATGGAGTTTGCCAAAGTGGGCAGCGGCATCATTGCCGCGCCGTCGGCCAACAAGTTCGGCCGCATTTCGCCGACCACTGCGCAACACGTACGCGCCGAGTTTGGCGATGGGTTGCTGATACTGGACGGTGGTCCGTGCGAGGTGGGTATTGAATCCACCATTCTTGATCTCTCGCGGATGCGATCGCTCAAGCGTCCAGTGCTGCTGCGGCCGGGCGCGATTACGGCAGCAATGATCGCCGCGATCATCGGTGAATCGCCACTGCAAGCTGATGACGTGCCAACTTCGAAATTGAAGTCTGGCACTGCCGACACACCTCGTGTATCTGGCAGCCTCGCTGCCCACTATGCGCCGAAGACGCCGTTGCGGCTCTTGAAAGCAAAGCAACTTCAGGACGAGGCTGATCAGCATCTTGCCGCCGGTCGGCGGGTAGCAGTGCTCGCTTTTTCGCAACCCCACGGCGTCGCCCCTTCGCCCCCCGGCATCGGCGTGAAAAAGGTACGGCCATTGGTGTGGATCACTGCTGACCGAGACCCTGCAGCGTATGCGCGCGACGTTTATGCACACCTGCGCACGCTGGACGCGGCGCAGACCACCGTCATTCTGGTGGAAGCGCCGCCGATGACCGCTCCGTGGGAAGCGGTTAATGATCGGCTGGGACGAGCGGCGGTAGGGTCAGGAAGGCCTTCGCTCAAGGGCGATGACCCTTAGCCGGGCTGAGTCTTGAAGTCGAATGCCGCGATTGAACTGACCGACCCGGCGGCCGTGCGTGTGTGCTCCACAAACGAAACGTCACCGCCATTTGTGATCGATAAAATTGTCGACGCCCGCGTACCGTAGAGGGGCGACACGATCAGTGTTGGCGACAACAAACGTTCCCACTCGATGCCCACCCCCGTATTGGGCAAAACAACATCCGCAGCACTGGCCATATCAGACAAGAAAGCCAAGATCGCCATCTGACGCGCTTTTCCGGACATTTTTGCCTGAAGAGCCGCTTCCAGAGCCGACCTTCCCGCTGTGACTTTTGGCCACGGCTCATTTAGCGTGTGGTTGCTCAGCGCGTAAACGCCTGGGACAAGTATCTCAACTTCTCGGCGCCGGCTACTGAAATACGCGAGCGAAGTCGCATCGCCCACCACCAGATTGAATCCGTTGTATTCGAGCGCGGTCAGCTTCTTGTCGGACAAAAACAGCTCTGGGGTAGTGTCGCCAGAAAGAAACGCCGTCACCAGTTCACCGCGTGAGCGCGCCGTAGATCGCTTGTCGGCGGGGTCGCGAAAATTGGTGACGGCTGCAAATCGGCCGCTACGTGACACACCTACCCATGTGCCGCCGGCTTTCAGATCGCGCCCGGCGAGAATATCGGGGTGGTCGCTCCACCACGCTGCGGGTGCTGAGGGCCGGTCGTGCCATTCATCGCGATTCGCGCCGACGATCAGTGAGTAGTCCGGGTGCGCCCTCCAGCCAAATGCAACGAGACACATTGGCGCTTACAACTCGGTACGCAGGTCCCAGAGCTCAGGGAATAAACGTACATCAAGCATTGCGCGCAAATAGCCCACGCCCGCCGTGCCGCCGGTACCGCGCTTGAAGCCGATGACACGCTGCACGGTCGTGACATGGCGATGGCGCCACTGGCGGAAATAATCCTCCAGATCGACCAGCTTTTCCGCAAGCTCATAAAGGTCCCAGTGCTTATCCGGGTTCGCGTAAACCTCGCGCCACGCTGCCATGGTCGACGCATTTGCCGAATATGCAATCGACCAATCTCGGTCGGTTGCAGAAGTGTCGAGCGAGAAACCGCGCCGCCCCAGCAGCCTGATCGCCTCGTCGTACAGTGAAGGCGCGTTGAGCAAATCGGCGAGCATTGCGTGAATTTCGGGGCGATGTTCGAATGGTTTCAGCAGCGCCCCATTCTTGTTGCCGAAGACGAATTCCAGGGCTCGGTACTGATGCGACTGAAACCCTGAGGACTTGCCGAGGCTGTCGCGAAACGCCGAATACTCGGTCGGCGTAAGCGTGGCGAGTATGTCCCAAGCCTGGATGAGATTGTTCATGATGCGCGACACTCGCGCGAGCATTTTGAATGCGGGCGAAAGTTCGCCACTGCGAATCTGCCCGCGCGCGGCGAGTAACTCGTGCAGCATCAGCTTCATCCACAGTTCGGTGGTCTGATGTTGGATGATGAACAGCAATTCGTTGTGTTCTGTTGAGCGTGGCTGTTGCGCCGCCAACAATTGATCGAGCCGGAGGTAATCCCCGTAACTCATTTCATTCTTGAAACTTAAGTGCGCACCTTCCGGCGGCAGCGATGTTGAGGCTGGCTTCGAATCCAAGCGTTCCGTCCTAATAAAGCGGCATGTTGGCGCGAAGAATCGTCCCGGTCTGCGACTCGGTGATGTACAACTCATTCGGCCGTTCCGGATGAATGGCCACGTTCGTTGTCCAGTCGCCGCGCGAGGAATCGACGCGATACTTGGCTTCGCCGCGTTTGTCGAATTGCCACAGACAGCCGAGCCCCATGTGCGCAATGTAGAGATTGCCGTCGCCATCAATGGCGATGCCATCAGGGCCTGTGCCACCAGAAAGCTGAATGAACTTGCCGACCTTGGAAACACCACCCTCGACCAATGGCACGCGCCAGATGGCGTTGTCGCGCGTCATCGCCACAAATAGGAAATTCTCATCCGGGCTCAACACCAGGCCATTCGGGCTGGGCGCATTGCTGAGTAATTGCTGTAATGTCCCGTCGGCCTTCAGGCGATACACACAGCCTGTAGGATCATGCAGGCCGCTCTGGCCCTGATCGGTGAAATACAGATCGCCATTTTTTGCGAAGGTGAGGTCATTCACGCCCTGAAAGCGCTGTGAGATGTAGTGCGTCACCAGCGGAGAGATGCGCCGCGAATCGACATCGAGCGAGAGCAGGCCATGGCGATAATCCGCGATGATCAGTCGTCCATCGGTATGGAATTTGAGGCCATTGGGCCAGCCATCGTACTTGACAATCAGATCCCACTCACCCGTCGGCGTGATGCGAAAAATGCGGCCAAACGGAATGTCGGTCACCCACAAATTACCGAACCCATCAAAGCAGGGGCCTTCGAGAAAACTGTGAATATCCTTGCCATGCAGATTCGCCACCACCCACGGGTTGTGCGCACCGGACTCGTACAAATAATTCGGCAACTCGAATGCGGTTTCAGTGGTCAGGGACAGTGGGGCGTTGAACATGGAATGCCGGATTTCGTAATGAGGCAGTCATTATGCGACAAACCCCGCAGTTCGCGAACCAGCCGCAGCTTCACATATGACTCGGCAGCCACGTAATGATCCCAGGGAATAAATACACCAGCAGCACTGCAAGTACCATGAGCCAGAAAAACGGCAGTGCGACCTTGGCGATATAGGTGATTTCACGTTTGGTCATTCCCTGCAGGACAAACAGGTTGAAGCCCACCGGCGGCGTGATCTGTGCCATCTCGACCACCAGCACGATAAATATCCCGAACCAGATCGCATCGATTCCCGCCTTCTGGACCGTAGGCAAAATGATGCCCATGGTCAGAACCACCATCGAAATACCATCGAGGAAGCAGCCCAATACGATGTAGAAAATCATCAAGCCAAATAGCAGCCAGAATGGCGTTAAACCCAATCCGCCTATCCATTCGGCAAGATGACGCGGCAGACCGATATAGCCCATGGCCAGCGTCAGGAAAGCCGCACCGGCGAGAATGAGTGCGATCATGCAATACAGGCGCGTTGCGCCCATCAGGCTGTCTTTGAACGTCTGCCAGCTCATTGCCCCCTGTACGGTCGCGAGTACCAGTGCGCCGACTACACCCAAGGCAGCAGCTTCGGTGGCGGTAGCGATACCGACGTAGATCGAGCCCAGCACCAGGGCGATCAGCAGCACCACCGGAATCAGGTGGCGCGACTCGTAAATTTTTTCACCAAAGGTCAGAACCGCGTCCGGCTGCGGAATTTTTTCAGGATTCAGCAGCGCCCAGACAATCACGTAGCCCATGAACAGGCTGGCCAGCATCAGGCCCGGAAATACACCGGCGATAAATAGCTTCGTGATCGATGTATCTGAGGAGACGCCATAGACAATCATGATGATCGAGGGCGGGATCAACAACCCCAGCGTGCCGGCACCGGCCAATGAGCCAATGGTAATGTCATCGGGGTAGCCGCGTTTCTTTAATTCCGGTAGCGTCATCTTGCCGATGGTCGCGCAAGTCGCGGCGCTCGAGCCCGAGACGGCGGCGAAAATCGTGCAGCCGATGATGTTGGTATGCAGCAGGCGCCCAGGGATTCGCGAGACCCATGGCGCCAGCCCCTTGAACATATCTTCGGAAAGCTTGGTCCTGAAGAGGATTTCACCCATCCAGATAAACAGCGGCAGTGCGGTCAGTGTCCACGACGATGCCGAACCCCAGACGGTGACCGCCATCGCATCGCCCACTGGCCGCGAGGTGAATAGCTCCATTGCGATCCACGCCACGCCCAGCAGACCGATGCCGATCCAGACGCCGGTACCAAGGAGAATGAAGAGCAACGCAATGAGTGCTGCTGCAATCAGCAAGTCCATTGCGTCACTCCATCGCCTTGAGTTCGCTGGACTCGACGGGTTTCAATTTCCGGCCGGTGGCCAGCAAAACAAATTCGTCGAGCACGGCAATGAACAACACGACCGCCCCAACCGCCATGGCGATCTGCGGAATCCATAGTGGTGTCGCATCATTACCCTGCGAGATGTCATTGAACGCATAGGATTGATAGACCAGGCGCACGGCAAAGAACGCGAACATGCCCGAAAAAAATGCCGCGATCCCATGCGCCACAAGTTCCAGCCGATGCCGCCCTTTTATGCCTAGGCGCTCAAGGATGAGTGTGACGCGAATGTGTTCGCCGCGCTTGAGTGTGTGTGCAAGTGCCAGGAACCCCGCGGCGGCCATGCAGTAGCCTGCGTAGGCATCGGAACCACGCAGATTGAAATTCATCAAGCGCCCCAGCACACTGGCCAGCACCATGACCAGCGTACCGATCATGAACGCTGCGGCGAGAACACCCGCGGAGACGTACAAGATTTCGAGCGATTTACGCATGTAAATCCCGCGCAGATTTCCAAAATTGTGGCTCCCTCCCCCGTGGATACGGGGGAGGGGTGGGGTGGGGGCTTCCCCCAAATTGGAAGCGCGCGATAGCGTTTAAGCATCGACCCCATCCCAGCCCGGCGCAACCCTTGTGGTTGTTTCCCCTGTTGCCAGGGAAAGGAGTTAGCTGGCAGCGGAAGTCGATTTTGCGGATAGCCGATCTCAAAGAAAAGGCCTACTTGCGATACGCATCCAAAACAGCCTTCGCATCGGCACCCGCACTCTTCTCCCACTCGACCAGCATCTGAGCACCAATCTTTTTCAGGTCGGCTTTCAATACGGCACTCGGCGGAACGACGTTCATGCCATTCTTCGCCATGGTGTCGAGCGTATCCTTGTTCTTCCCCTCCGAGACTTTCCAGCCACGCGTTTCTGCGTCTGCAGCCGCCTTCAGCACAGCAGCCTGGCTTGGTTTGTCGAGTGCATCAAACGCCTTTTGATTGACGACCACCAAATTCTTCGGCAACCATGCCTGTGCATCGTAGTAATAAGCACCTTTGCCCATTGAATCCCAGACCTTGATGTCGACGCCGGTTGCGCCGGAGGTCATATGTGCTTCCACTACGCCTGTGGACAATGCCTGCGCCAGTTCCGCTGCCTGAATCGTTGCCGGCTGCGCGCCGAGCAATTCACCGATACGGTTGGTTTGCGGGCTGTAGGCGCGCCATTTCACACCTTTCAAATCGGCAGCGCTGTTCACGGCCTTTTTGGAATAGACCCCTTGCGGTGGCCAAGCCACGCCGTACAAAACCTTCAAGCCTTGCTTGCCCATGCGTTGCTCAATGGCGCTGCGCGATACCTTCCATAATTTCATGGCATCGGCATAGCTGTCAGCAAGGAACGGAACCGAGTCGATGCCGTACATCGGGTCTTCGTTCGCAAGGGCAGGCAACAGAAATTCGCCGATCTGCGCCTGACCGGATTGCACGGCACGCTTGATTTCGTTTTGCTTAAAGAGCGATCCCGCGTCGTGCACCGTGATCTTGAGCTTTCCGCCAGTTTCCTTTTCGATATCCGTCGCAAACTGGCGCACGTTTTCAGTGTGAAAATTGCCAGGCGCGTAGCCGGTTGGCATATCCCATTTCGTCTGTGCGCTCGCTACTGCTGCGGCACCGGCAAATCCAACTACCGCACACATTGTGGTGAAACGATTCATGTGACCCCCAGTGATCTGATGAAAAATTGATGAAGAAATTGCAGCACTGCAGCATTATGTATAGCCCAATCGCTGAGAATCTGCGTAACCGTCAAAGTATCAATACGCTGATGAATGGTCAACAACTTATCGACGTATGATTGGTGAAAATCCACCACGTGGAAAATAAAGAGGCAATGGCATCGCGATGAACAAATGGCAATTCTGGATCGACCGCGGCGGCACTTTCACGGATATCGTGGCCAAGCAACCCGATGGCTCGTTGCTGACGCATAAGCTGCTTTCCGAAAATCCCGAGCAATATCGCGACGCCGCCGTTGCTGGCATTCGCCACATGCTGTCTTTACCGGTGGGCGCGCCGATTCCTGTGGACCAGATTGAAGCTGTAAAGATGGGTACGACGGTCGCCACCAACGCGCTACTTGAGCGTAAAGGAGAGCCGACGGTACTCTTCATTACCAAAGGCTTCCGTGATCAATTGCGTATCGGCTACCAAAATCGTCCGCGTATTTTTGATCGCCACATCAAGTTACCGGAGTTGCTCTATTCAGAGGTCGTGGAAGTCGAGGAGCGCGTTAGTGCGCGCGGGGAGGTTGTCACGCCGCTCGATGAAATTGCGACGACCAATAGCCTGCAAGCCGCATGGAATAAGGGTTTTCGGGCAATTGCCATCGTTTTCATGCAGGGCTACCGCTATCACGACCACGAACTGCGGGTGGCTGAGATGGCAAGGGCAATCGGCTTTACGCAGGTATCGGTTTCGCATCAGGCGAGCCCGCTGATGAAGATCGTTTCCCGTGGCGACACCACCGTCGTAGACGCTTACCTCTCACCCATATTGCGCCGCTATGTTGAACAGGTGGCGAGTGAATTGCCGGGTTGCAAAGTCATGTTCATGCAGAGTAACGGCGGCCTCACGGATGCGGCCAAATTTCAGGGCAAGGACTCCATTCTGTCTGGTCCTGCTGGTGGCATCATCGGCATGGTTCGCACTGCTGCCGTCGCCGGCTTCGACAAAATTATCGGCTTTGACATGGGCGGCACTTCCACCGATGTGTCGCATTACGCCGGGGAGCTTGAACGAGAATTTGAAACGCAGGTCGCTGGCGTGCGCATGCGGGCGCCCATGATGGCGATCCATACCATCGCGGCAGGCGGCGGCTCGATCTTGCATTTTGATGGGCAGCGTTATCGCGTCGGGCCCGATTCAGCGGGCGCCAATCCTGGCCCGGCTTGCTATCGGCGCGGTGGTCCGCTGACGGTGACTGATTGCAACGTTATGCTCGGCAAAATTCAATCTAACTATTTCCCAAGCGTTTTCGGTCCGAACGGCGATGAACCGCTGGACGCCGATATCGTCAGTTCGAAATTTGCGGCACTCGCTGCAGACATCGAGACGATAACCGGCGAAAAGCAATCACCCGAACAAGTTGCCGAGGGATTCATTCGCATCGCGGTAGCCAACATGGCCAACGCAGTGAAATTCATTTCCGTGCAGCGCGGCCACGATGTGACCGAATATACATTGAGCTGCTTTGGCGGTGCTGGCGGCCAGCATGCCTGCCTGGTTGCAGATGCACTCGGCATGGTTCGTGTGTATATCCACCCGCTCGCCGGCGTGCTGTCGGCATACGGCATGGGACTCGCCGATATTGTTGCGATTCGTCAGAAGGCAGTTGAACTCGCGCTGACCGAGGAAAACCTGGCACGGCTTGCCAAGGAACTTTCGGCACTGGCGTCGCTTGCGGCTGCAGAAGTCGAGTCGCAAGGCGTGCCTGCCGCCAGAGTACATTTGAAACGTCGCGTTCACTTGCGATACGAAGGCACGGACTCAGCCCTGACCGTCAACTTCGGCAGTGTGGAAGACATGCAGGGTCAGTTCGATACTTTGTACAAGAAGCGTTTCAGTTTTCTGATGCCTGGCCGCGCGCTGATTGCCGAGGCGGTCAGTTGTGAAGCGATTGGTGGAACGGATACGCCGACCACACACTCATTCGGTGAGGGCGCCGCAAGCCTCGCGTCACCGATCGCGTTTGTGCCCGTCACCAGTGGCGGCGAGGCAAGCAATACGCCTATTTTTCAGCGTGAGCAGCTTTGCCTGCGCCAGCGTATCGATGGTCCGGCAATCATTACGGAGAAGAACGGCACCACCGTCGTCGAATCCGGCTGGCAGGCAGAGGTGACTGCGCTCAACCATCTGCTGCTGACTCGCGTGCAGCCTCGCGATATTCGCTATGCTGCCGGCACCAAAGCCGATCCGGTCATGCTGGAGGTGTTCAACAATTTGTTCATGTCGATTGCCGAACAGATGGGATTGCGGCTGGCTAATACCGCGTACTCGGTCAATATCAAGGAGCGGCTCGATTTCAGCTGTGCGCTATTCGACGCAGAAGGAAATCTCATCGCCAATGCGCCACACATGCCGGTGCATCTGGGGTCCATGGGTGAGAGCATCAAAACGGTGGTGCGAAAAAATGCAGGAACGATGAAGCGTGGTGATGTATACGTGCTGAATGACCCTTACAACGGTGGCACCCATCTGCCCGATGTCACGGTGGTCACGCCGGTTTTCGCCGATGACGCCGAACAGGTACTTTTTTACGTGGGATCGCGTGGCCATCATGCCGACATCGGCGGCATCACGCCCGGTTCCATGCCGCCATTTTCAAAAACGGTGGAAGACGAAGGCGTGCTGCTTGATAACGTCAAGCTGGTCGTCGCAGGAGAAAACGGCGGCGTGATGCTGGAAGCGGAAATGCGCGCGCGGTTAGCCGACGCCCGCTATCCGGCACGCAATCCGGATCAGAACATTGCCGATTTGCGCGCGCAAATTGCCGCCAACGAAAAGGGCGTGCAGGAATTACACAAGATGGTGGCGCACTTTGGTCTCGATGTCGTCAGAGCATATATGCAACATGTGCAAGACAACGCCGAGGAAAGTGTGCGGCGTATCATTGGCTCGCTAACAAACGGCAGCTTTGCTTATGAAATGGATAACGGTGCCTGGATCAAAGTCAGCGTCACCGTTGGTGCCGACCTTCGTAGCGCGATGATCGACTTCACCGGTACCTCTCCGCAATTGACCTCGAACTTCAACGCGCCATCGGCCGTGGTCACTGCCGCCGTGTTGTATGTATTTCGTACTCTGGTCGATAGCGATATTCCCCTGAATGCGGGATGCTTGAAGCCATTGACCATCATCATTCCGGAAGGCTCCATGCTTAATCCGCGCCCGCCAGCGGCAACCGTCGCTGGTAATGTCGAGACATCGCAGTGCATTACCGATGCGCTTTATGGCGCATTGGGTGCGATGGCCGCAAGTTCAGGGACGATGAATAACGTAACTTTTGGAAACGACAAGTATCAATATTACGAAACCGTTTCCGGCGGCACCGGCGCGGGGCCAGGGTTTCATGGTTGCGACACCGTGCAGGCGCATATGACCAATTCGCGGATGACCGATCCAGAGATTCTGGAGTGGCGGTATCCGGTGCGTGTGGTCGAGCATTCGATTCGCCATGGCAGTGGCGGAGACGGCAAGTGGAAGGGTGGATGTGGTGCCACGCGCAAGATTTGTTTTCTGGTGCCGATGACGGTCGCCATCTTGGCGGGCCACCGTCGCGTTCCGAACTTCGGCATGGCCGGTGGCGAGGTCGCAGGCTTGGGAAAGACGTGGATTGAACGCGTCGATGGCAGCCGAACAGAGCTGTCATATTCGGATGAAACACAAATGAATATCGGCGATATATTCGCGCTTGAAACCCCGGGTGGGGGCGGCTACGGTCCGCCGCATTCAAGATAATCAGTGAGTTAAGAAATACTTCTCGAAAACACAAAATTCATTTTGTGGTGAAGTGAATTGCTTATAAAATGGGCGCCCGTTGTTTGAGCAACGCGAGTCATTCAATCTCAGGTTCCCGTTTTGCAAATCGGCAATATCAAACTTCTCAACAATCTGATCGCAGCCCCGATGGCTGGCGTGACTGATCGTCCGTTTCGCCAGCTATGTAAGCGCATGGGTGCAGGTATGGCCGTGAGCGAAATGGTGGCGTCCAACAGCCGCTTGTGGGATACGGAGAAATCGATCCGACGGGGCGATCACGTGGGTGAGACTAGCCCCATAGTGGTGCAGATCGCAGGAGCCGCCCCTTTGATGATGGCGGATGCGGCGCGCTACAACGTCGACAAGGGCGCCCACATCATCGATATCAATATGGGCTGCCCGGCCAAGAAAGTCTGCAAGGTTGATGCGGGTTCAGCGTTGATGAAGGACGAGATGCTGGTTGCGCAAATCCTTGAGGCGGTCGTGAATGCTGTCAACGTTCCAGTCACGCTGAAAATACGCACAGGCTGGGATCGGGAACACAGGAATGCGCTTGCCATTGCGCGTCTCGCCGAACAATGCGGCATTGCCGCGCTGGCAGTACACGGCCGCACGCGTAGCGACCTTTATGAGGGTGCCGCTGAATACGACACCATTCGCGCCGTCAAGCAATGCGTGAACATTCCGGTGACGGCGAACGGGGATATTGATTCTCCTGAAAAAGCGAAATTCGTACTCGCGTATACCGGCTGCGACGCGATCATGATCGGCCGCGCGGCACAGGGTCGCCCGTGGATATTTCGCGAGATTGCGAATTTTCTGGACACTGGCAAACATCTCGCCGCGCCGACTTATTCGGAAATTCACACCATTGCATCCACCCATTTGAGGGAGTTACACGGCTTTTACGGTGATGTAAAAGGTGTACGTATCGCCAGAAAACATCTCGGCTGGTATGTCGCGGCATTGCCTGGTGGAGAGAGCTTCAGGCAAGAAATGAATTTGATTGAAGATTCAATGCGGCAATCTGCAGCGCTGGATCAGTATTTTGCGCGTCTGATTGATGGAGAAGCCGCTACTCAACGAAGGGTAGCGTAGGGAATGGCACACAATAAAACAATAACAATAATAATCAGGAAAAAAGAAAAATGAATTTGCAGCGAGATACCCGTGATAGCGAACTATCCGCATGCGTGCGGAAAATGATGAAGCAGTATTTTCATGACCTTGATGGCGAGGGGGCGACGGACATCTACGATATGGTGGTCGCCAATGTCGAAAAACCTTTGCTCGAAGTGGTGTTGCACCATGCCGAGGGCAACCAGACGCGCGCGGCTGAGCTGCTTGGGCTCAATCGAAATACTCTGCGAAAAAAGCTCACCCAACATGGTATTGAGTGAGGCAGTTGCCGGCCCGCTTTGTCACCCCTTCCCCCGCAATTGCGGGGGAAGGCCGGGATGGGGGTGTATTCGCGCGCGTCATGGATATCCAAGAAATTTTCATTCAACACAAAACCGTCTTTCTGAACCGGACGCAGCGAAAGCAGCGTTCTAGTTACTCGCTATACCGCAACAGCAGATTGCGCGCGTTGCCCGAAATGACACGTCAGCGAGTTTGAAAATGTCCACCAATCACATCCCCATCCAGCGCGCGCTGATTAGCGTTTCTGATAAAACCGGCGTGGTCGAGTTTGCAAGATTTCTTGCCAACCGTAACGTCAAAATCCTCTCCACCGGGGGGACTGCCAAGCTGCTGGCAGAAAGCGGTATCAAGGTGGTTGAGGTCGGCGACTACACCGGCTTTCCGGAAATGATGGATGGTCGCGTCAAGACGCTGCATCCGCGCGTTCACGGTGGCATCCTCGCGCGACGCGATCTTGCCCATCACGTTGACGCCATGAAAAAGCACGATATCCCCGCCATCGACATGGTGGTCGTGAATCTTTATCCCTTCGCCGCGACCATCGCCAAACCGGATGTCACATTGGAAGATGCGGTCGAGAATATCGACATCGGCGGCCCGGCCATGGTGCGTGCTTCGGCCAAGAATTATCCCTTCGTCGCCATCGTCACCGACTCGTCAGACTACAAAAGTTTGACGGATGAAATGAGCGCACACGGCGGCGCACTGGGGCACAACACCCGCTTCGCCTTGGCCAAGAAAGCCTTTGCCCACACCGCCGAATACGACGGCATGATCAGCACCTATCTGTCATCGTTGGACGCTGACAACAACCGGCACCTTTTCCCGGACAAGCTGCATCTCACCTTCACCAAAGCGCAGGACATGCGCTATGGCGAAAACCCGCATCAGAGCGCCGCGTTTTATGTCGAGAAACACCCGGCCGCCGGCACACTCGCGCACTACAAACAATCGCAAGGCAAGGAGCTTTCCTACAACAACATTGCCGATGCCGACGCCGCCTGGCAATGCTGCCGCGCCTTCGATGTGCCGGCCTGCGTGATCGTGAAGCACGCCAATCCGTGCGGTGTGGCGATTGCAGAAAACACCTTGACCGCTTACCTGCGTGCCCTAGAGACCGACCCGACATCAGCTTTTGGCGGCATCATCGCGTTCAACCGCGAGGTTGACGGTGCGACTGCTGAAGCCGTGGCCAAACAATTTGTCGAGGTGGTACTCGCACCTGCGTTTAGTGCAGAGGCGCGCAAAGTGTTTGCAGCCAAGCAAAATGTTCGTGTGTTGGAGGTCCCATTGGCGCCGTCCATCAAGGATGTCGATATGAAGCGCGTCGGCGGCGGCTTGCTGGTACAAAGCTCTGACGATTTTGATGTGTCGCAGTTGAAGGTTGTAACGAAGCGCAAACCCACGCCCGAGGAAATGAACGACCTGATTTTCGCGTTTCGCGTCGCCAAGTTCGTGAAGTCCAACGCCATCGTGTTTTGTCGCTACGGTATGACGCTCGGTGTGGGGGCGGGCCAGATGAGCCGCGTCGATTCAACGAAGATCGCAGCCATCAAGGCGCAGAATGCCGGGCTCTCGTTGAAAGGATCGGTCGCGGCAAGCGATGCGTTCTTTCCGTTTCGCGATGGGCTGGACGTCATTGCCAATGCGGGTGCGACGGCGGTGATTCAGCCGGGCGGGTCGATGCGCGATGATGAGGTGATCAAGGCGGCGGATGAGCATGGAATTTCGATGGTGCTGACTGGGATGCGGCACTTCAGGCACTGAGGCAGCGTTGCGTCCCTAGTGCACTGCTTCACTCTGTTTGGAACATATGTGTGCGATTGACCCATGGCGGCCTTCTGTGCCTCCTTCCCCCGTTGCCGGGGGAAGGAGGTGACCGGTGAGTATGGGTTAAGTCGCATTGAATACGAAGCACTACACTAGCTAAAGCAGGCGCTGGCCAAGAGCAGGGAGTAGGAAATGGCGACGAAAACAAAGAGTGTTTATGAGCAATTGGGCTATCCCGATGCCAACGAGATGTTGGTAAAGGCGCGATTGGTTTCCGCCATTGCCGAGCAGATCAAGTGCCGACATCTGGTGCAGACCGAGGCGGCGGCGCTGCTGGGCTTTTCTCAGCCCAAGCTCTCCAATCTATTGCGCGACCAATTCCGCGGCGTGTCCGAAAGAAAGCTCATGGACTGTCTGACCAAGTTGGGCCGCGATATCGAAATCATCGTCAAGCCCGCACCACGCTCGCGCCGCGAGGGGCGCATTTCTATTGCGTTGGCATGAGAGCGAGCAAAAACCGATGAAGCCATCCCTGTCGAGTCAACTTCCGCTGCGCGGCCGAGTAGACCGGCGCGGTCGCTTGACGATCCCTAAACCGATCCGCGAGCTGGCCGGCATGACACCCGGCAAGAATGTTCGTTTGCGCGCGCGTCGCGATGGCGTGCTAGTCCTTGAATCAGATAAATAATTCCATTTCTTGATCATTAGTGCATTTATCCTCGACGCGCATCTTGGATAATTTTTATTGCGGGTAAGTTACGAATCACTGTTTACTCCTTCCCCTGGCAACGGGGGAATGTCGGGATGGGGGCGATGTCCACCGAATGTCGCGTTCTGGATTCACACCCCCATCCCCGCCTTCCCCCACAAGTGCCGGGGAAGGAGCAAAACCGCAACGCGGCCTGATGGCGGATCCTTATTTGCGCCTAGTGACTGCCGAATTATTGCTGTAATGAATTAGAAATGGAATAAGGCGCAATTGCCGGCGAAGCCACCAAGCGTTGCAGGTTTTGAAGGCGGGAACGTTTTTTTAGCGGCATAGGCTCGACGTTTGTCTGATTCGCCGCCATGTGCTAGCATATTGACAGCAAATATTCGAGATGGAGATTTCTACATGCCTACGTTGACTGTGCGACAGCTTGAGGACGATGTTTACAAGGGGTTGAAGGCTCAGGCCGAGTCCAGTGGCCGCTCGATGGAATCAGAGGTGCGCGATATCCTCGCTGCGGCAGTGCGTGGCCGCGCATGGTGGAGCAAGTGGGTAAAAGCCACCGCTACCTTGCGCGGAGAGGCGCTGCCCATTCCGCGCCGATCCAAACCTCGGGACGTCAAGCTGCCTTGATCGTTCTCGACACCAATGTCGTGTCGGAAGCGGTTCGCGCGAATCCATCGCACACCGTCATGCAGTGGCTCGAAATGCGTAACGAGCCCTTTGCCATTACCACCGTCACGATCGGCGAACTGTTAACGGGCGTGCGCCTGCTGCCCCGGGGCAAGCGCCGCGATGGTTTGATGACCGCCATCGAGCAGGTGCTGCTACGCTGGGCGGTAAACCTGCCCTACGACGAAGCGGCGGCCCGCATCCATGCGGCCATGCGCGAACAGGCGCAGGCGCATGGGCGCGGCCTGAGCGTGGAAGACGGAATGATTGCCGCCATCTGCGCGGCGCATGGCGCCACCCTTGCCACGCGCAATGTGACGGATTTCGACTTTTTACCCATCCCCATCGTAAATCCATGGGAGGCAATCGCATGAGCGAGACTCGCGACCGGCCATTTGGCAAGTGCCACGCATTCGACTTAAATGCGCTCCAAGTTCCGACCGCATGGAATCACGCGGATGTGTAAACAAGAATCTCAGACTCAAGCGCTGGAGCGGATTCCAGACAATAAATGGCCGGGAAACCCCGCCAATGCTGGTGTCGCGCTATTTTATGCAGGGATAGGGCATGCCTGAACTTCACTGGCTGGGTGATGGCTATGCCAAACGCGAAGCGCGGCGCGGTGAATGCGGGTTTCAACTCGCTCTACAAAAGGGGGCCGTCGTATGATTTTCGATGGGTACATCAAAGCAATCACTACCGCACTCAAGCGCGGCGACGCGACAGAGCACACGCATCGCCCGGCGTTAAAGGCTCTGATCGAATCATTCGCCAACGGCATCACCGCAACCAATGAGCCTAAGCGTATTGCCTGTGGCGCGCCAGACTACATCGTCACCAAGGGCATTGTCCCGGTTGGCTACGTCGAAGCAAAGGACGTGAATGTAGGCCTTGACGATGTGGAGTCAGATGAGCAGCTCAAGCGCTATCGCGGCAGCTTGCGAAACTTGATTCTTACCGACTACTTAGAATTTCGCTATTTCCGCAACGGCGTGCCAACCCTTACCGCGCGGCTCGGCAAGTGGCAGAAAAACGGCGTCTTCAAAAAAGACGCAGACGGCGAAAAGGCCGTCGCCGATATTTTCAGAACATTTCTGGAAGCTGAAGTCGAATCAGTCGGCAGCCCACGCGAGTTGGCTCAAAAAATGGCGCAGCTCGCGCGCATGATTCACGATTTAATCGGCAAAGCGTTTGGCGATGAAGGAGAGCGTGGTGACTTGCATTCGCAGTACGAAGGCTTCAAGCAAGTCCTGATCGCAGATTTAACGCCCACGCAGTTTGCCGACATGTACGCGCAGACCATTGCCTACGGCCTCTTTGCGGCGCGCTGCAATCACGACCGGGCGGCAGGCGCGTTCACACGCGATGCCGCCGCGCGCGATCTGCCCAAGACGAATCCTTTTTTGCGCAAAATATTCCAGGAAATCGCCGGCCACAATCTTGACGAGCGCATTGCCTGGGCGGTGGACGATTTGGTCTTGCTGTTGGATCGCGCCGACATGAGCGCCATCCTTCAAGACTTCGGCAAAGCCACGCGCCAAGAAGACCCCGTCGTCCATTTCTACGAAACCTTCCTTGCCGCTTACGATCAGAAGCTTCGCGAAACTCGCGGCGTTTACTACACGCCGGAGCCTGTGGTGAGCTATATCGTGCGCTCGGTTGATGCAATTTTGAAACGCGATTTTGGTTTGAAAGCAGGCTTGGCCGATTCAAGTAAAGTGAAGATCAAAGTTGGCGCCGGAGAAAAGGATAAAAAGACCGGCAAAGAAAAAACCATTGAGCGCGAAGTGCATCGCGTGCAAATTCTCGATCCAGCAACTGGGACAGGCACATTCCTGCATGCCGTAATCGCGCAAATCCGCGAGTCGTTCAGCGGCAATTCGGGCATGTGGCCCGGCTATGTGGCGGAACATTTGCTGCCGCGTATTTATGGTTTTGAATTGCTGATCGCGCCCTATGCGGTCGCGCACATGAAGCTTGGTTTGCAATTAAAGGAAAGCGGATACGACTTTGTCAGTGAAGAGCGGTTACGTGTTTACCTCACCAACACGCTGGAAGAAGCGCACGAACTCAATGGCCTGCCGCTGTTCGCGCAAGCTATTGCGCATGAGGCCGCGAGCGCATCCGAGGTGAAGAAGGATGCGCCGATCATGGTTGTGATCGGCAATCCACCGTATTCAGGGCATTCGGCTAACAAAGGCAAGTGGATTCAAGCGTTGATGGACGTCTACAAACAAAGCCCTGAGCTAAAGAAACCTGCGCAAGCGAAGTGGTTGAACGACGACTACGTGAAATTCATCCGCTTTTCGCAGTGGCGTATCGAGCAAACTGGTTATGGCATTCTTGCCTTTGTCACTAACCACAGCTACCTCGATAATCCTACTTTCATGGATATGCGTCGTTCATTGATGCAGTCTTTCGATAGTATTTATTTATTCGACCTTCATGGCAGTAGCAAGAAAAAAGAAAAGGCACTTGATGGTAGTAAAGACGAAAACGTTTTCGATATTCAGCAGGGGGTGGCAATTTGTTTGCTTGTGAAGCGAAGTGAAAAAACAGGAAAGTTGGCAACTGTTAAGCACGCAGAACTGTACGGCATGCGCCAAACAAAATACGATTGGCTGTACGCGCATGACATCGATAATACAAAATGGACGACCGTGATGGCATGCGAACCTTCCTGCCTGTTTGTCGACCGCAATGAACGGCTGTTTGAAGAGTATTTATCGTTGCATCACTTGCCTCTGATCATGAATCAAAATGGCGATCCCGCGCCGGGTATTGTTACCACGCATGATGAATTTGCCATCTCCTGGGATCAGGTCGAAGCAGTAAGGAAGGTTGAGCAATTTCTCAAAACAGAAACGGAATCAGAAGCACGCGAGCTTTTCACCTTGTGCTCACAGAGTCAGTGGGACTACAAGCGTGCAAAAAGTGAACTGAAGAATGATGTATGGAAGAAAGAGGTCTCGCCAATTCTCTATCGACCGTTTGATATTCGTCATACGGTCTACAACTCAAATGTCGCTGTGCATCGCCGAGACCGTGCTATGCAGCATATGCGTAACGAAAGGAGTTTGGCGTTACTTACAAATCGGCAAGTCGTTGGTTCATTTGACCATGCATTTTGCGCTACGCAAATTATCAACGACTGCACTTTGTCGACCGCCACAAAAGAGCGAACATACTTATTCCCGCTTTGGCTTTATCCACGAGGGGACCTAATTGATGATGCCACGACAGAAAGGCGACCCAATTTTTCACCGGAATTCTTGGCTGAGGTAAAGACAAAAGTCGGGTGTCCGACACCAGAGCAGATTTTTTACTACCTCTACGCCATCCTGTATTCCCGAGGCTATCGCACACGCTATGCAGAATTCTTGAAACGCGATTTTCCACGCGTACCGCTTACTGCCGACAAGACGCTTTTCACCGTGCTTGGCAAACTGGGCGAGCGCCTCGTTGCGCTGCATTTGATGAAAGCGGACACCGACGAGATTTCGCGCTTCCCAATTGCGGGCAGTAACGAAGTTGTGAAGGTGGAATTCAAAACAGATACACAGGCGGAATTGTCCGACTCGGCAGCAGACAGCAAACCGGCGGACAAGCCCCCATCCCGGCCTTTCCTCGGTTCGGGGGAAGGAGTTCATGCAGATGGCGCGGGTCGTGTTTACATCAACGCTGCGCAATACTTTGACGACGTTCCAGTCTCTGTTTGGAATTACCATATCGGTGGCTATCAGGTCTGCCAGAAATGGCTAAAAGACCGCAAAGGTCGCCAGCTTTCCTACGACGACATCAAGCATTATCACGGCATTGTTGCGGCCCTCTCGGAGACAATCGAATTGCAAGTAAAGATTGATGAGGCGATTCCTGGCTGGCCGCTTGCATGATGTGTCCGCTAAAGATTGTTGACTCCCGTCCATGAAACTCCTCGTCATCGGCTCCGGCGGCCGCGAACATGCCCTCGCATGGCGCCTGGCACAAAATCCAAATGTGCAGCGCGTCTACGTCGCACCCGGCAATGCCGGCACGGCGCACGAGGATGGCCTCGTCAATGTCAATTTGACGGCGATTGCCGATCTGCTCAAATTTGCGCAAGACGAGAAAATCCACCTCACGGTCGTCGGTCCTGAAGCGCCATTGTCTGCGGGTGTGGTGGACGCGTTTCAGGCGGCGGGGTTGAAGATATTCGGGCCCACACAACGTGCGGCACAGCTAGAGTCTTCCAAAGACTTTGCCAAGCAGTTCATGGTTCGCCACAAGATTCCCACGGCTAAATACGCTACCTTCACGAACGCTGTCGACGCACGTGCCTACGTCGAGCGCGAGGGTGCTCCGATCGTCATCAAGGCCGACGGTCTTGCGGCGGGAAAAGGTGTCGTCGTGGCTATGACGATGGATGAGGCGATTGCGGCAATCGATACGATGTTCACGGGCAGCCTCGCGGGTGTGGCGACTGCGGAAGGCCACAGGGTCGTGATCGAAGAGTTCATGCAGGGCGAGGAAGCCAGCTTCATCTGCATGTGCGATGGTGTGCACGCGTTGCCGTTCGCATCATCCCAAGACCACAAGCGGATCTTCGACGGCGATCTGGGGCCGAACACGGGCGGCATGGGTGCGTATTCGCCTGCGCCGGTCGTCACGCCGAATGTGCATGCGCGCGTGATGCGCGAAGTCATCATGCCGACGTTGCGCGGAATGGCAACGGAAGGCGCGCCGTTTACCGGTTTTCTTTATGCAGGCTTGATGATCGATGAAGACGGCAATCCACGCGTCGTGGAATTCAACGCGCGCATGGGCGACCCGGAAACGCAGCCGATCATGATGCGACTGAAAAGTGATTTTCTGACGCTGGTTGAGCACGCGATTGCCGGGACACTTGATAAGACCGAAGCAGCCTGGGACCGGCGCGCCGCACTCGGCGTAGTGATGGCGGCGGATGGCTATCCCGATGCACCGGTCAAGGGCGATGACATCACTGGCCTCCCCCCGGACACCGACGATGCGCGTGTGTTTCATGCCGGGACCATGGAGCAAGACGGAAAAATACTGGTCAGCGGCGGGCGCGTGCTTTGTGTCACGGCGTTGGGGGATACTGTCAAGATCGCGCAACAGCGTGCTTATCAATTGCTGGAGCCGATTGGTTTTCGCGGGATGCAGTTCAGGCGGGATATTGGGTATCGGGCGATTGATCGGCATGGTGGCGGCGCTTAATCCTCAATTGCCAAGAACGCCATTCGACGCGGTGTTTGGAACATAACTTAGTCAGAAGCCGCGCCAATACTAGGGTTTGCCAAAAATGAATACTGTCTTGAACACCGCCGACGTCAAAACCTACCTCCTCAATTTGCAAGCCCGCATCGTTGCGAAACTGGAGTCTCTGGACGGCAAACCTTTCGGCACCGACACATGGACGCGCAACGAAGGTGGCGGCGGCATCTCGCGCATCATCGAAGAAGGCAACCTGTTCGAGCGCGCCGGCGTGCTGTTTTCGCATGTGATCGGCAGCAAACTGCCACCGACTGCCGCAGCCAATCGCCCGGAAATTGCCGGACGCGCGTGGGAAGCGATGGGCGTCTCGCTGGTTTTGCACCCGCGCAATCCCTTCGTGCCGACGGTACACATGAACGTACGATTTTTTATCGCGCGCTCATCTCTCGACGCCGAGCACGACGCGTTCTGGTTTGGCGGCGGCATGGATCTCACGCCGTATTACGGATTCGAGGAAGACTGCGTGCACTTTCATCGCGTCAATCGCGACGCCCTGCAGCCCTTTGGTGACGATTACTATCCGCATTTCAAGAAATGGTGCGATGAGTATTTTTATCTCAAGCATCGCAGCGAGCCGCGCGGCATCGGCGGCGTGTTCTTTGACGACTTCCATCACCCCGGTTTCGAACAATCATTCGCCATGAAGCGCGCGGTGGGTGACGCGTTTCTGGAGGCCTACGTGCCGATTGTCGAGCGTCGACGCGACTTGCCATACAGCGAACAGCAGCGCGACTGGCAGCTTTATCGGCGCGGTCGTTATGTGGAATTCAATCTGGTGTTCGATCGTGGTACGCACTTCGGTTTGCAGTCTGGTGGGCGCACGGAATCGATACTTGCTTCGCTGCCGCCGCTGGTGAAGTGGCGCTATAACTGGAACCCTGAGCCGGGATCGCCTGAGGCTGAACTCTCTAATAAATTCTTGATTGGGCGCGACTGGGTCTGATGGTCAGCGCGTAATGCACAAGAACCGTGATTCAATCGATGACGCCAGGTTTGAACTGGCAAATGTCTACATTGCCGGAAACGAAATCAGACTGATTGATACGCCAGCTTCACCACTTCCGCGCCGTGAATCTTCTCCAGTCGCCGCACCGTAAAATGCCCGCGCGCCATGTTCTGAAAGTGCTCAATGAACAGTGTATTGATCAGCGCACCGGTCGCGGCTCCAAGTATCGGAATCGCCTGCATTGCGGCTTTTTCTGACACGACGATACCAAAGCGCGAACTGATCAGCGATACCAGCCGCACCAGTGCCGGTGCGCCAATTTTGCTGAAGCCTTTCTCGGCCAGAAATTTGCTGGCTTCCGTCACGGCGCCCGCCATCGCGGCACGCGCAGCGAAGTAGCCGGATTCTGCGGCGTCGTCTTTGGCAGTACGACCGCCGAGGGCGAACACCATCAGGCAGGCGAGTTTGGTTTCGATGTGCTGGATGTTTTCGCCCTCACTTTTGGCGATGTCAGCGATCGAACGCAGCATGATCGTGGTGGAGATCGGCAACTCGACCGCCAATGCCGCCAATCCAAAGGCACCACCGACGGCACCAGAGGCCGCCGCTGCGAACTTATGCAGCCGGTCCCTGGATGCCGTCTTGCCGTCGATGCCATGCGATTTCACCGCCACATCCAGCGCCTTCATCATCGCCGCTTCCGAAGCGCCATGCACTGCTTTCTGAAAGCGTTCTGGCATCATCTTGACGCCCTTGTCGATGGGCGAGCCGAGCATGGCGGACGCGCGCGCGGCGAGACTGGGATTCTCAAGCAAGGCCTTGGCGCGTTTCAGGTTGGCTAGTTCGGTTTTGCTTAAGGACATGATGATCTCCGCGCTCATTCGCCCAAATAGGCTTCGCGCACTTTGGGATTGGCCAATAGGGCCTTCGATTCACCAGCAAGTGTGATCAAGCCGCCATCCATCACATAGCCTCGCGTACTGATTTCGAGCGCAAGACGGGCGTTTTGTTCGATCAACAGAATGGTGACGCCGGTTTTTGAAACCTCACCGACGACGTCGAATATCTTCTGCACCATGATCGGTGCTAAGCCCATCGACGGTTCATCGAGGAGCAGCAACTTCGGTTGCGCCATCAACGCACGCCCAATCGCCAGCATCTGCTGCTCGCCGCCGGAAAGTGTGCCCGCGGTTTGACTGCGCCGCTCTTTGAGTCGCGGGAACAGCGTGAACATGCGTTCGATATCGTGTGCAATGCCCAGCTTGTCGTTGCGCGTGTACGCGCCCATCTGCAGATTTTCTTCGATCGTCAGAATCGGAAATACGCCGCGCCCTTCGGGCACCAGGCGAAGCCCCTTGCTGGCGATCCTATACGCGGCTTGACCGCTGATGTCTTCTTCGTTGTATTTGATCGTGCCGGCGGTTGGCGTCAGCAAACCGCTGATGGCCTTGAGCGTGGTGCTCTTGCCTGCGCCGTTGGCACCAATCAGGCAGACCAGTTCGTGTTCTGCCACCTCGAAGGTAATGCCCTTGACAGCCTTAATGCCGCCATAACCGATATGTACGTTCTGCAGACTTAGGAGGTTCATGCCGCCGCTGCCTTCTCAGGCGCGACACCGAGATAAGCCTCGATGACTTTCGGGTCTTTTTGTACGTCGCCAGGAATGCCCTCAGCGATCTTCTTGCCGTACTCCAGCACGGCAATGCGATCACATAGGCCCATCACCAACTTCACATCGTGCTCAATCAACAGGATCGTAATGCCCTGCGCACGAATCAATTCCAGCAAGCTGCGCAGCGAAAGTTTTTCGGTTGCATTCATACCCGCGGCGGGCTCATCTAGCGCCAGCACTTTCGGGTCTGTAGCCAGCGCGCGGGCGATTTCCAGGCGGCGCTGGTCGCCATAGGAAAGATGCTTTGCCACATCGTTGGCGCGGGCATCGAGACCGACGAAGGTCAGCAATTCATGCGCCCGCTTCTGAATGGAGGCCTCTTCCGCGCGCGTCGCGGCGTTGCGCGTGATGGCGCCCCACACGCCCGCATGCGTGCGTACGTGGCGGCCTATCATGACGTTCTCGATGGCGGAAAGATTTGCGAACAGGCGGATGTTCTGAAACGTGCGGGCGATACCGAGCGCGGCGATCCGATCAGGCGTCAGCTCTTTGAGTTGATTGCCATGAAAAGAAAAGGTGCCTTCATCAAAGGGATAGAGACCGGTGAGCACGTTGAACAACGTCGTTTTGCCCGCGCCGTTCGGCCCGATCAAACCGTAGATCGAGCCCTCCGGTATCGCAAAGCTGACATCCGACAGCGCAGTCAAGCCGCCGAATCGCTTGGTGATGCCTTGGATCTCGAGAATAGGGGCGGTCATGAAAGGTTGCTGTCTAACCCCTTCCCCCGCAATTGCGGGGGAAGGTTGGGATGGGGGACTGCCATATCGGGAGGCGCAAAATTATCTAAGCATCGACCCCATCCCGGCCTTCCCCTGTTGCCAGGGGAAGGAGGCATTTCGCGAACGTCAGTGACGCACAGGTAAGAACGATTTGGGGTCGTCACCGCGCTCATTCCTTCGTCAATTCACGCTTGCGAATCGCTGACGGCATCAATCCCGCCGGACGGAACAGCATCATCAGCACCATCGCAAAACCGAACAGCAGCATGCGCAAGACTTCCGGCTCTATCCACATCTTGCCGAACAGCGCCATTTGGGCGGGCTCCACCGTGTAGCGCAAAATCTCGGGAACGAATGACAACAATATCGCGCCGATGACCACGCCGATAATGTTGCCCATGCCACCCAGCACCACCATGGCCAGCACCATTACACTCTCGTTCAATACGAAACTCTCCGGGCTGATGAAGCCCTGAATGGCGGAGAACATGCCGCCAGCTATACCGCCGAATGACGCACCCATGGCGAACGCCAACAGCTTGATGCGCGTGGTGTTGATACCCATCGCGCGCGCTGCCATTTCGTCCTCACGGATCGCCTCCCAGGCGCGGCCGATACGAGAATTTTGCAGGCGGCGATTGATGACGATCACGATGAGCATGATCACCAGCAGGAAAAAATAATACTTGATCGTGCCCGACAAGACGAAGTCGCCGATACGCGTGTCATTGCCGAAATTGATTGTGCCGATCTTGATCGGGTCGATCGTCGAGATGCCTTTGGGGCCATTGGTGACGTTAATGGGCTCGGACAAATTGTTCATAAAAATACGCACGATTTCGCCAAAACCCAGCGTGACAATGGCGAGGTAGTCGCCGCGCAACTTTAGCGTTGGCGCGCCGAGCAATACGCCGAAAATGCACGCCACCAAAGCGCCAATCGGCAAAATGACCCAGAAGGGCAAATGCAAGCCGAAGTGCGGAGACGCGAGCAGCGCATACACATACGCACCGACGGCATAAAACGCGATATAGCCCAGATCCAGCAGGCCGGCAAACCCCACGACGATATTGAGGCCCAGCGAAAGCAGCACGAACAGAATGGCGAAATTGGTGATTCGTACCCAGGCGGTACCTGCCATCGCGAGCACAAAGGGCAGGGCGATTAGTGCAATGGCGATCATGATCACACCCGGCCAGAACAGGGCGGGATTCTTGCGCATTTCTGTCATCTTGGCTTGCAGACTCATGCCCGATCTCCCACCCGTTCGCCCAGCAGGCCGGAAGGCCGGAATACCAGCACCATGATCAGTACGATGAACGCGTACACGTCTTTGTAATTGCTGCCGAACAGACTGCCGTTCGCATTGGCCTCGCACATGGCCGAGAAGCCGGGCAGCCATTCATTGAGAAAGCATACGTTCGTCAGGTCGCCCATGTAACCGGCGCCGAACGCTTCGATGAGACCGATCAAAATACCGCCCAGCACTGCACCGCCAAGATTGCCGATGCCACCCAGCACAGCGGCGGAAAACGCCTTCAGTCCCAGCAAAAATCCCATCTGGTAATGCGCAATGCCGTAATACGAGCCGACCATCACACCGGCCATCGCACCCAGTCCAGCGCCGACGACGAAGGTGAATGAAATCACGCTGTTGACGTTGATGCCCATGAGTCCCGCGACTTGCGCGTTTTGCGAAGTTGCGCGCATGGCGATGCCGATGCGCGTCTTGTACACCAGCAACAGAAGCCCGGCCATCATCGCCATCGACAACAGCATGATGACGATCTGCACATTGGTGACCGTGGCGCTGTTGATCGAATCGGTGAAGTGGTAGGTCTTGGTCGGAAATATCTGTGGAAAGGAAATGAAGTTGCGCCCCCAGATGAGCAGCGCCAGGTGTTGAAGAATGATCGAGATGCCGATGGCCGTAATCAACGGCGCCAAGCGCGGCGCATTCCGCAGCGGTCGATAGGCGATACGTTCGACGGTGTAGCCCACCAGTGCACAGGCTGGAATCGCCGCCAAAATGCCCAGCAAGACAACGATAATCGGCGGTATGCCGGAACCAGCGAGTGCCGCGATCACGCTGAAGGCCACCATGGCGCCGATCATCACCACTTCGCCATGGGCAAAATTGATGAGCTGGATGATGCCGTAGACCATCGTATAACCCAGCGCGACGACGGCGTAAACGCAGCCGAGCGTAAGTCCATTGATGAGCTGCTGGAGGAAGATATCCATGTCGAGACGATATTACCGCATGATGTGGTGACGCAAAGAAAAACGGCACCCGAAGGTGCCGTTTTTTCGTACTGCGAAATTACTTCTTCGGTGCTTCTGCTGGCTTGGCCGGAGCCGCTGCTGGAGCAGCAGGCGCTGCGGTGGCCGGCGCGGCAGCTGCCGGTGCAGCAGCAGGCGCAGCGGAGAACGCCGTGGCAACACCGTTCTTCACGATCGACACAGGCGCAATCTTGCCACCAGCCATCTTGAAGACTGTGATTTCAGCGTCTTTGCGATCACCCTTTGCATCAAACTCAACTTTGCCGGTCGCACCAGCGAAGCTCACGTTGAAAATTTCCGGACCGAACTTGGCGGGATCAACTGAGTTGGACTTCTTAATCGCTTCCACAACGGCCATCGTCGCATCGTAGAAAGCCGGCGCATATTGTTTTACTTCACCGTATTTGGCATTGAATGCAGTCAGGAAGTCTTTGGTAGCGGCTTCAGATGGTAGACCTGCTTGGGTGCAAACAAGACCTTCAGCCGCATCGCCAGCTAACTTGGCCATCTCATTAGTACAAGCGCCGTCGCCAAACACGAAAATCGCCTTGATGCCGAGTTCGCGTCCCTGCTTGAGCATTGGCCCGCCAGTTGCGTCCATGCCGCCGTAAAAGATAACGTCAGGATTCTTGCCTTTGATCTTGGTCAGTATGGCTTTGAAATCGGTTTCTTTGTCCGTCGTCCGCTCGCGGGCGATAGGATTTACCTTACCGGCCTTCAGGGTCTTCTCGACTTCGTTGGCCAGGCCTTCGCCGTAGGCAGTCTTGTCATCGATCAGCGCGACTTTTTTGCCTTTCAGTTCGTTGGCGATGAAGGACGCCAGTGCAGGTCCCTGTTGATCATCGCGACCGACAGTGCGGAAAACATTCTTTAGGCCGCGCTCCGTAACCTTTACGTCAGTCGCTGAGCCGGAAATCACCGGAATGCCAGCCTTGTTATAAATCTCCGAGGCGGGAATAGTTACGCCGGAATTCAGATGGCCAATAACCGCCGCAACCTTTGCATCAACTAGTTTTTGTGCGACGGTGGTACCGACTTTCGGGTCAGCCTGGTCGTCTTCGGTCATGAACTTGATGTTCAGCACTTTGCCGTCGATCTTGATCTTTTGGGCGTTGACCTGATCAACTGCCAGGTGCACGCCGTTCTCGTCATCCTTACCCAAATGAGCGATGGAACCCGTCAGCGGCCCGGCGTGAGCGATGGTCACCATCACGGTCGGCTCAGGAGGTGGGGCAGGTGCCACAACCGGGGCAGGCTTGACTTCTTCCTTGCCACAGCCAACGAGACCGGCGGCGAGCATTGCAGCGAATACGAGTTTGTAGGAATTTTTCATCGGAGCATCTCCATAAAAAGGGGCGATTGAGGGTTTCGGGGCGGCCAGGAAAGTCCGCACGACATTTTTTATTGCAGCAAACCGCAATTATGCGAACCGAAATTCTCGATTGTCAATGAAAACAAGGCCGTTCTTCTCAGGAAAACACCTGTTCCAAAGCAAAATGCCGACCCGCGGTCGGCATTTTCGGCAGTGGTGACAGCTTGCTTACTTTGTCTTAAGCACTGCTTCAATCATGGTCTTGAGTTCAGCATCGGTCGGCGTGGGGTTCGGCGGCATCGGGATCTGTCCCCATACGCCCATGCCACCTTTGCGGACTTTTTCGCTCAGTTTCTTGACGGCATCCTTGTCAGTCTTGTACTTCTCGGCGACTTCCTTATATGAGGGGCCGACCAGTTTGGCCGCATCCTGATGGCAGGCGGTGCAGTTGTATTTCTTGTGAAGTTGGTCGATGGCGAGCGCGTTGCTCATCGTGGTTAGTGCGCCGCAGGCAACGAGCAATGCGGAAAGGGATGGCAGGGTTTTCATGTTGTCTCCAGAAAGGTTGGGCGAGTGCGAAACTGAATTCAGTTACGGACTATAGGCAGTTTGAGGGCATCTTGCAATTTTGTGAGATCCGCGATCAGTGCGAGGGAAGTAACGCCTTTGCTGACGTATGCGATGACTTTTTCTTTCGCGGGGCGCCAATACAGCATCCAATTGTCGAGGTTAATTCCTTGCAGGCCCTAATTCGACGTGCTTTGTGCTAATTTGTTAACCATACCGTTTTGAATCCGGAGTTCGACATGCCACTCGCGATCATCTTTGTCATTCTCTTTCTGCTGAAAATTCTCGATATTCCGCCGGTCAGCAACTGGAGCTGGGTGTGGGTGTTGACGCCGTTTGGCCTGCTCATGCTTTGGTGGAACGTGATCACGCCGATGATCGGCTGGGACAAGAAGATGGCCGAGAAAAAAATGAAAGATGATGAAAAGCAGGCGGAAGAAACAAAGCGCAAAAATCGCGGTTTCTAGCGGATCGTGGTCAACGCTTCTTCCACGACAAGGCCGACAGACTGCAGCCGTTTGTCGCCCATCGTTTCGCCGACCACCATCAAACCCACCGGGGCTTCACCGTACCGGTGACATGGCAGTGACCAGCAAGGCCGATCCAGTACATTGAATGGCGCGCAGTTGCGCAAGAGCAGGCCGTTCATGCGCAGGAAAAACGCTTCCGACGAATCCATCTCCACTAGCGACGGCGCAATGATCGGTACGGTTGGCGCCAGCAAGGCGTCAAAACGTGCGGTTGTGTTGTTAGCGGATGCGATCAGCGATTGCCGCAGATGCAATAAATCCACGTAGTCCGCCGCATTGATATTGGCACCCAGCATCAGTCGCCTGGCGACCCGTGGATCGAATTGATCTGACTGCGTCGCCAGCCGTTCGCGATGTAGCGCGTAGGCTTCAACGGCAGAGAAATTGGCTTTCGTGCTACCCGCCGCTTCCTGCTGCAATTCAGGGAACGGAAACTCCTCGATTTTTGCCCCGGCGGCTGAAAGGCAGGTGAGCGCGCGCGAAAATGCTTCTGCAACTGCAGGCGCCAGGTCATCAAGCAAGATTGTTCTAGGCACACCGAAGCGCAGGCCTCTCAGCGGTAGCTCCAGCGGACTGATGGCATTACCCCCGGCCATAATTGCATCCAGCCATGAACAACAGGTGACCGAATGCCCAAGTGGGCCGATGGAGTCGCGGGTGAACGAGAGGGGAAAAGCACCCGCCAGCGGAATACGCGCCTGTGTTGGCTTGAATCCGGTAATGCCGCAGAGTGCGGACGGAATTCGCACTGAACCACCGGTGTCGGAGCCAATGGTCGCAGCAGCCATTCCATCAGTTACGCTCACCGCGCCACCCGAAGTGGAGCCGCCGGGAATGCGACGCGACGCGCGATCCCAAGGATTGAGCGGCGTACCGTAATGCGCGTTCATGCCGTGCGCACCATAGGCGAATTCGGTCATGTTGGTGCGACCGACGATGATCGCACCTGCGGCGCGCAGACGGGCAATTGCGGGCGCGTCGGCAGCGGCGGGCGGCGCTGCTGCCAACACGTTGGAACCGGCGCGTGTGACGTCGCCCTGCACATCAAACAGGTCCTTGATCGAAACCGGGATGCCGGCCAGCGGCGACGCGACCATTCCACGCTGGCGCAGGTCGTCACTGGCTTTGGCCGCAGCCAGCGCAGTGTCTGCATAGACCTTGATGAAGGCGCGAATGCCCTCGCCATCGGCATTGGCTATTTTTGCAATCGCCGACGTGGTCAACTCGACCGATGTGGTCTTGCCGACTGACAGTGCCTGCGACAGTTCCGTGAGGGTTTTCATAATGAGCGGGGTCAAAAAAATGAACCCTGATTATCTCATCGAGGACGAAATCGGGGGGTTCCAATCCCTGCTGTGATCCATTGGCTGCAGAAATGCGCTTAAGAAACCGCATGAATTCCCCACCCGCGCAGGTGGGGAATTCGTAAAGCGGAATGTCTAAGATGCATTGTCAGCTGTCGGCCTGTCGTGCCTGCCGACAGTCTGGCATCACCCCCCTCCGAGGGTGATCGTGTTTGCCGCCGGCGTAGTCCGGCGGCTTTTTCTGCCCAGACGAAAAGTACGTGACGCGCGGACATCGACGCCGCGCGCGAAAGGTGGTCTAGACATACGAAACTGCAGATCGCCATTTGGCGCGGCTTTTCAACGCATATTGTCCTGAGAGCCGCGCCGGTATTGCACGTTCATCTTTATGTGAATACCACCACACCGCGCGCACGCAACCTTTCCACCCATGCCGGCAATCGCTCCAACCGGCACCAGCGCAGGTCCAGTTTTTCAAGAGTCAGGATTTCGCCAAGCGTGTCCGGCAGCGCCCGCAGCGGATTGGCGCGCAAATCCAGATGCGTGAGCCGACCAAGCGCGCCTACCGATTCGGGCAGCTCGGAAATTGCATTGTTGCGCAAGTTTAGCCGCCATAATTGAGACAGCCCGCCAATGGATACTGGCAATGCCGTCAATTTATTGTCGGCCAGATCCAGCTCGCGCAGGGCCGTGAGTTGGCCGATATTGGTCGGCAGCGACGACAGCCCATTTTGCTGCGCGTGCAGCTCCCGCAATTGTTTCAGTTTGCAGATGCCATCGGGCAAAGCGACCAGCCGATTGCGATACAAGCGCAACTCCATCAGCGAGCTCATGTTGCCGATACGCGCGTGCAGCTGCGTCAGCCGATTGTCGCTGACGTTCAGATAAGCCAGTTTCGTCAGGTTGCTCATCGATTCTGGCAATGCCGTGAGCTGGTTATGGCTTAGGTAAAGAAAGTCGGATAGACCCGTCAAATGGCCAATCGCCTCGGGTAACGATGTCAGGCGATTGTGGCCCAGGTCCAGCATGCGCAAGTTGACAAGATTGGCGATGCCATCCGGGATCGCTAGAAGCTGGTTGTCGCCGAGATTCAGCGCATTCAATTGCGACATTTGCCACAGCGCGTCGGGCAATGTGGCCAACGCGTTCTGGTACATGCTAAGTGATTCGATGTCCGAGCGGCCCAGTACTTCGGCCGGAATCTGCGTGAGCCCGCGACTGTCGAGATGCACCGTGCGCTGCGCTCAGATCAGCAGGGAATTCATATGCCGCAGCCGCGCAGCGACCGAACGCAGCATCGTCAAGCCGACCGCGGGCTCCGCCTTCACCAGCGCAACCAGCGTGGCCCGGTTTATCGCCAACAGCGCGCTTTCGGTTTCGGCCACGGCACTAGCCGTCCGAGGCGATTGATCGACCAACGCCATTTCACCGAACGTACCGCCGGCCCCCAGACGTTCGACTATTTTGCCTTTGATAGAGATAGCCACCACCCCATCGAGCACGATGTACATACTCGTCCCGGAATCGCCTTCATTCATGATCGGCTTGCCAGCCAGATAGCGCATGGTGGTGGCGCGCTCGAGTTTCTGCTCGAGACTGGCCAGTGCAGCACCATCGAATACCGCTGCCTCGCGCGGCACGTCCCTGCCGGGGGCGAGCTTGCGTGTGGCCAGGCGGGCGACCACAAAGCGCAGGCGATCAAACATCACGCTCATCAACATCAGGGCGAATTCAGGCGTACGCGAGAGCGCGTTTTGCAATTCTTCCGTATCCAGCGAATACGCATTGCAATCGGTCTTGACGACTGCCGTTGCGCTTCGTGTGCTTCCAGCGGGCGTTTCGCTGATCACCGCCATTTCGCCAAAAAACGCACCCGCCTTGATGTTATCGATGGGTTTGCCCGCGACTGAAAGTGCGACTTCGCCAACCGTGATGAAATACATGCGGTGAATGACGCGTTTGCCAAACAGTCCCTGTTTGCCGGAACGCTCGTTCTCTACAAACAGCGTCTGGCCGGCCTGGAAAAATTCCTTCTTGCCGGAGACCTCAAAGAATCGTTCCGCCACTTCCGCGTCATAAAACCTGCTGATCGTGGGCTTGAATGGCATCAGCTGTGCAGGCGCCGCAGCCGCAGTTACAGTTGCAGTAGTCGCTGGCGCAGTTTGCGGCTTGGTGAAATCGAAATCGTCCTCCATTGCGCTTGAACTCACCTACACAAACAGCGAGTTCATATAGCGCATGCGATTGGCTACACAGCGCATCATCGCCATGCCGACACTGGGATCGGATTTCACCAGTTCGATGAGTGTTTGCCGATTCAACGACAACAGAGTGCAATCCGTACGTGCAATGGCGCTGGCGGTGCGCGGCGAGTGATCGACCAGCGCCATTTCACCAAACTCGCCGCCTGCCACGAGCTTTTCGACGATTTTGTTGTTTATGGCGATGGTCAGCCGGCCTTCGAGCACGATGTACATCGTGGTGCCGGGCTGACCAGCTTCCATGATCATGCTGCCTTCACTGAATCGCACAACGGTGGCGTGTTCCAGTTTGCCTTGCAGCGTCGCCAGCGTAGCCGTATCGAAAGTTGGCTCGCTGCGGCTACTTACATTGGATTTGGCGCTATCGCGCAGCGCAAGCCGCGCGCCCAGAAAGCGCAATCGCTCAAACATCACACTCATGAGCATCAGCGCAAATTCCGGCGTATGCGCCAGCGCCGCCTGCAATTCTTCTGCGTCCAAAGACAAAGCGGTGCATTCCGTTTTGACCTTGGCCATCGCGCTTCGCGTGCTGCCGGCAGCGGAATCGCTGATGACCGCCATTTCCCCAAAAATATCGTTGGCCTTGATGGTATCGAGCGGCCTTTCATGCGTGAACAGCGCAACCTCGCCCGCCGTAATGAGATACATCCGGTGCATTATTCGCTTGCCAAAAAGCCCTTGCTTGCCTGACTTTTCGTTTTCCAGAAACAGCGTTTCACCGGCTGCGAAATGTTCCTTTCTTCCGGATTTCTGGAATAGCTGCGTCGCGATCTTGACGTCGTAGTAGCGGCTGATCGTTGACTTGAACGGTACCGAAAGGGCTATGCCAATCGTGCTATCAGGATTGAACGCCGGCTGCGGCTTGGTGAAATCGAAATCGTCTTCCATATTTTTGGGCGTGTGAGTGGTTTGTTGTGGCGGTGCGCTTAGCAGCGCTTCAGACGAACAGTGAATTCATGTAGCGAATGCGATCCGCCACGCAGCGCATCATCGCCATGCCGACGGACGCATCAGACTTAACCAGCGCAATCAGCGTGTCACGATTGATCGATAGCAGCGCACACTCGCTATCGGCCGTGGCACTCGCTGTACGCGCCGACTGATCGACCAGCGCCATTTCGCCGAACACGCCGCCGGGGCCGAGCTCCTCGACCGTTTTGTCGCCGATGGCGATGCTGACTCTGCCTTCCATCACGATATACATGGTGACGCCGGCCTGACCCTCGCGCATGATCTTGCGGCCCTCGGCAAAGCGCACCACGGTCGCGCGCTCAAGTTTGTTTTCCAATGCGGTCACGGTAGCCAAATCGAACACCGGCTCGGTACTGTGTCGAGCTTTTTTCACTTCACGGCTTGCCAGCTTTGCGGCCAGGAATCGCAGGCGATCAAACATCACGCTCATCAGCATCAGGGCAAATTCAGGCGTCTTCTGCAATCCCGCCTCGGTTTCGCTGACGTCGACCGAATAGCCCGTGCAATCGCGTTTGGCGGTCGCTGTCGCGCTGCGGGCACTCACCCGCGTACTGCCCGGGATTTCACTGATGACCGCCATCTCCCCGAATACCTCCGCGGCACCAACCGTGTCGATCAACTTGCCGCCCGCCATAAGTTCAACTTCTCCGGCGGTCAGCAGGTACATGCGGTGAATGACCGGCTTATTGAACAACTCCGCGTTGATCGGTTTGGTAAACAACCCCTTCTTGTTTGACTTCTCGTTTTCCACGAACAACGTGGTCCCCGCAGCGAATTTTTCGCGTCGCCCACAGGACTTAAAAAAGGCCTTTGCAACCGTTGCATCGTAATACGAGCTGACCGCAGTCTTCAGGAGCGGATGTTCGGCATCTACAGAATGGCTGGAGTTCATGGCGTTGTCGGCGTCTGCATTGGGTTATGAAGCTTAGGGTAAGGTAAACGAATCCGCATTGTACGGGGCGACAGGTGGCCTGCGCACTGGCGGGGGCTACTTTTCTGCAAGCGCGGTCTCGCTTGCCTTGACCTGCGGCGTGTCGATGGTGTCATATAGCCAATCGCAGATTGGAAAGGTAATATTGAAATTCTGCGTTGTCATCAACTTGGTGTCGTGGTGCATGGTGTGCAGGCGACGCAGCCGCCGCACCACCGTTAAGCGTCCAATAAAACTCTGTGGCGGCAGATGATACGAAAGGTGCAACCATTCGTACGCAAGGTAATAGGCGATAGCCACGGAGAAGAACAGCACACCAAGGTTTGCCGAAGCAAACAACCACAGCGGTAGCGAAAACAGGCCACCCGTGCCGATCACCAGCCCCACTGCCCACCACGGAAAAAACACCCAGTAATATTCACGCGGATTCCGTGTCGACATATGCTGCTCGTCAAAATACACGTGATGTTGGCGCGTGTGGCGTTCGAACAATATTTCCCGGCCGCGACGCAGGTGATGCATTGGTCCCCGATGGACCAGATACTCCACCCAGTTCGCCACCAAAAAAGCGGCAGGAACGATCAGCCACTCCCAAAGGCGAACCTGTTGAAGCTGGGCAAGTGCACCGATGATCGCAACTGCCGCGACTGCATTGGACGCCGCAAAGTAGCCGACTGGGTGGTAGTGGCCGGGAATACCTGGCGCCAGCCGGTCCCGCTGCCGGTCAATGGCCCGTTCCCGCGAATCGCCAATTGATTCGGCGGCGTTATCGCCACTGCAGCTCGCTTTCCCAGTCACACACTAGCCCATGAAGAACGCGTTCAGCTTGTTGCCTTCAGGATCGCGAAAATAGCCAGCGTAAAAACCTTCGCCGCGCGGACCGGGTGGGCCTTCATCGGATGCACCCAGCTCCATTGCTTTTTTGTATAGCGCATCAACCTTCTCACGGCTATCGACGACCAGCGCCACCATGACGCCGTTGCCCACCGTCGCGGCCTTGCCATCTGCGGGCTTGATCAGCCCCAGCCCAGCAGCAGTCGGACTGGACGCCCAGGCGATGAAGCGGTCGGACTCCATCCAACGCTTTGCGCCGATGGTACCTAAAAGCGCATCGTAAAACACAGCCGCTTTGGCGAGATCATTGGTACCGAGTGTGACGTAGCCGATCATGTTTCCTCCGGTGGAATTGTGTTTGGGTGATCATGATAGATCACAATTTCCGGCTCCGTTTTTCGCCTGACCGGGCAATCGCCGTTATCATTTGATCCATGATAGCCAACAACGATATCCAGACGCCGCAAAAAATCCTTGCCTTCTGGTTTGGTGAATCAGCCGACTATGGCAAGTCGAGGTCGCAGTGGTTCAAGAAAGATGCGGCGTTCGACGACGAAATACGTCGCCATTTCCTGGCAACTTATGATGCGGCCGCATCCGTGCAGCTTTCGGACTGGAAAAATGAAGCCCAACGTTGCCTCGCCCTGATCGTCGTCCTCGACCAGTTCCCGCGCAACATGTTTCGCGGCAGTGGACGCGCATTTGCCGCTGATGCTTTGGCGCTTGAAGCGGCAAATCACGCACTGCAACGTGGCTTTGATCTTGGAATGAAGCCGGTTGAGCGGCAATTCACTTACCTGCCGCTTGAGCACAGCGAATCACTGGATGATCAAGAGCGCTGCCTGAAACTCATGCTTGAGCTTTCCGCCTTCCCGGAAACCAGCGATCTGCATATCTGGGCGGAGAAACATCTGGTCATCATCCAGCGATTTGGGCGTTTCCCGCACCGCAACGCGGCGCTGGGGCGGGAAAGTACCGCTGAAGAAATTGCATTCCTGAAAGAGCCCGATTCAAGTTTCTAGTCTGATGTCTCGGCGGATCAACCAGCACCGTCCCGCCACTTCGCGTGCGTCATGCGAGGCAAATTGAATCGGTCGGTCGTTCGGCAGTAATACGAAGGCGATCCGAGTCGGCCAATCGGCGCAAAACCATTGATATGCATGCGCTCGCCAAGCAGATGATCGGCGACATGAAACATGACGACTTCGCCCACAAAAATCGTGTACGCGCCCAGCGCCTGTTCGCTATGCAGTTTGCATTCCATACTGGCCTGCGATTCAGCCACACGCGGAACCTTGATCCGCTCCGAGGCCGCCATATGTAATCCGGCGGCCATCAATTCGCTCTCATCTGCCGGGAAATCGGCGGCCGAAATGTTCATCGCTGCCAGCACTTCCTCCGTCACCATGTTGACCACAAATTCGCCGTTGGTTGAAATATTGTTGGCCGTATCTTTCCTGCTGCCATCGTCGTTACGGCCGACGCTGATCAACAGATACAGTGGGTTGCTGCCGACGGCATTGAAGAAACTGAACGGCGCCAGGTTGACGACTCCCTCGCTATTCTGCGAAGTTACCCACGCAATCGGCCTCGGTACCACCAGATTGGTCAGCAGTTTGTAGTTGTCGATGGCGGTGTTGGTGGTCGGATCGATATGCATGGGGATTCCAGAGACGCCGACATTCATCGGCAGTTGAAAGTATAGGGGCGGCAGGATTCATGCTGAGATTGCATGCGCAAATGGCGCGACGATTCAAGGCAGAATAACGTCAATATGACGCCAACTCAGCTAACTGCCCACGACGGCCATGCCCTGTCCGGTTATCGATTCGACCCGGAAGGTGCGCCGAAAGCCAGCATTGTGATTGCGCCCGCGATGGCCGTGCCACAATCGTTCTACGCCCCGTTCGCGCGGCACCTTGCCGCGAACGGTTTTGCGGTCTGGACGTTTGACTATCGCGGCACCGGCGAATCATTGCGCGGCAGTATGCGCGGCGCAAAGGCCGATCTTACCGACTGGTATGCGCGCGATTATGATGCCGTGATCAAACTGGCTGCAGACGCGCATGCAGGCAAACCGCTGTTTGCGGTGGGCCACAGCTTCGGCGGACAATGCGCACCGCTGTTGCCCTCGCGTGACCGTTTGGCCGGGCTTGTGAACATCGCCGTGGGCAGTGGGTCGGGGCGTCACCTGATGCCAAAGGTTCGCCGGAGCGCGCCGTTTATGTGGCATTTGATGGCGCCGTTGCTTTGCCCGCTATTCGGTTATTTCCCAGGATCACGCATCGGCGTGGTGGGAGATGTTCCCACGGGCGCGATGTTTCAATGGCGGCGCTGGTGCCTGACGCCGGACTACATCCTCACCGGCGAACCCGGTGCCCGCGAAGCTTACGCCAGTGCGGAATATCCGGTGTTGGGATTGACCTTTGCAGACGATGAATTGCTGCTCGAGGATGGCTCGCGCATGTTGCACAGCGCTTACACGAAGCAGCCCGCCGACTACCGTTTCATTTCCCCCGGCGAGGTCGGGCTAAAGCGCGTTGGACACTTCGGCTTTTTCAAGCCACAAGGTGAAGCCGCCCTGTGGCCCGTGGTCACTAAGTGGCTAGACGAAAAAATTTCGACCCACTCAGGCACGACTGCCAAGTAGCCGCGCTGGCAACATTACGATAGACCGCAGCAAGGCGAATACGCCTTCCACCGCGATGCCGACCAGACGGAACGGTAGCAGGATCAGCCAGATCAGCGGATAGAGAATCAGTGCCAGCAACGCGAGCGGCCAGCACAACACAAACAGAATAAGCCAGAGCACGAATTTCATCATTGGGTCCTCATCAGGTTTACGGCTCGCAGCTTCCGCGACGAGCGGCGATTCGATGGACACAGTTTAGTTACCACGCCATCGCCCGCCATTGCGTTGCGACGAAATGCAGATTGCGTGGGCCGACGTGTGAGATATATGAGCCAGGAAAACCAAACACCAGCATCCACGGGCATCGCGGGACAAAAAGTGCTGAAGAAGTCCGTCAATGCTAGTGTTTCAGGTTTACTTCGGCAATTCCCTCTACGTGACGTGAAATATCGGAACCTGTTGTTAGCCGTGTTCATGCCGAATGGTGTTGAAGTTCTCGATGGCGGAAGGCAGGTAACCGTTAACCCCACGGCGTCATAGTCGCCGGATCATAGTCCCGTCACACTGCCCTCCTGATCAACAACACGGAGAGGCAAATGAGCAAACGAGCATCAGAGTCAGTTGGCGCGCAGCGGGAAACGGCATGGCGGAAT
>JBBQFL010000037.1:0-44520 GCA_038321965.1 Burkholderiales bacterium | reverse complement strand
TCTCATTGTTTGTCGCTGTGAGCGTCGCAATTGCAGCACCATCAGCAGAGCAAGAGAAGAAAGAGCAAGAGAAGAAAGAGCAAGTAAGGAAAGAGCAACAAAAGACGGACCAAGAAAAGAAACATGCGGCAGCGCTAGTAACCTTAGATGGACTGGCGAATTCAATAGGCATAGTCGCGTGCAGAGCCGGCAAATCTTCTACGTGGGAAGCTTGCATCACCGACGGGATTGACAAGGCGAAGAAACAATTCATCAATACCTACAAAACGATCAAAAACCCGAAAGTGCAGGAGGTATTCAAGTCATATCACATTGCCACACTCGCGGCGTTCGACGGTATCCGACCCGCCACTGGTGAAACGGTTGGCGAATACCGACGCAGACAGACCGCGCTAGACGAAAAAATGTCCAGCGCCTTTGATCTATATGAGTTGGAACTATCCCTACAATGAAGAGCATTGTGGCTCGTGGTTAGGTGACATGGGTCACAAGAGCGACGTATCACAAAGGGGTGTCACATTTTTTGCGCTGGGCATTTCGTTTGGATGAGGCAAGCAACTTATAGATCAATTGGTTATTCGAATTTTGGTGGAGACGGTCGATCCTCTTCATCTCCACCAAATAAAGAGGCCACCGTTTTTGGTGGCCCTTTTGTTTGATGATGTTGGAGAATCGAGCTCTTGACCGGCTGGGGCAGTTCGATTCTGCGCGCAACGAACAAGACGGCAGAACTATTAGTGGTACGCTCGATGGGACTAAGGCGAAATTCCGTTCCGCTCAGACTGATCCATTTCCTGTTAACGCCACGCGCAATTTCTTTTTCGGGGAAAGCGAGCGTGAAAGAGGTCCCAGAATGCCCGCAGCTGATCACGGACTCCGTCCGTATGCAGAATCTCCGCAAAGAAATTTCGTGAGTAAACATCCACAGGTTACTGCACTGCTCAAGGCTGCGGCCGTCGCGATGTGCATTGGAAGTCTGGCGTTCACGACAAATGCGCTTGCTGACGGCGACGCCGCTAGCACTGGTTGGAACGGCACGGCAGGTGCGGGACCCCTCGTTTTTCCCAAGTATGTTGGCGGTAAACAAACCAAAGCGTGGCTTATACCCCTTTTGTCGATCAACTATAACGACACCTACTACATTGAATTGCAACGCGCCGGCGTGTACCTGTTGGCAAGCGACGACAAAAAAATCGGACTGGGATTCGCCATCGAACCGCGCTTTGGCTATGCGACAACCGATGGCAATCTTCTTCGTGGGATGAGCACGCGCCGGACGAGCATCGAGGGCGGGCCAACCTTTGACTGGGATTTCGACGTGGTTGCGATCAGTATTGCCTGGTTCGGCGATCTCAATCGATCAAGCCACGGACAATCCGCACGTGTGGCGGCATATGCGCCGATCCTGAAGAACGACATCTGGGACGCAGGCGTACTGCTGTCAGCTGATCGTATGAGCGCGCGAGTGACAGATTACTATTTTGGCGTCGCGGCAAACGAGACCACTACACAGCGACCACAATACCGGGCAGGCATTGGCACGAATGTGGCGCTTGGACTAAGCGGTACCTACCGGCTTGATAAACGTCATTGCCTGATGTTTGGAATGAGTACGACGCGCCTGAGTCGCGAAGCCACAAAAAGCCCGATTGTTGAAACCCGTCGTGCGGATCAACTCTATCTGGGCTACGGCTGGACGCTTTAAGATTCTCGCGCCCCTAAAACCAGCGCAAAAACATGTCGATTTGCACTCAGAGTCAATGATCGGCATACGCAGTCCAGCTCCTCGAACCGGTCTTCGCCGACCGCAATCCGAAAACGGATATTGCGAAATTCACGCAAGCCGTCAAGCACGAATGCAAGATCCTTTTCCACACGCGATCTGTCATCTGCATGGATCAGAGACAGCCACGAGAGTGCCGGTGACGTTTGCGGCGCATTGATCGTCTGCATGAATAGCGGCTGCAACCATGGTTTCCGTTCGTGATCGAACAAGATCAGCACCCGATCCAAATGCGAAAAAATATCACTGATTTGGCGTAACGCCCGTGTGGACTGGCGTTGGTGATGGACGCGGTGGTTGTCGAGTTTCAACAACGAGCGGTATCGCGACTCCGACACCATGAGCATCAGTCGCTTTGAATAGCGGGTGCGCTGCAAATATTCAAGCATGCCAATTCCCGCAAGGCCGGTGACGAAGCTATTTGCAGTGAGAATCAGATCGAGGGTATTGACCGGCGCAAACTGGCCTTCTGGCTCAACGAAAAAATACAGGCCAAGGAGCCAGCCGAATACCAGGCTAACCAAGGCCGGGGCGTAGCCATAAAGAAACGCGACGACAAGGGAGCCAAACAAAAATATTTCGGTTGGCAAATACGGCCGGAGAAATCCATCTGTAGCTGATCGAAACAGGAAACAGGCAGCGACGATCAGAACGGTATGAATTGCGCGCACTCTCACACTATGGTCGACCCAGTGAGCGGCGTTTTTTAGTAGCATGTCAGTCATGGAGGCTCTATTGGTTACGCCACAGGAAAACGCCGTCCTTCTGCTGCATGGCCTCGCGGGCAGCAGCCTGGAGGTTGCGCGGCTGGCGCAAATGCTGCAGCAGTCCGGTCTTTCGGTGGTCGCGCCGGACATCCCGGGATTTGCTTACGGCACGCCGGAGTCCGGTTGGCAATCCTGGGTGCAGGTGGTCCGTGAGCATGTGCAGTCGCTCAAGTCGCGATACACGACGGTATCTGTAGTCGGCGTATCGATGGGTGCTACGCTTGCCATGGAAGTGGCAACTCACGAGGATATCAATGCATTGGTGCTGCTTTCCGTGGCATTGGGGTACGACGGCTGGGCAGTGCCCTGGTACCGTTTCCTGTTGCCGATCGCGCGCTATCTTCCGTTTAGCCAGCGTTACCGACACACCGAGGGGGAGCCATTTGGCATTAAAAACCCGGAGATCAGGGCGGTAATCAAGAAAATGTTGCTGGACAAACGGCAGTCCGTAGTTGGCGGCGAATCGATATCTCTCGACCAATTGTTGCAGGGAGATGCATTGATCAAGCATGTTCGCCGCCGCGCCGATTTGCTCAGCGATCCGCTGCTGATCATGCACCCAATAGAAGACGAAGCGGTGCATCCGCGCCACGCCCAATTTGTGTATGACCACGCGAGCTCCAGCGACAAGGAATTGATCTATCTGGGCGACTGCTATCACATGATTACGGTGGACAACGAACGCGACACCGTATTTTTCGAAACTGACATGTTCATCAAACGCTGCATCAATGCGAAACTGGCGCACCCCGTATTTGATGTCCCACAACAGATGAGCCGCAGTCTCGACCGCCTCGCCAAGCGAAGCCAGATCAAGTACTGAGGATTTGTGTGTGTCGATTGCGAGGTTCACAGGTTTGGCTTTGAAGCGATCAGTACGGCATTGCTGCCGCCGAATGCAAACGAGTTGGACATCACATGCTTCAACTGCACACCTTCCCGCGCCCGATTGGGTACGTAGTCTAGATCGCACTCTGGGTCCTGTTCAAAAAGATTGATAGTGGGCGGCAGAAATCCACGAGTGAGTGCAATAACTGATGCGATAAATTCCATCGCGCCCGTGGCACCCATGGCGTGCCCGTGCATGGATTTTGTCGACGAAATCGGGATCTGTTTTGCCAGATCGCCGAAGGCAAGCTTGATCGCCTCTGTTTCGATGATGTCACCGGCCAGTGTCGCGGTTCCGTGTGCGTTGATGTAGCCGATGTCGCTCTCCTGCAATCCAGCATCGGCCATTGCCGCGCGCATAGTGGCGGCCTGGCCATTCGCGTCGGGCTTGGTCAGATGCGTGGCGTCAGTTTGACAACCATAGCCATCGAGCATGGCGTAGATTCGCGCACCGCGCTGACGAGCCTGCTCGAACTCCTCCAGCATAAGTATGGCGGCGCCTTCGGCCAGAACCAAACCAGTGCGGCTCTTGGCGAATGGCCGACAGGACGACGGCGGGTTCACCGCGTCAACAATTGCCAGCGTGCGCAGGGCCTCCCAGCCGCGAATGATGCCGGGCAACAGCATTGCTTCGGCGCCACCCGCCAGCGCACGGCTGATGTAGCCGTGACGGATGGCGCGGCATGCCTCGCCGATGGCTATTGCCGACGACGAACATGCGGTGGAGTACGTCATCGCAGGTCCGTGACAGCCATATTCCATCGCGATATGCGCGGCAGGCGCGTTGTTCATTGCGTGGACTACCGAGAGCGGTTTGATGCGCGCGCCGCCGCGAACGAAGAATTCTTCATATGCGGCCTCGAGAGCGCCAATCCCGCCGATGCCTGTGCCGATGTATACGCCTGCGTCCGACAGGTCCAAGGGTTCAGCGTTGGTGGCGTCACGGGCCGCCAGCTGAGCCGCAGTCAACGCGAAAAGGCTCGCGCGATCTGGGCCTTGAATCTTTGTCGCCGTCAGGTAATCGCGAAAATCAATATCGACGACACCCGCCACGCGCGGCGCCAGGTTAGCGTTTCCTTCATTTTGCAAGCTGCGGATGCCTGACAAGCCCGACCGCAGTCCGGCAGCAAATTTTTCAACGCCGATACCGATTGGTGAAACGACACCCATGCCGGTAATACAGACGCGACGATTTTGCATGGCTACTTGGCGCCGGCTGCCTTGACTTGTAAGGCCTTGTCGATTTCGTTGAAAACGTCCCCTAGTGTTTTGAGCGGCTCACGCGATTCGGAAAGGCTGATGCCGAGCTTGTCTTCCATCTCGAATAAAAACTCGATCATGGACAGCGAGTCTATATTGAGCGACTCCATCGTCGCTTCCGGAACGAGCTTCTCAATGGGTACATCAAAGTGCTCTGCAATTGCGGCGCAGATTTCGTACTGTTGTTCTTCAAGCATATTTCCTCCAGACGCAAGTGGCAGTAAATGTGTGCCAACTACCCGCCAACGCCTCCATTATGCTACGGCGGTAGGTGCGGGTGTACGATAGGTACCATGCGAAAAGTTCATACCTCAATGGCGACAAAAAAGCTCGTAGCCTGCCTGACTCTGCTGTGCGCAATCAGCCTTCGAGCCGATACGGTCGACTTGTTGCCAGGAGCCTGGGAGCAGATTGACGATGCCACTGGGCGGTTGCAATCATTGGTAAGAATCACCAGAACAGCAAATGATGCGTATCAGGGTTTCGTGGAAAAACTCATTCCTGCGCCCGGTGACGACCCTAATCCAAAATGTGAAAGCTGTCCCGGCAAGCGGCGCAACCAGCCTGTATTGGGCATGCAGATCATTGAAGGCTTGAAGCGCGTAGGCGACAGCCTGTACGAGGGTGGCGAGATTCTCGACCCAGACGACGGTACGCTATACCGACTGAAGATAGTTGTCCTGGAAAAGGGCAAGAAGCTGGATGTAAGGGGATATATCGGCATCGCTTTGTTTGGTCGATCGCAAATCTGGCGGCGAGCTGTCGCAGACAAATAACCCGGTCAATGCGCGTGGCGCAAAAATCGCGAGTGACCGCATCATCATGTTGTACCGTCCAGGGGCAATACGCGCTCGGTCGGCATCACGATGTCGCGAGCAAAGAACGCCCGGTACAAAGTCGGCAGTACAAACATTGTCAACAGTGTGGCGGATACCAGACCACCAATAACGACAACGGCAAGTGGCCGTTGTGTCTCTGCACCGATGGCGTGAGAAAGCGCCATCGGTAGCAGACCAAACATGGCTAGCAGCGCCGTCATCAGGACCGTCCTCATGCGAACAATGGAGCCCTGAATCACAACCTCCCCAATCGGCATTCCGGATTCGCGTAGCTGATTGAAATAGGTCACCATCACCACGCCATTCAGAACCGCCTGGCCGAACAGGGCGATGAAGCCGATTGCCGCCGAAACCGAGAGTGGGATATCGAGGAACAGCAAGGCCAGAATGCCGCCGATCAGCGCGAAGGGAATATTGGCAATGATAAGCGTCGCACATTTGACCGATTGAAATGCATCAAAAAGCAGAATGAAAATCAGCAGGATCGACAAGGGTACGATCCAGGACAGCCGCTTCATGGCGCGCTCTTGATTTTCAAACTCGCCAGACCAAGTTACCTCGTCGCCTTCGCCCAACGCGCCCAGCCCCTGCACCCGCGCCTGCATGTCCTTGACGACACTGCCCATGTCGCGATCACGAATAAACACGCCGATGGATACCACCCTGCGGCCATTCTCGCGGGCAATGTTCATCGCACCCGAGACTGACCTGAAACGCGCCAGTTGCGAGAGAGGTATTTGTGCACCGCTAGGGCTGGCGATCAACAGGTTTGGCAAATTGGGGAGAGTGCGTTCGCTGTCCTTGAGACGCACCACGACACTAAAGTGTTTTTCGCCTTCCCAGAGCTCGGAAGTCGCTTTGCCGGCCATCGCCGTTTCAATCAGATCCTGGATGTCGCCAATGTTGATGCCGTATTGCGCGGCTGCCGCGCGGTCAATGTCGAGCACATATTGAGGCAATGATCCCGCGCGATCAATCGCAGCACGGATAACGCCAGGCACGGTTTGAATCCGCCCTAAGATGCGCCCGGCAGTAGCGTTGAGGCGGTCAAGGTCCTCGCCGCGTACCTTGATAACGATCTGACCATCTATCTGAGAAATTGATTCAAGCACATTGTCGCGGATGGGTTGCGAGAATGACGGCTCCACTCCAGGGAGCGTGGAAACGGCTTCATCCATTTCACGGATCAGATCCTCCTTTTTCTTGCCAGCGCGCCATTCTTTTTCCGGCACCAGTTCAACGTATATTTCCATCGCATTAAAAATCTTCGGATCGGTCCCGTCGTCCGGCCGCCCAACCTTCGAAATCGCCGTCCGCACTTCGGGCACCATTCTCAATTTTTGCCGGATCAATCGCGCTTGCTCCTGCGCTTCAGTGGGCGAAACCGAGGGCGGTAAAAATACATTGACCCAAATCGAGCCTTCATTCAATTCAGGCAGAAATTCGCTGCCAAGTTGTGTGCCTGCCAGCAGGCTCATTGCGAGCGCAACCACAGCAATGCCGACTACCCGTTTGGGACGCGCGGTCGCCCAGCGCAGCCTGGGCTCATACCAACACTTCAATCGCGCCACCAACCGATTGTCTCCATGGGCAATATCTTTCCGTAGCAACAGGTAGGTCAGCAATGGCACCAGCGTCAGAGAGAGAATGAGCGATCCCACGAGCGCTGAGGTTACGGTCCAGGCCATCGGCGAAAAAATGCGGCCTTCGTGACGTTGCAAGGTAAAGATGGGAATATGCGCGGCAATGATGATGATCATCGAAAACAGCGTAGGTCGGCCAACCTCGACGGTTGCATCCAGGATCGCCTGCAATCGCAGCTTCTTGTCGGCTATGCCGCCGGCTTTCAAAACCGAAAGTTTGCGAACAATACTCTCCACGACAATGACCGCGCCATCGACAATAATGCCAAAATCCATCGCCCCCAGGGACAGCAGATTCGCTGGTACTCCGACCAGGCTGAGGCCAAGAAACGTCGACATCAGTGCCAACGGAATGATGGCCGCGACAATCAACGCTGCGCGCAAATTGCCTAGAAACAGGAACAGGATCAACGTGACCAGCATGGCGCCTTCGACCAGATTGGAAAACACCGTGTTGAGTGTCTTTGCGATCAGCCACGAACGGTCATAGTACGGAACAATCGCCACGCCCTTGGGTAGAACCGTGCTGTTGATGTAGCCGATTTTTTCCTTGATGCCAGCGAGCACGACAGAGGGGTTCTCGCCCTTGCGCATGATGACGATACCGTTAACGATGTCGTCTACATCATCCTGGCCGGCCAGTCCCTGCGGTGGGGCACCGCCAACCCGAACATCGGCAATGTCGCGTACCAAAATCGGAGTGCCTTTGTTTTCAGTAACCACCACTTGGCCAATATCGACCGATGTGCGGAAACTGCCTAAACTTCGTACCAAATACTGCTGGCGGCCTTGCGTGACACCGCCGCCGCCGGCGTTTGAGTTGGCGCGCTGTAGCGCGGTAAACAACTGACTTAGTGTGATCTTGTAGTCGCGCAATTTGGCAAGGTTGGGATTGACCTCATACTGTTTGATCGATCCACCCATCGTGACGACGTCCGCCACGCCCTGCACCTGGCGCAATTGTTTTTCGACCACCCAATCCTGAAGCGTGCGAAGTTCCTGCGACGATTGGTTTTCCCCGCGTAACCGGAAGCGGAAAATCTCGCCGATTGCTGTGGAGAGCGGCGCCAATTGCGGCTCCACGCCCGGCGGCAGATCGATGCCGCGCAACCGTTCCAGTACTTGCGCTCGCACTACTTGATCGTTGGGCTTGTCGTTGAACGTCAGGATGATGTAGGAGAGACCAAACTGGGTGTGCGAAAACAACCGCACCATGTTTGGCGTGGAAGACAAGCTGGTCTCAATGGGGATCGTGACCTGGCGTTCGACTTCCTCTGCCGCGCGGCCCGGATACAGTGCAATCACGTTGACTTGTGTGTCGGATACGTCGGGAAAAGCCTCTACCGGCAGGTTGATAAACGCAATGATGCCCGCGACGATAAACGCCAATGTGCCGAGCAGCACGAACAACGGCTGTCGCAGCGAATATTCGATGAGCCGACGCATGGCTACTTGTTGACCAGCGTATTGTCCGGCTCGACGGCAGTGGCCCTCGTGCCCGCCGCCACCAGCATTTGTTGCAAATAGAGCGCGCCCGACATCACCACCTCGTCACCTTCCTTCAAGCCTGCCAGTACCGGCTGTGTTTCGCCGAGAGAAGGCCCGACGCGCACACTGCGGCGCGTGAATGCTCCCGGCGACGTCTTGACGAATACAAACCTTCTCAGCCCATCCAGAAATACCGCTTTCCCGATGACGGTCGGATTTTCTCCCTTGCCCACCAGCATCCGTGCGCTCACGAACATTTCGGCTTTCAGCCGCCGATCAGCATTGGGGACGGTGCCGCGCAACTTGAGCGTGCGAGCCACCGGGTCGATGAAGTCAGCCACCTGCCGCAATTCGCCCGCAAAGGTATCGTCCGGGTACTGGCCGGTGGTGACAACAATCATGGTACCAATGTTCAGATTTTTCAGATCCGATTCACCTGCATCAAGCTGCACCCATAATTTGGTCGGATCGGTCACTACAAACAGCGGCGCACCCGGCTGATCGGGACGCAGTTCCTGGCCCGGATTGATGGTCTTTTCAACCACCACACCGGCCAGAGGACTCTTCAAAACAAATCGCTGGTCCACATTGTTGCTGCCCCCAAATAATGCGACGCGTGCCGACGCACGCTTGAATTCAGCATCGGCGCCGTGCCGGTCTGCCTCGGCCTGTTGCAGATCCTTGCGCGCGGCAACCCCTGCAGCGACAAGTTCAGTCAAACGACTCAACTGGGCAGACTTGGCGGCGAGATCCGCTTCGGCCTTGCGGGCATCCGCCTGCGCCTGCCCAAAGTCGGGTGAAGTCAATTCAGCCAGCCCCTGTCCTGCTTCCACCCGCTGGCCTACGCTGACAAGAATGCGCGTCACGCGACCGGCGAACGGCGTGAAAACACGCACTGTACGATCCTCGTCCCACGTCAGGCGTCCCGGCAACTGCAGTTCACGCTCGCGCGGCCCTTCCACTTTCGCTGTCTGGATATTTTTCAGTTGGGGACTGTTTGGCGCAAACGTGATTGTGTCACCAGTGACTTTGGGTGGACTATCGGGTGTTGCTTCTCTGGATTTTTCGCAGCCAGGTAAACAGCAAATCAGCATGGAGCAAAAAAATACAAGCGCCGTATTGCCGGAAGCGTTTAATATCGACCAATCCAATTTCATTTGCCTGCTCCTGAAGTACTTTGCAAACGCATCGCAACCAGCGCCTTTGCATAATCGCTTTTTGCCAAGGCTGCCTCCTGCTGAATTTGCCGCAGCGTGCGGCGCGCATCGAGCAATTCGAGCAAGCCGGTGGCGCCTTTTCGATAGGCGAATTCCGCAGCCTCCGTGACTTTCTCTGCCTCCGGCAACAGTGTCGATTCCAGGCTGCCGATCCGCTCTTTAGCGGTTCGAAATTCATTTTCAGTACGTATCGCATCGGCTTTTGCCAATGCGCGTGTACGCTCGGCCTGGTCACGGGCCTGATCCAGTTCGGACGCGGCCCGAATAAATTCACCTTCGTAGCGATGGGAGGCAAACAACGGAATGGCCACACTCAAACCCCAAGTGTTGTTCGGGGCCTGGTCGCCAACGGTTGGATAGTGCTCGAACTGCAAACCGACCGTAACATCACGCTTGCCAAGTGAGCGTGCTACTTCAAGCGCAGCCTCAGCTGCGGCAACACGTGCGGTGGCCGCGCGAACGTCGGCGCGATTTTCCAGTTGCGGGGAGCGATCAACGGGTGGCGGCGAAGCGTTGCTCGCACCGGGCCAGTCATCTGCGCACGAAAGATTCTCTGCGTCAGTGCTGCGACCGATAAGAATGGCAAAGGCTAATTGGGATTTCTGGCGGTCTGCGCGCGCCACACGGGCGTCGTTTTCGCTGCGCAAATTGTCGACGCGAAGCTTGGACACGTCAACAGCTGAGATGTCGCCAACCTTAAGTCGTTTGTCTGCAGCAACTACTGCTTCGCGCGCCAATTGTGCGGTGGCATCAGCAAGATGTTCACGCTCGAAAGCGAGCTTTAGATCCCAATAAGCCTGACTTAGTTGTATCAATCCTGTACGTTCTGCTTCCTCGGCATCGAATCTGGCTGCGGCCAGTCGCGCTTCGGCACTTTGCGTACGGTGCGCGCGTTTGTCGCCACGTTCGACAAGCTGTTCCAATCGAAATACCGAGTCTGCATTCTTGCTGCGCAATCCTCCACTACCCAATCCCGCACGCGGGGAGAGGTAAGTGGAGCTCAATGAAAAATTTGGGTTTTCGCGCCGGTCAGCAGTAGTCACATCGCCAACGGCGGAGTTGATGGCGTGTCTGGCGAGTTTCAAATCGATATTGGCCTCGCGCCAGAGTATTTCCGTCCGCTCAAGCGTTAGCACCTCGCCATTTACATGACAAGGTGCCAACGCAACGCATATACCTACAATGCAAGACAGTTCGAAACGCATGGCCTTGATTTTCTTTAGTTGCCGAATTGTGCATAACCGAACTGACAGGTGGCTGACCGAAGGGTAGATACGTCTAAGCTTTTGTTGGCGGCCAAATTAGAACTGATGAAATATGCCCGCTAGCCTATCTAACGAAGGTCACTTCCTCTGTTCCAGTTGCGTTAACAATTGTGGGACCGGAAACATAGGCGGCTTCGCATGGTGCCTGGACAAACGCTCAAGTAACGGCATGTTTCGCTCACTTGAAACGCTAGCCGCAAACAACATACTTATGTCGAATTGATAACTCCCTTCAAGGTCCTACGCGTACACCAGCTGGCGTCCTACAAGATGCTAAAAACTTTTTTGGATGCGCGTCAACTAAGTGCTGTCGAGTGCAGTTAATACTCCCGCTGCAATGAGATGTGACCCCTACGCTAAGTTGACAATCATTCACAAAAACAGTGGCGTTTGTGTGATCCCGAACACAGTGTCAGCGCGTTGACTTCAGTACCATTCGTTCTGTCGTAATTCAACTTCTATCGAAAGCAAAACCATGCGTAATGTAATTCTCAAATCAGCTGTCGCGTTGGCCATCGCTGTCCCAATGTTCGCACATGCCGAATCCGCAACCGTGACCGGCGCCGGTGCATTGAACACTGCAGCACGACTCGATTTCAGCATCACAATTCCGAAGGTCTTGTTCTTGCGCGTTGGCACTGGTGGCCTGTACGGTGCCGCATCAGTGGGAACAATTAACCTGATTGATTTCCAGGTGCCGGTTGCCAATATTGGTGATGGTTCTTCAATTGCCGCGACTGTCGCTTCTGGTGACCTCGGGACCGGCGCCGTTACCGCACTTTTGCGCAGCAATGCTGGAGTAGTGACACTTTTGGCCGCTACGACTGGCGCATTGACAAACGCGACTACCGACACCATTCCATGGTCGGAAATTTCCATCACCAACTCCGCGCTGGTAACACCTGCGTTCGCAAATACGTTCCCACACCTTGCATCGTTGCCGCTGACGGGTAGTAGCGCAAATTTCGCCCCCGCACCAGTTGCCAAAATCACCAACGTCGGTTCCACTTGGACGTTCGCTTACAAAAATACGAACACCGTTCCGTTCGGTACGTATGGTCCGACCGCAAATGGACGTGTAACTTACACCGCTTCGGTGTTGTAGTATTGTTGTGAATCGCAGGGCTAAAAAGCAGAAAAATGCCAGCCCCGCGCTGGCATTTTTCCTTTATGCAGGCATGAGATATCGATGGACAAAATCAGCAGAAGACGGAAATCAATTTTTTGCACATGCCCCAAGGTGATTGTGGCCGGACTGCTTTGTTGCACTTCTCTCGTTGCCGATGCCTGGGTGTTAACGGTGACGCCGGGTGCACGCCGTATCTACCTTGCTGTGGGCAATGCCACGACTGACGCGGTCAATGCAACGATCAACCAGGTAAGTGTTACCGTCCCCGCCAATGTAGTCGGTACCGGGACTGCGCAAGCCATGACCAGCAACAGTACGCAGGCCAATAGTCCGTATGATGGCTTTAACGTTTGCGTGCCACCGAATCAGGTTTATATCGGTGGCTATTTTCGCGAGCCTAGCACCACGGCCTCGGTGGCGAGATTGCAGGTCACAACGCCTTCCACATTGACTAGCGGCGCCGATACGCTGCCATTTACAGAGATCAGCTGGACCAGCACTGCGCTCGGTAATACAACGGCGGATATCCCCGCTGGAACGTTCAACGGCGCGACCGTTTTTCTGAGAAACGTCAGCTCGAACACTTACGTAGAAAATTGCCATACGTTCACTTACGCCAACACCAATCTGGTCGCGGCAGGTGTCTATAGTGGTCGGGCTACTTATACGTTGACGACGCCGTGAAGCAAGGTCGCGAAACCTCGTCCATGAACGAAAAGCCGATCACGCTCGGGTTGCTGGCTGTCGTGTTCTGCTGTGTGCAGTTCATTGTTGGAGACACATTCGCGGCGACATCGAAGGCGGCGCTAATTGATGACTCGGCAACTGTCGTACTCGATGGCACGCCAGCCATGAACTGGCGGTCGATTACACCAAAGAGTCGCGACAACGCAATCGTCGGTCGCACGCGTGTGAACGTAAAGCTGGCGACAGCACCATGGCTGGGAAAATTCGGCCAAATCTATATGGCGCTTCCTGCTGAATCGACAGGCTCCGTTAAAATTAGCTGGCGCGGTCATGGCCTGTTGCTCGATGGTCAACTGGTGCCGGGTGGGCGCACACTGGTTTACAGCGGCATGATTCGCGAGAAACGAATGGAAGATATTCTGGAGGTACAAATTGAAGCCGACGGTGTACGCTTGAGCAGTGTTCAGCAGCTCAGGTTTCATTTCGAAATAGACGTGGAGTAACGCCGAATGTCCTTCTACTTCAATCAGGCAGAATTAGTTGCGCTCAATCGCGCCGCAGTTATTGCGACTGCGCTCGTTTGTGTAATGGTCGCCGCATTTACGTCTGCGCCAGCACAAGCCCAGGGATTTTCAGCCGTCATTTCACCGCCGCGTTTCGAGATCACGGCGCAGCCAGGAAAGACGACGCGTCAGGTCATCGAGATTACCCATGTCGCGAATCAACCAGGGAAGTATCGCGTCTATACGAACGACTGGATGCTCGGCCCAGACGGCAATGCCATTTTCAGCGATGACCTTTCGCCCAATAGCTGCCGTCCGTGGGTGGCGCTGGAGAAGCGCGAACTTGCGCTCGCTGCCAACGGCAAGATCCGGTTCCGTTTCGAGATTTCGCCGCCAGAGGATGCAGCCTCGGCAGAATGCCGGTTTGCAGTCATGATTGAGGGCCTGGAGCAGGTCATCAAGACCGAGGGAGCGGTGAGCTTCCCGGTGAGCGGTCGGGTCGGCGTGGTTGTTTACGCCATTGTTGGCAATGCTGCCCCGAAACTGGAGATCACCAATGCGGGGACAGCGACATACGAGGGTAGTGTGGTGCCGCAAATGCAGGTCAGCAACAGCGGAAATGCACATGGCCGGCTCGGTGGTTTTGTGACAGGCGTGGACGCCACCGGACAAAAGATTGATTTCGTTCCCGAAGCGCTGCCGATCATGCCCGCACAGACGCGGCCCATTCCATTGATTCCGAACGTTCCCGGTGGAGGGACGATAAAGCTAAATTACCCGTTGGTCGTAAAGGGCAGTCTGGAGTGGAGCGATCAGAAAACCGCGATCGATTTCCGTTTCGAAGCCCCGCCCACAGCTCCCGTCGCGCCACCAACACCGAAGGCACCAGCTCTTGTCACCACCCCGGCGGCCAAAACCAAATAGTCGTTGGCGGCCAGGGCGCCAACGCAGTTCGCTGCTTCAAGTTGTCACTCTAGCGGCCGCCACCTGGGTAATGGCGGCGCCGGTGCGCGCACAGCAAACCCCCGCAGCTGTCCCGCCGGCATCCGCCGCTGTCGCTACTGAAAAACGTTCCTACGAAGACCGCGTCATGGAGGGCGTGCAAACGCCGGACGCCACCGACGATGTCGTTGCAGACTACGATCCGCAAGGCTGGCCACGAGGTATTTCGCTGCAACTCACACGCAATTTTCAAGCTGCGCAAAATGCATCGGCGTCATCCGGAAATCTGCGTACCGATACGCAAGGTATTCAGGTCGATGCGTTCCTGGAGACGCCAAACTTCGGCGCGCTATCAATTCACACACTTTCGCTGGGGGGGCGCGGCGGCACCGGGCTGACCAGCTGGAGCATTCGGCAAACCGGCTTGCCGTTCGATGGCGGCTGGCGTGCGGACAATGCGCTCGGCACCACCAATCTCGTGGTCCCCGAACTGGCCCGACGAAGCGGTCGGCTAACGTTGCCCTCTCCGCAGGTACTCGGTGGGTCCACGATTTGGCGCAATGACGGCGCCGGCAGGTTATTGCTTGGCGCCAGCGCCGGTGAGCCGGGACGCTTCGAAGGCTTTCCGCAATCCCGTTTTGTGGGACTGGGAGGGCGTGTGAGCAGCGCATTTGCCCAAGGAGCAATCGGGCAATGGACCGGTGCGGCCGCAGTGGCGCAAGGTAACAACATACTTCCTGAAGTCGCGCCGACAGGTGGCGCTGAGGGTGCGCGTATCAGCCCCAGTGCGGCTTACGTCAGCGTCGCCAAGGGTGATTCGTCTACCGGTGCCGATTTACAGATAAGCGCGATTAGCTCCAGAAGTGCCGGTGTCGATGCAACCGGCCTGTGGGCGGACGCGACCTGGCGCGATGGCGGCAGCCGGCATCAGGCGTCGGTTTTTCGTTATGCCGAGGGCTTGAGCTGGATCGACCGCCCATTGGCATCCGACCTGCAAGGGGCGAGCTACCGATACGATTACACATCGCTGCGATGGGACCTGTCCACCAATGTCGAGTCCTTCAGCAGCATCAGCGGCAGGAATCCAAGCGGCTGGTTTGGCAGCGCTAGCGTGCGCCGCGTGTTGAGCGCGGGCATTTTCGCGGGTGGTGGATTCGCGGCGAGAAGCTTCGGCGTTACCGGTGAATCAGCGTTCGGTTACCTACAGTGGCAGAACTCGCTTGGGATGTCGCGGATCCAGGTTGACGCGGCGTCTACGCAGAATGGCGAAAACAGCCAGTCGCTCACGGCAGATCACTCCTTCTATACCGAAAGCGGCTTGTCGCTGTCGACCTCGCTGAGTCTGGAGCGCCTGCAACCGACCGCAACTTCGCCTGACGCGCCAAGGACACGCATGACCGCAGGCACCATTGGCGTCAACGGCCGTGCATCGATAAATAACAGCGTGTCCGTGCAGGGCAGTTTTCGCGCACGCAACGTCAAGGGAAGCAGTACCAACGCGGGGACATCGCTTTCGGCCAATCTTGGCGTCGATTGGCAAATCAGCAGAGACTGGTCGTTCGGCGCCTCGCTCTACGCCAACCGCGGCGTGTTCACCGATACCATCGCCATCGACAGTCCGCTGGTTGTGCCGGAGATCATTCGGGCGCGTCCGACTGACCGCGGCTTCTTTGTCACGTTGCGCTATGGGCTACGCGCCGGCACGCCGTCCATGCCGCTAGGGGGAGCACCGGGCAGTGGATCTGGCCGCATTGAAGGTAGTGTGTTTCTGGACGCAAACGGCAACGGCATTCGCGATGGCAATGAAAACGGCGCCGCCAACGTATTGGTATTGTTGGACGGAAAATTCAGCACCCGTACCAACGCCTTCGGCTCGTTTGAATTTGCCAGTGTGGTTGCCGGTCCACACTCGCTGGTCGTGCTGCAGGATGATCTGCCGCTGCCGTGGTCAGTGGATTCAGACCAGAAAATAAACGCGTCAGTATCAACACGAGACGTCACACGCATTGACATCGGCGCGAAGCGCTCGCGCTAGCACAGATGTCACTGCTAATTTCGTAGAACGCCGTTTGACGAGGATTTCCGGGCAATTTGTGTCCAAGATGCCCGTCAATACTGGATTCTACGTGAATTTCGCGGGCTACATTTCCGTCTGAAACACGTGTCCCGAATGCTCACGCAGCGCATGGAATTTCACGCTCGGATAGCGTTCCGAGGCGACATCGAGTTCCGACACATGGGCTGCGAGAAAGGCAGGCGCTTCCACGACGTCGTGTGCGATGCGATGCGCATTGGCATCGATGAACCGTTTCAACGTTGTCGCGTTGTCGCAGGTGATCCAACGTGCGAGCCGATAGCGCGAAGGCTCCAGCCTTGCATCAACGCCGTATTCGGATTTGAGTCGATGCAGCACGACTTCAAACTGTAGCGTCCCAACCGCGCCCAGCAGCAAACTGCCGCCGCCCATCGGCTTGAATACTTGTATGGCTCCTTCTTCACCGAGTTGTTGCAGGCCAGTGCGTAACTGCTTGCTGCGCATCGGATCAGCGATCTCTACATTCTGAAAAATCTCTGGCGCGAAATACGGTAGCCCGGTGAATTGCAACTTTTCGCCCTCAGACAGCGTATCGCCAAGCCGCAGCGTACCGTGATTGGGAATGCCGATGATGTCGCCCGCATAAGCTTCCTCGAGCAACTCGCGCCGCTGCGACAGGAACGACACCACCGTGCCGGGACGAATGTCCTTGCCGGTGCGAGAAACACGTAGCTTCATGCCGCGCTCGAACCGGCCAGAGCAAACGCGCAAGAACGCAATTCGGTCGCGATGCGCGGGATCCATGTTCGCCTGAATCTTGAACACGACACCGGAGAAAGCCGCCTCATCTGGGTTGACCACACGCTGCAATGCCGCGCGTGGCGCCGGCGCAGGTGCCAAATCGACCAGTGCATCGAGGGTTTCGCGCACGCCGAAATTATTTACCGCAGAACCAAAGAATAGCGGCGACTGTTTGGCATTCAGAAAAGCGTCACGATCAAACGCCGTACTCGCGTCGCGCAGCAGCGTAATCTCGCTCTGCGCCTGCGCATATTCGGCACCATAGCGCGCTACCGCAACCGGGTTGTCCAGCCCGTCGAGAACTTCATCGTCCTCGGTGTTTTTGCGGTCTTCGCCCGATTGGAAAATCCGCATGCGATCCAGTCGCAGGTCATACACGCCGCGAAACTCGCGGCCCATGCCCACTGGCCAGGTGAAGGGCACAATGTCCATCTTCAATACGCGTTCAATGTCTTCCATCAAGGTCAGCGATGGCATGCCCTCGCGGTCCATCTTGTTGATGAAAGTAAGGATTGGCGTATTACGTGCGCGACAGACTTCGATCAATCGCAGCGTCTGTGCTTCGATACCCTTGCCGCTGTCGATCACCATCAGCGCCGCATCAACGGCAGTGAGCACCCGATAGGTGTCTTCCGAGAAATCCTGGTGGCCAGGGGTGTCGAGCAGATTGATGACGCAATCGCGATACTCCATCTGCATCACCGAGCTGGCCACCGAAATGCCGCGCTCCTTTTCGATCTCCATCCAGTCGGAGGTGGCATGGCGGCGCGCCTTGCGTGCCTTGACGCTGCCGGCAATCTGAATTGCGCCTGCAAACAACAACAGCTTTTCGGTCAGCGTGGTTTTACCCGCATCCGGATGCGAGATGATCGCGAAGGTGCGGCGCCGTTTGATTTCGGTGGAAAGTGCGGTGCTCATAATGGTTGGCTCATGTGGCGCAAAAGGCGCGGAGCCCAAGGCTGGCAAGAAAGGCGCGAATTATCTCATTTGACATGCTGCGGCGCTTCGATTTGTGCCGCACTGCATCACAATTTTACAAAAAGTCCTTGAGAATCATGGGCTACTCGCGTACACTTCGGTTTGTGCGGTGCGGTAAAGCAACAATGCATCGCAAATGTTCATCGTCTCTGACCTCCTCGGAAGAATGCATCAAATCTTCCTGTAGCGTTCCTGCAGTAAACCCTCGGTTTTTCTTCAGCCTCCGGTTTTTCCTCATGGATTGCGATTCGGTTAGTGCCGGTGTTTTGGCCTGCCGACTTCTGCGTCCTATCGTTCATTCGATCGCGTAGTGTGTTCTGCTGTTTCCGATGACGGACGGCGTGCCTCTTTTCGTAATCATTGCAATTGCATATGAAGCGCGTCCACCGGAATGGCCGCGCAGGAAAACTGAAAAAATGAAATTTGAATCTCTGGGCCTTGCTGCCCCGATTAACCTGGCCATCGCAGCCGCTGGCTATACCGATCCTACCGCCGTGCAAGCACGTGCGATCCCCGAAGCTCTGGCCGGACGCGACCTGATGGTCTCCTCGCAAACAGGTAGCGGCAAAACCGCTGCCTTCATGCTGCCAGCTTTACAGTTGCTGACCGAGGCACACCCCGTTGTTGGTCGTGGCCCGCGCGTGCTGGTGCTGACACCGACGCGCGAGTTGTCGATGCAGGTCACCAAGGCCGCCGAGACCTATGGCCGCAACATGAAGAAAGTAAAGACCATCTCCATCGTCGGCGGCATGCCGTACCCGGTGCAGAACCGTCTGTTGAAAAGCGGCGTAGATATTCTGGTCGCCACACCTGGTCGTCTGCTCGATCAAATGCAGTCCGGTCGCGTCGATCTGTCGCGTTTGCAATTGCTGGTGCTCGACGAAGCTGATCGTATGCTCGACATGGGCTTCAAGGATGATCTGGAAGCCATCGTCTCCAAATGCCCGGCGACCCGTCAAACCCTGTTGTTCTCGGCAACGCTTGAGCAAAATATTGTCCGCTTGGCAACGTCGATGCTCAAAGACCCGGTGCGTATTGCCGTGGACAGCCAGCAAGCACGCCACGAAAATATCGAACAGCGTCTGCATTTTGCCGATGACATGGGCCACAAGAATCGCCTGCTCGATCACCTGTTGCGCGACGCGGATATGAATCAAGCAATCGTCTTTACGGCGACCAAACGCGCCGCGGATGATCTGGCTAGTAGCCTGAACGAGCAAGGCTTTTCGGTCGCCGCGCTGCATGGTGACATGAAGCAAGGTGCCCGTACGCGTACACTGCAATCACTTCGTAAGGGTGGCTTGCGTGTTCTGGTTGCAACCGACGTTGCCGCACGCGGTATCGATGTGCAAGGTATTTCGCACGTGATTAATTACGATTTGCCACGCGCAGCTGAAGACTACGTGCACCGTATCGGTCGTACCGGCCGTGCCGGCAAGAACGGTATCGCTATCAGCCTTGCAAACGTGCGTGAACACTTCCAGGTCAAGCTCATCGAGCGTTTCACCTCGCAGGCAATTCCAGTCAGCGTCATCGAGGGACTGGAACCGAAGGCACGCGTATTCTCCAAGCCACCGCACCCAGGCTCGCGCCCAGGCGGACGCGCCCCTGGCCGCAGCAATGACGCCAAGCGCCCTGGAAGTTTCAGTGGCTTTGGCAAAAGCGGTTCGGGCAAGCCACCCGGCAAGTCATTCGCCAAGCCGGTAGGAAAAACGCCCTGGCAAGGCAAGTAATTAAGGCATGAAAAAAAGCCCGCGTGAAGCGGGCTTTTTTCTTGGTGCTCCTGGCGCTTACTTCGCCGCGTCAGTTACCCAGTCTGCGATCGCGGCGATCAAGACATCCACTTCACCAAGTGTCGGTAACACTTTGAATGCGATTCCCGTCCGTAGTTGTGTGTCTTCGATCAACTTGGGCAAGTCTTTACGCATGTGCCCGCCGATGGCGAGAAAAATCGGCGCAATGGTAATTTCGGTTATGCCTCGCTTTTGCAATATCGCGATTGCATCTTCGAACGAAGGCTGCATGCGTTCTAGAAAAGCCAACTCAACGATCCTTCCGGGCTCACGAGCTTCGATTGCACCCTTGAGATTAACAAACGGAACGGCCCAGCCGGGGTCGGAGGAGCCGTGCGCGAACAGTAAAAGCGCGGATTTTGCTTTGGGAGTCGCCATGCATGAATGATAGCCGCCAATCGCGTGGTACGCCGCTTGCTTATATCTTCAATATGAAGCTGCCCAAACCGCCGCGCCTGAAAGTCATGCTGGTCGATGAAGATCCGGATCGCGCCGCTGATGTGCGTGCGGCGCTGAAGGCGAACGGATGCGACGTGGTCTCGCTGCTAGCTTCACCGCTGGAAATTTACGACGCGGTGGCGGCGATTTCTCCCGACGTCATCATTATCGACACCGAGTCTCCATCGCGCGATTCGCTCGAGAGTCTGGCCTTCGTCGCACGCGACCGCCCCCACCCAATCGTGATGTTCTCCGGTGATCGCAGTAGTGAAACCATTCGCGCCGCCATTCGCGCCGGCGTATCGGCCTATGTGGTGGACGGTCTTTCCGAGGCACGATTGCAACCCATCCTAGACGTCGCCGTGGAGCGCTTCGCCGCTGAACAAACGCTTAAGCAGGAACTGGCCGATGCCAAAATGCAACTCACTGGTCGCAAGGAAGTCGAGCGCGCCAAGGGCATTCTCATGAAGCAGAAAAACATCCCCGAGGATGAAGCCTTTCAGATGCTGCGCCGCTTCGCGATGGATCGCGGCATCAAGATGGCCGATGCGGCTTCGAGGGTGATTGAGATGGCGAGCTTTATCGGCTAATCACCCGCGACGCACGTGCCGGGCCGTAATGGTGCATCGCAGCATGGATGCACCACGTTTTTGGTGCGCGCCAGCCATTGCCTTTGATCTTGATCTCTGCGGCGCCAGTCAATTACCTAGTCAGATCAATGTACTAGCGAGATTCAGGGCGCTGGCACCGAACTTGCTGAACATAAAATGAGTGCGCATCAATGCCGATGCGCAAATGGACAACGGCGTCCAAGCGGGAATGTTTGCCAGCACATGCGCGTAATCGCAGCGTAATGCAGGCATTCCCTCTTGGACGCTTTTTTATTGCGCTCTTATCTTGATCAACATTTGGAGAGTCAGGATGGATTATGAATCAACCAGCAATGCGAAGTCTGTTACAGCAGCTAGCGGAACGCCAGCTGAGCTTCCTCCCCGTCGCGACTTTATCCGCGCCACTGGCGGAGTTCTTGGCGCCGCCGCGCTGATGGCCATCGTCCCTCCAGGTGTGCGCTCAGCGGCATGGGCGGCCGGTTCTGACGCACCAGAGAAGAAGGAAGTGAAAGTCGGCTTCATTCCGCTCACCGACTGCGCATCGGTCGTCATCGCCTCGGTGATGAAATTCGATGAGAAATACGGCATCAAAATAACGCCGTCGAAAGAAGCTTCGTGGGCCAGCGTGCGCGACAAACTGGTCAATGGCGAGCTTGATGCCGCGCACGTACTCTACGGCCTCATCTACGGTGTGCACATGGGTATCGGCGGACCGAAAAAAGACATGGCTGTGCTGATGAGTCTGAACAACAACGGTCAAGCCATTACCCTCGCAAACAAATTTTCTGAGAAAGGCGTCAAGACCGGCCCGGAACTGAAAGCCTTCATCGACAAGAACAAGGCCGAATACACCTTTGCGCAAACCTTCCCGACTGGCACCCATGCCATGTGGCTCTACTACTGGTTGGCAACCTACGGTATCGATCCATTCAAGGATGTAAAAAACATCGTCGTACCACCGCCGCAGATGGTGGCCAATATGCGGGTGGGCAATATGGACGGCTTCTGCGTGGGTGAACCGTGGAATAACCGCGCCATCTACGACAAGATTGGCTTCACCGCCGAAACCACACAGGGCATCTGGAAAGATCATCCGGAAAAAACGCTAGGCACCACTGCCGAGTGGATCAAACAGAATCCCAACACTGCGCGTGCAATGACCGCTGCAATTCTTGAGGCGAGCAAGTTCATCGACGTAATGGCCAATCGCAAAAAAGTCGCCGAGATCATCGCCGACAAGTCATACGTCAACTGTCCGGTCGATGTCATCGATCAACGGCTCGAAGGAGTCTACGACAACGGCATCGGCAAGAAATGGACCGACCCGGATTACATGAAGTTCTACAACGAGGGTACGGTTAACTATCCATACCTTTCCGATGGCATGTGGTTTCTCACACAGCACAAACGCTGGGGTTTGCTCAAGGAGGATCCGGACTATCTGGCTGTTGCAAAACAAGTCAACCAAATCGAAATTTACAAGCAGGCCGCGGCAATGGCCAAGGTGCCGGTGCCGAAGTCGGACACGCGCACCTCGAAACTGATCGACGGCACCGTCTGGGACGGGAAAGACCCAAAGAAATACGCCGCCTCATTCAAGATTAAAGCGTAATCAACGACTGGAACGGAAATCCTCATGAGCACAGTTGCCAATGAAGTTCTCGTCGACGCGCCGCCGCAAGCAATCACGGCTGCTGTCAAACCGCCGAAACTCGCCATCGTCGCCAAACCTGGGGGCAGCATGAAACTCGTGATCATGAAATGGACCATGGTGTTCCTGCCACCGTTACTGGGTCTGTTGATGTTCATCGGGGTATGGGCAATCGTCGCTGGGTCAAGCCCAAATCTGCCGGGCCCGGCGAAAACCTGGGCTTCGGCCGTTCACTTATTCAGTGACCCGTTTTATCAAAAAGGGCCAAATGACCAGGGTATCGGCTGGAATATTCTTGCCTCGCTGAAGCGCGTCGGCATTGGCTTCGGCATGGCCGCCGTCATCGGTATTCCAGTCGGGTTCCTGATTGGCCGGGTGGCGTTTCTCAATGGCATGCTCTCGCCCATCATCAGCCTGCTACGGCCGGTATCACCGCTAGCGTGGCTGCCGATCGGCTTACTGGTGTTCAAAGCCGCCAACCCTGCCGCAATCTGGGTGATATTTATCTCCGCGATCTGGCCTCTCATCATCAATACCGCAGTTGGTGTATCGCGCGTGCCGCAGGATTACTTGAATGTGGCCAAGGTACTCGACCTCTCGCCATGGAAAGTGACCTGCAAAATCCTGCTACCCGCGACGCTGCCATACATCCTCACCGGCATTCGGCTCTCCATCGGCGTGGCCTGGCTGGTCATTGTCGCCGCCGAGATGCTTACCGGCGGTGTCGGTATCGGCTTCTGGGTGTGGGACGAGTGGAATAACCTCAACGTAGAGCACATCATCATCGCAATTTTTGTGGTGGGCATCGTCGGCTTGCTACTCGAACAATTATTGGTGTTTATCGCAAAAAAATTCAGCTACGAATACGTAAGTTAATTCCGGCCTGAATGGGAGATACAGCATGCAAAAATTCTTAAGTATTGAAAACGTCGGTATGGAGTTCGATACCAAACGCGGTCGGTTTGAGGCACTGCGTGACGTGAACCTGCTCATCCAGAAGGGTGAATTCATCACCCTCATCGGACACTCGGGGTGCGGCAAATCGACGCTGCTGAACATGGTCGCCGGCCTGTTATATCCCTCCAGCGGCGTTGTCTTATTGTCGAACCGCGAAGTGAAAGGCGCGGGAACGGATCGTGCAGTTGTTTTTCAGAATCACTCATTGCTGCCGTGGCTGACGTGTTTCGACAATGTCTATTTGTCAGTCGAACGCGTATTTGCGGAAACTGAATCAAAAGCCAAATTGAAGCAGCGTACACACGACGCACTCAAACTGGTGGGCCTCTCCCATGCCGAACAAAAGCACCCCGGCGAAATCTCCGGTGGCATGAAGCAGCGTGTCGGTATTGCGCGCGCCATTGCCATGCAGCCCAAAGTGTTGCTACTCGATGAACCCTTCGGCGCGCTGGACGCATTGACCCGCGCAAAGCTACAGGATGAACTGATGGCAATCGTTGCTGAAATCAAGAGCACGGTCGTGATGGTCACACACGATGTTGACGAGGCCGTACTGCTTTCCGATCGCATTGTGATGATGACCAATGGTCCGGCTGCAACCATCGGTGATGTCGTGACGGTGCCATTGGCGCGACCACGTGACCGCTTGAAGCTACTCGCCGATCCGGTTTATCTGGATTGCCGCCGCAAGGTGCTGGAGTTCTTGTATCAAAAGCAATTGCGGGCAGCGGCGTAGCAATCATGAACATGATGGCAAAAATGAAGCTGGTCGTCGTTGGCAATGGAATGGCCGGTATTCGTACCGTTGAAGAGCTGCTGAAGCTCACGCCAGACCTCTACGACATCACCGTCTTTGGCGCGGAGCCGCATCCCAACTACAACCGCATTCTTCTCTCACCTGTTTTGGCCGGCGAGCAGACTCTACAGGACATCGTCCTCAACGAGCTCGCCTGGTACGAAGAAAACCATATTCGTCTGCACACCAGCAAAAAGATCGTCAAGATTGATCGTAAGGCGCGCGAAGTGATCGCCGACGACGGCACACGCGAACACTATGATCGCCTACTGCTGGCGACCGGCTCCAACCCCTTTATCCTGCCGCTGCCGGGCAAGGACCTGGAGGGGGTGCTGTCGTATCGGGATATTTACGATACGGAAACAATGATTGCCGCTGCCAGCCGTTACACGGATGCGGTGGTCATTGGCGGAGGGCTGCTCGGACTCGAAGCTGCGAACGGTCTGAAGCTGCGCGGCATGAACGTGACGGTCGTACATGTCATGCAATGGCTGATGGAGCGCCAGCTAGATCGCACCGCGGCCAACATGCTGCAAAAGACTCTGGAAGCTAAAGGGCTGCAGTTCCGTCTCGAGGCCACGACTGAAACACTGGTCGGCGATGCAAATGACGGCAAGGGTGGGCGTGTCAGATCGGTAAAGCTCAAGTCGGGTGAAGAACTGCCCGCCCAGCTGGTTGTGATGGCGGTTGGCATTCGCCCGAATACGGCGCTTGCCGAGTCGGCCGGCTTACACTGCAATCGCGGCGTAGTCGTCAACGATACGATGCAAACCTACGATCCACGGATATACGCCGTCGGCGAATGTGCAAACCATCGCGGCATCGCCTATGGTCTCGTTGCACCTTTATTTGAAATGGCCAAGGTTTGCGCCAACCACCTCGCGCATTACGGCATCGGTCGGTACTCGGGTTCGCTCACCTCCACAAAATTGAAGGTCACCGGCGTTGATCTGTTTTCGGCAGGCGATTTCGTTGGCGGCGACGGCACAGAAGACATCGTCCTCGCAGATCCCGGTGCCGGTGTTTACAAAAAACTCGTCATCAAGGACGACAAGCTGATCGGTGCCGTGCTGGTGGGCGACACCATCGACGGTACCTGGTTTTTCAAGCTACTGCGCGACGGCACCAATGTCGCTGCGATGCGTGATCGCCTCATGTTCGGCGAATCCAATCTCGGTGACACCGGCCATCAGGGCCAGAGCCGCGCGCTGACAATGGCCGACAGCGCCGAAGTCTGCGGCTGTAATGGCATCTGCAAAGGCACCATTGTTAAAGCCATCAAGGACAAGGGACTGTTTACGCTAGACGACGTACGCAAACATACCAAGGCGTCCAGCTCCTGTGGCTCTTGCACCGGGCTGGTCGAGCAGATTCTGATGTTCACGGCCGGAGGCGATTATTCGGAAGCACCGAAGAAAAAAGCCATGTGCGGCTGCACCGAGCACAACCATCAGGCGGTGCGTGATGCCATCCGGGCGCAACACCTGCTGTCCATTCCCGATGTGTACAAATTCATGGAATGGCGCACGCCGAATGGCTGCGCAAGTTGTCGGCCCGCGATCAATTTCTATCTGCTCTCCACCTGGCCACGCGAGGCCAAGGACGATCCACAATCGCGATTCATCAATGAGCGCTCGCACGCTAACATCCAGAAAGACGGGACATACTCAGTGGTGCCGCGCATGTGGGGTGGCGAGACCAACAGTAGTGAGCTTCGCCGCATCGCCGACGTGGTCGACAAATACAAAATCCCCACCGTTAAGGTGACGGGCGGGCAGCGCCTTGATCTACTCGGTATCAAGAAGGAGGACCTGCCAGCCGTATGGAAAGAGCTCGACATGCCTTCCGGCCATGCCTATGCCAAGGCGCTGCGCACCGTAAAGACTTGTGTCGGCTCCGACTGGTGCCGCTTTGGCACCCAGGATTCGACCGGCATGGGACAGGAGCTTGAGCGCGCGCTGTGGCGCATGCAGGCGCCGCACAAAGTCAAGCTGGCGGTATCGGGTTGCCCGCGAAATTGTGCTGAATCCGGCATCAAGGATGTGGGGGTGATCGGTGTCGATTCCGGCTGGGAAATTTATGTTGCCGGTAACGGTGGCATCAAGACCGAAGTCGCGCAGTTTTTCTGCAAAGTGAAAACCCACGAGGAAGTATTGGAGTACTCGGGCGCCTTCCTGCAACTGTATCGTGAAGAAGGCTGGTACCTTGAGCGCACAGTGCACTTCGTCAATCGTGTCGGCCTCGATTACTGCAAGAGGCATGTGCTCGATGATGCGGCCAACCGCAAAGCCCTTTCGGAGCGCCTGCAGTTCGCGCTCGATGGCGAGCCCGACCCGTGGCACGAACCGGAAAAAGCCCGTGTCGATTTGAAGCAGTTCATTCCCATCGCGGTCGTCGCATGAGTTACGTCGGGCTCTGCAAACTCGAAGACATTCCCGTGCTCGGCGCGCGGCGGTATGAGCGCGAAGACGGCAAGGTTATCGCCATTTTCCGTAATGCCGAGGATGTTGTGTTTGCGTTGCAGGACAAGTGTCCGCACAAAGGCGGGCCACTGTCGCAAGGCATCGTGTTCGGTGAGTCGGTGGCTTGTCCGTTGCACAACTGGTGCATCAGTTTGAATGATGGCTGCGCGAGCTTGCCGGATGTGGGGCAGGTGGAGAAGTTTGCGACGCGGGTGAGCGATGGCAAAGTGGAATTGGACCCGTGGTCCGGGGCGATGTCTGTGATGGCCTGTGCGGCGGAATAGCGTAATGCGTTTAGTCAAGTTCAAAATGCCTATCTACAAAGAAACCAAATCCACCTGCTGCTACTGCGGCACCGGTTGCGGCGTCATCATCGAGAGCGACGGTGAGAAAATAACCGGCGTGGGTGGCGACCCGGATCATCCCGCCAATTTCGGCAAGCTCTGCACCAAAGGCTCAACGCTCGCGTTGACGATGTCGCCATCAGCAATGTCTGGCCGCGCTCGCCATCCGGAAATGCGCACGTCGCGAGATCGGGTACGCACCAGAAGCGACTGGAATACCACGCTGGATCACCTTGCTGATCGCTTCGCCGCCACCATCCGCGAACACGGGCCGGACAGCGTTGGCTTCTATATCTCGGGTCAGCTACTTACCGAAGACTATTACGTCTTCAACAAACTCGCCAAGGGTCTGATCGGTACCAACAATATCGACACAAATTCGCGCCTCTGCATGTCCTCCGCTGTCACCGGCTATCAGAAGACGCTTGGCGCTGATGCGCCACCCTGCAGCTACGAAGACCTCGACCATGCCGACTGCCTGTTCATCGTCGGCTCGAACGCCGCCTTCGCGCATCCAGTGCTGTTTCGGCGCATCGAAGCCGCGCGCGAAAAAAATCCAGCGCTGAAAATCATCGTCGTCGATCCGCGTCGCACCGAGACCGCCGCCTTTGCCGACCTGCATTTGGCCATCCTGCCGGGTACCGATGTGGCGCTGTTTCACGCCATGTTGCACGTGATGCTGTGGGAGGAGTGGATAAACCGCGATTACATCGCGGCGTATACCGAAAACTTCGACGCTTTGCGCACGCTGGTGCGTGAAATGAGCCCGGCAATTGCCGCCGAAATCTGCGGTGTGCCAGCCGACGACATCATCATCGCAGCGCGCTGGTTTGCGCAATCGGCGGCCACACTGTCGCTGTATTGCCAGGGACTCAACCAATCCACCAGTGGCACGGCAAAGAATGCCTCACTTATCAATCTGCATTTGGCCACTGGTCAGATCGGCAAGCCCGGTGCAGGGCCGTTTAGCCTGACGGGGCAACCAAACGCGATGGGTGGACGTGAAGTCGGCGGACTGGCTACTTCGCTCTCTGCGCATCGTGATATCGGCAACGCAGCCCACCGCGAAGAGATGAAGAGGCTATGGGGAGTCGACCGAATTTCGGATCGGCGCGGACACACGGCAGTAGAGATGTTCGATGCCGCGAAAAAGGGCGAAATTAAATTGCTCTGGATAGCTTGCACCAATCCCGCACAATCGCTCCCTGACCTCAAGCAAGTGACAGCCGCGATGGAGACTGCCGAACTGGTGGTGCTGCAAGACGCATATCGCAATACCGAGACTGCGGCGTTCGCCGATGTGTTGTTGCCCGCGACTAGCTGGGGCGAGAAGGAGGGCACGGTCACTAATTCCGAGCGGCGCATTTCGCGTGTGCGCGCGGCCATCGGACAACCTCTGGAAGCGCGTCACGACTGGGAAATTGTCTGCGACTTCGCGCGTCGCCTCGAACAGCGCCTGCGCCCGAGCAAGCCATCGCTCTTCTCGTTTGATTCACCCGAGGCCATCTGGAACGAACATCGTGAAACGACGCGCGGCCGCGATCTCGACATCACCGGTATGAGCTACGCCATGCTCGACAGCGATGGTCCGCAGCAGTGGCCTCTCGCCGAGGGGGCTGCGACGGGAAAGGTGCGGCTCTATGAAGACGGCAACTATCCCACCGCCACTGGCCGTGCGCAGTTCTTTGTCGAGCGCTACAAAGCCTGCGCTGAGAAAGTCGACACGCGTTTTCCGCTCGCGCTCACCACCGGGCGCCTGCGTGACCAATGGCACGGCATGAGCCGCACGGGTAACGTCGCCCGCCTGTATGGCCACGCGCCCGAGCCGCGCCTGACCGTAAATCCAAACGATCTCTCACGGCGTGGCCTGAAGGACGGCGAACTGGTAAAAATCGAATCGCGGCGCGGCGCCATTTACAGTCTGGTCGAGGCATCTGACACGATGCGCTCTGGTCAGGTGTACCTCCCGATGCACTGGGGCAAGCGTTATCTGGGCGGCAGAGACAGCGCAGGCGTTAATACGCTGACCATGCCGGCATTCGACCCAGTTTCGAGGCAACCCGAGCTAAAGCATGCGGCGGTCAAAATTTCAAGCGCAGAGTTGTCCTGGCATTTGACGGCCTTCACCGTCTGCGCAGATGACGAGAACTCGCTGCTGGATGCATTACAGCCCTTGCAAACTGAAGTCGCATTTTTCAGTGCCGTGTTGATTGGCCGCGAACGCCCCGGTGTGCTGGTGCGCGCTGCCCATCACGGCGCGCCTTCGATTGCCTGGGTTGAATCGTTGGATTGTCTGCTAGGGCTCAGCGAAGAGAATACGCTGCGCTATGAAGACGCCAGGCGGGCCAGCTCGCGACGCGTATTGATTGCGGCGGACACCTTGCGCGCCGTGCGCCTGAGCGGCGATCCCGGCGCTATCGAAAGCGGCGAGTGGTTGCGTGACTGGCTGGTCTCGGAAAGGCCGGTGGCCGAGATTAGGCGGTTGTTGCTGTCCCCTGCAACACATGCGCCCAGCGGCTTTGTGCTCACCGGAAAAGTCGTGTGCCAATGCTTCAATGTCACTGAAGACGCCATTGCGGCATCGCTCGGAAACCAGCCGGGAGACCCGCGCACACGGCTGCTGGCGATGCAGCAGCAACTCAAATGCGGCAGCAATTGCGGCTCGTGCATGCCGGACCTTCGTCGGCTCGCGGCGAACATCGCGCCAAACGAAAAACGCGAGGCAGCATGAAGCAAGGGAAAGTCTATCTGGTCGGCGCTGGTCCGGGTGACCCGGAGTTGTTGACCTTGAAAGCGGTGAAAGCGATTCGTGCCGCCGACGTCATGCTGGTCGATGATCTCGTCAGCGACGAAGTGCTCGCGTTTGCAAATGAACACGTACGCACCATTTACGTCGGCAAACGTGGCGGCTGCAAATCGACGCCGCAAGAATTCATCGAACGCCTGATGATTGCGGAAGCGAAGCAGGGCCGCACGGTGGTGCGTCTCAAGGGCGGCGATCCTTTTGTATTTGGGCGCGGCGGCGAAGAACGCGAAGCCATGTACGCAGCGGGAATCGAATGCGAAATCGTCAATGGCATCACAGCGGGTCTGGCAGCACCAACCTCAATTGGTATTCCGCTTACCCATCGCGATGTCTGTCACGGCGCCATCTTCGTGACCGGGCATGCCGGCGACGATGGTGGCTGCGCACCCGATTGGCGCGCACTGGCGGCGACAGGATTGCCACTGGTGATTTACATGGGTGTATCGCGATGCGAATCGATACAGCGCGAGTTACTCGAAGCAGGCATGCAACCGGCCATGCCGATCGCCATCATCCAGAACGCAACGCGTAGCGATCAGCGATCCATCGTCACCGCACTGGCAACAATGGTTGACGATATCCGCATGTCGGGCATTGGCAGTCCCGCCATCATGGTGGTGGGGGAAACGGTGCGTTACGCTGACGCGCGCAATCACGAATGCGATGTAGTGGGAATTTCGCCGGATACGCGCGCAGTTGTGTAAACAGGCGAACGCAAGCATCGACGGACATCGCAGACCGAAAATGCCCGGAAAACCGCGCTGATATTGGTGTTTGGCATATTCGCCCCTGCGTCGAGATAACCTTACGGACAGCACTGTTAGAATGCCTTGATCGAATTACTTGCTGCCGATTTGGGCGCCAATAGGGTCGGTCCGATGTGGGCATATTATGAGTGCGCAGTTCCTTGTTGTCGTGTCTCTCCTGATCGAAAACCAGGGCGAATTTCTGTTGCTAAAGCGGCGTGCAGACAAAGACCATGCTCCCAGCGAATGGGAGGCGGTTTCAGGAAGAGTCGAATCTGGCGAGAGCCCTGTGATTGCTGCAAGGCGGGAAGCAGTGGAGGAGACGGGATTGATTGTCGAGATCCATAAGCCATTGGATACTTTTCACTTTTACCGGGGCATTGACAGGGTGGAGGCGATCGGCATCACCTATCATTGCCGTTCCGTTGACAGGCACGTTACGCTGTCTGGGGAGCATGACGATTTCGCATGGGTATCACCGGCTGAGGCAGCAGAATTCGGTGTCAACAATGGTTTGCTGAACTGCATGAACGCGGCTGGCAAGCGATGACGAGGAGAGTGAACGGCCGAAGCGGAACGATCTTGGCCCTTCGACCTGATCTTCCGATTGAGTCTCAGCACGAAGCCCCTGCGATTTCATTTTTCCTTCACCTTGCTAAGCGTGTAGTTATCAAAGGGAGGGCCGTCGAATGAGCGAAAGAACTGGCCGCTGTCTGTGCGGCGCCGTGAGCTTCAAACTTGCTACAGAACCAGTCGCGACTCGGATTTGCTGGTGTCGTGACTGCCAGCACTTTTCCGCCAACGGTACGGTGAACATGCTTGTGCCAGTTGAGGCGCTGGTCGTTACGGGTCCAATTGCGGAGCACACGAAGAAAGCGGATAGCGGCAACGAGGTCACACGCCAGTTTTGTTCAAGCTGTGGCACCCATCTCTTCGCCAAATCATCCGGCCGACCGCAGTTCTTAGTGGTGCGCGCCGGCAATCTGGACGAACCGTCGACAGCCCGTCCGAATGCGAACATCTGGGCTTCGAGCGCGCCCAACTGGGCGTGTTTAGACCCTGCGTTGGAACGAGTGGAGCAGCAGCCCTTGCCTCCAAAGCCATTGTCTGCGGCGGGCAAGACCTGATAGGAATTCCCAAGAGAATGAAAAAAAACACCCAACTCACCCACCTGGGCCGCAAGTCAATCAACGAACCCAAGACCGTCACCGTACCGCTACACCGCGCCTCCACGGTGTTGTTCGAATCGCTCGCCGAGATGGACGCAACACAGGCCGCGTGGAATGCCGATGAGCAGGTGCCGACCTATGGTGTATTCAACATGCCGCAGGAATTGGCGTTGGCTAATGCGGTGGCGGAAATTGAGGGTGGCTATCGTGCGGCGACATTTCCCAGCGGGCTTGCCGCCATAGCAGGCGCGTTGCTGGCCTGCGTGAAGGCGGGCGACCATGTGCTGATGACCGATAGCGGCTACGCGCCCGGTCGTCTATTCGCCGAAACTTTTTTGTCACGCTTCAACGTCGCCATCGAATTTTATGATCCGCTGATCGGCGCTGGCATCGAAGCATTGATGAAACCCAACACCACGGCTGTCTATACCGAGAGTCCGGGCTCGCATACATTTGAAGTGCAGGATATTCCGGCCATCGCCAAAGTGGCCCATGCGCACGGTGCACTGGTCATCATGGACAATGCCTGGGCGACGGGCTATTTCTTCAATGCGTTCGCGCACGGCGTCGATCTGGTGGTGCAGCCCGCGACCAAATACTACGCGGCGCACGCCGATGTCGTGATTGGTCTGGTGGTCGCCACCAGGGAAACCTGGCCACTACTGAAGCACGCCGCAATCAGCCTAGGGCAGCGCGCCTCACCGGACGATTGTTTCCTTGCGCTGCGCGGCATGCGCACCATGGGCTTGAGACTGAAGCAGCATCAGGTGGCCACGCTTGCCATCACGCAATGGCTGGCCACTCGGCCCGAAGTGCAACGAGTGCTCTATCCGGCGTTGGCCGGCGATCCGGGACACGCGTTATGGCAACGCGATTTCACCGGTGCCAGCGGCTTGTTCGGTATCGAATTAAAGCCTTGTTCAAAGCCACAGTTGGCGGCGATGCTGGACCACTACGCGCATTTCAGTCTCGGCTATTCTTGGGGTGGTTTCGAAAGCTTGGTCGCCCCAGCCCATATCGGCAATGCCCGTACTGTGCAGCCCTGGCGCGGCGGGCCGCTGGTACGCTATCACATCGGTTTGGAAGATGTGGACGACCTGATTCTCGACCTCGAGGCGGGCTTCAGTCGACTGGCGTCGGTATAAAGCGATTTCCATACAATCTCTCCTCCGCAATTGAACGATTGCCGCGGCGTACTGTATTCTGCAAAATAGTCATTTCGCCGCGTCAACCACAGATACGACTGTTACCCAGCAGCGCACGACTGGCGGAATAGCACGATCAACCAGATATTGTCGGAGTCGCAGATGAACAATCCCAACGAGCCACTTAAGGACGACACACCCGTCGCGCCTCCAGAATCTGCTATGAAAGTAGCGCCATCGGATTGGGCGATGGCGATCCTGCTGACTGCGCTGGTCGGTTTGTCCGGTGCGGCATTGCTGGGCGCGACGTTTATGGAGCTGCTCTTCGACCGCCTGTCGGCAGTGACGAGAGTCGTCGTCCTGCTGCCGGTACTCCTTATCTCTTGCTTCTTGTTGGTCAAGAAGTGGCAGAAACTTTTTCACCGTCACGGTGCAGCGAGAAAATAACGTATGACTCGCGCCGCCAGTGTCGCCGAAGCCCACGCATACTTTGACAGCAAAGGATTTCACACCGACCTCGCACGTCGCGTCGCGATTCCCACCGAGAGTCAGAACCCGGACCGTGCGAGCGAACTCAACGACTATCTGGTCAAGGAGTTGACGCCATCACTCGAAGCTCTGGGCTTCACATGCACGGTCTACCCTAACCCCGGAAAAGGCGGGCCGTTTCTGATTGCTTCCCGCGTTGAGAGTGGCGATCTTCCGACCGTGATGTCCTATGGCCACGGTGATGTGATTCGCGGGCTCGACGCGCAATGGCGCGCGGGCATCGCACCGTGGACGCTGATTGAGGAAGGCGACAAGCTGTACGGGCGTGGCACGGCAGACAACAAGGGCCAACACACCATCAACATCGGTGCGCTGCAAAGTGTGCTGAAGGCACGCGGCAGACTCGGCTTCAATGTGAAGCTGCTCGTCGAAACCGGCGAGGAAACCGGCTCACCCGGACTGAACGAATTTTGCGCCGCGCACAAAGATGAATTGGCGGCCGATGTATTTATCGCCTCTGACGGCCCGCGCGTCGCGCCTGGGCGCCCGACCATTTTTCTCGGTTCGCGCGGCGTGATGAATTTTGATCTCACGGCCGATCTGCGCGCCGGTGCACACCACTCCGGCAACTGGGGTGGCTTGATTGCCGACCCCGGCATCCTGCTCGCGCATGCTGTTGCCAGCATCACAGATAGAAACGGCGCGATCCGCGTGCCTGAATGGCGGCCTCCACCGATTGCGGACGTGGTGAAAAAGGCGCTGGCAGATTGTGAACCCGGTGGCGGCGATGATGCGCCCAACATCGATGTCGACTGGGGTGAGCCGGGCTTGACGCCTGCCGAGCGGGTGTTCGGCTGGTCGAGTTTTTCGGTATTGGCGATGAAGGTGGGCAACCCGGATTTTCCGGTGAACGCCATTGCCGGTACGGCGTGGGCGCGCTGTCAGTTGCGGTTTGTGGTGGGCGTCGATCCGGATGACGTGGTGCCAGCATTGCAGCGGCACATGCGGCATGAAGGTTTTTTGCAAGTCAAGGTTGCCGCCGCGCGCGAAGAGCCGATGCATGCGACCCGCTTGGACCCCGATTCGAAATGGGTACGCTGGGCAGTGGCCAGCATCGAGCGCACCACTGGCATCAAACCCGCAATATTACCCAATCTGGGTGGCTCGCTACCCAACGAAGTTTTCGCCGACACGCTGGGTTTGCCGACGATCTGGATTCCGCATTCCTATTCAGCGTGTTCGCAGCATGCACCGAACGAACACATGCTGGGCTCGATTGCGCGCGAAGGGTTGGGGATCATGGCGGGGGTATTTTGGGATTTGGGGGACTCCGCGATTACGCCCCGATCCCAACCTTCCCCCGTATCCACGGGGGAAGGAGCTTAGTGCCGCGCAAGTGCGGAGACGCTACATCCCCTCCCTTGCAAAGGGGAGGGCTAGGGTGGGGTAAAACGTCTGCACATCACCTCCGCTATTGATTTTGAGCAGCAATCAGGAGTCACAAAAAACATGTTCCGCACAATCCTCGCCACCCTGTTTCTCGTCGTCGCAACGGCTGCCCACGCGCAGCCAGCCGCCCCGTCAGCCCCGCCCGAAACCAGCCTCAAAGAGCATTACACCAAATACGAATACCGCATCCCGATGCGCGACGGCAAGAAACTTTTCACTGCCGTCTATCTCCCCAAGGACCAGTCGAAGCCCTCGCCGTTCCTGATGGTGCGCACGCCCTACGACGTGGCCCCTTACGGCGTCGATCAATATCCCAAAAAACTCGGGCCAACGGAAGAATTCGACAAGGCCGGCTACATATATGTGATGCAGGATGTGCGTGGCCGCTACCAGTCCGAAGGCACGTTTGTTGAAATGACGCCACACAAACCGAACAAGAAAGCGGGCGATACAGACGAAAGCACCGACGTGTACGACAGCGTCGAATGGTTGCTGAAAAACATTCCGAACAACAACGGCAAGGTCGGCATCTGGGGAATTTCCTATCCCGGCTTCTTCGCCTCGGCCAGCATTATCGACGGCCATCCCGCCATCAAGGCCGCATCACCACAGGCGCCGGTCACTGACCTCTACATGAACGACGACAGCTACCACAACGGCGCCTTCATGCTCGCCGCCAATTACGGTTTCTATTCGTCATTCAAACAGCAGGATTCTCCCTCGCTCCCGCCGAAAACATATGTGCCGTATGAATATGGCACGGCCAACGGCTACGAATATTTTTTGAAGCTCGGCACCTTGTCCAACATCATCGCCACGCTTGAAAAGCAAAAAGGCTCGCTGTTCGCCGATCAGGCAAAACGCGATGTTTACGCCGACTACTGGAAATCGCGCAACATCGCCGCGCATCTGAAAAATATCAAAGCCGCCGTACTCACGGTAGGCGGCTGGTACGACGCCGAAGATCCGCAAGGGCCGCTCACGACGTACCGCAGCATCAAGCAGAACAATCCCGGCACCTTCAATGCCATCGTGATGGGGCCGTGGTCGCACGGCGGCTGGAGCGGCTACGACGGCGCGCAACTCGGGCGCGTCAGCTTCGCCGCCAAGACGGGTGATTACTACCGCAAGAAAATTCTCTTTCCGTTTTTCGAAAAATTCCTCAGGGACAAAGACCCGGCCAAAGACAAAGGCAAGGACGGCGGCGACACGAAACTGTCGGAGGCCTATGCGTTCGAAACGGGCACCAACGTCTGGCGCGAATATGCGACCTGGCCGCCGCAGGATGCAAAAAAGCGCACGCTCTATTTCCAAGGTGGTGGCAAGCTGGGCTGGAGCGCGCCGCCGCTGCAGACAGGGTTCGATGAATACATCAGCGATCCGGCCAAGCCGGTGCCGTTTACCGACGCTGTCAGCACGCAGGTGCCGCAGGAATACGTCGTCGGCGATCAGCGCTTCGCAGCGACCCGCACCGATGTGCTGGTCTATCAGACCGAGGTGCTGGATGAAGATGTCACGATACTGGGCACGTTGTCGCCACGTCTATTCGTATCCACCTCTGGCACCGATTCCGATTTCGTCGTGAAGCTGATCGATGTTTATCCCAACGAATATCCGGACGCTCCCGGAGCCACGCCAGCGCCCGCCGGTGCGCCGAAAGATGTCGCGCTACCGAAGTTCCAGATGGGTGGCTATCAACAGTTGATTCGCGGCGAACCGATGCGCGGGAAATTCCGCAACAGTTTTGAAAATCCGGTCGCATTCGTTCCCGGCAAAGTTGAAGCGCTGAATTTCAACATGCCCGACATCAACCACACGTTTCGCCGTGGCCATCGCATCATGGTGCAGGTGCAAAGTTCGTGGTTTCCGCTGGTTGACTTGAATCCGCAGACGTTTGTGCGCATTCCGGAAGCCAAGGCTGAAGACTTCAAGAAAGCCACGCAACGTATTTACCGTTCGGCGGCGCAGGCATCGGGGATTGATGTGCAGGTGATGACCCGGTAACGAGCGTGGCATCGTGTTTGCTTGATTACTGGTTTAGCTGCAAATACGACCAACATGAACCTGATTATCCGACCCTCGCGGGACGAGGACGTCGCCGCGATGGCGGCAATATACGCCAACAGCGTCGCAACTGAGTCCGCTTCCTGGGAATACGAGTCGCCATCGGTGGCGGAATTCGCCCGCCGTCGGGCCGACCTACTTGCCAAGGGCTTTCCCTACTTCACCGCCGAGCTCGCAGGGCGCGTGGTCGGTTACTGCTACGCGAGCAGCTACCGTGCGCGCGAGGGGTACCGTTTCGTCGTGGAAGATTCTGTCTACGTGCTGGATGCAATGAAAGGACACGGCATCGGCAAGCAATTACTCATGACGCTGATCGATGAATGCGCACGGCTTGGATACCGGCAAATGATTGCCGTCATCGGCGACAGTGCCAACATCGGCTCCATCAAGTTGCATGCTGCCTGCGGCTTTCATCACGTCGCCCACTTCAAGGGCATCGGCTACAAGTTTGATCGCTGGCTGGATAGTGTGCAGATGCAGCGGGCGCTGGGCGAGGGGGCGAAAACACCGCCAAGCCTTGGCGGCTGATTGTTTGTAGCGAAGACGCCACCGTTACTTCAATTGTTCAAGAATTTTTGTCACCACGGCTCTGCCCGGCAGCGTCCACGGTGCGATCAATTCAAAGTGCCCTGAATTCTCCAGCGCAATCAATTCAACGTTATCGCCTAGCTCTTTGGCTCGCGTGTGGTAGCGTAAGCCGATGGCCGGCGGGACAATGCCGTCGAACACGCCGTGCATCAGAATCTGCTTCACGCCCAGCGGCAGCATTTCCGATGGCGAGGTATCGAGAAATGGCGCATTCTTGGCGCCGCCCGCAGGTGTCCGCATAGCGGTATCCACCAGCTGATCAACGGTCTTGTCGCCACAGGCATGCGCCCCCGCGTGTGAGAAATGGGCGAGGTCTGGAATGGCAGCGATGCCAATCACCGCCTTGAATTTCACCACTTGATCACGCTTGATCGCGCTACCGGTAGGAATACGGTTTTGCGCGGCGGCCCACAATGCAAGGTGTCCGCCGGCAGAGTGCCCCGTGATGACCGCACGGCTTAGGTCGAGATTGTATTTTTCGGCAATGGTGGTGAGGTGCCCCACACCGTTGGCGACATCATCAAACGTTCCCGGATAGCCGCCACCTTTGTGCCCCACGCGGCGATAGGTCAAGCTCCATACCGCCACGCCGTGTTTACGCAAATCGTCCGACAGAAACGCTACCAGCTCCGGCCCCGGAAGATCAGCCAGCCAGCAGCCGCCGTGTATCAGCACCACCACCGGCAGTGGATCCTTGGCAGGCGTCGGTGGCAGCCACAGTTCACCGTATTGCAACGCGTCCTTGCCGTAAACGATCTTGTAGTCGGGTTGCATGGTTTTCAGCTCAGGCCTGGACAGGATCTGGTTGAAGGTGAGTGTTTGTGATTCTGCGGATGCACTGGTCATGGCGAGTAAGAGAACGAGAATGAATTTGCGCACGATTGCCTTGGTGAAAAGTTAACGACGGCAGATGATCGCATAACGTCGACAGCCTGAGGCTGGGTTTCAGCCCGGCATTACCCTTTTGGTGACGCGCTGGGAGGACAGAGTTTTGGGAGATTAAAGTGAAACTCTATTATCCGCGCGCCTCACAGCCAGAAAACGTCTGAAACGCCGCGTCAGTACTTGTGTTTATATTTTTTGTACAGTTGCAGAGCTGATATCGGCACCGTTGATTTTCCACCAATCAAAGCCGCATTTCCAACCGTAAAGCCATCGTGGTATAGCCGAGGGAACTGAAGTAAGTCGATTGTCGTTGAAGCCCTGTCGCCACGGCCATCGAGCTCGCGTTATCGCGCGGTGCCAGATTCGAGACTGTGAGCCGCAGCTTGGTCGCGGGTGTAATGGTCCACAAAACATAGGCATCGATGGTGCGATTGGCGCCGCTGCCGGACTGCTGGGTATCGGTATCCTGAATGGTAAAAGCCGGCGTATACGAAACGGTCGCACCGAGGACGAATGCGCTGCCCTTCGGACGATAGTCGGCACCGAAATTTCCCTTGGCACGCGGCTGCCCGTTGAGACGATTGTTCGGCCCAGGGACCGAATCCACATTGGAATTGAATACGCTGACGTTGGCGTGCAAATCCACCGGCGGGCCGTTCGCGATCATTTCGCTGAGCTGCAGCTTTGCATCGAATTCAATTCCGTTGGAGGTGGCGCTACCGATATTGCGCGAACGGTGCACATACCGCGGACTGGTCGCCCACGAAACAGTTTCAAGAAGTATTACGCCGCGTACCAGATCATTGATGCGGCGGCTGTAAAGGTTTATCGCGACCACGCCGCCGCCTTCAGAATAATGTTCGTACCCGAAATCGATGCCGTTGGCGCGCTCCGGTTTCAAGTACGGATTGCCCGCGTAATCGGGGTTGGCGGCAATGTTCGGGCCAGGCACGGGATAGGTGCTATCCAAACGCGGCCGTGGCACCAGGTTGAACAATCCGGGCGTCTGATAGCTTTGCGTGACGCTCAATCGAAGCTGATCCTTCTTCGGTGCATTGATCCGCCACACCAAATGCGCCAGCGGCGTGACGATGCTGCTGCTATTGCGTACCGCACCGCCGTCGCCACCGTTATCGGCATTACTGCGGGTCTCAAAGCCTTCCCAGCGCACACCGGCATTGGCTGACCAGCTCGGCGCTGGGTCCCATTCTTCCTGCACATAGAGGGCGCGCCGGCGCGTGGAAATATCGAGCTCACTGCCAAATCCAGCCAGCTGCTGCACGCCGTTCAACAGCACCCGTGTGCTGTCAGCTCGCTGGACCGCCTCAATTTCCAACCCGGAAGTGAATTTGTGTGTATCGGAAAACTGATGGACGACCTTCGCCGAGGCATTCCAAGAAACATCGCTCAACTCGGCATCGGTCGTTTGCACGAGACTATTCACGCCCAAACTATCAAACTGGTTGTCGCCGGACGCACGGCGCCGCTGCACCCTGCCCGCGCCGGCGCGCAGTTCGTATTTGGTCTTGTCGGCCAGGTTTTTGGAGAGCGTGGCAGCGAACCGGGCGTTTGATAAATAACTATTGAATCGGCCGCGGCTTGTCGCATAGGGCGGATTCGCGCCAATCGCTTGGGCCAACTTGTCTTCGCTGTTGACTTCGTAGTGGCCCCTCGAAAAAAACGGCTGGATGACCAACTGCTCGCCATCTCCCCATTGCCATTGCACCTGCGAACTCAGCGTAGTATTCCAGTTGTCAATGATCGATGTCGACCCGATGTTTCTATCCAGGCTGACGGCCCCGGATCGGATATCGTCACTGATGACACGCGATTGCTCCTGGATAATGTTTCGATTTTGGCGGCCAGTCAAGGTGAAGTTATAGGTTCCGGTCTCACTCAGCGCATCATTGCGCGAAAGCGATATGTCGCCGCCAAACCGGCTTTCTTCCATTCGCAGGCCAGCTTTGAAATCGTCCTGCTTGTTGCGCCGCGGCTTGCGCAGGATGATATTGATGGTACCGGCAATAGCGCGCGCGCCCGTCTCTGCTGTCGGCGCGCGCAGGATTTCGATGCGCTCGACCTGCTCCGGCGAAAGCTGCTCGATGGAAAACCCCGGCGCCACGCGCTCGCCATCGATCAGGATCTGCGTAAATCCCGCGCCCATGCCACGCATTGAAACGGCGCCATTGATCACCGTGACGCCCGGCAGGCGGCGCAATACATCGACCAGGTCCGCGCTGCCATATTTTTCGATTTCGTCACGACCGACAATGATTTTTCCGGCGGCAGATTCGCGGCGCTCGTCGGTAGTCGATAAGCGCTGCGCGTTTACCTCGATTGCTTTGACTTCCTGTTTTTTGTCGGTGGCGCGGGGCGGCGGGGACGGCAAGGGTGGCGCTCTGCCGGGACGCACGGCTTCTTCAGGGACAGTGGCGGCGTCGCTATTTACTGAGGGCGCAGTGGGAGCAGGATTCGCTTCTGGTTCGGCACGGGGCGCAGGCATAGGTAAAGGAGTTGGCGGCTCCGGTGCACGTGCGCTAGCGACCGCGCCGACTGCGACCAAAGTAGTACCCACGATGTAACGAGCGAACTGCAACGAGAACACGCCTCCCGGAAAGTTCACGTGGTAGCCGCTCAAGTTACTTGCGCATCACCGCGATGAACATTGGCGAGCCTACCAGTGCATCCAGCCACTGCGCAAGCGGTCCTTCGTATGCGCGATCAAACCAGGCTTTGTCCACCCGCGCGAACTGCCGCACGAAAGGGAAGATCGCCGCATCCGGCAGACTCATCGCTGCACCCATCAGATAAGGCTGGGTCGCCAGACGAGAAGTCAACCTTCGCAGGAAAACGCCTGCCTCGTCGCGATAGTGCGCGGCACCCAACGCCGGTGCTGTTGTCTGATAGCGAGCCGGATATTTATAGCGATCGAGTAACTGTTTAAATGATCCATCGTTCTCATTGATCAGTGATGTCGCTTCCGCCAGCCAGTCGCGGTCATTGTTCAGCCAGTGTTGCGGGTCGTTGATGTCCAGCGCCCAGCGCATGATGTCGAGGCTTTCGTCGATAACGCGGCCATCAGCAAGTTGCAGTACCGGCACCGTACCCTTGGGCGAAATATCCAACATCGCCTGCGGCTTGTTTCGGAGTTCGACTTCGCGCGTCTCGACAGTAACGCCGCTGACCAACATGGCGAGCCTCGCGCGGATCGCGTAGGGACAACGACGGAAGGTGTAGAGGATGGGGGCTGTCAAAGAGAGAGACCGAATGGTGTCAGGCACGCACGCGTAAATGCCAGCTCAAGGCAACACCACCCACTCCGCCCGCAACACGTTGTCCGACCGATGCACCACTTTCGTCCCGGCGCGCGCGGCCCACGGAATGATCTGCCGATGTAGCGGGACCAGATAGACCTGGTCGCGTACGCGCATTGCCGCCGCTGCCAGCAACGGTAGACGTTTGGCATCATCGGTCTCGCTGGAGGCTTGATCGATCAACTTGTCAACCTCGGCGTCCGAAAAGCGACCCATGTTGAAATCACCGCGCCCCTTGCCGTCGTAGGTATGCATGGTCGGCGTCATAAACGTGGTGCCGTCGCTTGGGGCACCACCCCAGCCGTACATGAAAAAGCTTGAGTCGAGACGCTCAAGCTTTTGAAAAAATTGCGCACGGCCCATGGCGGATACGCGGGTGCGAATGCCGATGCGCTCCAGCATCCCGGCGACGGCGATGCAGATGCGTTCATCATTCACGTAACGGTTATTCGGGCAATCGAGCGTGATCTCGAATCCTTTCGGATAGCCCGCATCGGCCAGTAGTCTGCGGGCGCGCACCGCATCATAGGCAAGCCGGCCTTCCATATTGGCCTGATAGCCAAACGAGCCCGGCACGATAATGCTGCCCGTGGGCACCGAGAAGCCGCGCATCACCTGGGTGCGAATCGCCTCGATATCGATAGCGTGATAAACGGCCTGCCGCACACGAATATCCTTGAACGGATTCTTGCCTTTGATGCTGCTGTAGAGCAACTCATCGCGCGCCTGGTCAAAACCAAAATAAATCACCCGATTCTCCGGTCCTTCGATAATGCTTACGCGCGATTCGCGCTTGAGTCTGGGGATATCTTGCAGCGGCGGGTCGAGTACGAAATCGACTTCGCCGGTGATCAGCGCCGACATGCGCGTGGCATCGGACTTGATCGGCAAGTACTGGACTTCGGTCACATTGCCGTCAAAGCGCCCCGCCTTGAGACCCCACCAGTCCGGGTTTTTCTGCAGCACCGTTTTCACTTCCGCCTGACGGCTGATGAGCTTGAACGGCCCGGTGCCGTTGGCGTTGCGCGACGCGTAGGTTTCCACGGCGGTCTTGTAATCCTGCACGGTTACCGACTGATGCGTCTCGGTCCATTTGCGGCTCATGATACTGATCACCGTCACGTTGGCAAGAAATGCCGGATGCGGACGCGGCGTGACGATCTCCACCGTGGAGTCGTCGATGCGGCTTGCCTTACCCAGGGGTGCCGCAAACACTTTGAAGTTAGATGTGGCCGACTGCGAGCGGTCAAACGAGAACACCACATCGTCGGCCGTGAACGGCGACCCGTCATGGAATTTCACGCCTTGCCGCAGCTTGAAGCGCCAGGTGAGATCGTTGACCTTGATCCAGGATTCGGCTAGTGCCGGCAGGATTTCCAGTTGCTTGCCACGCACCGTGAGGTGTTCGTAGACGTGATCGTTGATGAGGTTGTTAAGCCCCTCGTTTTGCGCGTGCGGGTCAGCGGTGAGGTAGTCGCCCTGGCTGGACCAGCGGAACACGGCGGCGTGCGCGTTGGCGGCGAATGTACCTATGATGCCCGTGAACAAGACGAGCGCAGTGTGCAGCAGTGATTTGGACATGATTTTCATTGCGACTACCGAATCATCGGCATGGTGTCCATCATTTGAAGCCCAACGACTTGGAAGCGTTGCTGCGCCATTCGCGCCGACCGGTCTGGCAGTTCGAGCCGCCCCAAAAGTGTACCGACACACAAGGAATTCAAGCCGCCACCCCAAAAAGCGCCCCAACCCCAGCGGTCAACGCCATTGCCAACGCGCCCCAAAAAGTCACGCGCGCGATGGAGGCTGTCACGGGCGATCCGCCAGCGCGCGCTGCCAGATAGCCCAACAGCGCCAGAAAGACGAGTGAGCTGCCTGCAATACCCCACATTAGTGCGGCGGCAGGAAGCACGAGAACCATCAAAAGAGGTAGCACCGCGCCCACCGAAAACATACCCGCCGAGGCCAACGCGGCTTGTATCGGCTTTGCTGCTAACGTCTCTGATATGCCCAGCTCATCTCGTGCATGCGCACCCAGAGCGTCATGCTGCATCAATTGCGTGGCGACGCTCGATGCCAATGCTGCATCCAGGCCGCGCCCTACATAAATGGCCGTCAGTTCCGCGTGCTCCTGCTTGGGTTGTGCTACCAACTCATTGCTCTCGCGCGCCAAGTCTGCGCGTTCGGTATCGGCCTGTGAGCTGACCGAGACATACTCGCCAGCGGCCATCGACATGGCACCAGCGACAAGGCCAGCGACACCCGCAACCATGATGGCCTGAGTTCCTGCACCTGCCGCAGCGACCCCCAGGATCAGGCTCGCGGTCGAAACGATGCCGTCGTTGGCGCCGAGGACGGCAGCACGAAGCCAACCTGTCCGATGTGTTCTATGTCTTTCGTTGTGTCGCATATTGGCCGGTGGGTTTAAAGGGCTTTGGTTCGACGGCTTCTAGCAGCCTGTCGGACTCAAGCTGAATACCCACCGCATAGCCCGCCGCAGGTAGCGTATGTGGCCGAGAAAACAGGAAATTACGCGCGATAGCTATTGAGAAGAGGGTCTGCGCGCGGATATCGACTCGTTTACGCTG
>JBBQFL010000036.1:0-44735 GCA_038321965.1 Burkholderiales bacterium | reverse complement strand
TGAGTTGATCTGGAACAAACCAAGAATCTTGACGCTCGATTTTCGCATACTGGTGCCGACGAAGAGACTCGAACTCTTACGCATTTCTGCACTGCCCCCTCAAGACAGCGTGTCTACCAATTCCACCACGACGGCAATGATTCTAGACTTAATTTTACTTCGAATTTACTTTGGAATTTGCTGTGGCGCAGGTTTTTGCGTATCGGGCCCTGCCGGCGTGCTTCCCGGTACGGGAATTGAAGCCGCGCTTCCCTCTTTGGTCGGTGCCGACTGCATCACCCCGCCGCCCATAATGCCGGTAGAGGACTTTGGCGTATAAAAATACGTTAACCCCAGGCTAGTGACAAAGAAAAAGCCTGCACAAACTGCGGTCGAGCGGGACAGGAAATTCGCCGCACCTGATGAGCCGAACAAGCTGCCCGCGGAGCCAGTACCAAACGCGGCCCCCATGTCGGCACCTTTGCCGTGTTGCAGCAGTACCAAGACAACGATCGCAATTGCCAATATCACGTGAATCGTCAAAATAATATTTACCAGCATGACACTTTTTCCTTAACTTTAACCATTAGATCTGGAAAACGAAACTAAAGCGCTTTCCAAATACCCAAAAACTCTTCAGCAACAAGCGATGCGCCGCCAATCAATCCGCCATCGATATTCGGCATCGAGAACAATTCGGTTGCATTGGACTTTTTCACACTGCCACCGTACAAGATCGACAAGTTACTACCAACATCTTCGTCTAGCGTCGCAACTTGGCCACGCAGAAACGCATGAACTTCCTCTGCTTGCGCGGGCGTCGCTGTTTTTCCAGTGCCAATCGCCCAAACAGGCTCATAAGCCAAAATTGAACCAGTCAGCTTTTGCACGCCATGCAACTCAATTACCGCACTCAACTGCCGCCAAACTACCTTTTCCGTACCGCCGCTTTCTCGTTCCGCAAGCGATTCACCAACACAAACGATCGGTGTCAGACCAGAATCTCGCGCCCTTCCAAATTTTTCAGCCACTGACGCGTCGGTCTCACGGAATATGGCTCGCCGTTCAGAGTGCCCAACTAACGTATATCGTGCGCCGAACTCGGCAACCATTACCGCGGAGATTTCCCCGGTGTAAGCGCCTGCTTCCATGCGGCTAACATCCTGCGAGCCCCAGCCAATTGTTGACCCGGACAATGTTTGCTGCACTTGAGCCAGATATGGGGCCGGAACACATACACCGCAAGAGCCGCCCGGCTTTTTACTGACACTGTCTTTCAATGCGCTCAATAGCAGCGCGTTGGTTGCGAGACTGCCATTCAACTTCCAATTACCGATGACAAAGCGTTCGCGCAAGGGAACAATTCCTGAACTTCACAAAGCGTTCGATTATAGCGTGTAACGGGACCCCAGGTAAACAGTGGCTAGGCTGCGATTCCGATGCTACCGCTGCAGATCGAGTCGACTTTCTGCGCTTTGGTGTGCCGAGTCTGCAGATCGCGAGAGTGTATCCTTGATTTTGTCGCGAGCCTGAAGAAATGGGGATTCCAGTGCCGCCTCACCCAGATAGGCATCCAGGTCGTCATGTTCGCGCCGCAAACGTGCAACCAGTCCCAAAAAGAGGTCGGTCAACCTGGGATCGAATTGTCGCCCTCTCAGCGACATTATTTCCGTCAGCGCGCTGTCCATTGGCCACGCTGTTTTATAGGGTCGTTTGTGGGTCAGTGCGTCGAATACGTCAGCCAGCGCTGTGATACGCGCCGATTCCGGGATCGTCTCGCCCGCGAGGCCGCTGGGATACCCTGTGCCATCCCACCACTCGTGATGGTGGCGGGCGATTTCCTCGGCGGTCTGCATATGGGCGATGTTGCTATTGGCCAACACTTCAGCGCCGATCGTTGTGTGCGTCTTCATCACTTCGCGCTCGGCCGCATTCAATTGTGCAGGCTTTAGCAGAATGCCATCGGGAATGCCGACTTTACCGATGTCATGCAGCCGCGCGGCGATGTCGATCATGAAAATCGTCTCGTCGTTGCAGCCATTTTCTTTAGCCAGTAGTGACGCTAATCGACCGACGCGATAGGAGTGCGCACCGGTGGCGTCGTCGCGAAGTTCCGCCACGACGGCCATGCGCTCCATCGACTCGACCTGGGCCTTGAACAGTGCCTGCTTGGCGACGCGGCCCTCCAGCACTTCTTGTTTGGTTGTTAAACGCCGAAATGCGCTCGACTCATCCTCTAATGCTGGATGCAATTGTTCGAGTTGCAACTTGACGTGTTGCAGCACGTTTTGCTTTTGTGTACTGCTCTGCTGTTCCAATAACTGGCGAAGATAAACCAGCGCTTGATCTGGCTTACCCGCAAATTCGAGTGCCTTGACCAAAGCCACCAACACCTCGCGGCTAGCCACTTTCAGTGCCTTCGCACGGTCCAGCGTTTTGGTTAACCGTGTAATCCCGACATCCGTTTGACCGGAAAACACCTCTGCAAGTCCTTCCGCGACCGCTGCGACAATATCGGCTCGGGGTGATCTAGACAGTGATGCGTAGTGCCGGGCAAGTTTCGCATGTTTTTTTGCGCCCTCAAAATTATCGGCCTCCAATAACAGCCGGGTGTAATTATTCTCAATGAGCACGCGACTTAGAGCGGACTGGGCATCGTTCGCTTCACCAGACAACGCCTCTGCTTTTTCTATGGCTGCCAAACCTGCCCGAATTTCATCCAAATTCAGTCGGCAAAGCGCAATATTTGAGTATGCCTTCGCGAGACTCATCTGTGAGCCTGGCGTATTCGAGACATGCGAAATGACGCGTTCGAAGCAGTTAATGGCCTCTGCGTAGAGCCCAGAGTACATTAATGCAACACCAAGATTTTGCCAAATTCTCCCTTCGCGCACCTTGTCACCGATGCCATCCGCAAGCCGCAACGCATCGGCATACGCCTCCATTGCAACTGCGAGTCCCCCTGAGTCGGCGGCACACACCCCAACCATCAGCAGTGCATCGAAAGCTGTGGTCGCGTCTGAATTTTCGACGGCAAGGGCACGCGCTTTTTGCGCGATAGGCAAGCCCGTGAACGCTTGCCCCGAGACGTAGAAAAACCTTACGGCATCCAACATCAAGCGCAACTGCTCCGGCACGTCGCTCCGCATACTTGCGAGTTGTGACGCAAGGACTTCGATCAACCTTGAATCGGATGCCACTCCATCCTTGAGGGCGCGCGAAATCTGTACATTGGCCTCTCTGAGGAGCGCGGAATCCTGAGAAATTGCATCAGTAGGATTGGTTTCAATCAATTCAAAAGCCCTTGCAAATCGTGGACTTATCACAGTAAGCTTGCGAGCACTGTGAACTATGTCACAGTCTAGCGCTTTTTATCCTAACCCTTGAAAGGAAACTTCATGAACACAACATTTTTCAGTGCTGATACGCTTGTTGTCGAGCAAAACGAAGCCATTGCTGCGGATGTTCTGATCAAACTCGACGATCTCGCCCTCGCTCTTGTCGGCGGTGGTATGGGCAATGTCGATATTGGCTAACCGGAAAGCACGATCACCCTCGCCCCAACAACCGACTCCGCCCGGTGGCTGACAAAAACGGTGCTCTTTACGTGACGTGAAACCTCTCTGCGGATGACCTGCTCCTGCTGGGCATCCACTTGGTCGAGCGTTTCATCCATAAAGAGCACCTGTGGGTTGCGGTACAGAGCACGCGCGAGTAGCACGCGTTGTTTTTGGCCGCCCGAAAGACTCATCCCCAGGCTACCCACGATCGTGTTGTAGCCCATCGGGGTGTTGGAAACTTCTGCGTCTATTTGCGCAGTTTGGGCGCACGCACGGACGCGCGCGGAATCGTGGTCGACATCGAAGAAGCTGATGTTGTCTTCGATCGTACCGACGAACAACTGATCGTCCTGCATCACGGCACCGATCCGGGCGCGATATTGCCCCAAATCCCAATCGCGCAGGTCTCTGCCGTTTACCAGGACCTGTCCTTCCGTCGGCTTGAGGAGTCCGAGCAGCACCTTGAGCAGGGTGGTCTTACCACACCCAGAGGGGCCCACCAAGGCGACGATGTCGCCAGGCTTTATCTCGAAATTGATGTCGCGAAACACCATGCCTTCAGGCCCATAGGCGAAGCCGAGACTTCGCGCTTCTATCTTGAGTGTTTCCGCGCCGGTGGCAAACACGGCGGCTGTACTGGAACCTGTCTCTGCCTCGGCCAACGCAATATCGGCTATGCGTTCAGCATGCAGATCGAGCATGCGGAACTCGTTCCACCTGTCGATCAGATTATTGATCCTGCCCAAAAACACCAGCTTGAATCCGATAAACGCGTACAGCATACCGACCGAAAATCTGCCTTCCATCACCAACAGCGCGCCCATCCAGACGACGACGATGCTCTCGAGCCCAAAAATCAACGCATTGGCGCCACGTTGGAATATGCCCACATGCTGCACTTTTACACCTGCATTGATCTGATCGACTACGAGATTCTGATAAGCCCCGCGCCGTTCGTTCTCGCGCATGTTGAGCTTGATGGCCATCATGCCGCGCAATGTTTCGATGAAATGCGTGCTCGCCTTGGCTTCATGGGCGATTTGTTCGTCGGTGGCGTAGCGCTGCGGATAGAAAAAATACCAGCGTATGAGTGCATACAGCAAAGCGGCAGCGACGACGATGACCGTCAGTTTGAAGCTGTAAAAAACCATGACGCCGAGCGTGATTAATACCATCACGCCATCGATAATGGTCTCCACGAATGTGGTCGAAAGCGTTTTCTGGATGGCATCCACAGATCGAAACTTGGAGACGATGTCGCCGATATTGCGTTTCTCAAACCAGCCCAACGGCAACTTCAGCAAATGACTGAATAACGCGGTCAGTAAGCGCAAATTGAAGCGAGTGCTCAGATAGACGCCGATCCATGCACGAACGCCGGACACGACAACTTGAATCAAGACCAGAGCACCAAAAGCAATGCCGAGTACGGTCAGCAAATCGGCATCGCGCCCGACCAATACCCGATCAACGACGAGTTGCAAGAAAAAAGGCATTGCAATCGCAAACACTTCCAATGTCAGTGAAAGCAGCACGAGCTGGAAAACAGTCCCACCGAGGCCGGTTCCCATCGATAGCAACTGCCAAGCACTGACTTTTTCGCGCTCGTCAACTTTATGAAAATTCTGGTTCGGTGTGAATTCCATTGCCACACCAGTTAAGTGCTTTGAGGCCTCGGCGAACGTCAGTTTGCGTTTGCCGCGGCCGGGATCATGGACAAATACGCTTTTGCCTTTTACTTCTACAAGGACGACAAAATGATTCATGTCCCAGTGCAAGATTGCAGGAAGTTGCAGCTTCGACAGTGCCTCAAGCGGCACCTGCACGCCGCGTGCTGCGAGCCCCATGCCTTCGGCAACTTGCGAAACGTGTTTTAGCGTTACCCCCTTCAATGATGGCGACAGTCGCATGCGCATCGCCGATAAGTCTGTCAGGTGGCCGTAATAGGAAGCGACCATGGCGATGCACGCGATGCCGCATTCGGGCGCTTCACTTTGCAGGATCACGGGTACCCGTCGGCCGAACAGACCGCCGATCACAAGCGCCCCCGCAATTGCAGCACCGGCTCGAAAATCCATTCAAGCAAACTTCTTTTTTCCAGCAGGATATCGGCATTGACAAGCATGCCCGAGCGGAGCGGAATCTCCTGCCCCATTGCCTCAACCGACTGCTTGTCTAATGCTGCCGTAATGCGATATGCAGGTTCACGCACGATTAGCGGCCCCACCTTGTCGCCGGGTGACCAGACCGTTTGGCTGACATCCGTGATCACGCCACGATATTGCCCGAAGCGCTCATAAGGGAATGCCTCATAGCGCAGCGAGACTTCTTTGCCTTTGGTGACAAACCCGATCGCCCGCGTCGGCACCAGTAACTCCACCTGCAGTTTGCTGCCCGCCGGGAGAATCGTTGCAAATACGGCATCCGCCGCGACCGATTGTCCGCCGCTGACGGTAATATTGGTGACCACACCAGTGATCGGTGCGCGGATGATGGTTTCGCGCCTGGATTCCTCCTGCACCATGTTCTGTTGCAGCTCGCTGATCTGACGGTTGACGTGCTCCTCCTGTGCGCGTGCACGTAGCGCAACCGATGGCTCTTCCAGTTTTGCCGTCGAGACATCGCGTTCCAGCGTAGATTTTTGTCTCTTCAGTGTCTGCAATCGTATTTCCTGATCCGTCACTTCATCCTGCTTCTGTCGCGCCACGATATCGGAGACGAATTTTTCTTTTGCTAGTTGCGTAAACCGTGATGCCTGTTCTTTTGCGGAAACCAGCCGTTGCGATTGCAGTGCAATCTCGCGTTCAATCTGGTGCGTCTCGCTTTGCAGATCCACGATCTTCTTGCGCACCTGCTGCAACTGTTGCACGGCAAGTTCGCGCATCTGCCCCTGTTCTTTTTCGAGGCTGCCACGGCGTTGTGTCATTTCGCCTGACACGGCGGCACCGGTCGATTTAGAGGTGGCAGTGGCACGTTCCAGGGTGATGCGCACCATCGGCGTACCCTCGCTGATTTGCTGGCCTTCCTTCACCAGCAACTCCGCTATTCGCCCTGAGTCGGAGAATGAAATTCTGGCGGCACCTACATCGAGTTGCAGAAAGCCATCTGCCCGCTCACGGCGCGTGTACTGGCCCCAAACTGCTACCGCGATGACTAATCCTGCCACCACCAGGCCCAGCAAGGTCAGTACCCAAAACGGCAGCGGACGCGCAATCGTCGCCTCACCGAGAAATTTCTCGCGCAATGCGTCAATGGCTTCCTGGCGAAATAGTTTGTTTGGCATTTACCGTCTTCTGCTTGCACACCCTGCATGGCCGTTAGTCGGGCGGGTGCGGTGCGGCGATTGTAAAGCATGTGGCTGACCCGCCGAAGGTGCCGTCACACAATTGCAACATGCGCGACATCGCAATGTCATGGGTGCAGAGTAGCCTGATCGCTCATGTAGGGCCTCCGCCCGCCGATCACCACATGCGCGGTGAATTTCCTCGGTGGACATTCAGCGGCATCGTGCAAGCGATGCCGTTTCTTTTGTTGAGGTGCATTTCGCCCGTGGGACGATGTGCATGCCGTACTTTTTTATCGCGTTGAATGCCTGCACGCAAGGCATGTCACTGAAACATCATGCAACCGCAATCCGCTTGCAATGGCAAGCGGTTAACCTTGCGCTGAGAGTCACTGAGTGGCCGACCTGCCAACATCGAGTGGGGCGGGTCGGCCCTGCGGACATGGCCGCCAACGCAACCTGCCATCTACTGAACAGCGGGCTGGTCACCAATATCTGCATGATCGAGCAAACGCAACTTGGACATGTAGTGGCGATCCAGGCGCCAATCGCCGATCATGCCCATGGCCAGAACAAATTCGTTGTGGTCGAGCTCGTAGAGCTTGGTAAACGAAAACCCCGAGCCGGTCTCCAGCGCAACCGCTAATTCCAGCAACGTTACCGTTGGACTTGCATCGGGATGCTTGGCGACGTACTTGGCGACTTTCTTGATGTTGTTCATTGGAATTCTCTGCAGAAATTGGTTCGAAAGAAGTTGAAACGCAATTTGGTGCCGCGCAACAAACGGCTGCAAAGATTACACGCAATTGGCTATAAAAAACTGCGGCAGCCAAATCAAAAAATAAATAATTCCGGCCACAAAACTGTCACATCGCCAGCTACAGCTATGGGGCCGCTGGATGTCCGCGCTGACATCCAATTCGCGCGCAACTGTCATATCAATGACGTAAGCACACACTAGTATCGAAAGCGTTGTCCCAAACAAATTTTCCCTGCGGGAGACGCCGTGTTCGATGGTGTTGATCCGGATGGACGAAAAAGCCATCGCCCGGGAAGCAATGCGCCCCATACGTGCGAAACGCTCCGCTTTCGAAGCATCTGGATTTCCGACACTCACCTCGGCACCACCGGTTGCCAGGCCGGGCATCTGCTCGAATTCCTGAAGCACACCGAGTCGCGTTATCTCTATCTGGTCGGCGATATCATCGACGGCTGGGCAATGAAGCGCCGCTGGTACTGGCATCAACTGCACAACGATATCGTGCAAAAGATTCTGCGCAAAGCTCGCAAGGGCACTCAAGTCACGTTCATCGCCGGCAATCACGATGAAGCAGCGCGACAGTTCTTGGGTCTAGGCTTTGGTGGCATCACCATTGCCGACGAGGTGATACACATCACCGCGAAGGGAAAGCGTTTTCTGGTGCTCCACGGCGATCAATTCGACGCCGTCGTGCAATGTGCCCGGTGGCTGGCGTACGTCGGTGACTACCTCTACGAACTCACGCTAAAACTCAATCGCGGATTCAACTGGGCTCGCCGGAAAATCGGTTTACCCTATTGGTCACTGTCGCAGTATCTGAAACACAAAGTGAAAAATGCTGTGAGCTATATCAGCGCTTTCGAAGAAGCCGTTGCACGCGAAGCACGCATGCGAGGTGTGGATGGCGTGGTATGTGGTCACATCCATCACCCTGAAATTCGCGAAATCGGCGGTGTACTGCATTGCAACGACGGCGATTGGGTTGAGAGCCTGTCGGCGTTGGTTGAGACGCACGATGGCGAACTGAAGATCATCACGTGGCACGATATCCACGCACTACTCACTGACATCGCGACGTCAGACAAGGCACAAATTGCTGTGCCGTTGGGGGCCTGAGATCCGGGTCTAGCTCAAAGATAGTCAGGACAGACAGCTGCGCGCAAACTCGGCCGAAACTCGTCGTCGCGCATACGATTGGTAATCCACCACACCGCCGCCTTGCGCATGCTCAGATCCTGCTCTTCGCCCAGCAGAAGTAACGACGCCGCGCGACCGAGCGTAGGCTGGTGACCGACGATCAATACGGTCTGGCGATTGTCGGGCCAGCCTGCGGCATGCAGCACCTGGGTGGCGTCCGCACCCATGGCCAGTGCCGGCACGATTACCACCTTGCGCCCAAGCGCGTCGGCGGTTTCGCGTGCGCGCGTCGCGGGACTCGCCAACACCTTGACGCTATCGGGCAGATGTCGCTCCAGCCAGACTGCCATGAGCGCCGCCTGCTTGCGACCTTTGCCCGTCAGACGCCGGCTGATGTCGGGTTCGCTGTCATTCGTCGCGGGAGCGGCATCAGCATGGCGCCAGAGGATGAGATCCATGGTCGACAACATAGCGCAGGCGCATGACCGTTAGGTGACAACTGCATGGCTCACCAACGAAAATATAGAACGCCATTTGATGCGCCTCGCATCGGCATTTCCGTCTGCAAGGCGCACCAGTGCTTGTGTTCCGCGAAAACGCCTCAGCGACAAGCATGCCCTATAAGTACTGACAATGTGTCACACCCTGCGTCGAAAGAAAACGAGCCAGGCAGCGACCAGCGTAAACGTCGCGACGATCGCCGCAACGATGCAGAATCCAGAGGGATTTTGCGCGATTGGAACGCCGCGGACGTTCACTCCAAACATGCCGACGAAACTGTGAAGTTTCGAAAACACAAATGAGCCCGATCGCAGTGCAATAGGGTTGTTGAAAGGATTGCAGTCAGTCAATTGGCCTCGGGCAGCTCCGGGACCCAATTCAGCGATTGTGGAAAGTGTTCACTTCGTTCCGTTTAGAACCGCGGGTGACTGTCACAAAATATGCGCGCAGCATCTGTATCTTCAGTACTCCCGCCACCCATCGCGGCATTGCGCCCTTGGTCGACCCGTGAATATTCCCGCCACCATTAATCCCCCTGAAAATACGCTTCCGTTCCCCAACTCCTATCGTCTTCCACGTGCCGAAGACCTTTCCATTGTTTTTCAGCCGATTTATGACGTACTCACGGGCGCGGTGCTGGCGTTCGAGGCCCTCACCAGAATGAAAGCGCACCCGGAAACAGGATTTCCGCGCAACTTGCTGGACGCTGCACGTGCTAGCCGTAACCTGATGAAGTTCAATGAGATGCTTTCCGTGATGGCCGCAACGGAATTCTCTGCGGCAAAGCTGCCGGGTTTGCTGTTTGTCAACGTATCACCAGGCGCAATCCCGAAGGCAAACACACTGTCGGGGATTTTCGCCCAAGATTATCCAGCCTGGCGCATACCTGCAGACCGCATCGTGATCGAATTGACCGAAGACGAGCCGCTGCTCGACTATCAGGCGATGCGGGAGTCGCTGATCTTTTTTCGTGATCGCGGCTTTACGATCGCCCTGGATGACTTCGGTGAAGGGTTTTCCAGCCTGCGGCTCTGGACCGAGATAAAACCCAGCTTTGTAAAGATCGATCATCATTTCATCAATGGTGTGCACACTGACTTTCTGAAGCAGCAGTTCATCGAGGCATTTGTGCGTGTCGCCGCACGATGCGGCGTCTCGTTGATTGCGGAAGGCATTGAATCCTCCGCAGAGCTCGCGACACTCAGGCACCTCGGCATACGTTTTGGGCAGGGCTATTATCTCGGTCGTCCGTCAGTTGCATCGCACTGGACCACTGGCGAGCCTGACGTCGGACGCTGGCTGGCAGAACCGCGCCATTTTGAGGTCGGACAGAAAAAAAGTAGAACCGTCATCGATCTCATCAAGAACGTAGCGCCATTGGATGTCGAGCAATCCGTCGAACAAGCGTTCGAACGATTTGAAAACGACGCAAACCTGAAATTGTTGCCCGTAACGCGAGGATCCACTCAAGTGGTTGGGTTGATCTCGCGTTACCGCCTGATCAGCGATTTTGCAAAGCTCTATCGGCGCGAGCTCAACGGCAGGAAACGCTGTACAGCGGTAATGGATCGCTCCGCCGTGATCGTTCCTGCAGAAATGTCGTTCAGCGATGCTGCCCGTTTAGTTGGTCTTGCGGCGAGTGAAACCAGCAACGAAGGGTTCGCCGTCATCAAGGCTGGCGAATATGCCGGCATTTGTGAAACCAAGAGCCTGATGTTCGAAATTACCCAGTCCGAGATGCGCGCCGCGCGTTACGCCAATCCGCTCACTTTTTTGCCCGGCAATGTACCGATCGACGAGCGAATTGCGGCGATGCTGACACGCCAGGAAGCTTTCGTTGTCTGCTACGCCGACTTGGATAACTTCAAGCCTTTCAATGATACCCAAGGCTACTTTGCGGGTGACGAAATCATCAAACTGACGGCAGATTTGCTCTTGCGATATGCGGACCTGGAAAGGGATTTCGTTGGCCATATCGGCGGGGACGATTTCGTGGTCCTGTACAGATCGCCAGACTGGCATGCGCGCTGCTGCTCGCTCGTTGCCGATTTCGACAAAAGCATCAAACGGTTCTATTCCGCAGAAGAATTGGCGCAGCACTCATTTCGCGCGCGCGATCGACGCGGGCATCTCATTTCGTTTCCTCTGCTTTCGATCTCGCTCGGTGTGATCTGTGTACCTCAAAAACACGATGCAAGTCTGCTAGACGTATCCGCGGCTGCAGCGAATGCCAAAGGTCATGCGAAACGGCAAACTGGCAGCGCGCTGTTTGTGGAACGACGTGATTTATTCGGTGCGCAGCTCGCTGAGGGGCACCCCTTCAAGTTCAGGGTCGAGTGAGTTGTGATTATCGAACTTAGCAATAGCCAATAAACCGATACCGCTGTTCCCGAAATCACTGACGCTTGCGACGGCGGTCGAAATCTATATTGAACGTGTAAAAAACATGGAGGGCAAAGGCTAGGGTTGATCAGAAATAGCAGCCAAAATCATAAACACTAGCGCCGGCGCGGTCCCTGACGATAAAACGGCTGAAGATGCCCGTAGATGCTAGGTTTGTCAGGTGGCGCGGGTTCGATACTTCCACCGTATTGTCGTCGAACCGACTCAAGTCCGGCGGTGGTCTTCGCTTGCGGACACTTTCCAATATCCGGGCAGTTGAGGTTTACAGTGCATCTGCCAACGCATTGCCTGATTGGTCATAGTCGGCTGCGAATTCCTGCCATTGGCTAAATGCAAGTGTTGCCGACTCCTGCGCGACATCCTGAAGCATGCCTTTCCAAACATTGCTATGGGCATAGGCTGCCAGTTTCTCTACCGATTCGGCACCGAAACGGGAGCATCCCCGTAAATGGGCCCACGCAATTACCTCTGCCATCGTTCGCACGACATTATCGAGTGATCGCTTGTTGCCATCGAGCGCACGCAAGTTGACTCTGTCGGCCGTCGGCTGCAACTCCTTGATGGTGTATGAATGCTTGCCCATACCGACTGCACCGAGCAGATCCGGGGGAATCGCCTGGCTGACTCGCTGCATTGTCACCACCCGTTCAGCGTCGCTTTTCCATGCCGGTTGCCTGCTCTGCAACGTAGCCGCCAATGCGGATGGATTGGCGAGCTTGATGTCCACCAGATAGCGGCCGTCGCTACTACCGTCGCCCCGCACCAGAACCACGTAGCGCTCGAGTCCGAGACTCCCTACCCCGGCGATTCTGCGGGCGATATCCACAGACTCAAAATGCGCGGGATGCTCACAGGTGCTCGCATACGCGGCAAGTATCGACTTCGCGGTATCACGCTGTCGGGCTGTGACCGGCAACGCTTTTTTTCCATCGGCAATCAGCGTGGTCTTACCCTTCTTTTGCACGCAGCGCTGGGAAATCAGATCCCGCCGACAGTGATTTTTTACGCGTTGCAAGAGTGACTTTATGGGGCCCGTCGCCGTGGCGCGTTCCACCCAACGCGGTTTGGTCGACACAATCGTTGCAGCATACGCGTCGATAAAGCGGACTACCAACGCTTGCGCCTGCTTACTACCGATCTTCAGGTACTTCGCCGCAACCAGAACGCTGGCGGCAAACCGCACCAAGTCATATGTGAGCGGTGCAACGCATGCTTCATCGAAGTCGCTGATGTCAAAATAAACCAGCCGGTTGTCGCCCTTATAGCTACCGAAGTTTTCGAGATGCAAATCACCGCACACAACGACCTTTGGAGATCGCTGCAACTGTCGCGGCATTTCCAGTGTCGAAAAATATAGTGGTGCCGTGCCACGGAAAAACGTGAAGGGATCCTCACGCAGGGCCTTCAGCTTGATGTGGACACGGTCAGGGTCGCGACCGGCGTTGGATTTCAAGACCGCCTTGGTGGTTTCGTGCATGGAGCGTCCGTTTGGAATCACAATTTTTGTTGAAGTATTTGATTTGAACATATCGCCAATCGCGACGTGGTCAAATCTCGACATCACAACGCACCAAAGCTGACCAGAATGTCCCGCAGTCACGTCGCAAAGTCGCAATTCATCAATATTAATGTTCGCCAACGCTGGTGAGCGTAAACGCAAGAAAAGAATATACGTTTATCTCAGCACAGTGAAAAAAACGACGTAATCGACGAACATCGGTTGCACCCTCACCGAACCTGCAAGCGGCGCAATAACTTACGCCCAGCTCAATAAAACATCGTCGAGTTTACGGCTCCCGGGACGGCGCAACTCATTGTCGGCGCTGCCCGTATTCGGCGCCCTGGACAACTTGCGTCAATAAATCACGCGCCCGAATCCCCTCTGACACGCGGCTGTCATGAGCGGCTTCTATCATCCTTCAATTGTTACCGCGCGACCCTCAATCCTTTTCTCAATCAAGAAAAACCACGACCATGCCATTCAAGAGATCCGTGCTTTCGGCCGGCATCATCGCAATGTTCCACGCCCATGTATATGCCCAAGTTGCGGCGGCCGAAGAACCGCAAAAGGTTCTTCCAGTGAGTGTTACCGCCAAGACCGGCGCCTACCGGCCAGGCGAAAAAAACACTGCATCTGCACTGGCACCCACGCAGGCCAGCCTCGAAGCAACGCAACCGCAGTCAATCATCACCCGCGAATTCATCGAGAGCTCGGTGGCACCGACGGCCGAATACAGCCGCGTCGTCAATGTGGCACCGAGTATGTCCGGCGACTCCGCCAATGGCCCAGGATTGAGCGAAACAAAAACCACCATGCGCGGCTTCAGCGACGATCAGTACAATATCACCTTCGACGGAATCCCATGGGGCGATACCAACAATCCGGCCCATCATTCCACGTCATTTTTTCCGGCGTCCGTTATCGGCGGCGCGGTGGTTGAACGCGGACCGGGCAACGCCAGCAATCTCGGCTTCGCCACATTTGGTGGTTCGATCAACCTGTTTTCGAAAAAGCCCAGTGATGAGCACGCCGCCAGCATATTTGCTTCGGCAGGCACCTGGAAGACGGCGCTGATCGGCGCATCGTATGAGAGCGGGCGCATCGCAGACTGGAATAATGCGACGCTGCAGCTGAATTTCCAGCATCTTCAATCGGATGGCTACTTGTCGCTCAACGATATCAAGAGCGACAACTTAACCGCCAAGCTGCAAACGCCGGTCGGTGGGGGATTGACCCTGACTGCCTTCACGTCAGTCAATCGCATCAAGTACACACAGCCCGACAATAACAAGGGTCCGACGCTTGCACAGGTGGCACAATTTGGAAAAAACTTCAGCCTCAACAATGACCCTGTCAGCTTCAATTTCTCCGGTTTCAATCACACCGCCAAGGACACGGATTTCGAATACCTTTGGCTCCAAACCAACTGGGGTGAAGGTTGGTCAACCGACGCACGTGCCTATACCTACTACTACAACAACCAGACAATTTCCTCGACTGATCCGACCGGCCTCACCGCACCCGGTACGAAAATCGGACCAACCGGAAACAAAGATATTCCCGGAATCGACAAGCAGAACAAGTACCGCGTATATGGCGGAATTTTCAAGGCCAGCAAGGAATTCACCGGCGACATGCTGCGCGGATTGTTGACAGTTGGCCTCTGGACCGAAAAGTCTGACACGGATCGCCATCAATACGATCTCGATCTCACGCTGGGCAATATCCGCGACCCTCGCGAAACCAGGCCGACACCGCTGCAACTGCCAAGCGTACTGTTCGATCAGCAGTCGGCAATCACCAACAATCAGCCTTTCATCGAATTCGAGTGGGAGGCTGCAAAAGGTCTGACCGTCACGCCGGGCGTGAAGGCAGTCAAAATAACGCGCTCGGTAGACGCCGTGATCAACCAGACTACGCGGCTGCCGCAGAACACATCGGTGGACTATCGTACGACGCTGCCTTTTTTGACCGTAAACCAGCGACTGGGTAGCGGCTTTGCCGTGTACGCGCAATATGCTAAAGGATTCCAGATTCCTGATCTGAAGTCTTTCTATATTGCGAACCCGAACAACAACAGTGCAGACCCGCAAAAATCGACGAATTACCAGTTAGGCGTCGTTAACAAGGCGGGCGATCTCGCATGGGACGCCGATATCTATCGCATCGAATTCAAGAACAAGTATGTATCCAACGGCCTTGGTGGCACGGCGACGGCATTCATCAACATTGGCGGCGCGACCTATCAGGGTGTCGAGGGGCAAATCACGTATTTGATTGGTTCGGGTTTTGCCGTATACGCAAATGGCTCGGTCAATCGCGCTAAGGCGACCGATACCGGCAAGACGATTTCGAATTCTCCCGAAATGACCGCGGCGGCAGGATTACTCTTCACCTCGGGGCCGTGGTCCAGTTCGTTTATCTACAAGCGCACCGGAGCTGCTTACCAACAAGATTTCGACGCGACCAAACCGGTGAACTACGACTTCTACAAGGTCGCGGCTTACAACAACGCGGACCTGGGTGTTTCGTACGCGTTCAGAAATCTGGATATCGGTACCAAGGCATTGAAGCTACAACTCAATGTCTTTAATTTGTTTGACCAACAAAAGGTAACTTCGATCAGTCCCGGCAAAGTGCTCGCTGGCGATCAGTACACCTTTCAGGCACCGCGCAGTTTTCAGGTGTCTGCAAAGGTGGATTTCTGATGTTGCACCAGCTGCATGATGTCAATTGTGCACAGCGTTTCAAGGTCTAGCGAATGAAACGCAAGTTGTTAGGCGTCGCGGCGGCGATCATGTTTGCCGCCGGCTGTCAGAGCGGCGCGCAAACAAAGGCGCCCGATGGCGGCGAATCCCCGGTCATCTTCAAGTTCGCGACCGTTGGCGACAGTCGCGCGGAGCCGAACGGCTCTGCCAACACGCCACAAGACGAAATCTGGCTGCAATCGACGGGTGTCTGGGGGCGGATGGCGCACGAGATCGAGCAACAGAAGCCGCAGGTGCTCGTTTTCAACGGCGACATGATTTACGGCTACGGTGCCGACGCAGCAGGCCTGGACAGGCAATACGCCTTCTGGCGCGGCATGGTGGCCGGCATGATGGAACGCGGTACATACGTCCTGCCGGTGCCGGGTAATCACGAGGTTCAGGATAAGCTACCCAAGGCTGGTGGCGGCACGATTAAGAAAGCGAGCGCTCTGCGAGAAAATGCCTGGCGCGCCAACATGGGCGACTTGATCCTGAACCAGTCTTTGTGGAACAAGACGACGGGCCAGCCTGCAAGCGCCTGGCAGATTTCGAATACGCCGCAAAACGGCACCGACGGCATCACCACCAACCAGATGCAGTTGAGCTATTCGTTTGACGCAGGTCTGGTCCACATGGCAGTAATCAATACAGATCCGGCGGGATTCGATGACTCGGCGCCGGTTGCGTGGCTGAAAAAAGATCTGGCCGCTGCCAAAGCGCGCGGTGCAACACATTTCTTCGTATTCGGGCACAAGATGCCGTTCACTTATTTCCCGCCTGACAAGTCGAAACAAAAACCGGATGGGCTGGAAGAGAGATTGGAGGTCCGGGACGCGCTATGGGAATTGATTGAACAATATGGTGCGACTTATTTCTGCGGACACCAGCATGTCTACAACGCCTCGCGGCCCACCCGCGCAACTGGCGGTAAGGCTTGGCAAGTCATCGTCGGCACCGCGGGTTCGCCGTTTGGCATCAAGCCGGGACAGAGTACAAATCCAAACGACCGCATGTATGCCTGGGCCGAGGTAAATGTGCACAAGAACGGCAAGGTCATGCTGCTGGTTCGTGGCTTTGACGAAACGCTATCCGCCACGAGAGTGATTGAGCGGCTGGACATTTCGAACTAGCCAATGCCTTGCCGATCGTTCTGGGCGATTGACGGGATAGGCCCGCCTCACGAAATTGGCAACATCGAGCATTGGCGAGCCGTTCCAGCCGAAAACATGTGGAATGCCTCGCCAGTGCTCGTGTTTAACTCTCGCTCACAATCAGCCAGCCGCTCATCGTGTCGTGTCCTTCGCCACAGAAATTGTCGCAAAGGAAATGAAACCGGCCTACCTTATCAGCGGTGAAATTCAGCTCCACTGTCTTGCCGGGAAGGAAATCTATGCGCGTCTTGAAGTCCGGCAGACTGAAGCCGTGCGGAAAATCTTCCGCCGTCAGGACGAAGACGACGGCCTCGCCCTTGCGCAACCGGATTTCGCCGGGCGTGAATTGGAATTTGGCCGCCTTAACCAAGATGCGCCGCGTAGCCGCAACACCCATGGCCAGCCTGGCACACGCCACGCCACCGATCACGCCAACTGCCGAATAGCGAAGGAAGCGACGGCGATTCATCTGACCAACATCCTCTGCTGCCCGACGCGCAAAATACAATGCAAGATCTTCATGCTTTTGTCAGCACCTGTTCCATCAAAACATGCCCATCCCCGTCAGTCTCGGCACGGATGCGGCGCCAGCCGAGGCCCTCGTATGGCTTGGCGGCGTTCCACGGCACCTGTGTTTTCTTTTCCACCGAACCGACTGGTGCGAGCGGAAACATCAGCGATTTTGCGGCGTGGTGTTCGATGTGACCGGTCTTCTGGTGATGTTCGTGGTGGATGTGTCCATAGAACACCGTTACGTTCTTGAACGGCATCAACAGATCTATCGCCTTGTCGCCATCGCGCGTCGCCCAATCCCACTGCGGATACATGGAAAACAGCGGACGGTGGGTGAGAACGATGATGGGTTGATCGGGCTTTTGTCTGGCCAAATCAGCTTTCAGCCACTCGATCTGCTTGTCACCGAGGATAGGCGCCGGGTCTGAGATATTGTCGAGCACAATGAAGTGCAACCCTTTGTGGTCAAAGGTGTACCGCAGTGTCTCACCGAAAAATTCCTGATACGCCTCCCCACGATCCAGCGCCGCATCGTGTTCGCCGGCGAAGTAACGCACCGGCACGTTGATTGCGGCGGCCATGTCGCGAAACTCCTTCAGGCGCGCGCGGCGCAATTTCGGGTCGTCGGTTGTCTGGGTGAGGTCGCCCGTAAACACGACGAAATCAGGCTTTTGCTCCAGACTATTGACGGCCTGGATCGCTTTGGGCAAGGTACTCTTGAAATCAGGATTAACGGAGGCGTTGTTGTAGCCCCAATGTATATCGGAGAGTTGTACAAAGTAGAAATCATCCGCCTTGCCGGGCATGAGATTGGCGCAACCCGGGAGTGTGGAGGCAAATACCGCACCGCCACCCACCCCAGCCAATTTAAGAAAATCACGTCGGTTGAAACTAGACTCTTCCATATTCGTCTCCTCAGGGGTTAAGCGACTTTGCGCGCTTGGCTCTTGCCATTCGCTTCGTTTGCAATGACGGCGGTCTCGTCAGCTTTATTCCCGGTTGCGTATAAAAACGGTTGGGAATAAATTGACTATGACAACCGTCTGGTTGACATGGAGCCTGGGGAGCCGCGTTTGCACGAGGGGTCAAGACTGGAAAGATTCGAGATTGCCGTACTGGTGCATCTCGGCGCGGCCTACAACCTCGCGCGTTGGCTGACGCGCAATGACGCCGCTGCGGAAGACGCGGTGCAGGATGCCTGTGTCAGCGCGTTTCGTTTTTTCGAGGCAATGCACGGTCCCAGCCCCAAGGCCTGGTTCATGGCGATTGTGCGCAACGCCTGCATGGATTGTTTGCGCGAGCAAAAACGCGGCGGGAGTCGGGAGGAGTTCGATGAGTTGCAGCATACCGTCGATGGCGATTACGTGAGTGCGAGTTTCGTACCGCCAGAACAAACCGCATTGCGAAATGCTGAAGGGCGTGCTGTACGCGCCGCCATTGCGCTGCTACCGATTGAATACCGTGAGGTGATTGTGCTGCGTGAGCTTGAGGAAATGTCATACAAGGAAATCAGTGCGGTGGCGAAGATACCGATCGGCACAGTGATGTCGCGGCTGGCGCGTGGACGTGACTTGTTGCGCGACCGTTTGACCGACACGCAGAAAGAAGCGACATCATGAGTTGCGTACGTAGCCGCCAAATGCTCGATGCCTGGATCGACGGCGAACTCGATCCGGCGACCAGTGCCGAACTTGGGCAGCATTTCACAATTTGTGCCGCATGCAGCACATTGCGCGATGATCGTGTGGCCTTGCGGAAGCGTGTGAAGGCAGGGTCAACCTACTTCGAAACGCCACCGCAGCTTGGGTCCGCCGTCATGCAACGGCTGGCGGCACTTCAGGAAGCACGGCCTTCGCCGTTGCGACGTGTGTCGTGGTGGCAGGCGGTCGCGCTTGCGGCAGCAGTTGCGGTAGTTAGCTCCGCGCTCACCTTTACGATCATGCGCGCGCCGGTCGACACGGTGGCTTCATTGCCATGGCAAGAGCAGGTGGTGGCTCGCCATATTGCTGGATTGAGCGATCCGCGTCACTTGATCGAAGTTACATCCAGCGACCGGCACACGGTCAAACCGTGGTTTCAAGGCAAGACTGATTTTGCGCCGTCGGTCGTGGATCTGACCGCCAACGGCTATGCCTTGCTCGGTGCGCGGCTTGAACAGTTCGGGCCGCAACCCGCCGCAGTGCTGGTCTACAAGTTGCGCGAACACCCGACCAGTCTGTTCATGACCCGGTCTGCGATGGAAGAGCCGATGGCGCTCAAGACCGTTCGCGGATTCAGCACCGCGACATGGGCGGCGGGCGGCGTGCGTTTCGCGGCCGTGGCGGATTCGGACAGCCACGAAATCGAACGCTTTGCAGGCTTGATAAAAGCGTCGCGTTGATCACCCCGCGCAATCGACAATCTGGTCCGTATTGGTTCATGGCGAATCAAAACGATACGCCATGAGTTTTATTGCAGAAATATGACGATTGCGACGCAAAACCATTAACGGTATAAACGGTTTACACCATTACTGGAAACAAGGATCGCAACATGACTGCTCGTAAAACCACCCCATCCGTGAAACCCGCAGGGGCAAAAAAGACCCCCGCAACCAAGTCGGCCATCAAAACTTCTACTGGCGCCAGAGTTGCAAAATCTCCGCCTGAAGTCGTCGCCAAGTCTGCAAAAGTCCCGAAGGCGCCGAAAGTCATCAAGCCCAAAAAAGTGAAGATGATTCGCGATAGTTTCACAATGCCGTCTGCTGACTATGCGCTAATCGACACGCTCAAGCTGAACGCGCTCAAGGGCAAGGTCGCGGTGAAGAAGAGCGAGCTGCTGCGGGCCGCCCTGCATGCCCTGGCCAAGCTCGACTCCGGTCAACTGATCGCGCTGGTGGGTACGCTGGCAATCGTGAAAACGGGTCGGCCGAAAAAATAGTCCCGCGCTGCTATCCGGAGCCGACAGAGCAGGCAACCCAACAGTGAGGCAAATACCTTGTTGCCACCGGGCGCAATGCTGCCTGCGTCGCGGCCCTTTTGTGCTGCGCCCAGGCAATTTGGCCGCGTCACCAAAGGCGCGATGACAACCACTGACTTCCCCGAGTTTCAGGAGCTGCAGCGTATTGTCGATGGCGCGTCGCCGCACGTCGCGGTGCAAAGTCTTTGCGACGTCGACACCGATGGGCGGCGCTTTCCGGTCTACGCACTTTGCCTGGGCAATACCGACCCTGCAGTGCCAGCGGTCGGTTTCTTCGCAGGTATTCACGGCCTGGAGCGTATTGGCACGCAGGTCCTGCTGACGTATTTGCAAAGCCTGCTGGCGCGTCTGGAATGGGATGACTTGCTGCATCAGCAGTTAGCCACGGTTCGCCTCGTTTTCGTTCCGCTGGTCAACCCGGGTGGCATGCTGCACGGCACGCGCTGCAACCCGAACGGTGTGGACCTGATGCGCAATGCACCAGTCGATGCATTGGAAAAGGTCCCTTTTCTGCTTAGCGGTCAACGGCTCAGTTCGCGTCTGCCCTGGTATCGTGGACTGGCAAATACCGCAATGGAAATCGAGAGTCAGGTGGTTTGCCGCATCGTCGATGAAGAGCTACTCCCGCACAATTTCAGCCTCACTCTGGATTGTCATTCTGGTTTCGGCGTGCAGGATCGAATCTGGTTTCCACATGCCCACACCACGGTGCCGATCCAGCATCTCGCCGAAATTCACGCACTTGAAAATTTGTTCGACCAAACCTATCCGAACCACAACTACTTGTTTGAGCCGCAAAGCCACCAGTATTTGACTCATGGCGACTTGTGGGATTACATGTATCTGAATGCCGCTTCAACACCTGAGCGCGTGTTTCTGCCGCTCACACTCGAAATGGGTTCTTGGCTGTGGATCAAGAAGAGTCCCAGACAATTGTTGTCGCGGAGGGGTATCTTCAATCCACTCGCTGCGCACCGGCAACAGCGGGTCTTGCGTCGCCATATGCTCTGGCTCGATTTCCTGACGCGCGCTGCCTGCGGCCATCAGCGCTGGATGCCGGTGGGCGCAATGCGTGAACATCACGATCTTGCGGCAAAGGCGCGCTGGTACCATGCAATCGATTCGGAACGATGATGCCTCTTCTCATCGTTCCGTACTTCTCACCCTCTCCATTGGGAGAGGGCTGGGGTAAGGGGAACTGGCTCAAAACACTTTCCTGCCGGCTTGCCAGGGCCGCGAGCACGTCGGCATGAATTCATGGGTCTTCCTGCGCGGGCTTGCCAGAGAGGCGCGGCACTGGGGAGACTTCCCCCGCCAATTTCGTGAAGCCAATCCAAATACAAACATCCTGACGCCCGATCTGCCTGGAAATGGCCGGCTCAATCACGTACCAAGCCCCCGAAATATTGCGGAAAGTGTGGACTTCGTGCGCGCCGCACTGCGGCGTATTGGCACACCACCCCCCTACCATCTTCTCGGCCTGTCTTTGGGCGCGATGGTGACGGTCGAATGGGCATCGCGTCATCCGGGCGAACTGGGACCCAGCGTGCTGATCAATACCAGCCTGCGGCCGTTCAGCCCGTTCCATGATCGCCTGTCGCCGCGCAATTACGGGAACATGATCGGACTGGCTTTGCTGAAAAAGAACGTGACGGAAACTGAACGCGAAATACTGCGCATGACCAGCGCTCACAGTGAGGAGCACGCTGAAGTTATCGCTGCCTGGGTGCCTTATCGAAACGAAAATCCTGTTACAAAATCGAACGCGCTACGGCAGATGATCGCTGCAGCACGATACCGTGCACCGCAGAAAAAGCCGGAAATACCGCTGCTAATTCTTGCCGGCGCGAAAGACCGTCTGGTTAATCCTCGCTGTTCGGCGAAAATATCGGCCCAATGGCAAGTAACCTTGCGCATTCATGCAGATGCGGGACACGATCTGCCACTCGATGCCGGGAAATGGGCGGCGTCGCAAGTGCGCGACTGGCTTACATCATTGCACTGACCCATGCGGAATCGGCGTCAGCGTTGGCGCGACCAGTGGGCTGCGCTTGTCGCCGAGGTAGCGTTCACGTTTGGCAGGCTTGAGTTTATCGAGGTCCGCTAATACCAGTCCGTCGACGCAATTGGAAAATTTCTGGTCGACATTAAAGTCGAGAAATTTCACGCCACCGGATTCATACGTTTCAGTGTATTGTTTGTAGAGCGTGGGCACCGCAACGCTGAGCTTGCCAAGTTCAAGTTTCAGGGTGCGGAAATCCTGCTCATAACTTTCACCGGTAAACAGAGCGAACTGCGCTGCGCTCTCATTTTCGGGAATGACAAATCGGTGTCGCGCCAAGGCCAGCACATCGTCGCCGCCAAAGTAGTGCCGATAGAAATGTACCAGCATGTTTTTCGCCACACGCGGGTACGCATCGCTGATGCTGACCGGGCCGAGCAGATAGCGGATTTCTGGGTGGCGTTTGACGTACGCGCCGATCCCAACCCAGAGATAGTCGAGACTGCGCATGCCCCAGTAGCGCGGCTGCACAAAGCTTCTGCCCAGCTCCAGCGTACGCGGCAACACGTCGGCTATTTTCTCCGTAAAGGAAAACAGGCTGCTCGCGTATAGTCCGTCGATACCGCGCGCAGCGATGATATTGGCAACTTCGCCGATTCGGTAGGCACCCGCAATTTGCAGATCGTTGTCGTCCCACAAGACGAGTTGCCGATAATACACATCATATTGATCGAGGTCGCGGCGCATGCCGGTGCCCTCGCCGACGCGACGAAAAGTGGACTCGCGCAGCCTGCCGATCTCACGCATCACCGGTGAATTGCGACTGTAATCGAACAGGTAAATCTGCTTTCCATCCTTGGTCTCGCCCAACAGCTCGGCTTCCTGCAACTGCTTGCGAATGCTGACCGTCGATTCCGGATGTGCGATGGAGCGCTCTGTTTTTAATTCGGGTGTGCGATTGCTGTTGACGCCGTACACCTGCCTGCTGATGCGTTTGATTTTTTCCTCGCGCGGTACATTGAGGTCGGCGATCTCCTGCCAGGGAATCAACTCGCCGATGCGGATCGGCAGCGTCATGGTTTTTTGTTCAAACATCTCCCGCACCAGCATCAGCGTGGATAGTGGCCTGAAAATCATCGACAACGTGTAGAACAAGGCTGAATTTTTTCCGCCCAGATAGACCGGTAGTACCGACGCTTTAGCGCGTTCGGCGAAGCGCAAAAAGCCACCGTGCCATGGTCCGTCCTTGATGCCTGTTGGCCCCACCCGGGAAACGTCGCCGCTGGGAAACACAATGACGGCTTCCTCATTTTCGAGTGCGGCATCGATCGCATCAACGTTGGCTCTATTGGTACCGTGACCAATGTTGATCACCGGGAGCAATAATTTTTGTAGCGGCTTGACTTGCAACAGGATATCGTTGGCGACGATTCGTACGTCCTGGCGCACTTCGCTCACCATTTTGATGAGTGCCAGACCGTCGAGTATTCCCAAAGGATGATTTGCGACGATCACCACGCGCCCCTGGACGGGAATATTTTCTTTTTCACGGCCGACGACGCTATAGCTGAAATTGAAATCCTCCAGCACCTTGTCGACGAATTCGAGTCCTTCGTGGTGTTCGCATTGCGCGAACAAGGTGTTCAGTTCCCGCTCGCGCAGCAACTTCTTGAGAAAAGCGACCGTCGGTCGGGTGATGAGATCGGGCTTGGTCAAAAATGCGGGGTACTTCGTTTCCAGCAAGTGTTGGACATTGATCATGCTCATGGTGCGGATCTCCGTTTGGCCATGGGACCGCTGCATGATGCGATGCAACTATTTCAGCTTCATTGCTGAAGTGAAATAAGCAAACTCCTTATCCGGCGCGGCTTCTGGCATGGAAACGGCTGAAGACGCCCGCCAATAGGCGATCTATCATCTCCACTCGCAACTGGCCATCTGTCATACAGGCGTCACAAAAATTACGTATTCTTCGTCCCATATTCAAAAAACTGTTCAACTTTTCACACACGGAGTCCAATATGCTGTTGAAAAAACTCTTAACCGGCGTCCTTCTCGGCACGGTACTCGCAACGGGCGCTATGGCGCAAGACATCACCGGCGCAGGTGCAACGTTCCCCTATCCGATTTATTCTAAGTGGGCCGAAGACTACAAGAAAGTCTCCGGTTTCAACATGAATTACCAATCCATTGGCTCCGGTGGCGGGATCAAGCAGATCCAGGCCAAGACCGTCGATTTCGGCGCATCCGACATGCCGCTCACCAAAGAACAGCTCGACAAAGACGGCTTGGTACAGTTTCCAGCGATCGTCGGTGGTGTAGTGCTGGTCGTGAACATCGACGGCATCAAACCCGGCGAGATGAAGTTGACGGGACCGGTCGCTGCAGATATTTTCCTCGGCAAAATTAAGACCTGGAACGACCCGGCAATCGTTGCCCTCAATACAAGTCTGAAGTTGCCGGCGGATCCAATCACGGTCGTACGCCGCTCTGACGGTTCCGGCACGACGTTCCTGTTCACGGACTATTTGTCGAAGATCAGCGCGGATTGGAAAACCAAAGTCGGCGCGGGTACAGCGGTAGCATGGCCGGAAGGTGTGGGCGGCAAGGGCAATGAAGGTGTTTCCGCCTATGTGCAGCGCATCAAGGGCTCGATCGGCTATGTCGAATATGCCTACGCGAAGAAAAACAAGATGTCTTACACGGCACTGAAAAACAAGGATGGCAACTTCATTCAGCCTGACGATCTTACATTTCAAGCGGCAACAGCCAGTGCCGACTGGGTGAACGCACCAGGAATGTTTCTGGTGCTGACCGATCAGTCCGGCAAGGATAGCTACCCCATCAGCGGCGCCTCGTTTATCCTCATGCACAAGAGCCAGGACAAGCCGGCGAATGCGGCGGCCGCGTTGAAATTCTTCGACTGGGCATTTAAAAATGGCTCGAAAGCAGCGCTTGAAATGGATTACGTGCCGATGCCAGAGAAGACGGTAAAGCTGATCAACGAAATGTGGAAGCGCGAGATCAAGGCCGCAGCGGGTGGCGCGCCGATCTACCGGTAAGCAAGCAACTTTATTGGAAAAACCAGGCCACACGCTTCTGCGTGCGGCCTGGTTTCAGGTTGAAAAACGACTATCGTAGAATGCCAAGGTGGCGCATGAGTCTTACCGAAGCCGATCCATTTTCCGCCACGTTGCAAAAGGCCAATTACGTGTCCCAAGAACAGCAACTCGCGGAACTCAACAAGAAATTGGCCCTCCAGCGCACGCTGGATGGATTGTTTCGCAAGACCACGCTGTTTTTTGCATTGTTCGTGCTGGCGATTCTGGCCGCAATTATCGGCTCGCTGGTTTATGGTGGCTATCCGGCAATCGAAAAATTTGGGCTGGGATTCCTGACCAGCCGAGCCTGGAATCCGGTCACGCATGAGTACGGCGCGCTCAATGCCATCTACGGCACAGTCGTCACCTCGTTCATTGCGCTTCTCATCGGTGTGCCGCTCAGTTTTGGCATCGCCGTATTTCTTACCGAACTCTGTCCCGTATGGCTGAAGCAGCCGTTGGGTACGGCTGTGGAATTGCTAGCCGGTATTCCTTCCATCATTTACGGCATTTGGGGCCTGTTTGTTTTTGCACCCGTTTTTTCCGAATATATTCAACCATTCCTGACCAAGACCATCGGCACGGTACCCATCGTCGGTGAGCTTTTCCGTGGACCGCCGATGGGCATTGGCGTACTTGCCGCCGGGATTATTCTGGCCGTGATGGTAATTCCGTTTATCGCTTCGGTCATGCGCGACGTATTTGAAGTCGTGCCAGGGGTATTGAAAGAATCGGCTTATGGTCTGGGTGCGACAACATGGGAAGTTGTGCGCAACATCGTGTTGCCTTATACCAAGGCCGGCGTCGTTGGCGGCATCATGCTGGGATTAGGCCGAGCGCTAGGCGAAACCATGGCAGTCACATTCGTCATCGGTAACGCGCCCAAAATCGCCGCCTCGCTTTACGAACCTGGCAATTCGATTGCCTCTACTCTCGCCAATGAGTTTGCAGAGGCCAGCGACGTGCTGCACGTTTCCTCGCTCATTTCGCTTGGCCTGGTCTTGTTCCTCATTACGCTCGTCGTATTGACGCTGGCCAAATTGATGCTGGCGCAGCTCGCCAAACGTGAAGGGGCTCGCACATGAATGCGGTCTATCGCAGGCGCCTATTTGTCAACCGCTTGTCGCTGGTGCTGGCACTCTTCGCCATGGCCATCGGCATGGCGTTTCTCGCCTGGATTTTGTCTGTGCTGGTGTTCCGTGGTATTTCCGGCATCAACATTGCCGTGTTCACCGAGATGACGCCCTCACCCACCAGTACGGGAGGTCTCGCAAACGCAATTTTCGGCAGCCTGATGATGGTTGGCTTTGCCACATTTATCGCCACACCCATCGGCATTCTTGCCGGGATTTATTTGGCCGAATTCGGCAATCGCGGCTGGGTAGGGCCGACAACACGATTCATCAATGACATTTTGCTCTCAGCACCGTCGATCATTATCGGACTATTCATTTATACGATTTACGTGGCGCAGGTGCGACATTTTTCGGCTTGGGCCGGCACGCTGTCGCTCTCGCTGCTTGCCATTCCGGTGGTCGTGCGCACCACGGAAAACATGTTGAGGTTGGTGCCTGCCAGCTTGCGCGAAGCCGCAACTGCGCTAGGCGCACCACAGTGGAAAGTCATAATGTCGGTGGCACTTCGTGCGGTCAGCGGCGGTGTGCTTACCGGCATATTGCTGGCGGTTGCGCGTATCAGTGGCGAAACCGCACCGCTCCTGTTCACCGCACTCAACAATCAGTTCTGGTCTGCCGACATGAATGCACCCATGGCGAATTTGCCCGTGGTCATTTTCCAGTTCGCGATGAGCCCGTTTGAGAATTGGCAATCGCTGGCCTGGGCTGGCGCACTCCTGATCACCGTTTTTGTTCTGACCCTCAATATTCTCGCCCGCACCATCTTCAAGCAGCGTATCTAGTGACACAACTCTAGCGCTGTATCCCTTACCAAAAAACGAGAACAACATGAATGCTGTCCTTCAACCCGCCATCGAGCCATTGACGCCAAATGTAAAAATTGCCGTGAAAAATCTGCAATTCTTCTACGGCGGCTTTCAGGCCCTAAAAAATATCAACCTCGATATTCTTGAGCGCCGTATCACCGCCTTTATCGGGCCCTCCGGCTGCGGTAAATCGACGTTATTGCGCACCCTCAATCGCATGTACGACCTCTATCCCGGTCAGCGGGCTGAGGGCGAAATCATGATGAACGGCAAAAACGTCCTCGACAAGGATCAGGATCTCAATTTGCTGCGTGCCAAGGTCGGTATGGTGTTTCAAAAACCGACGCCGTTCCCAATGTCTATCTACGACAACATTGCCTTTGGCGTGAAACTCTACGAAGCGCTTACCAAAGCAGAGATGGACGAACGTGTCGAATGGGCCCTGAAAAAAGCGGCCCTTTGGGGTGAAGCGAAAGACAAGCTGAAGCAAAGCGGCTTGTCGCTATCAGGCGGCCAACAGCAGCGACTATGTATTGCGCGTGCTGTTGCGGTGCGGCCTGAAGTGGTGTTGCTCGACGAACCAACGTCCGCGCTCGATCCGATTTCGACGGCAAAAATCGAAGAGCTGCTCCACGAGTTGAAAGAGGATTACACAATCGCCATCGTGACGCACAACATGCAGCAGGCCGCGCGCGTATCGGACTTCACGGCATATATGTACATCGGCGAGCTTGTCGAATACGGCGTAACAGACGAGCTATTCATCAAGCCCAGGAAAAAAGAAACCGAGGATTACATTACAGGGCGATTTGGTTAGCGCGTCGAGACTACGCTACGCGCCTAATTCGCGTCGACACGAAACCCCGGTAAGCGAATAGCTTTCCGGGTTTTTTATTTTTGATTGCGGACAGTTGTTTCATTCGCGTCACTGATTTGCAACATGCGGACCGTATAAATGAGGTTGACTCAACAACCTCTGGAAAACATATGCCTTCGTCCAATATCAGGAAACAACTTGTCTCTGCAGCGCTTTTTATCGCTGCATCCCTCATTCCGTTTACGTCGACTTATGCGGCTGACATTCGTGTTGGCGTTGTACTAGATCAAAATGGCGTCGACGCCGATACCGGACGAGACTATATTGCTGGCGCCAGAACCTGGTTCGATCACATCAATGCCAATGGCGGTGTTAAAGGACGGCGCATTCAGGTGATCGTCAAGGATGACGCAGGCGTTGCTGCCAATGCCGTGAAGTTGACTCGTGAGCTCATCGATCAGGACAAGGTGGACGTGCTGTTCGGTTATGTCGGCGACGATTCACTACGCGCAGTCTCCGACGATCGCCGTTTTTATGCGTCAAAGACAGTGCTGTTCGCGCCACTATCTGGCGCGGAAATCGGATCGGCTACGGATTCCATCGTTTTCGTACGGCCCAGCTACAAGGAGGAGGTGCGTCATGCGATGCGGCACTTCAGCCAGCTTTCGATTTCGCGGTTTGCAGTGGCCTACATGGACAACAACTTTGGCCGGAGTATTGACAATGAGATTCGGACGCAACTTAACGCCGACGGTAAAAGACCTATCGCGGAGGTTGCAATCCCGTTGTCGCTTGCCGGCTTGGGTAGTGTTGCGCAAAAGGTTCTGGAACAAAAGCCCCAGGTCATCGTAATCGCCGCTGACACCATTGCCACGGCTGAATTTGTAAAGCAGGTTCGCAGCCTCGATAACAACGCGCAAATAGTCGCGCTTTCCACGGTAAATCATCGGACACTGATGGAACTTGCCAAAAAGGATTTTGCGACCGGGACCATGATCACACAGGTGGTTCCCAATCCCTTGTCCCGCGTCACCAAATTGCAGAACGACCACCTAACACTGATGGCGAAGTACCGCGATGAGCCACCATCGCATCTCACGCTTGAAGGGTTTCTAGCTGCAAAGGCATTTGTAAAACTACTCGAACGCACGGGTCGTGATCTTAATCGCGCATCGATCGCCGCGGCGGTAGCAGGCAGCCCGCGCTACGATCTGGACGGCATGAGCGTCTCATTCGGCGGAAAGAGTGACCGCGGATCACAATTCGTGGACATCGCCTATCTGCGTAAATCCGGGACGATGCTGCAATAAGTCATTCGCTTGCGGCGCTGGTCACAACAGCGGCAATCTTCATGGCAAGCGCGTTTACCAGCGCGCTTTCCTGTCCTTCCACCATGACACGAATTAGTGGCTCGGTCCCTGACGCGCGCAACAGCACGCGGCCCTGCCCATCCAATGCTTTTTGGGCTGCGTTGACGGCGGATGCTACGCCGTCATTCGCCGCAAAATCAAATTTCCGTGCGACGCGAACGTTGATCAACACCTGTGGAAACAACGTTAATTCAGCCGTGAACTCAGCGAGGCGTTTGATGCCCTTGCGACGCAGCGCCGCCAATACCTGCAATGCTGAAATGATGCCGTCGCCAGTGCTGTGCTTATCAAGGCAGAGCAGATGACCAGAGTTTTCGCCACCGCACTCCCAGCTATTTTCGCGCAGCATTTCCAGCACATATCGGTCGCCGACTTTGGCGCGTTGGAAGGGAATCTTCATTTCCGCAAAGCGTTGTTCCAGCGCAAAGTTCGTCATTAAAGTGCCCACGACGCCACCGCGCAACAGCCCGTTTTCGTGGCGATCCTTGACCATTGCATAGAGCAACTGGTCACCATCGAACAGTCTGCCATCCGCGTCGCACATCATCAGCCGATCAGCGTCACCATCGAGCGCCAGGCCCAGGTCGGCGCCATGTTCAAGCACCGCAGCCTGCATGGTTGCCGGGTGTGTCGCGCCGCATCTTTCATTGATGTTCAGGCCATTGGGCTGGTTACCGATGGCAATGACGGTGGCGCCAAGCTCGCGAAACACATCAGGACCGATGTCGTATGCCGCGCCATGTGCACAGTCGAGCACCAGCTTAATGCCCCGCAGATTCAACTTCGTGGGAAAGGTGCTTTTGCAGAATTCGATGTAGCGCCCCTGTGCGTCATCGAGGCGGCGCGCTTTGCCAAGAGAAATCGATGGCAGCGACTGGAGCGGCTTCTCCAGTTCGGCTTCAATCGACATTTCTACAGCATCATCCAGCTTGGAGCCTTCACCGGAAAAGAATTTGATACCGTTGTCATCGAACGGATTATGCGAAGCCGAAATCATGATGCCGGCTGACAGACGCAGGCCGCGCGTGAGATAGGCGACGCCCGGTGTCGGCATCGGCCCGACCAGCAGCACATCGCAACCGGACGCCGCGAGACCGGCCTCCAGCGCGCTCTCGAGCATATATCCAGAGATGCGAGTGTCTTTGCCGATCAGCACGGCCGGCCTGGAGTCGCCGTTTGCAGCGGCGTGTCCATGCGCGAGCGCACGACCGGCGGCAAAACCCAGGCGCAGGGCGAAATCTGGCGTGATCGGCGCTTCACCAACCCGACCGCGAATGCCGTCTGTTCCAAAATATTTTCGATTCATTTGGTTTTTCTTTTTTCACTTGTTGTGAATTTTTCCGCGACGGCAGGTTTTGCCGCGATCAGTACCTCGACGGCATCCACCGTTTCACGCACGTCATGTACGCGCAGAATTGTCGCACCGTTTTGTGCGCACAATATGGCAGCTGCGATGCTGGCGGCGAGTCGGTCATCGGCTGGTCGGCCTGTAACAATGCCAAGCGACGCTTTGCGCGAAAACCCCGCGAGCACCGGAAAGCCGAGCACGACCAGAGTATCGAGCTCTCGAAGCAATCTAAAATTGTGTTCAACGGTTTTCCCAAAACCAAATCCAGGGTCGATCACGATTCGATCCTTCGCGATACCCGCGTCAACGCACGCAGTGACACGTGCAGCCAGGAAGTCCGCAACCTCTTTGACCACATTCTCGTACGCAGGCGCGAGCTGCATATTGGCAGGAGAGCCCTGCTTATGCATGAGGCACACTGCAACGTTCGCTTCAGCGCACGCTTCAACCGCGCCAGTCGCAAGCAAGGCGTTGACGTCGTTGATCATTGACGCGCCCGCCCTGATTGCGGCCGTCATCAACTGGATTTTTTGCGTGTCTATCGAAATCGGGATACCGTCGCCGACCAATGCTTCCAGCACCGGCATGACCCGGTCCAGCTCTTCCTGAAACGATACCGCAGGCGCGCCCGGACGTGTGGACTCACCGCCGATATCAAGCAGGTCGGCACCGTCCTCGATCAAGCGCCTGCCGTGCGCAATCGCCGCCTCACTCGCCAAAAACTTGCCGCCATCCGAAAACGAATCGGGCGTCACATTGACGATGCCCATGATCAGTGGACGGTGAAGTTCAAGCAGAAATTTTCCAGCACGAAGATTCATGTTGACGACGCAAACTAGGTGACGGTTGCCGGAAAAACAAAGGCCAGGAATTTATCCCTGGCCTCGTCAGAAAAATACTCTTACTGTAAGGATTCTAGTCCGAGCCTTCAGCCGTCGCAGGCTCGGCTTTGGGTGTCTCGGGTGCTGCGCCACTGCCACCACCACTACTAGGCTTTGGCATCGGCTTAGTGCTAAGCTTTGGCGCGCGCGGTGGCCGACCTTCCATGATGTCCTTAATTTGGTCTGCATCGATGGTTTCGAATTCGAGCAAAGCCTTTGTCATCGCCTCGATCTTGTCGCGATTTTCCTCGATTAGCTTGCGCGCGAGCGCATATTGCATGTCGATGATCTTGCGAATTTCAGAGTCAACCTTGCGCATCGTTTCTTCAGACATATTGGTCTGGCGAGTCACCGAGCGGCCAAGAAACACTTCGCCTTCGTTATCGGCATATACCATCGTGCCTAACTCATCCGACATACCGTAGCGCGTCACCATATCGCGGGCCAATTGTGTGGCGCGCTCAAAGTCGTTCGATGCTCCCGTCGTCATCTGGTTCATGAAAACTTCCTCGGCAATACGTCCACCGAACAGCACGGCAATTCTCGACAACAGATACTGCCTGTCGTAGGCGTAGCGATCCTGCTCAGGCAACTGGATGGTCACGCCGAGAGCACGTCCACGCGGAATAATGGTTACCTTGTGCACCGGATCGCTCTTGGGCAGAATGTAGCCCAGCAAAGCGTGGCCGGACTCATGGTAGGCCGTATTTTTCTTCTCCTCTTCGTCCATCACCATCGAACGACGTTCGGTGCCCATCATGATTTTGTCTTTGGCGCGCTCGAAATCTTCCATTTCGACAAGGCGCTTGTTGCCGCGTGCCGCAAACAAGGCAGCCTCGTTAACCAGATTGGCCAAATCAGCACCAGAAAAGCCGGGGGTGCCGCGTGCAATTGTCTCAGCGACAACATCCGGCGCTATAGGCACTTTGCGCATATGCACATTGAGAATCTGCTCGCGGCCACGGATGTCCGGCAGCGAGACCACAACTTGGCGGTCAAAACGGCCCGGACGAAGCAATGCAGGATCAAGCACGTCAGGGCGGTTGGTGGCTGCGATGACGATGACACCTGCTGCCGCCTCGAAGCCGTCCATTTCGACCAGCATCTGGTTCAGCGTCTGTTCGCGCTCGTCGTTGCCGCCACCGAGTCCAGCGCCGCGCTGGCGACCCACGGCATCGATTTCATCAATGAAAATAATACAGGGTGCATTTTTCTTGGCCTGCTCGAACATATCGCGCACGCGGGCAGCGCCGACACCGACGAACATCTCGACAAAATCGGAACCGGAAATCGAAAAGAAAGGCACCTTGGCTTCACCGGCAATCGCACGTGCCAGCAAGGTTTTGCCGGTACCTGGCGATCCGACCATCAACACGCCGCGCGGAATACGACCGCCGAGTTTCTGGAACTTGGAGGGGTCCCGCAAGAATTCGACCAGTTCGGCCACTTCTTCTTTAGCCTCGTCGCAGCCGGCCACATCAGCAAACGTGACCAGATTATTGCCTTCGTCGAGCATCTTTGCACGGCTCTTGCCGAACGAAAAAGCGCCGCCTTTGCCGCCACCTTGCATCTGGCGCATGAAATAGAGCCATACGCCGATCAGCAACAGCATCGGGAACCATGAGATGAATATGCTCATCAGTAGCGATTGCTCTTCCTCCGGTTTGGCACCACCTTTAACCCCGGACTTGCGCAAGTCATCCCACATGAAAGGATCGCCGCCCGCAGGCGTAAATGTGGTGAAGGTCTTGTTGTCGCGCATCGTTACGCGCAGGGTGCGGCTACCCTCCTGTTTGATGCTTTCAATGTTGCCATTCTTGGCCTCTTGCATCATCGCCGTGTATTCCAGCTCAGGACGGGCGCCGCTGCGGCTGGTCACCTGCATAAAAATCATCATCAACACGATACCGATGACGAGCCAGATGCCAATATTCTTTACCCAATTGTTCACGCGTAATCCTTTAAATTCGCTTCAACATCGCTTCGTCAATTGCCAAGCTGCCACACACCGTGTCATTCAATACCATGACAACCACTTTACACTAAACGGATAATCTTGTCGTTTGGATTCAAACACATAAGACAATCGCAGAATGCGTTAATCATGCAATTTGCACATTCACAGCAATTTCAATTCGCGAGCCAACAAATATATTTCACGGCTCTCACCACGCGATGCGTCAGGCTTCTTAGCGGCAACGCTCTTGAAGTGTGACCTGAGCGTTTTCACATAAGGCTCAAATCCTGCACCTTGAAATACCTTGACCAGAAAAACTCCATTTGGTTTCAAGAACTTGGCCGCAAAATCCATTGCCAATTCGCCCAATGTGAACAGTCTGGCCTGATCCGTTATCACCACTCCTGTGAGATTGGGTGACATATCCGAAATCACAAGGTCTACTTTCGCCTGTTCGCCACCAATTGCTGCAATGACGGCATCAAGACCAACACTTTCTGAAAAATCGGCCTGGATAAAATGCACCCCGGCAATCGGCTCCATTTCCAGTAGATCGATTGCGACGAACTTTCCCTTGCTTCCCACCTGCTTCGCACCCCACTGCGACCATCCGCCCGGAGCAGAGCCCAAATCGACCACGGTCATGCCCGGCTTGACGAGCTTTTCCTTGGCATCAATTTCAGTCAGCTTGTAAACCGATCGCGAGCGATATCCGTCGACCTGCGCGCGCTTTACATAGGGATCGCTGCGATGCCGCTGGACCCAGTCGCGACTGTTTTTGGGACGTGCGCTAGCCATGAACCGTATAATCCTGAAATGAAGATTACATTATCCCCCATCGAGCGCCGTGCGCTCAAAGCAAAAGCGCATGATTTGACCCCGGTTGTAATGATTGGCGATCACGGATTGACGCCAGCCATCATCCGCGAAGTTGATCGCAATCTGAAAGCCCACGAGCTAATCAAGGTTCGCGCGTTCACCGACGACCGTGAATTGCGCGGCAAGTGGTTCGATGAAATCTGCGATGCCCTCAATGCCGCGCCGGTCCAACATATCGGAAAGATATTTATCTTCTGGCGCCACAGCCCGGAACTGGCTGCAGCAACGGCCAAGGCTGCGTTGCCCAAAACCAGGCCCAAAGCGCCGCGTGTAACCAAGCGCCAGGAAGAAAACAAGGCGGCAGGGATTAAGAAAAAGAAGGTACGCTAGCCCTTCAAATCCGATTTGTTGATCGGCTGGCTGGCCCCGAGCCCAAGCAGCAATTCACGAAAGCCGAACTGCGGCCGGTAACCTAGCAGTGCCTTAGCCTTGTCGATCACATACACACGGTCAATACGCGCAGGCAGCGGCCATTGGCGCCGCACATACTCTTTAACGAGTTCTGGCGTGCGCTTGCGGAGCACCTCCGGTGCGTTCGTATAAAGCCGGTCGCAGTCACTCTCGATAAACGGGCTTTCCCCCGAAATGTTGATCACCTCGAATTGCTTCAGGGGTGCCGTCAGCGCGAGACCAAACGCTTGCGCAACGTCGCGCGCGTCCACGCCACGATACAAGCGATAAAGCGCCATCAACGGCAACTGCTCAGGAAAGCTGCGCGAAAAACGCAACGCTGCGGTGGCAAATGTCGGCGAGAACGCATCGCGGCATAGTTGCTCCGCAGCCAGCTTGGTCTCATCGTAAATATCTTCGGCGTCCGGCAGCAAGGCTTCCGTTACCCAAACTGCTGAGCGCTTGCTACGCATTGACTTGCCATACACCGACGTCGAGCTGGCAAGGAGGAAACGATTGACACCAGCGGCGCGCGACGCCTCCAACAAACGGTGGGTCGCTTCGACGTTAGTCTGGCGAAACTGTGCGGTCGTGTGGGTTCCTCTATGTGGCGCATGCAAGGCCGCAAAATGGATGACGGCATTCACCCCATCCAGATGCGGCGCCCAGTCTGCTACTTGGGTGACGTCAGCAATGACACTGGTGGTCGGCGCGGGTACCACATCCACACCGATCACCGTGTGCGAGTCCGCCAGATATTCAGCGACATGCGAAGCGACTTTAGGGCCGGAGGATCCGGTAACGAGCAGCTTCACGGTAAATGCAAAACGCTTAAGGCGAGACTAGCGGTCGCAAAAGGGGACGACAATCTGGAAACAGCCACATGCAAAACTACAAGCACTAGCACTGGCGGGGTTCTCGGCGGCATTTCGCCTGAAAAAGCCCAGCAAATGGCGTTCTACGAATAACGATGGGTAGGTTTCAGACGTAGCGAACATCCACGATTTCGTATTCCTTGGTGCCACCCGGCGCACGAACCTCGACAACATCGCCCGCAGATTTACCGATCAGTGCACGCGCAATCGGCGACGTGAACGAAATCTTGCCGAGTTTCAAATCGGCTTCGTCCTCGCCAACGATTTGATAACAAGCTTTGTCACCACTTTCGGTTTCTTCAAGATCAACGGTGACGCCGAACACCACGCGACCGTCGTTTTCCAGCGACGCTGTATTGATGATCTGTGCGCTGGAGAGTTTGCCTTCGATATCGAGGATACGGCCCTCGACGAAGCTCTGCTTTTCCTTGGCTGCATCGTATTCGGCGTTCTCGGAGAGATCGCCCTGGGCGCGCGCTTCGGAGATGGCCTGGATAACGGCGGGACGGTCTTTATGCTTTAGGCGTTGTAGTTCGGCCTTCAGCGCTTCGGCGCCAGCGACGGTCAATGGGACTTTGGCAACACTGCTCATTGTTCAACCTTTAAGAAAAATTCGACCTTCATCAACGCCGACAAGCGCGGTAACACCTTAAATCTGTGCGGCGAGCGAGCGATGCAATGATTGTAAATCGTAGACCTTCAGTTCCGCCAGATGTTGCATACCAAGGCACGCCGCGCGCGCGCCAGAGATGGTGGTGTAATAGGTGATGCGCCCTGTCAGGGCGGCATTGCGGATGGACCAGGAGTCGCGAATCGAACGCTTATCTTCTTCGACGGTATTGATGATGAGTGAAATCTCACGGTTCTTCACCAGATCGACAATATGCGGGCGGCCTTCAAGAACCTTGTTCACGAAGGTAACTTCGATACCCTCTTTGGCTAAAAATGCCGCTGTGCCCTTGGTGGCCACCAAGCCGAAGCCCAAGGTCTGCAAGGTTCTGGCAATCTCGATCACTTTGGGTTTGTCCGCATTGCGTACACTAAGGAATGCATTGCTGGCATTCGGGCCGATGACCGGCAGTTTCACACCAGCGCCCATCTGCGATTTCACAAACGCTTCGGCGAACGTATGGCCAACGCCCATCACCTCGCCGGTCGATTTCATTTCCGGGCCCAGGATGGTATCCACGCCCGGGAATTTAATGAATGGAAATACCGCCTCTTTCACCGAGTAATACGGTGGAATGACTTCGCCTTTGATACCTTGATCCTTCAACGAGCGCCCGGCCATGCAGCGCGCCGCAATTTTGGCCAGTGGCAAGGCTATCGCCTTGGAGACGAACGGCACCGTACGCGAGGCGCGCGGGTTCACTTCCAGTACATAGACTTTCGACACGCCATCGTGTTCCTGGATCGCGAACTGCACATTCATCAGGCCGACCACGTTGAGGCCCTTAGCCATCGCCACGGTCTGCTTGCGCAATTCATCCTGCAGCTCAAGTGAGAGTGAGAATGGCGGCAGCGAGCAAGCCGAATCGCCTGAATGCACACCCGCCTGCTCGATGTGCTCCATGATGCCGCCGATCATCACCTCATTGCCATCGCTGACGGCGTCGACATCCACTTCGATGGCGTCATTCAGGAAGCGATCCAGCAGCACTGGTGAATCGTTTGATACTTTCACGGCCTCGCGCATGTAGCGCTCGAGATCGGATTCGACGTGGATAATTTCCATCGCGCGGCCACCAAGTACGTAGCTCGGACGCACCACCAGTGGATAGCCGATTTCTCGCGCCTTGACGATGGCTTCTTCATTAGTGCGTGCGGTGCGATTGGGCGGCTGCAGCAGCCCCAAATCGTGAATCAATTTCTGGAAACGTTCGCGATCTTCGGCCATGTCGATCATGTCCGGCGTGGTGCCGATAATCGGCACGCCGTTGGCTTCCAATGCACGCGCCAGCTTCAGCGGTGTCTGACCGCCGAACTGCACGATTACACCAATAGGCTTTTCCTTGTCGACGATTTCCAGCACGTCTTCGAGCGTCAACGGCTCAAAATACAGCCGGTCGCTGGTGTCGTAGTCGGTTGAAACCGTTTCCGGATTGCAATTGACCATGATGGTTTCATAGCCGTCTTCGCGCAGCGCCAGCGCCGCATGTACACAGCAATAATCGAATTCGATACCCTGGCCGATACGATTCGGACCGCCGCCGAGGATCATGATTTTTTTGTTGTCGGTGGGATTGGATTCGCATTCTTCGTCGTAGCTTGAATACATGTAAGCGGTCGATGTGGCGAACTCGGCTGCGCAAGTATCCACGCGTTTGTAGACAGGACGAATATTGAAAGAATGACGTCTGGCGCGGACTTCAGCCTCTTTTCGCTTCAAGAGGTGCGCCAATCGGCGATCCGAGAAACCCATACGTTTAATTTCGCGCAGTTCCACGGCATCGAAATCTTCCAGCGATTTTTTTTCAATCGCGAGTTCGCGGTCAACGAGCTCCTTGATTTGCGCAAGAAACCACGGATCAATTTTCGTGTAGCCGTGGAGCTCCTCGATTGACATGCCGATGCCAAACGCATCCGCTACATACCAAAGCCGCTCGCCGCGCGGATAGGCCAGCTCGTCGCCAATTTTCTCAGGGTCAACAGTCTTGAGGTTGAACCCATCAACGCCGGTCTCCAGGCCGCGCAGCGCCTTTTGCAAAGATTCCTGGAAGTTTCTGCCAATAGCCATGACTTCGCCGACACTCTTCATCTGCGTCGTCAGCCGGTCATCCGCTTGCGGAAATTTCTCGAATGCGAAGCGCGGCACTTTGGTGACGACATAGTCGATAGCCGGTTCAAACGACGCGGGTGTCGCACCGCCGGTAATGTCGTTCTTCAATTCATCAAGCGTGTACCCCACCGCCAGCTTGGCCGCGATCTTAGCAATCGGAAAACCCGTCGCTTTTGACGCCAGTGCAGACGAACGCGAAACGCGCGGATTCATCTCGATAACCAGCATGCGGCCGTCTTTCGGATTCACCGCAAACTGCACATTCGACCCGCCGGTTTCAACGCCGATCTCTCGCAATACCGCGATCGAGGCGTTGCGCATGATCTGGTACTCCTTGTCGGTGAGCGTCTGCGCCGGGGCAACAGTGATCGAGTCGCCGGTGTGCACGCCCATTGGGTCGAGATTCTCGATCGCGCAGATGATGATGCAGTTGTCGTTCTTGTCGCGAACGACTTCCATTTCAAACTCTTTCCAGCCGAGCAGCGACTCTTCGATCAGCAGCTCATGCGTGGGTGAAGCTTCGAGACCGCGTTCGCAGATCTCGACAAACTCATCGCGGTTGTAGGCGATGCCACCACCCGAGCCGCCCATGGTGAAACTAGGACGAATGATGGCGGGAAAGCCAATAGCGGCCTGCACCTGCAACGCTTCTTCCATCGAATGCGCTATCGTGGAGCGTGCGGAGCCGAGTCCGATTCGGGTCATTGCCTGCTTGAATTTTTCGCGGTCCTCGGCCATGTCAATGGCTTCTTTGGATGCACCAATCATCTCCACGCCGTACTTTTCCAGCACGCCATGTTTGGCAAGATCCAGCGCGCAATTGAGTGCGGTCTGTCCACCCATCGTCGGCAAGAGCGCGTCGGGGCGCTCTTTCTCAATAATCTTCTCGACAATCCTCCATGTGATCGGCTCGATATAGGTCACGTCCGCCATGTTCGGGTCGGTCATGATCGTCGCGGGATTGGAGTTGATCAGGATGACTTTGAACCCTTCGTCGCGCAACGCCTTGCAGGCTTGCGCACCTGAATAATCGAATTCACAGGCCTGGCCAATGACGATCGGCCCGGAGCCGATGATGAGGATGGATTTGATGTCGCTGCGTTTTGGCATGGTTTACACGAAGCCGATCTTGCGTTTGGGTTTCTTTTCGCGGTCGTCCATCAGATCGTAAACGGCTTGAAATACCGTCGCGAATTGTTTGTCGTATTTGCTTTCAAGGACAGCGATCTTCTTGGCAAGCACTTTGTTGTGTTCGATCAGTGCGCGCATGATTTTGATGCTTACGGCGACGGCGCGAGGACTGCGCAAGACGCTGGACAGCATCGCGACACCCTGCTCCGAAAAGGCATAAGGTAGATATCGTGTGCCGCCCCAACTTGAGGTTACAATTTGTGACATCAAGTTTGTAAACTCTTGCAATGCCTGTTTCACCGTGAGCTTGCTAGCCACGTGCGGCCGCCATCATATTCACAAAGCGATCAAACAAATAGCCAACTTCATGCGGCCCAGGGCTCGCTTCCGGATGCCCCTGAAAACTGAACGCCTGCTTGTCTGTACGCTCAAGCCCTTGGCAGGTGCCGTCAAACAGCGACTTATGTGTCACACGCAAATTTGCCGGTAGCGTTTTTTCAGCCGCTGCGAAGCCGTGATTCTGGCTGGTGATGAAGACTTTTTTCGTCGCCAAGTCTTGTACCGGATGATTGGCTCCGTGATGGCCGAATTTCATTTTCACAGTTTTGGCACCCGACGCAAGTGCTAACAACTGGTGGCCGAGGCAAATACCGAAAACGGGAATGTCTTTGGCGATAATTTCCCGGATTGCAGTTATGGCGTAATCACAAGGTTCTGGATCGCCGGGGCCATTGGAAAGAAAGACGCCATCGGGCTTAAGCCCAATTGCCTCGCTCGCCGATGCCTCAGCCGGCAGGACGGTGATCCGGCAACCCCGCTCAGCCAGCATGCGAAGGATGTTGTGTTTGATACCGTAATCAAAAGCGACCACATGGAATTTCGGATTTTCTTGCTTGCCATAGCCAACACCGAGTGCCCAGGTAGACGTATTCCACACATAGGATTGTTTGCAGCTCACCACTTTCGCCAAATCCAGTCCGGACATGTTTGGCGCGGCCTTCGCAAACGCCAGCGCGCTGGAAATGGCGTCTGCGTCGTGGGAACCAGTCAAAATGCAGCCGTTTTGCGCACCTTTTTCGCGGATCAGGCGAGTGAGGCGGCGCGTATCAATATTAGCGATCGAAACAACGCCATTCGTCTTCAAGTAGCCGGGCAAGGTCTCTTGCATCCGCCAGTTCGAGGCGAGTGTAGGCAGGTCGCGAATGATCAGACCAGCGGCATAGCATTTGTCAGACTCGACATCCTCAGCATTGGCGCCAGTGTTGCCAATGTGCGGATAGGTCAGCGTGACGATCTGCCCCATGTAGGACGGGTCAGTGAGAATTTCCTGATATCCGGTCATCGCCGTGTTGAAAACGACCTCACCGGCGCTGTGGCCGTCAGCACCTATCGACACCCCCTTGAACACCGAGCCGTCGGCGAGCACAAGCACAGCAGGTTGAAGGTGGGTGGCAAAAGGGGCGGGGGATTGCACGTGAGCTCCGGAGAAAAGCTGAGGAAAAATGCTTGTGCGACGGACATAAAAAACGGGAAAGACCGGTGTCGGCACTTTCCCGCGTTCTTTAACTAAAAGTCTTCGCGATTAAGACGCTATTTTACCTGACGGCACGCTTTTGGGCAAACCGACTGCCGCCGCATTTTCTAGCGTAGCCCGAGCACGTCGGACATATCGAACAGGCCAAACTTCTTTGTCGCCAAAAAACTCGCCGCGCGCATCGCACCTTGCGCGTAATTCGTGCGTGAGGACGACTTATGACTGATTTCGATCCGCTCGCCCGCGCCTGCAAACATGACCGTATGGTCGCCGATAACATCACCACCACGGATGGCGGTAAATCCAATCGTCCCCGCTTTGCGTTCGCCTGTCACACCGTGGCGGTCGAACACCGCGATATCGTTCAACGATTTGCCCATCGCCTGCGCAGCGACCTCGCCTAGCTGCAGCGCGGTGCCTGAAGGCGCATCCACTTTCAATTTGTGATGAGTCTCGATGATCTCGATATCGTATTGCTCATGTAGTGCTGCGGTTGCCAGCGCGATAAGCTTCAGCATCACATTGACGCCGACACTCATGTTGGGCGCGAAAACGATGGCGATATCGTTGGCTGCGGATTCGATCTGTTTTTTCTCGTCCAGCGTGAAGCCGGTCGTACCGATCACCATATTCACGCCGAGCCTGCGGCAAGCCGCAATGAGCTTGAGGGTGCCTTCAGGTCTGGTGAAATCGATCAGCACATCCGCAGACGCAAGCGCGACGTCCGGATCGGCAGTGACGATTATGCCGCCGGCATTGCGGCTGAGCAGTCCCGCGTCGGTGTGCAAGAGTGAACTTGCCGCATGCTCAAGCGCACCACAGATGCCGGCCTGAGGGTTCGCTGCTGCCGCCTCCAGCAGCGCCCGCCCCATGCGCCCACCCACACCGGCGATGGCCAGCCGCATTTGTGCCGACTGCGTCATGTGAAGGGGGGCTTGCCTATTTCTCTTTAGGTGGCGGTGCGCCTGGCGGTAGAGCATTGGGCAACTGGCGTTTCTCGCCGCCACCGGTCAGGATCTCGATTTCAGAACCGCTACCATCGATCTTTGCGACCTTGTCGTTTTCAAACATGATCGTTACTTTGAAGCCCTGCTTGTCGCGACCGAAGGGACCATACTTGGTGCTCTGGTCAAGACTGAAGTAGTAATCCCACCGATTGCCGTTGAACACATCCTGCAATAGCGGTGTGCCCAAGGCAGTACGAACGTCGAGCTTGCTCATACCCGGCTTGACTTTGGAGAGCTGCTCCTTCGTGACCAGATTCCCCTGCTGAATATCGATGCGGTGCACGCCAAAACCGGCGCAGCCAGAAATCAAAATTGACGCCGCAGCAACGGCAATAAGGACAACAAAACGGGCGATGGTCATGTCAAACTTTCGAAACAAATCAACGTCGCATTATAGCTGACGGCGCCAACGTCATCGCGCGCCATCACCCGCCGCCGACATTGACAATTGAACCGGCATGGAAAAATTTTTGACCGGTTCCCCTCACTTGCAGTGCGCGCATTCCGATGCATCGGAATGCCGTTTGGTGGGCGCGGAGCATGCTCCGCGAATTCCCCACCAAACCCCCGGCCCTCTGCTTCGCTTCAAGTGTTCCCTTGTCCCAAGGGAGAGGGTGGGAAATGCGGAACGACGAACAAAGACATCATCGTTCCGGATCAATAAAACGCTTATGATGAGGACAATTTACATCCGGGATCGCTATGTCCGAATCAAAAGAACTGCGAAACATGGGCCTCAAGGCCACCTTTCCGCGTTTGAAAGTGCTGGACTTGTTTCAAAATTCCACACAGCGCCACATGTCTGCTGAAGATGTTTACAAGCTGCTGTTGAACGAGAACGCCGACATTGGCCTGGCGACCGTGTATCGCGTGTTGACGCAATTTGAGCAAGCCGGCCTGCTGGTGCGCCACCACTTCGAGAGCGGCAAGGCTGTTTTCGAATTGAACGAAGGTAGCCATCACGACCACTTGGTGTGCCTGCAGTGTGGCCGTGTTGAAGAATTCTATGATGCTGAAATTGAAAAGCGCCAGCAGAAGGTGGCAAAGGATCGCGGCTTTAATATCCACGACCATTCGCTTTACCTGTACGCCGACTGTATCAAACCGAATTGCCCGCACAAGAAAATCGTCTAACGGATTCATCACTAAATTGAGGATCAGACGTGAAAAGTAATTTGCGATCGATATGGTGTTGCTGCCTCGCGATTGGCCTGCTGGGGAGTGCCGGCGTTACGCAGGCGCTGGACGCCATGCACCAACCGGCCAGTTTCCCACTGGTTGCAGCTTCTGAATTGCCCAAGGAAGCGCGTGAAACGCTGGCGTTAATTCGCAAGGGTGGCCCGTATCCGTACGCTAAGGACGGCTCCATTTTTTCCAATCGCGAGCGCATTCTGCCGAAGCAGCCGCGCGGCTTTTATCACGAGTTCACGGTGAAAACACCGCAAGCCCGTGATCGCGGTGCAAGACGTGTCATCTGTGGCGGCGCGCTGGTAAAACAGCAGCCGCAGGTACTCGAACCCTGTTACTACACAGACGACCATTACGCATCATTCAAGAAGATCAAGGAGTAGCGCAATGGCCTCGCCGGAACTCAAAAACATCTTAGCCAGCGACCAGCCGCGCGGCGTGTATTGGGCCAAGACCCATGCGAGTGTGGCCGAATTGAGCAAGCTTGCTCGGGCGAAAGGAATGGCCTTCTTTCATCTGGAGGGCCAGAAGATAGAAAAGAAAGAGCAGTTTCTCAACCATGCTGCGGTCGCGATGAAATTTCCTTCGCACTTCGGCAACAACTGGGACGCCTTCTATGATTGCCTCACCGACATGGACTGGGTTGAAGCGGTCGGCTACCTAATCTATTTCGACCACACCGATGCCTTTGCCAGCCACCACGAAAGCCAGCTCGAAACCGTCGTCGAATTGTTTCAGGACGCAGTGAATTTTTGGAAAGACGAAGGCAAGCCCATGCTGGTTGTGCTCTCTGGCAGCGATGCACCGCCGGGGATGAAAAAGATTTAGAGCCAGTATCGACGCCGGTTTTCAGCCACTTATGCGCCGAGTGCCGCACCAAGTGGCGCTCTACAAATTATCCTAAAAACGGCAGTTGGCCGATCAAATAGCGCAAATTAGATTGTCAACAAAGCGGGGGGATCAGCGGTGGTGAGCATGAACTTGGCGAACGCACGCAGGAAGATGGCGCGTAAGCGCTGAAGGTCTGTCAACTGCTCC
>JBBQFL010000035.1:0-47001 GCA_038321965.1 Burkholderiales bacterium | reverse complement strand
GATCAGTGGCGCGACGGTGGTAGTGGCGCTGACCTGCACATCTGGCACGACCAACTCGCCGCAAAACGCTTCCCGGACGACGCCAGCCGTGTTCACGGTGACCGGTGCAACACCGGGAGCCACCTGCACAGCAACCGAGACGGTGCCGGTGGGCTACACGGCGAATCAGGCCAATTGCGTCAGTGTGGCGCTGGGAGGTACTTGCACCATCATCAACACCCAGAACGGCAACACGATCACGGTCAACAAGAGCTTCAGTCCGATCAGCGGCGCGACGGTGGTAGTGGCGCTGACCTGCACGTCGGGGACGGTGACGGCCACGCCGCTGAACGCGTCGATGGCGGCACCGGCGGTGTTCACGGTGACCGGCGCAACGCCGGGGGCGACGACCTGTACCGCAACGGAAACGGCTGTGCCGGTGGGCTACACGGCGAATCAGGCGAATTGCGTGGCGGTGGCGCTGGATGGTAGCTGCACGATCACCAATGTGCTGACACCGGTGCTCCCTCCGTTAACGGCGACGCCCGTACCTACGCTTTCGCAGTGGGCGGTGATCCTGTTAACGTTACTCTTGGCATTGACCGGTTTTGCATCGATGCGTCGGCGAAACAGCTAGCTGGCGCCAAAATAGCGATCAGCCTGGAAACCCGCGTCAGCACTGGGGCTCGATTACTTTTCACTTAAAATCAACTGTGGTTATTGGGTGAATGACGAGGGGGGCTAGTCGAATGCGGGCAAACCACCTTGAAGGTCGGTGGTCGCAAACGATGTCCATCGCAGTGCCGTAATCCATGACGTACTCGAGCCTGAAATTGTCTGGTTCGGCTACGAATATATTCAATGCATCCAGGGCTGCATGTTCTCGTGCGCTTTGGTACAAAAATGTCGCCGAGCAGAGCCGCTATAAAAATGTGAGCGCTATGTGCGTTATCGAACAGACGAGCGTCGCCGAAATGCAGAAGATGACTTAGATGTTCATTTCTCCCTTTGAGCATCAAGAGGTAGCGCTCATCCCCTCCCCATGAGCGCTTTGAGGTCGAAGCCCGGTAACGCCCCCCGTTACCGGGCTTTTTTCTGGACGTTGGGTTGCCCCGTTAAACTGCCTCTCGGTAGTTTTTTTCACGCTCAAATCATCAATGCGGACCGTGCATTCAACGTATATCAGCCGCCCACCAGGCTTTTGGCGATGGGTTCGCCCGGTGCCACCGGCTTTAGGAGAAACAAGCCCAGAAGTTCCCAGTCGTGCATGACCAGCCCGTGACGAATCAACGATCTGAGGCGCATGATTTCGGCGAGCTCTTCACTCGATTCGGCGTCGCGCGCGAGCCAGTCTTCTAGGGAAATTGCGCCACACTGTCCTTGATAGGCGCACAGGTTGATCAGCATCTTGCTGCCGCTGCCGCAGTCCAGACCAAAGTCGCAGGCCGCCAGTTCCCAGGCCGCCGCGAGTGTGGTGGCGCGGACGGGGGCGTTGCCGTCGCCAAGTTGTAGCAGGGATTCGCCGCGCGCCAGGAAAAAACCGACGTCGCGAATCGCGTGCGGATCGCCGCTGGCTAACAGTCGGGTGACGACATCGAAGGTGCCCGCTTTGCTCGCGGCCAGATCGCGAAACAACAACGTCCGGGCGATTGCACGCGGATCGCCGTCTTGTGCCGCGCCGCGCAATAGCGCGAGCACGCGCTCAGGCGAAATTGCCGATCCGTCAAAAGGTGCGCACTGCCGGTTGCTGGCTTCAAACGCTGCTTCACGAAGCTGCCGGTCGATTCGATTAGGTAACGCTGCCTCTAGTCGGCGCGTAAAGTCATTTCGCAAATTCTCGGTCCCGCTATGAGAAAGCGCGTAGCAATCTTCCAGAGCCATCGCGATGAAATATCGCGACTCGGCATCCAGTCCATCGGCCAAACCGGCGAGGGCGGGGACGTAGTAGCTGGCCGGATCGCGGAGGGTCCAACGGACTCGATTCGTCGTCGGCAGCAATCTATTCGATGGCTGCAGGTGGCCGCCGGAAAGTTCTGGCGCAACGCGTAGGGGCGTTGGGGCAATGGAACCGGGGTGGGCTAGCCACAGTAGACATTGCAACAAGATGAGCGCCATCGCGACTTGCAATAGCAGCGGTGCTCTTGCGACTAATCCGGTTTCCATGATGCTGCGATTCATCGCGGATGCTCTCCAGGTCGTGCACGCTTCGGGCTGATCAATCCCACAGCAACGTGGGCAGCCGTATCAGTTTACAACGCGAATGTTTCAGGAAGCCTAACTATTCGCTGGTTTGGGAAGAAGCAATAACGCCGCCAGTGACATCCCGGCCAGCACGACGCTGCCCAGCAGGAATGTGGATTTGACCCCGACAGTTTCCGCGATGGCACCGCCCGCCGCCATACCGATGCCGATGCCACTGACGATACAGGTCGCGGACCAGGTGAAAGCTTCGGTGGCGTATTTGTTCGGCGCGATACGTGTAATGAGCAGCGTCTGCGCTGTTAGTGCTGGCGCGATGAGCGTACCGGCGAAGAAAGCGATCACCGCGAAGACAATAATCTGATCAACCCACCAGTGCAGCAAAAGCGGGACCGCCATGAGGCCAATGGCAAGGGCGAATTGACGCTCCAGCGGGGCCTTGGGATGCAGCACGCCGTAGATCGCGCCGCCTACTGCGCTGCCAAAGGAGTTGACGCCCAACAGAATACCCGCCAGCAACGGCATGGCAAGAGTGGTGGCGAAGGCTGGATAGCCGACCTCGAGAATACCGAATGAGAACGTCAGTCCAAAGGTGAGGATGAAGAGTCCAGCGAGTCGGGGTTCTGCCAGCGGGCCGAGCAGGTGCCTTTCGATATGAGGCTCTTGCTGCCAGTATTTCAGCGCGGGCGTGAAGAGGAAAACGACGAACGCGAAGAACGAAACGATCACGGCCAGCGCGAACGCCACCCTCGCGCCGAATTCGCTGATCACCAATGCAATCAACGCGGGGCCAACCGTGAAATTCAGTTCGATCATGATCGAATCGACCGAAAATGCCATGCGGCGATTGACCTCATCGGAAAAGCGATGGCGCCACAAGGTTCGCGTCAACACAGCGATGGGCGGCGAAAATGCGCCTGCGCATGCTGCGGCGATCATTATCACTCCCTGCGGCAATCTCAGTAACACGACCGTAAACAGCAGCGAGAGAAACATACTGTTGAGGACGCCGGTGACGCGTAGCGGCCAAAGCGGCCCGATGCGATCAATAATCCGCCCGCAGATCGGTGCGAACACCGCCATCGAAACGAAATAGATGCCCACGACACTGCCCGCGACTTTGAAGTCTCCCAGCGCCTCACGCATGAACATCAGCATGGCCAACCCGATCATGCCGACCGGCATGCGCGAAATCCAGGCAATCAGAACGATGCCAGTAACATCCGGTTGCCGGAAAAAAGCAGCGTATGGCGCAAGGAACGGCACGACCAAACGCGCATGCAGACGCTTCATGCCAGGGCTTTCAACACGTCTTCAAGCAGGCGTTTTCTCGATCACCGCAATGGTCAAGCGCGAAACGCAGACGAGTTTGTCGACGGCGTCGGTAATGCGGATTTCCCACAGCTGTGTCGTCCTGCCACGGTGTAATGGCCGCGCGGTACCGACGACACATCCGTCTCGCACGCTGCGAATGTGGTTGGCGTTGATTTCCAGGCCAACGACATTAAATTTTGTGAGATCGACACAAAGAAATGCGCCGGTGCTGCCGAGCGTTTCCGCCAGTGTCACTGATGCACCGCCGTGCAGGAGTCCCATCGGCTGATGCGTGCGGTGGTCGACCGGCATTCGGGCTTTGATGAAGTCGTCACCGAGTTCGATGAATTCGATGCCGAGGTAATCGACCATCGTGTTTTTTGCGGTGTTGAGTTCAGCCAGCGAGGGGCGGCGATGCCAGATTGCGTTCGAGGTCATGTTGATTTTTCACAAAGAGCTGCGATCATACCTGCCAAGCGAGTTGGTAAGGAAAACGGGCGTTTCTTAAAACCAACACGAAACAGGTTTGGCGAAGTTTGCCAGTTACAAAGTCAATTTTCCACGCGGCTTCCAAGCCAATAATGCTCCAAAGACCGCGCCAATACTGGAGTTTTTCTTTTTCTTGCCGGTGAAGCCTCTCCTGTAACATTCGGCAAACGAAAACAGGGGAGCGATCATCATGTCGGATGTAGGCCGTAGTTTCATTGGCATTGCGTTATTGTTGGGCATCGGTGTGTTGCTTTCGATGGACCGCAAACATATTCGCTGGCGCACGGTACTCGCGGCGCTTGCCGTGCAGATGGCTATCGGCGCGTTCGTGCTGTTTATCCCATTTGGTAAAGACGCGCTTACTGGTGTCGCAGGTGGTGTGACCCATATTCTCGAATACGGCTTCAAAGGTACCGAGTTCCTGTTCGGCGGATTGGTATCGGCAAAAATGTTTGAGTTGTTCGGCGGCGGCGGGTTCGTGTTCGCATTTCGTGTGTTGCCGACCATCATCTACGTAACCACGTTGATCGCGGTGCTTTATTACCTCGGCATCATGCGCTGGATCATCACCATCCTTGGTACCGTTTTCCAAAAGCTGCTTGGTGTGTCAAAGATTGAATCGTTTTGCGCCGTGACAACGATTTTTCTGGGGCAGAACGAAATGGGCGCGGCAGTAAAGCCCTTTATCGGCAAACTCAAAGGGCCGGAGATTTTTGTCATCATGACCAGCGGTATGGCCAGCGTTGCGGGTGCGGCGCTAGCTGGTTATGCAGGGCTGGGCGTGAAGATGGAATACCTGATCGCGGCGAGCTTCATGGCGATTCCCGGCGGATTGCTGTTCGGCAAGTTGCTCTGTCCATCAACAGAAGTGACCGAAATCCGCTTCGACAACTTGCAGTTTGAAGACAAGAAACCCGCCAACCTTATTGAGGCTGCGGCCAGCGGCGCTACACTCGGTTTGACGATTGCCGTCAGCGTAGGCGCAATGTTGATCGCCTTCATCGGTTTGATCGCGCTGTTCAATGGCGTGGTCGGCGGTGTTGCCGGGTGGATGGGTTATCCCGGCGTCAATCTGGAAACTATGCTGGGCAAAGTATTTGCGCCACTCGCCTACATGCTAGGTGTGACGTGGGAGAACGCCGCGTTCGCGGGCAACCTGATCGGCCAGAAATTGATTCTCAACGAATTCGTTGCCTATGTCGGTCTTGCACCCTATCTGCAACCCGAGCTAGCAGTGAAAGCGGCAGGTCTCACGGTGATCGACCCGCGCACCCTCGCCATACTTTCGTTTGCGTTATGTGGCTTTGCAAACATCTCGTCCATTGCGATTCTCGCAGGCGCTTTCGGCAGCGTCGCCCCGCAGTTGCGCGGGATCGTGGCGAAGTATGGTTTGCGCGTGGTTGCGGCGGCGACTTTATCGAATCTGATGAGCGCAACCATCGCGGGCATTTTCCTGTCAGCGAAATTTTGAGGGTGTTTTAGATGTTTCTCCCTCAGGAAATCATTCGTAAAAAACGCGATGGGCAGGTGTTGTCGGCCGCTGATATTAGCGAATTCATTCGCGGCGTCGCCGCCAACGCGGTGAGCGAAGGTCAGATCGCCGCGTTCACGATGGCCACGTTCCTTAACGGCATGACGTCGGCAGAAGCCGTTGCGCTCACACTGGCCATGCGCGACTCCGGCACGGTGCTCAACTGGAAACAGCTTGATCTGCCAGGACCGATAGTCGACAAGCATTCGACCGGCGGCGTAGGTGACGTGGTGTCACTGATGATGGGGCCGATGCTCGCGGCATGCGGTGGCTTCGTGCCGATGATCTCGGGCCGAGGCCTCGGCCATACCGGCGGGACGCTGGACAAGTTCGATTCCATACCCGGCTATCAGACCAGCATTTCCATCGAGAAATTTCAGCAGGTAGTGCGCGATGCGGGGGTCGCCATCATCGGCCAGACGGCAGAGCTGGCACCCGCCGATAAGCGCATCTACGCCACCCGTGACGTCACGGCGACAGTCGAATCGATCCCGCTGATTACGGCGTCGATCCTCTCGAAGAAACTGGCCGCAGGGCTGGACGCGCTGGTGATGGATGTGAAAGTTGGCTCAGGTGCGTTCATGCCAACGCTTGAGAAATCGCAGGAACTGGCACGCTGTATCGTGGAAGTTGGCAACGGTGCCGGTGTGAAGACTTCCGCATTACTGACCGACATGAACGAGCCATTGGCGCCCTGTGCTGGCAATGCGGTTGAAGTGCGTTGCGCCATGGATTACCTGCTGGGCAAGTCGCGACCTGCGCGACTTCATGAAGTCGCGCTGGCGCTATCCGCTGAGCTGATGGTGACGGCGGGCATCGCGGCCAACGCAGCTGCAGCTCGGGTGGCGCTACAGAAAAGTCTGGACACCGGCCGTGCAGCCGAGCGATTTGCAAAGATGGTGGCTGAGCTTGGCGGGCCGGCTGATTTACTCGAAAACCCCGACAAGTATTTGCGGTATGCACCTGTGGTCAAACCGGTCTTTGCGGCCCGTTCTGGATTTGTCTCTGCGTGCGACACACGTCGGGTCGGGATGGTCGTCGTTACGCTTGGTGGAGGGCGCATGCGCGCAGCTGACAGCATCGATTTTGATGTCGGCCTGACCGACATCGCGGCACTTGGGACGCGTGTCAACGCGGGCGACCAGATTGGCCTCGTACATGCACGCAGAGATGCGGCCGCGGACATGGCCGTGCAAGAATTTACGGAGGCGATTACGATTTCGGATACGGCGCCAACGAAGTCTGCACTGGTACAGGTTTTGACGCGCCCATAATCCCACCGCCATAGAGCGCGGCACAATCGAAGGAGAGCAAGATGGCAACCACTGCAGCAAGCAAAGGCACTGTCGTTCTCGTCGGCACCCGCAAGGGCCTGTTTGTGCTGCTAGGCGACGCTAGGCGACAAAAATGGCGCGCCGAGGGCCCGCACTTTCTCGGGCAAATCGTCCACCATGCAGTCAGGCATCCGACTACAGGCACAATTCTGGTTGCAGCGCGGGCGGGACATCTGGGCCCGACCATTTTTCGCTCAACTGACTTTGGCAAGAACTGGAAAGAGGCTTCATCCCCTCCCGCGTTTCCAAAATCAACAGGTGACGGATACGGCTGGTCGGTCAATCATGTTTTCTGGTTGGCGCCCGGGCATGCCAGTGAGCCTGGCGTCTGGTATGCCGGTACTTCGCCTCACGGACTGTTCCGCTCCAACGACGACGGCGTGACCTGGCAAAGTGTCGATGGCTTCAATTTGCACCCTGACCGCGCCAAGTGGCTCGGTGGCTCGCAAGAGGCACCTCCGGATGGCGCGACACTGCATTCGATCAATGTCGACCCGTTCGACAAAAACCATATTTACGTGGGCATGTCGAGTGGCGGTGTGTTTGAAAGCCGCGACGCGGGTATTACGTGGACACCGCTAAACCGCGGTTGCGTCGCCGAATTCTTGCCCGACCCGGACGCAGCGTATGGTCACGATCCGCATTGTGTTCGCGTACACCCGGCCGCGAAAAACGTCGTCTATCAGCAGAACCACTGCGGCATTTATCGGCTGGAACGCAACGAAAATCGGTGGACCCGCATCGGCGACAATATGCCGAAGGAAATCGGCGATATCGGCTTTCCAGTTGTGCTTCATCCGCGTGATGCCAAGACCTTGTGGGTATTCCCGATGGATGGCACGAGCGTATGGCCGCGTATTTCTGTTGAGGGTAAGCCGGCGGTGTATCGGTCGCGCGACGCGGGAGGCTCATGGCAACGGTTGGACAAAGGATTACCCGCAGCGCAAGCATGGTTCACGGTGAAGCGTCAGGCCATGTCGGCCGACCAGCACAAGTCGGTTGGAATCTACTTCGGTACGACCGGTGGCGAGATGTGGGCGAGTTTTGACGAGGGTGATAGCTGGCACTGCCTGATGCTGCATTTGCCGCACATCTATTCTGTCGAGGCGAGTTCACGTTGAGAGTCAAGTTGCCAACACCGCTCGTTGATTACACACACGGCGTGCGGGAGGTCGAAGCCGTCGGCGAAACGCTGGACGGTTTGCTGCATGATCTGGATCGACAGTATCCGGGCATTCGCTTTCGAATGATCGATGAGCAAGACACGGTACGCGCCCATATCAAGTTATTCGTCAACGGTGAACTTGAGCGTTCGCTGATTACACCACTGAATGCGCGTGACACCATCATCGTTGTGGCAGCACTTTCAGGTGGGTAGCGCAGTCGAAAAATCGGTCGATTGGTGCACTGCGTCATCAAAACGTCGCAGATTCCAGACTAGAATGCCTGACCAATAAGGCGTTACTGCTGCCACAGTGAAACCGCCATCCAGAGTATCAACACTCGCACATAGGAGATCTGCATGAGAGCAACCCTGAAGTTGACCGTGATTGCGGCTGCATTGTTTTGCTCGCCGCTTGCGTTTTCCCAAACCGAAATCCAGATGTGGCACTCGATGAAAGGCGCACTCAACGACAAGGTCAATGAACTCGCTACCAAGTTCAACGCCACCCAAAAAGACTACACGATCGTGCCGGTGTTCAAAGGTGAGTATCCGGAATCGATGACCGCCGCGATCGCCGCCTATCGTGCCGGCAATGCGCCGCACATCCTGCAGGTGTTTGAGGTCGGTACTGCGACGATGATGGCAGCCAAGGGTGCGGTCGTACCGGTCGCCAAGCTGATGAAAGATGCCGACGAGCCTTTCGATCCCAAGGCTTACCTGCCCGCCGTCGCGGGCTACTACACCGACAGCAAGGGCAACATGCTGTCGTTCCCTTTCAACAGCTCGACGATCCTTTTCTATGTCAATAAGGACGCGTTCAAGAAAGCCGGGCTGGATCCAGAAAAAGCGCCGAAGACATGGAAAGAATTCCTGATCGCCGCCGACAAGCTGAAAGCCTCTGGGCACGCCTGTCCGTACACGACCGGTTGGCCAGCGTGGATGCATATCGAAAATTTCAGCGCATGGCATAACGTGCCGATCGGCAGCAAAGAAAATGGCATGCTCAGCACTGATGCCGAATTCCAGATCAATACGCCCTTGCATGTGCGCCACATCACGATGATCGGCGATATGGTCAAGAAGGGGACGTTCAGTTACGCGGGCCGTACCAATCAGGCGGAAGCGAAATTTTATTCGGGCGAATGCGCGATGTTGACCTCGTCCTCCGGCGCGCAGGCGAACATCCGTCGCAACGCCAAGTTCGCGTGGTCTGCTAATTTCATGCCGTACCACGATGACGTCAAAGGCGCGCCACAAAACTCCATCATCGGTGGGGCCTCGCTTTGGGTGATGGGCGGTAAAACCAACAATGCCTACAAAGGCATCGCGAAGTATTTTGCCTTCCTCTCAAAGCCCGAGATCCAGATGGATTGGCACACGTCGACGGGTTATGTGCCGATCACCATGGCGGCGTATGAAATGACCCGTAAATCCGGCTACTACGAGAAGAACCCCGGTGCCGACATGGCCATCAAGCAGCTCACCAACAAGCCGCCGACAGCCAACTCCAAGGGGCTTCGCTTTGGCAACTACGTTCAAGGCCGCGAAGTTTTCGAAGAAGAAATGGAGTCGGTTTTCGCGGGCAAGAAAGACGCCAAGACCGCGCTCGACGATGCGGTAAGGCGTGGCAACGAAATCTTGCGTAAATTCCAGGTCACCAACAAGCAATAAGACGCCGCACTCCCTCTCCCCCCGTGGGAGAGGGGCAGGGGAGAGGGGGTTTTATCCAAGCGTACCCCTCTCCCTCGATCCCTCTCCCACGCCGGGGAGAGGGAAGCCAGCTGAATTGAAACTTTCTCTCCATGGAAAAACGCGTCGTCTTCAAATCCGCTTGGTTGCCGTATCTGCTGGTCGCACCGCAGATCGTGATCACGGTCGTGTTTTTTTTCTGGCCGGCGTTTCAGGCGGTGTACCAATCGATGCTGTCGCAGGATGCCTTTGGACTGCATACGGAGTTCGTCTGGTTTGACAATTTCAAGACGCTGTTCGCGGACGACCACTATCTGCTCTCGTTCAAGACCACCGCGGTATTCAGCCTGCTGGTCGCCTCGCTCGGGCTGACTATTTCCCTGTTGCTTGCGGTGGCCGCCGATCGCATCGTGCGCGGCGCGTTCGTTTTCAAAACGCTGCTTATCTGGCCGTATGCCGTTGCACCGGCAATTGCCGGTGTGCTGTGGGCGTTTCTGTTTGCGCCGTCCATCGGCATCCTCGGCTACGTATTGAAGCAATGGGGCGTGCCGTGGAATTACATGCTCGACGGCGATCACGCGATGATCCTGGTGGTGGTCGCATCGGTATGGAAGCAGATCAGCTATAACTTCCTGTTTTTCCTGGCTGGATTGCAGTCGATTCCGCGCTCGCTGATGGAGGCCGCAGCCATCGATGGTGCGTCGCCATTCCGTCGTTTCTGGACGATCGTATTCCCGCTGTTGTCGCCGACGACGTTTTTCCTGCTGGTAGTCAATATCGTCTACGCATTCTTTGATACTTTCGGGGTAATCGATGCGACGACGCAAGGCGGCCCCGCGACCTCAACGCAGATCCTCGTTTACAAGGTCTATTACGACGGCGTGAAGGCCGCTGATCTCGGCAGCTCGGCGGCGCAGTCGGTGGTGCTGATGTTTATTGTCATTGCGCTATCAGTCATTCAGTTTCGCTTTATCGAAAAGAAAGTGCAGTATTAGATGGTCGAGAATCGCCCATGGATGACGGCGTTTTATTACTGCGTGCTGACACTCGGTGTTGTCATCGTCGCGTTTCCGCTTTACGTCACTTTCGTCGCTTCTACCCTCACGCTTGACCAGATTTTGGCGGTACCGATGCCGCTCATTCCCGGCGACCAGTTCATCACTAACTACTCTCAAGTGTTGTCTGCGGGCTCTGAACGCGGCTCGTCCGCGCCGGTGGCGCGGATGATGGTCAACAGCGGCATCATGGCGCTGGTGATTGCCTTCGGCAAAATCGCCATTTCCATCATTTCGGCGTTTGCCATCGTTTATTTCCGCTTCCCGCTGCGTAATTTTTTCTTCTGGATGATTTTTGTCACGCTGATGCTGCCGGTGGAAGTGCGGATTATTCCGACATTCAAGGTCGTCGCCGATCTGGGCATGCTCGATTCTTACGCGGGTCTAACGCTGCCGCTGATCGCGTCAGCGACCGCAACGTTTCTGTTTCGCCAGTTCTTTTTCACCATTCCCGATGAGCTTGCCGAAGCTGCACGCATGGATGGCGCGGGACCGATGCGGTTTTTCTGGGATGTGGTGTTGCCGCTGTCCAAGACTTCAATTGCCGCTTTATTCGTAATCCAGTTCATTTACGGATGGAATCAGTATCTTTGGCCGCTGTTGATTACCACCCAGGAGTCGATGTATACGACGGTGATTGGTATCAAGCGGATGATTTCTGGGGGGGATGCGGCGACAGAATGGAATCTGGTGATGGCGACGGCGATATTGGCGATGGTGCCGCCGGCGTTGGTGGTGATATTGATGCAGAGGTGGTTTGTTAAGGGGCTTGTGGAGACGGAGAAGTAGCGTGGAGAAGGTAGTGCGATGGGGGATTTTCGCCATGGGAATTGTACTCATTACTCATGGCACCGCATTGATATTTATGTCTGATGGCTTGTTGCATATGTCCCGCGGAAGTGCACTTTACTTCAAAGCTGTGTCGGGTTTGTTTGGTTACTCGATAGCGCAGACTCTAGCGGTAATGGTTTCAATTTCGGTGGGAGTGGCGTCAGTGTACGTGGCGCTCGCCTGGGGTCGGAAACAAGAGGAAAAGAAGTGAAATATCAGGCCATTCTTGCGTCGTTGCGAGTGAATGCCGGGGGTAGCCCGGCGGCTAGTTACTTTCTTTGCTTCGCCAAAGAAAGTAACCAAAGAAAGGCGACCCGAGGTTCGTCGTCCCCGCAAAAGCGCGGGGATGCCCTCCGTTACTCGAAACGACAGGCCGCTGCGGAACTCGGGCTCGAATGGGCGAAGGTTCAGAAGGTTGAGTTTGTGCTCGCCCTCAGACAGTCCTCGCGGACCACTCCTGTCGTTTCTGCGTTACTCGGCGACTCTCATCGGGGCCCGGTCGTATCGCGACGGCCGCGGTTTATTTCCGTCGTCCTCGCGTAGGCGGGGACCCAGTGGCGTTGAATTGAAAAAGACAAGATGGCAAACATAACTCTTAAAGGCGTCAAAAAATCCTACGGCAAAAATGCCGTAGTGCATGGCGTCGATGTAGATATCGCGGATGGAGAATTCATCGTGATTGTGGGGCCGTCGGGCTGTGGAAAGTCGACGTTGCTGAGGATGATCGCGGGTTTGGAGGTCATCTCTGGGGGCGAGATTTCGATTAGCGGCAGAGTCGTTAATGATCTTGAGCCTAAGGACCGCGACATAGCGATGGTGTTTCAGAATTACGCTTTGTACCCGCATATGTCGGTGTACGAGAACATGGCTTATGGGTTGAAGATTCGCAAACTCTCCAAGGCGGAAATTGAAACGCGCGTGCAGAAGGCCGCCGAGATTCTGGAGCTAGGCTTGCTCTTGCAGCGGAAGCCACGCGAGCTTTCCGGGGGGCAGCGGCAGCGGGTGGCGATGGGGCGGGCGATCGTGCGTGAGCCTGCTGCTTTTTTGTTCGACGAGCCGCTGTCGAATCTCGATGCGAAATTGCGGGTACAGATGCGACTGGAAATCCAGAAGCTGCATCGTGAATTGAAGACCACGAGCATCTTTGTCACCCACGATCAGGTCGAAGCGATGACGTTGGCGCAGCGCATGATCGTGATGAATGCGGGTCGTGCTGAGCAGATCGGCGCGCCGATGGAGGTTTACGACAATCCGGCGTCGATGTTTGTGGCGGGCTTCATCGGCTCGCCTGCCATGAATTTTCTGCCGGGCAAGGTGAAGGGTAGCGTGCTGGAGTTGGCTGAGGGTGTGACCGTGCCGATGTCGGCGGCCACTCGCGAGAAGATCAATGACGGGGAGGCGGTTACGCTCGGAGTACGGCCGGAGCACTTCGCGGTGACTGATACCGGCATGCCGTTTCGCGTCGAGAATGCCGAAGCGTTGGGTGCCGATTCGCTCGTGCACGGCGTCATTGCCGGTGCGCTATGCGTGGTTCGCGTCGATGGTCATTCGCGGCATGCCAATGGCGACAACTTGTTCCTGACAGCGGCTGCAGACAAGCTCTATTTCTTTGACTCCGCCAGCGGTACACGCGTTGGCTAGCGCGCGACCGCCAGAGGAGGAAATTCGCCGCCTCGAGGAATTGACGCTCGCCACGTCGCCAGCGATCCATCAATGGCTATACGACGGCTGGATGCTGCGCGCATCTGGCAACGATGTTCGTCGCGCCAATAGCGCCAATGCGTTTTATCCGTCGTCGATTGCGCTTGAAGAGAAGATCGCTACCGTCGAAGACTGGTATCGCCAGCATGGGCAAGGCGCGATGTTTCGGTTGAACGACATCCTGACACCGCCCGAACTCGACGGCCTGCTCGCGCAGCGCGGTTACACCCGCGAAATGGACACGTTCATGATGACCCTTCAACTCTCGGATTTGAAAGTGCCGCCAGACGTACCTGCGGGTCTGCGTGTGATTGAGCGCAGCAGCGCCGATGGCATTGCCGATGTGCACCAGTTGAAAGGTAGTACGCCGGCGATGGCTGAACGCGACGCTGCGCGCCAATCGCTATGGCGCGGTCCCGAGCAATACCTCGCGCTCAAATCGATCAACGGACTACTCGCTTGCGGCATGGCGCGCGTGCAAAATGGTCACGTCGGCATTTTCACCATGCGTACGGCAGAGAAGTCGCGCGGCAAGGGCTACGCCAGTTTGCTCGTGGCACAGCTGCTCGTCTGGGGTCGCAGTCAGGGCGCACACGCAGCGTTTTTGCAGGTCGATCAGGCCAACGAAGCCGCCATCAGGGTGTATAGGCGTTTCGGATTTGCGCCGCGCTATGGTTACTGGCAGCGGTTGCAGGCCGTGGATACCGGCCACAAATAAAAATGTCCGCCGGCATCGGTAGTGAACTGAACCGCAGCTAAACTGGCATCCTCCACTCCTTGAAATTCACTGACCATACATTCCATGAATGACCAAGACATCACCGCGCTGAGCGCACAAGTGGGTGCGGCGCTAAAGGCGCGTGGACTGATGATGGCGACCGCCGAATCGTGTACTGGCGGCGGCATTGCCGAGGCAATCACCCGCATCTCCGGCTCGTCGGCTTGGTTTGATCGCGGCTTCGTAACTTATTCATATGAGGCGAAGGTCGATCTGTTAGGCGTAAAGCGCGAGTCGCTGGTCGATTTCGGCGCCGTCTCACCGGAAACCGCGCATGATATGGTCGACGGAGCGATTTCCAATTCCCGCGCGCAGGTGGCCGTTGCGGTCACTGGTATTGCCGGCCCGGAGGGTGGCATGCCCGGCAAGCCGGTTGGCACCGTGTGGTTCGCCTGGAAATTCCCGAAAAAGCCGATTATTTCAGAGGTCTGCCACTTTTCGGGAGACCGGGCGGCGGTCCGGCAGCAGACCGTCGCGCACGCACTCAAACAGTTACTGCATAATCTCGCCTGACCTGTTGTCACTTTGCGGCTGTTCCCATCAGGCCGCAAAAAAACAGTTGCAAACCCCCAAATGTTCCGGTACTGTACGGAAATACAGCCATGTATTTTTGTATAGACCCGCGTCGAGCCGCCTTTTTCAGCGGCGGCGCCTAAATTACCGGAGACCGCCATGAACATGATGAAAGAAGGCTTTATGGACGAAAACAAATCGAAGGCTCTGGCCGCTGCGCTTTCGCAAATCGAAAAGCAGTTCGGCAAAGGCTCGATCATGAAAATGGGTGAGGGCAATGCGATCCCAGACATTATTCCCGTCTCCACCGGCTCGCTAGGCCTCGATATCGCACTGGGCATTGGCGGCTTGCCACGTGGCCGCGTCGTCGAAATTTACGGCCCGGAATCTTCCGGCAAAACCACGCTCACGCTGCAAGTCATTGCCGAAATGCAAAAGACTGGTGGCACCGCGGCATTCATCGATGCCGAGCACGCGCTCGATCCACAGTACGCGGGCAAGCTTGGCGTCAATATCAACGACCTGCTAATTTCACAGCCCGATAACGGCGAACAGGCACTTGAAATTGCCGACATGCTGGTGCGTTCCGGTTCGGTCGATATTGTCGTCATCGACTCTGTCGCCGCGTTGACGCCGCGCGCCGAAATTGAAGGCGAAATGGGTGACCAGTTGCCCGGCCTGCAGGCGCGCCTGATGTCGCAGGCATTGCGCAAGCTCACCGCTAATATCAAGCGCTCCAATACACTGGTCATTTTCATCAACCAGATACGTATGAAAATCGGCGTCATGTTCGGTAGCCCCGAAACCACCACTGGCGGCAACGCGCTCAAGTTTTACGCATCGGTCCGTATCGATATTCGCCGCATTGGTGCCATCAAGAACGGTGACGAAGTCATTGGCTCCGAGACGCGTGTGAAGGTCGTCAAGAACAAGGTTGCACCGCCATTCCGCATCGCCGAATTTGACATCCTGTACGGCGAAGGTATTTCGCGTGAAGGTGAAATCATCGAGCTCGGTGTGATCCACAAGATCGTCGATAAATCCGGCGCATGGTACGCCTACAAGGGCGAGAAAATTGGCCAGGGCAAGGACAACACCCGCAAGTTCCTGAAAGAAAATCCCGAGATGGCCCGAGAAATTGAAGCCAGGATTCGCGCCGCTGTTGGCGTCGGCGCGAGTGTTGGTGGTGGCAGCGATAAGAGCGAAGAAGTCGAAGAATAATTGCTCATTGTCAAAAGTCGATGGTTGGGCCGTTCGGATTCAAGTTTTTGAGCGAGAGCGGCCCTTTTTTCATCTGAATTGAATGGAATTCATCATGCATGCCAATTTTTTTCTGGAAACATTAAAGCAAGGAACGCACTCGCCACATCCGCATCCGCGACGTTCGCGCACGGGCACGCGCCTGCAGTCGCGACCACAACGCGAACAGCCCGCCGCCGCGTGCACACATTGCGCTGCGTTTTCATTCTCAACCAGCTCGATCAATGAGCCCTGCGGTCGTAGTCGCGCGGGCAATCCCTGTCCAGGAAGATTCGCCAGCACCATTGCAAAGAACGCCTGGCAGAAATGCCCGACCTGTGAGGCAACGGGATGGCAAAGCCGCATGGTTTGTTCACACTGCCAGAGCGTGGGCTGGTTGTTTTCCCACAAGCACTAATCCTCCTCAAATCGTCAACGCAAAGGACCAGAGCCATGCGCTACGCCGTGGTAATTGAAAAAGCTGAAAGTCGTTTTTGTGCTTATGTGCCGGACCTGCCTGGCTTCATGAAGACCGGCGAGACTATCGACGAAGTGGAGGCAAATATGCACGACGCGATCGTGCATCACCTGGATCGGCTTTGCGAGGATGGTCGGCTAATTCCTGCGCCAACCGCAGTCGTCGAATATTGCGAGTTAGCGGCATAGTCCGCAGGGACTCCCGTGAATAGTTCCTCGGTCGCGGCAGCTAAACCCGAAGACAAGGCGCTCGTCTCGGCCGCGCTCAAGCTCCTCGCCCGCCGCGATTATTCGCGCAGCGAATTCATCAGCAAACTCACGTCAACAGAGTTTGGCAAGGATGATGTAGAGGCTGCTGCTGACTGGTGCCATGAGCAGGGATTCCTCAATGAAACGCGGTTTGCCGAATCGGCGTCGCGCCGTTTGGGTGCAAAGTTTGGTGCCAAACGCGTTGCGCATGTCTTGCGCCAGAAGGGCGTGACGGAAGATCAGGTCAGTGCCGCGGTATTGACGCTGAATGAAAGCGAACAGGATCGCGCAGGCGCATTGTGGACAAGAAAATTTGGAAGTGTCGCCGAATCCGCCGACGAGAAATCCAAACAGATTCGCTATCTGCAATCCCGAGGATTTGCCTTTGCAACCATCAAGCAGGTGATTGCGGGTATCAACAACGAGGGGTGAATGGCGTCCTTGGCGCATAGCGATGTGTGCTGGCATGCATATGCGATTTACGGTGAATGGTTGCCTATGGAGTGGTTGGTTCTGGAGCCGCCCGTCATTGACAATAGCGTGTTACCCGCATTCGGATCGACGCTCATCCACGTTAATGGAAACGCTGCCAGCAAGGCCAGGAAAAAAAGAACTATCGTGCGCCGCGTCATCTGAGTGCCTCTGAATTCCGGAGAAGATTGCCTGCGTGACGATGCACAATTTAGCATGTAAAAGCGGGCATGGGTAGGTCGAGGCGAAGCAACTCCTCATAGCGGCAGCGTATAATCTTTGCTCAATTTAATGCGATAGAGTCCGCTATGGCGAAGGTCTCGCTGCTACCAGTAAAACAAACCACAGTCCACCAGGACGGTGAGCGCAACCCCGGCACCAAGTTTGATCTCGGCCCTGTCAAGGATGTGCGCGTCAATCGCAGCGCCGTCGAGCGCCGCGCCGGGACCATGTCCACGCGCCGCACGGTGAAAAGAGAACATCAAGCCGCCTGGCTGATCCATGCCGTCAAGACCATTGACCTCACGACGCTCAGCGGCGACGATACGCCGGGCACGGTGAAACGCCTCTGTGCCAAGGCCCGCCAGCCGATCCGCAGTGAATTGCTGCGCGATGTTGGCTACCCCGATGGGCTGAAGACGGGTGCTGTTTGCGTCTATCACCACTTTGTCGCTACCGCTGTGGAGGCCCTGCAAGGCTCAGGTATTCCGGTCGCGGCGGTGTCCACTGGCTTCCCCGCTGGCCTCAATCCATTCCCGCAGAAAATTGCCGAGATCGAAGCCAGCGTCAAAGACGGCGCGTCCGAAATCGATATCGTCATCTCGCGCGAGCATGTGCTCAACGGCGACTGGCGCGCGCTATACGACGAAGTCAAAGCCTTCCGCGAAGCCTGTGGCCCGGCACACATGAAAGCGATCATTGCGACGGGCGAGTTGGGCACGCTAAAAAACATCATGCGTGCGAGCATCGTATGCATGCAGGCCGGATCGGATTTCATCAAGACCTCCACCGGCAAGGAGCCCACCAACGCAACCATCGCGGGTTCACTCGTGATGGTGCGTGCGGTGCGGCAATACCACGAGCAAACAGGGGTGAAGGTCGGATTCAAACCGGCGGGCGGCATTCGGTCCGCCAAGCAGGCGCTCGATTGGCTGATTCTGATGAAAGAAGAGCTGGGTGACGACTGGATGCAACCACATTTGTTCCGTCTTGGTGCTTCGGCGCTGGTAAACGATATTGAGCGGCAGCTGGAGCATTTTGCGTATGGGCGTTATGCGTCGATGCAGTATCAGCCGTTGGGATGATGTCTCGACGTTGACTCGCCCTTACCCCTCACTTCCACCTCTCTCCCCAGGGAGAGAGGCTTAAATTCGCCTCTCCCTTGGGACAAGGGCACACTTGAAGCGAAGCAGAGGCCGACGCGAAGCGGCGGGTGAGGGGTGAGTGGTCGATCATCGGCAACAACAAATACGCAGCATGAAAAAAACAAACAGGATTCTCAAATGAAAGTCGCAGAACTCACGAAAACCCTCCCCTACGGCGCCGCTCCCGAGGCCGCCAAACCCGCGCTCGACTGGATCGCCGAGCATAACGGCAAGTTCCAACTGTTCATCAACAACGAGTGGAAGAATCCGTCGGGAAAGGAATGGTTTGACTCCACCAACCCCGCGACCGGAAAAAAACTTGGCAGCATCGCGCAGGCGACATCCGGCGATGTGAACGCTGCCGTCAAAGCTGCGCGCAAAGCCTTTCCCGCATGGAGCGCGACTCCCGGCCACATCCGCGCGCGCTACCTGTACGCCATTGCCCGCCAGATTCAGAAACACTCGCGCCTGTTTGCAGTCCTCGAAACCTTGGACAACGGCAAGCCGATCCGCGAGACGCGCGACATCGATATCCCGCTGGTGGCGCGTCATTTTTACTACCACGCCGGCTGGGCGCAGCTGATGGATAAGGAAATGCCCGATCACCAGTCAATCGGTGTCGTCGGTCAGATCATTCCGTGGAATTTCCCGCTGTTGATGCTCTCCTGGAAAATCGCGCCGGCCATCGCGATGGGAAATACCGTCGTGCTGAAGCCTGCTGAATTCACCTCGCTCACTGCACTCCTGTTCGCTGAAATCTGCGCCAGCGTCGGCTTGCCCCCGGGTGTGGTCAACATTATCACCGGCGACGGTCGCACCGGTGGCGCGATGGTCGATCATCCTGATATCGACAAAATTGCCTTCACCGGCTCCACCGATGTAGGCCGCATCATCCGCAAAGCCACCGCGGGCACACACAAAAAACTCTCGCTTGAGCTCGGCGGCAAATCGCCCTTCATAGTGTTTGACGATGCCGATCTCGACAGTGCGGTGGAGGGCGTGGTCGATGCGATCTGGTTCAATCAGGGCCAGGTTTGCTGCGCCGGTTCGCGATTGCTGGTGCAGGAAGGCGTTGCCGACAAGATGGTCAAGAAGCTTCGGGCGCGCATGGAAAAATTGCGCGTCGGCGATCCACTCGATAAGGCCGTCGATATCGGCGCGATCGTAGCACCCGTCCAACTGAAGCAAATCCAGGCGCTCGTCAAACAGGGCACCGATGAAGGCGCAACGATGTGGCAGCCGAGTTGGGCTGCAGAATGCGCCAAGCGCGAAGGCTGCTTCTACCCACCCACACTCTTCACCAATGTCGCGCCTGCATCCACGATTGCCCAAGTCGAAATCTTCGGCCCGGTATTGGCCGCGATGACGTTCCGTACACCCGAAGAAGCGGTGAAGCTCGCGAACAACACGCGCTACGGATTGGCAGCCTCGATCTGGAGTGAGGACATCAATCTCGCACTCGACCTCGCCACGCAAGTCAAAGCTGGCACCGTGTGGATCAACAGCACCAATCAGTTCGATGCCGCGTCGGGCTTCGGCGGCTACCGTGAATCCGGTTTCGGTCGCGAAGGCGGCCGGGAAGGGCTGTTTGAATACATCAAACGCAAACCCGCAAAAGAAGTTAAAACACTAGCATCCACGCTCGTTTCCAGCCGAAAGTCTGCCACCAGCCGCGCCAGTGCTGTCGCTTCACTTTCGCTAGTCCCTGCAATTGATCGTACCACCAAGATGTTCATCGGCGGAAAGCAGGCGCGCCCCGATGGTGGTCTTTCGATCAATATTTATGGTCCGGCAGTTGGCAAATCCAGGAATCTCATCGGTGAAGTCGGCGCCGGCAATCGCAAAGACATCCGCAATGCCGTCGAGGCGGCACGCGCCGCTACCGCCGGCTGGGCAAAAGCGACCGCGCACAACCGTGCGCAAGTCATCTATTTCCTCGCTGAAAATCTCGCCGCACGCACCGACGAATTCGCCCGCCGTATCACCCAACAGACTGGCGCCAACGCAAATGCCGCGCATGCCGAAGTTGATGCCACCATCGAACAACTCTTCACCGCCGCTGCCTGGGCCGACAAATACGATGGCCGCATTCACGGCGTGCCGCAACGCAACGTCACGCTCGCCGTACCTGAGCCGATGGGCACCGTCGCCATCCTCATGCCAGACGATCATCCGCTACTGGCATTCGCCGCACTCGCTGCGCCGGCGCTCGCCATGGGCAATGCGCTCGTCATCGTGCCGTCGCCCGCGCATCCGCTCAGCGCGACCGACCTTTATCAGGTGCTGGAAACCTCCGACGTACCGCACGGCACCATTAACATTGTCACCGGCAATCGCGATGAGCTCGCCAAGACACTGAGCGAACACGAAGATATCGATTCGATATGGTATGCAGGGCCGGCGGCAGGGCAGGCTGCAGTACAAAAAGCCAGTGCCGCCAACATGAAGCGCACCTTCGTGATGAATGCTAGTGGCGCGCTGCCGAACCTCGATGATGTTTTGCGCGAAGCAACTCAGGTGAAGAATATTTGGGTGCCATACGGGGCGTGACATATACCGACTCTTTGGTCTGGTAGTACGCCCAATAGTGGAAGTGGTTGAAGCGGACCATTTCCGCGCCAAATAAATCGTCTGCGCTTACCGTCGTCTTATTGACTCTATCAATGGCCTCAAAACCCGATTTGCTAAAGCCTGCTAGTCCGGCGACCCCGGTGAAAGAACCGGGACCCGTCGCGTCCCAAGCCTCATTTCTACCCGCTATCGGACCAGCAACCGGCCTCGACCAATCGATCATCGATGCGGTGATGATTGCGCTGGCACTCGCATGGGCGCCCAAAGGCAAAAACATTTTGCTCCGCTATTTGCATGTGCTGGATTTCCGGCATGCGCGTGGCGCGCAGATCAGCATGAATGAACTGCAGGTGGTGCTCGACTATCTTGCCAAGGAAGGGCACATTATCCGCACGGATGCCGGTATTGTCTTGACGCCGGTCGCGTCTATCGAATATGGCGCGAAAGCACTGCTCGACCCGCGCATCAGCCAATGGCGCAATGCAGTTTTTATGGCGGAAAATTTTCAGACGGAGCCGCGTTGGGGCGGCGCCTATATGCACTCGGGCGCGCAAGCGGCGACCATCGTGCGGTTGCTGTTGTACGCGGGCACGCCGGTCGAATGGAACAAATACATCGCCAATAACGCCAATCGTTTTGTCGACGAGGCGCTGACCAGCTTGCTGCGCGCGCCGTTCGATGCGCGCCTATGGGAATTGGTGCAGCCGCCGATCCGCGATGCCTTGCTGGACGATATGTTGGCAAAATACGGCATGCAATTTAGCGGCTTTGCCGTGCCTTATCTGGCATGGGCAGTGCAACGCCTGCAAGTGGCCCGAGACAGTTTGCCCGACACGATTCGCTACCGGTTGACGGAGTCTCTGATATTGCAAGGTAAGTCCGACGCGGCTGAGTCATTGCTGGCTGGAAACCACTCGCCCTTTGACAATTCGCTGCGGGCCGCAATAGCGGCTACCCGATCGCAATGGGCGGAAGCGTCAAGCGCGTTTGAAATGGTGTTCAAGCCCTTGCAGGAGGTCACCGCGCGCCGCAAAAATCTGGTGCCACCCAACATTGCCTGGTTGTATCCACTCAGTCTGATCGCGCAAGGCGACCCGGAAATGCTCGGCAAGGCACGCAAGTTTTGCCTTTCTGAACAGGGGTCACGCACCGCCAAAGTAGATGGCACCTGGGGACTGTGGACCAGCACAATCAATATGCGCCTGGGTGACGCGCCAGCCGACTACCGGTTTCTGGGCTATAGCCATTTAAGTAGCCCTCACCTCAATCTTTGGGACCTTCAAAATTGCCTGCTGCGCACCTGGGTTCGCAAACCAGCTTTCACTAGCAAGGAGATCGGCGAGATTACGCAATGGATAGCGCGCTTGCGGGCGAGCGAATTGGACTATCTCGCGGACCAATTGCAAAGCTGCCTGAGTCTCGCCAAAGGGCAAACACCGCTGCCGGGATTTTTTGTCGGTGAGCCAATGGCCGCGTGGCGCGAATCACTGGCTTCGATTGCAGCACTTGAGCACGCAAATGCCACGACCGGCGGACCAAAACGCGGTGCCATGATCGGCGAGGCCAGCCGGTTGCTTTGGAATGTTGACATCAACAAGAGCGGTGAAATTATCGCCATCGTGCCGTTGCAGCAAAAGCGCAATGCGCGAGGCGACGGCTGGAACAAGGTCACCAAGGTCAGCCTGGCGACATTATCCAAAAGCGAAAAACTCGACAGCCTGGACGCAAACTTGGTGCGGCATGTTCAGGAGATGCCTTACAGCTCACAACTTGAACTCACGCCTGCCGATGCGGCCTCCGCGCTGATCGGGCATCCACGGGTAGTGCTAAATGGCAAGCTGGAATACCTGGTGCAGATCAGCGCTGGTAATCCGCAGCTTGAGGTTTTGGCCGACAAGAAAACCGGCCTGTGGAAATTTGTGCTTCGACCCGTGCCACCGGCCATCGCCGCACAGTCCGCGTCAAACAAGCGTCGCGACCATGATGACGAGGACGACGAGCACCATTCCAGTTACTACCTGTCCGATGCAGAGCGCCGACAGAAACAGCGGGGGCGCTTGCAATGCATCGTAATCGACGGCCCCGAACAGGCACGGCTGGTGCGCTTCACGGCGGCTCACATGCGCGTCGCACAAATCGTCAGCGATGGCCTCAACGTACCGCTGGAGGCGCACGCCGAGATGGCGGCGGCGATGAAAGTGCTGGCCGCGCATTTTGAATTACACAGCGAAGCCGAGCTGACCGAAGCGGCACGCATGCTGCCTACGCCGGACCGATTGCGTGCCGAAATTACGCCGCACAGCACCGGTCTTGCATTGCGGCTGGTGGTCGCACCCTTTGGGGCGAATGATGCCGATGCTGCGCCTGGTGTTGCTGGTGCGGGAATGCGCCTCATCGCCGGTGCGGGGCGTTCGCGCGTCGTCATGAAGTTCAATGACGAAACAGTCGGTGTCGAGCGCGACCTGGCGCATGAAACCGCTCTCGCCGCGGCAGTCACACAGGCAATCGACGATGCCGGCATCGCCTGGGAGGAAGAGCACGAGCAAATTCTCACCCGCGATCCGCAGTCCAGCCTCGCGCTTCTTGAAGTGCTGCCAACCTTGCCGCAACTGGCCGCGCTGGATTGGCCCAAGGGCAAAGCCGTGACGGTGCGACCGGTAACGGCCAAACAAGTCAAGCTGGTGTTGCAGTCGCGGCAGAATTGGTTCGCGGTCGATGCGACGGTACAGATCGATGAAAATCAGGTGATGCGGTTGGCGGAACTGCTGCCGCTGCTAGGCAACGGTCATTCACGGTTCATCCAACTGGCACCGGATCGCTATATGGCGTTAACGACGCAACTGCGCCGCCAACTCGATGATCTGGCCGCACTGGTGAGCCGTGGCGGCGCGACCGGGTCGGGAAAGCGATCCAAAACCGACGAGCTTGAATTGAGTCAGGCGGGTGCACTATGGCTGGCCGAAGAACTGGGCGATTGGGCGACTGAGCCGGACAAAGCCGTCGCGGCGCGTATGGCAGCACTGCGCCGCGCCTTCGACAGCACACCGGTCGTACCAGCCGCGTTGCAAGCCACGCTGCGCGATTACCAGGCCGTCGGCGTGCAGTGGCTGCAGCGTTTGGGCGCGGCTGGCTTTGGGGCCTGTCTGGCCGATGACATGGGCCTCGGTAAAACAGTGCAGACCCTCGCTGTGCTGCTCGACCGCAGTGCGGGTGGCCCGGCATTGGTGATCGCACCGACCTCGCTGATCGGCAACTGGATGGAGGAAGCATCGCGCTTTGCCCCTGACCTGCGCGTGAGTGCATATGGACAAACCGGCGATGAGGATGCGCGGCGCGCCATCATCACAGCTGCCGGGCCCGGCGATGTCGTGTTGGCGACGTATTCGCTGGTGCAAATTGCCCAGGCGGATTTTTCCGCGAAGACGTGGCACACCGTCGTGCTGGACGAAGCGCAGGCAATCAAAAATGCCGCCGCACTACGCAGCCAGGCGGTGTTTTCGCTGCAGGCAGATTTTCGCATTGCCCTCTCCGGCACGCCTGTCGAAAACCGGCTCGAAGAGCTGTGGTCGATAATGCGCTTCCTCAACCCGGGCTTGCTTGGCAGCAGCGAGCAATTTGGTCAACGCTTTGTCGGCCCGATCCTCAAAGAGCAGGGCAGTGGGATCCCGATCGCGGAATCCACGCTACGCCGATTGAAGCGTTTGATTTCGCCGTTCCTGCTGCGCCGGACCAAAGCGCAAGTGTTGACCGACCTTCCGGAACGCACAGAAATAATTCTTCACGCTGAATTGGACGCAGAGGAGCGCTCCCACTACGAGTTGCTGCGCCGCCGTGCCCTCGACACCGCGCAGCAGGCAGGTGGTGCGCCGACTGCCCGCTTCAAAGTGTTGGCCGAACTCATGCGGCTGCGCCGTGCGGCCTGCGATCCGCGCCTCACCAGTGACCAGTGGCCGGCCGTTGGGGCGAAGGTCAAGTTATTCGCCAAGATCGCGCAAGACCTCGCCGCAGGACAGCATCGAACGCTGGTGTTTAGCCAGTTCACGGGATTTCTCGCCCTATTGGGTGACCAACTTAAAGAGCTTGGCTTCGCTTACCAATACCTCGACGGTGGCACCCCAGCCAATGACCGCGCCAAACGGGTAGCCGCGTTCCAGGCGGGCGACGGGCAATTTTTCCTGATCAGTTTGAAGGCAGGCGGCTATGGCCTCAACCTGACCGCCGCCGACTACGTCGTCATCGCCGATCCGTGGTGGAACCCCGCCGCCGAGGACCAGGCCATGGGCCGCGCCCACCGCATCGGCCAACGCCGACCGGTGACCGCTTACCGTCTAGTTGCCCGTGGCACCATCGAAGAACGGATCGTCGAGATGCACGCGAGTAAGCGCGCCTTGGCCGATGGATTGCTGGAAGGCGGCGAAGGTGCAAACGCAGTAGCGTCTGTCGATGAACTGCTTGCGCTACTTCAGCAATGATTGTCGGGCGTTCAGGTTAGATTTTGTTCGTTCAGCGATAGATGCGCCCGATAAGTCAGTTGAGCTAACCCCCAAGGTCGGCACCTCGCGGATCCGTCTTCAGATGCTTAATTTCTGAAGATATTTGTTGAGTGCTATCAGTGCGACTACCGGTGGCTCCAGCATATGGCCTTTTACCGAAAGGCTGTCTTCACCTCGGGCTTGCAACTGATGTCTCACCACTTCCGACTCAGCCCAAATCACGTTGGCAACTGCAGTCCCGCGTTCCACATCGCCGCGCATTTTGTAGATGTGAAACAACGCAACGATTACAAGTTGGCGGAAACCCGGTTTCTTCACGCCGTCTGCTGCTAACTGATGCAAGGCGACAAGCGCAATTTCGCTCCGCTCGTCAACTGCGTCGGAGATGGCAACCAGTGCCGCCCTTTCGTCTTTGGTGATGCCGATGCTTGCTGCTTTTCGTCCCGGCATTGCGGCAACCGCCTTGCGTGCCAACGTCGAATAGCCGCCCAACATCAGCATTGCTGTCAACACCACCGCGTCGGCCGTGGATTCGATGAACAGCCTGGAGAACGAGCCGCTTTCATATTCCCGCTTACTCTCGGCGAAATTGCCGCGAAGGAACGCATTCCAAATCTGCCGCGATTTTGCACGGATGCGTTCAACGTCGAGCGGATTACCTTGCGGATCGGCAGATTCGAGGCGGCTTTCAACTTCCCACACCTTGCTGTGTGGGCCGAGGAATATTGCCATGACGCCAAGGCTCGCCAGCAGATCCGATTCAACCGCAAAATCACCGAAAGACGTTAACGTCGCGGGCACTTTTTTTGAAGGCGAGCCGTCTGCGGGCAGGCTAGCGCCGGTTTTGCCCAAGTACCATGTTACAGCGCTGGTCTTGTTGTTGACGCCAATACGCCGGTAAAGCGTGTGCAGGTAGACCCTCGCGGTTCCGTCTTTATAGCCCAGACTTTGCGCAATGAGCTTGCTGGACGCGCCTTTGGCGAGCAGTTCCAGCATTTTTTTCTCGGTCTCCGAAATCACCGACGTATCGCTGTAGGTTTTGTTTTTCATTTGAAAAAGCGCATGCTGAAAAAGAATTGGGGCACAACTTTGGCCAGTGTACTGACTGGTTTAAAGAGCGCAATCATTGTTAATCAATGTGTCGCGGGACGAAACGATACGTGTAAAACTCAAGCATTGACGCGCCTTTCACGGCGAAATGTCGCGAAACGCCGCGCCAATGTTAGAGTCCTTAATGAACGTCTTCGGCCCATCAACAATACGATTCGTGACGCGAACCTTTTCCGCACTGTTAAAAATTGCCCAACGCATCGTGCTTATCGTTGCGGCCATCACATTTATCGTGCCCAACGCATGCGCTCAATCAATCGCCTTCACCTTTGACGATGGCCCAAGGCTAAGCCAGACACCGCTGCTAACGTCAGAACAGCGCAATCAGGCGATACTGGATGCGTTGGCTAAACACAGGACAACGGGTGCCTTGTTTGTCACAGTCGCCAATGGTGCCGACCGACCAGACGGGCTCGCACTGGCGAAAGCCTGGGGTCAGGCGGGCCACGCCGTCGGCAACCATACCGTCACCCATCTCGACCTGAACAAAACCACGGTGACGCTCGCCCAATATCAGAAAGAGTTGGTCGACTGCGACGCGGTAATTCGCAAGCTGCCAGGCTATCGAAAATGGTTTCGCTTTGCATACCTGCGCGAAGGCAACACGCCCGAAAAGCGTGATGGCATGCGCGCCTTCCTTGATGCTGAGGGTTATCGCAACGCTTACGTGAGCATCGATACCAGCGATTGGCGATTGGATAGCAAACTAATTGAAGTGCTGAACAAGAATCCAGCTGCCGACACCACCGCTGTCAAGCGCGCCTATCTCGCACATCTGTGGCAGCGCGCCAGCGCGTATCGCGGTCTCGCGCAACGGCTGCAAGGGCGCGATATCCCGCAGGTGATCCTGCTACATCACAATCTGATCAATGCCTTGTGGCTCGACGATGCCATCGCCATGTTCAAGTCAAAGGGCTGGAGCATTACCACGCCCGACGCTGCGTTCATGGACCCCATCTATCAATTGCAACCGGATCGCCTCGTCGCCGGCCAGAGTCTGTTGCTATCGATGGCGCGGACACTTGGTCTGGCCAAGTTCGACAGTTGGGAAAGGCTGGTGGACGATGGAGATTTTGAGATCGAGGAGTTGAAGCGGGCGGGTTTGTAGTCGCGGCTCGGCGTCACGAATTTGTCGATTCCTGAGTATTAAGTGCGCGCCTCCGCAAATCGCGGCTGCGCGCATTTCAATGACTGACGATTGGAACGTCAATCAAATCATTTGTCCGCTTTGATGGTGATCTTGTTCTCGACGTGTGTGACACCCTTCACACTTTTGGCGATGGTCACGGCGCGGTCGATTGCAGCTTTATTGGCGGCGGTACCGGTCAACACAACTTCACCGACTGACGTAGTATCAACACCGATTTTCACCAGGCTGGAGACCTTTTCTTCAGCGAGCTCGGCTTTGATTTTTGTCGTGATGATCGAGTCCTTCACAAATGTCTTGGCGGAATCGGCAGTGTGCCCGGTCAATGGCAACATCATTGTTCCGACGGCGATACAGGATGCAATAAATTTTGTGTTCATGGTGTCTCCGATACGGTTGGGTTGAATTGTTAAAGCGGAGCAATGTTCAGTAACGACGCATCGCACGCAAACATGATGCGTGCGGCCCAAGTGAAACACTGTCGGCGCCGCGACGAATTGCCTGTCCGCGTGTCGCCTACGTGGGCGACCGGCAGTAGAATCCCTCCATGCTGTAAATCCACGTTCCTGTTGCTGCCAGACTCACCCATGTAGGCTCCACCGAAATGACCACAATCTGCCCAAAATGCAACTATGCGAGAAAACAGACGGACGCCTGCCCCTTGTGGCAGTGCCCGTCCTGCCAGGTCGTGTACAGCAAGTTCGGTGATACGCAGTACACGGTGGACGGCGAAGACCGCTCATCGAGTTCGCATTTCCGCTCTGCGTCTGAAGAGTCGGGCGGCTCATGGAAATGGGTGGTGGCATTGGTACTGGTTGTCACGGTGGTATGGCAGGGCAGATCCATGTTCAAACGCCAGTCTTCGCAAAACGCCGAGCAGGTATCGATGCAAGCGCGGTCATCACAGCCGCAGCCGGAAGTCATTGTGTATAGCGCATCCTGGTGCGGTTACTGCAAGGCCTCGCGAGAGTTTCTCAAGGACAACCGCATTCGCTTTACCGAGTTCGATGTCGAGAACACCGCCGACGGCGCAGAAGCCTACGAGAAACTCGGTCGTGGCGGGATTCCGGTGATCTTCGTCGGTGGCGTGGAAATTCGCGGCTTCGATGAAGGTGAATTGCGACGTCGGCTGCGGCCGTGGATGAAGGACGCTTAGATGGATCATATTGTTGTGGAACGCCATTTGGCGGGCTTTGCAGGTTAATAGTCCGCCGCAAAATTGAGGTGAGCTGTTTTATGGCGCGCGGCCTGGTATTCGTGCGCCAGTTTTGTGTTTCGCCAGGCAAACAGCGATTCCAAACGTCACAAACTGCCACACGCGTCAGCACCAAACGCATGAATAATTGGCGGGCTCAAGTCAATTGGTTTGCAGAGCATTCACGAATACCACTCGCGCAGAAATATCGGAGACACGCTCATGTTCCCCACACGCCGCGATATTCTTGGTTTCGGTGCGACGCTTGCGGCTGCCACAATGCTGCCGTCACGTGCCTTCGCACAAGCTACGCAGCCTGCCAAAAGTGCCGCTTCTACAAAGGCTGTCAAGCCATTGAAAATCCTCATCCTCGGCGGCACCGGCTTCACGGGTCCGCATCAGGTGCGCTACGCCCTTTCTCGGGGACACAAACTGACGCTATTCAATCGTGGCCGCCGTCCGAAGGAGTGGCCAGAGGCGGTGGAGGAACTTACTGGCGACCGCGAGACCAATGACTATGCCTCGCTGAAGGGCCGCAAGTTCGATGTCTGCATTGATAATCCGACATCCGTCCCCCACTGGGTGCGCGATGTGGCGGCGGTGTTGAAGGGCAATGTCGACCAGTTCATCTTCATCTCGACCATTTCCGTTTACGACGATGGCGGCAAGATCGGCGACGATGAAACTGCGCCACGAGCCAAATACACCGGCGCGGACTTGATGGCGGAAACCATCGCCAACGTGCGCAAGAACATGGCGTTGTACGGGCCGCTGAAGGCGCTTTCCGAAGACGAGGCGCACAAACAATTTCCGGGAATTACAACCGTGATTCGGCCCGGCTTGATTGTCGGCCCTGGAGATGAAACGGATCGGTTCACCTACTGGCCGGTTCGCGTCGCGCGCGGTGGCCTGGTGCTGGTGCCGCCACCGGCAGAACCGGTACAGTTTATCGATGCCCGCGACCTCGCCGAATGGACTATCCGCATGGCTGAGGCCGGCACGGTCGGTGACTTCAACGGCCACGGCCCGGCCACTGAACTAAGCATGGGTAAGTTGCTGGCGACGATGCGCGCGGTGACGGGCAACAAAGCTGAATTTCGCGAGGCACCGCTGGATTTTCTGGAGAAGAACAAGGTTCGCGGTTGGAGCGATTTGCCAGTGTGGCTGCCAGGCTCCGGCGAAACCGCCAATTTTCACCGCCGCAGCAACGCCAAATCGATCAAGGCCGGGCTCACATTTCGGCCAATCGCGATGACCGTGACTGACTCGCTGGACTGGTTCAGGCAGCAACCGCCTGACCGTCAGGCTAAGCTGCGTGCAGGACTGTCGACGGAGCGCGAAACGGAGTTGCTGAAGCTGCTGGGGTAGTCGGGTCAAACGACTCTGTCTGCTAGGTGCACTGGTTTCAGATCGCGTTTGCTATCGGTTAGCCTAAGTGACTCCTGCAGGCGTAAATCGCCATTTGGCGCGCGCCGGCGAGCATTTTCATGCCGTGAGGCGCGCCAATTTTAGACCTTGCTGCCCTATATTGATGGAAGTTCGGCCTATTCGTGGACTTCCTCCGCCATAGTTACAACTAGGTCACGTCAAAAGCCATACAACGGCATTGCTAAGGCAGGACTGTCAATCGGCTGTCTACTCTATTCCATGCGGCGGCAGCGGCATCCCTCACTTCGAGCCATGAGGGATCGAGTTCGGACTTCGTCAAGATGTATGCCGCAGCGAGATCGCCTTCGGCCTCCGCGAAGGTTCGACCATCGAAACGCACGCGGCCTTCCCAGCCTGCTCTGAACGCTGGCGCGTAATATTCGTATGGTTTGCCCGGCTGGAAGTAGGGTTCACGGATGTACGTTTCTTTCCAATACTGTTCCTCAGCAGTCGGATGTACTGCTTCGGCAATACTCTTGCCACCGAGTCCGCCAGCAACAGCGCCGATCGCCGCACCAATCACACTACCGACCGGGCCTGCGACGGCCAATCCTACGACGACCCCGGCGAGCCCGCCGGATGCAGCACCTGCAACGGTGCCCAGCGGATGCGCACCCGGTGTGCCGGACAAGGGGTCCAGATTGAGCTCTTCCTCATTGGCAAGTACTTTTCTGCTGATGATCTCTTGCATTTTCAGTCTCCTCTGCCGATGCTCGGCGTTTCAAATGTCAGGTGTTGGCGCGCCTATGTGCGCGGCAAGCAATTTTTTGGGTGACTCGCCAATCACTGTTGTGAAGGACTCGAATAGCCTTTGTTGTGGCCCAACTCGGTGCCACGTACAGTAACGTATGTGGGCTGCGCATCTGCAGTGTTGTTGGCGTATTTGTCCCCGCTGGCCGCAACCGTTTGTCCGTTGGTATTCGCAGATTCCTGATCCAGATAACCGGACACGATCAACGTGCCAGCAATCAATATTGCGGCAACCCAAGCCCAGCCGACGCTGGTCGCGTCGCTATCGTCAAATTTTTCAGTCAGGCGCATATCAAATCTGGGGTCAGAGGTGGCTTGACAATTTCCGTTGCTGACGTAGCTGGTGGCTGGGGGCATGATCATTCCTTCTTAGGTTGATGGATTTGCGCAAATCAGCGTTCGTGCCGTGAATATCGCGAAGAACAGTGTGTAGAAATTGTGAATCGCATCGCGACTGCGGCGTGTAGGCGAATAGCGTGAATTGGCGTCAGATGACGTTGCATGCTGCCGCGTATCAGCGGCAAAAAAAACCCCCGCCGAAGCGGGGGTTGAGTACCGACCGAACGATGAGCACAGTCGCGCGTGCTGACCAAGGTTTCTGGCCTGCCGGACCTGTCGTTGATGAACTCGGGGGGACGAGTCCACAAATGACTGGCCTACATGTACTGCATAGCCGCACTCTCTGAACGGATATGTAGTAGATCGCTGACGTTAATGTAGCAAGGTACTTTGGGAGCGAACGTAGGAGAAAGTCGCATTGCCCGGTAGTCTGGCGACAGCATAGCCATTGAGGCTGTTGGCACAAGGAGGCAACCGCCGCCAGCGCCGGTGCAATGTGGCCTAGACTGCTAGCCTGTAGCCGCAACGAAAATAATTTGACGCGCTAAACTGACACGTGCCGTTTGCCGAAATCTTCGATAGCGGGATCGTGCAACAATCTGCGGATCGCCATTCGCCCTGCCTCGCAGACCAAAAGTGTCCGGAAACCCGCGCCACTGTTGTACTTGTGTTTTTCTTATTGAGGAATCGCTGTGCCACTAATAACACTGACCGTTCGCAAACCCAAGTCGACTGCGTTCAAATCCGCTGTGCTTGAGGGCGTGCACCAGGCGCTGATTGTGTCGGGTGTGCCGAAGGAGGACCGATTTCATCGGGTACTGGAACTGAGCACCGAGGACTTTCGATTTGACGAAAGCTATCCTGATCTAACTTCGCCGCGCAGCGAGGATTACGTGTTGATTGAAATCCTGCTGTCGGTAGGACGCAGCGTCAAGATCAAGCGCAAAATTCTTGCCGATCTGGTCGCCAATCTGGCGAAAGATCCCGGCCTCAATCCGGAAAATGTGATGGTGGTGTTCAAAGAAACACAGTGGGAGAACTGGTCGTTTGGCGGTGGAAGGCAGATTCACATCTGACACTTGCCGGATTGAGCGAAAGTGGCTGACGCTATGCGCTTTCAATACGCGACAGTGATCTACAACGTCACGCGAATTTTATTTCCTGGTTGCAACACCGATTTTGCGGTGAGTTTGTTCCAGCGCAGCAGATCATCGAGTTCAATAGCGAACTTGATTGCAATCGCGTACAGCGTATCGCCGGATCGAACCGTGTAGGTACTCGTCTTAGTCGGCGCCGCGTGCGCAGGTGTGCTTGCCCGAATCAGTTCGGGCTTCGAAAGTGGCGCGATTTCTTTGGTTGAGAACCCACTAAGCAAAATGTTCTGGCCAACTTGCACATTGTTGGTTTTCATCGCGTTGAACATCTTGATTTGATCAACCCGGACTCCATAGCGCGTCGAAATCGAGAACAGTGTTTCGCCGCGCTGTACGCGATGTGCATCGGGTAACGGCGATGTCTCAGTAGTCACGGCAATCACACTAGCCGCCGGCACCGGCAGCGGGAGCGCATTCACTGGCTCGCTCGCCGAGGGCAGCGCCGTGAACGCCAACTTTGTTTCCGCAATTGGCGCGGCGCTCGATGTGTTTGCCGGCGATCCCTGTGCCGCTTTCAATGCCACTTTCTGATCCAGCGTTGCACTCATTATTCTCGCTTGTGCGGTAATGGGCACCATAAGGGTCGCAGCTGCCGTGAGCTTGCCTTTCTTTTCCTTCAATGCGCCGTTGGTGGCTCGCAAATAGGAGCCAGTCATTCCATAGCGCTTGGCGATGGCGTCGATGGACTCACCACGTTTGGCGTTTACCGTTTGCCAGGAGACCATCGGTCCGTTCAACGAGCGATACAGATCCAGGTTGGAGCGGAATGTCTCGGCTTTTTCATACGGAACGAGGAAGTATCCAGTGCCTGAACTCGCCACCGGGCGTATGAATGCCGGATTCAGCGTCGCGAATTCATCTTCGGGCATATCGGCCAGACGTGCAGCGAGGCTGGTATCCATTTTTTCCGGCGCCGTTACTTTGGCAAAGTAGGGCCGGTTTTCTACCGCTTCCAGTTCAATGCCGTAGCTGCCGGGCGAGAGGATGATGTTTTTTACCGCGATCAGCTTGGGTACATAGCTGCGCGTTTCCAATGGGAGATTGAGGCTCAGGTAATCCGTTGGCAGGCCCTTCTTTTCGTTCTTGGCAATTGCGCGGGCTACACATCCCTCACCACAGTTGTAGGCGGCAAAAGCGAGTTCCCAGGAGTTGAACATGCCGTAGAGCTTTTGCAGGTAATCCAGCGCGGCATCAGTCGAGAGGACCACGTCGCGCCGATTGTCCGCCATCCAGTCTTGCTTGAGGCCAAAGTACTTGCCAGTGGACGGAATGAACTGCCACATCCCGGAAGCTTTTGCGCGCGAGAACGCTTGGGGGTTGAAAGCACTCTCAACAATGGGCAGCAGCGCAACTTCCATCGGCATGCCGCGCTTTTCCACTTCTTCGACGATGTGATGGAGGTACTTTGAACCCCGATCAACAAAGCGCTGGATGTAATCTGGCCGGGTGGCGTACCACTGCTCCTGCTGCAGCACCAGAGGCGAATTCAATTCACCCATGACGAAGCCACGGCGTACGCGCTGCCACAGGTCGGCGTCATTGAATCTGCTTGCTACTTGTGGATTGGTCGCATCCTGGGCATCGAGTTGTGCACCGACGATTGCGTTAGTCGCGGGAACTGCATTGCCGGCAAATTCATTGTAGGCAGACCGCGTAGTTGCCTCGGCAAACGCAGCCGTGTGCGCTGCCATCAGCAGCACCGACAACAACGCGGACAAAATCGAGCGAGGTTTCAAAGTCATCTTGGATGTGGAGTCCACAGTTGGATTGGCGTTTATGGCCACCATTGCGGCTTTGTCCTTTTGAAAAAAATCAGGGTACAGAGGCGAGACTGCTACGTCAACCGTACATACGCGAGTGGTGGCTCTTCTGCGACTTGCCGACCGTATGACGCAGGCAGCATGTAAAAACACTGCAGCATGTTGGCGGCGAGGAAAATCGCCCTTGTTTTCACGCGGGTGTGACGTAACAATAACGCGCTGATCGGTTGGGGCTAAACTTGTAAAGGTTGATTCACGTAGTCATTCTCGATTGGGGCATTCAGGTTATGAAAATAAGTCAGCAACTGGTTGCACTCGTTGGCGCGTTCACGTTGGCTTGCACGTGCGCAGTCGCACAGACTCCCGCGCAAGATAGTCCGGCTGTGCCGGCCTCGGCGATTATAGCTGCGCCTGAACCATTACCAATCGTTGACCCGGCGAAGGAGCTGAAGGGCGCGACACTGATTAGGGAGTTGCGTAAAGGCGGGTTTGTTCTTTACATGCGGCACACGGAGGCTGGCTCACCCACAGAAAAGTGTGACCAGAATAGCCTTAGCGCAACCGGCCTGGAAAATGCCCGCATTGTCGGTTCTGCAATACGGGATCTGAATATTCCCGTCGGCGCAGTTCGTTCATCCTCGCCCTGCCGCACCAACATCACCGCAACGTCGCTCGGACTCGGTGTGGTTGAAATCACTGAAGATCTCAATCCTATCGCGCCTATGCCCGGAATTGATCTCGGCGCAGCCAGGACTGCACGCTTGAATGAGGCGCCGCTGGCGGGAACCAACACGCTTCTGGTTTCGCATTTGCATGGCTCTCGCAACAAGGATGAATGGATACATCTGGGCTTGGGCGAAATCATAGTGTTCCGGCCAGTTGCAGGCGCACGCGCAGAACCTGTTGCGCGTATTGCGGTGGTGAAATGGCAAAGGCTACGTGTTGAAATGGCGGCCGCCGACAAACGTTAATTCGCCGTCTACGCTGCGCCTGCATTTCTGGACTCATTACCAGTCTCCACGCGGCTCCTGGCGCACAAATGGCCTGGGACGCTCGCCATTGCTGGTGGTTCAGATTTTCGTTTCGCCAGCCAAGGCGTTGAACTCGGCCTGAGTCATACGAACCAAGTGCCACTCGGGCATGATCGCCGCACCCAGTGATTTGTAAAACTCAATCGAGGGCGTATTCCAGTCGAGTACCCGCCATTCAAAGCGACCGCAGTCGCGCTCGCAGGCTAGCGCCGCCAGATACTTCAGAAGTGCCTTGCCGTGACCGTGGCCCCGTGCCGCTGGTATCACGAACAAATCCTCGAGATATAGGCCGGGTTTGCATAGAAACGTGGAGAAGGTCGTGAAGAACAGCGCAAAGCCGATGGGCTCGTCGCCTTCACGTGCGACAGCGCATTCGCAAGAGGGCTTGGGACCAAATAGCGCGGCCCGGAGCATGACTTCGTTGCCGGTGACCATATGCTCAAGTTTTTCATAGACGGATAGCTGGCGAATCAGGTCGAGAATCGTGGCGAGATCAAGTTCGGTGGCGGGCAGGATGCTGAATTGTCTGGTCATGGTCAGAAGTTGTTTTTCCATTCGCGAATTGCGCCGAACACCAGCGCAGGTTCTGGATCGACGCCGATGTTGCGTCCAAGTCGCCTAGCTGCTGCGGCTTGTACTGCGGGTTGATCCCAACGCAGGAATGGGTTGGTGGCAAGCTCAAGGTGGATGGTAGAAGGGACAGTCGGCAATTTGCGGTGACGCTTGGCTGCACAGAAGGCTTTGCGCAATTTCAGGTCGCCATTGTCAGGTTCGACGGCCTCGGCGAACTTGATATTGGCCATTGTGTATTCGTGCGCACAGTAAACCTTCGTCTCGGGCGGCAGACGCTTCAATTTCCTAAGTGACGTGGTCATTTGCGCTGCCGTGCCTTCAAACAATCGCCCACAACCACAGGCGAAAAGCGTATCCCCACAAAGCAACATGCCGTGGCCAAAGTAAGCGATGTGCCCGGCGGTATGGCCGGGTACATCGATGACCTCGAAGACCAGATCCAGAAACGGCACGACGATGCGATCACCCTCAACCAGCGCGTTCGATCGCGATGGAATACGTTCACTAGCCGGTCCATAAACAGGTATTTTTTCGCGAAGATTCAGGAAGTCGAGCAGATGATCAACGCCGCCGACGTGATCGGCATGGTGGTGCGTACAAATGATGGCGGAGAGCTCCAGACCAGCGGCGTTCAGGTACTCAATTACGGGTGTCGCATCGCCGGGATCAACGACGGCTGCATAGCGACTATTGTGGATGACCCACAGGTAGTTGTCGTTGAACGCTGGAACGGGATGAACGCTGATTGCGGCAATAAGGGTCACACAGAATCCGCTAAAATGTTGTCATGGTTTACGAAAGTTTACATGACTGGTTCAAGTCTCCCCTGGGTGACTACGTCCTCGCCCGCGAACAGGCGTGGTTGGATGCGGTCGCGCCGGATATTTTCGGCTTCCATGCGATCCAGCTTGGCTTGCCGCAATTCGATCTGCTGCGTGAGTCACGCATCGTTCACCGCGTCACCGTCTCGTCGGAGCCGGCATTCCAGCGAAACCATGTGCAGGCGCAATTTTACGAGTTGCCATTCGACGCCCAAAGTATCGATCTTTGCGTAATGCCGCATGTGCTGGATTTTAGTGAGAATCCTCATGAAGTCCTGCGGGAAGTCGATCGGGTCCTGAGACCCGAAGGTCGGGTACTTGTTATCGGGTTCAATCCGTGGAGCCTGTTCGGCACGCGAAAACTCTGGACCTCAAGTGGCTTTCCCTGGCAGGGACAATTTGTCACATTGGTGCGCATTAAGGACTGGTTGCAACTCCTTAGTTTCGAGCCTGCATCCGGTCGTCTCGCCTGCTACATTCCACCATGTGATAGCGAAAAATGGCAACGTCGTTTTGGTTTTATGGAGCCAACCGGTGATCGCTGGTGGGGTGTGGCTGGTGGAGTGTATATGCTCGAAGCAATCAAGCGTGTGCAAGGCGTGCGGTTGATTTCACCTGCCTGGAGTGATCAGAAAATGAAAGAACGAAAGTTTGCTGCTGCGGCCAGGTATGAACGGTCCAACAAGTGCTTCTATAACGCAGAGCTCCATAACGCATCGCCTTTGCCGGATGCAGTCCGCGGAGCGCCCAGCCCCGGTCATCTGCGCGTGGTGAAATAAGCATGGTGGAAATTTATACCGACGGGGCCTGCAAAGGAAACCCCGGCGTAGGCGGTTGGGGAGCGATCCTGCGTTTTGGTGAACGTGAAAAGGAAATTTTTGGTGGTACCGCAGATACCACCAATAACCGTATGGAAATGACGGCGGTGATCGAGGCGCTGCGCTCGCTTTCGCGGCCATGCGACGCGATTGTTTTTACCGATTCCTCCTACGTCCAAAAAGGCATCAGCGAGTGGATCCATGGCTGGAAGCGCAATGGTTGGAAGACGTCCGACAAGAAGCCAGTCAAGAATGCAGATCTGTGGCAGACGCTTGATCAACTTGCCGCCGGGCACAACATCGAGTGGCGCTGGGTGCGTGGCCACGCCGGGCATCCCGAAAACGAGCGAGCCGACCAGTTGGCCAATCGGGGCGTTGAGGCCGTATTGGCTAGTGGCATGCGGGAAGCCAAATGAGCCGCCAAGTCGTGCTGGATACAGAGACTACCGGACTCGATCCGGCGTTGGGTCATCGCATCATCGAAATTGCCTGCGTCGAAATGGTGAATCGCCGACTGACGAAGAATAATTTTTACAAGCGTGTTCATCCGGAAAGGGAGATTGATCCGGGCGCGACCGCGGTGCATGGCATTACGCTGGCAGACTTGGAGCATGAGCCGAAGTTCGCCGAAATTGTCGAAGAGTTTCTGCGTTATGTCGATGGTGCTGAGCTCATCATCCATAACGCGCCATTTGACGTCGGTTTCCTAAACGCTGAACTGCGGCGCATCCAGCAGCAGCCAGTGACAAATAAATGCACCGTCATCGACACACTGGCGATGGCGAGGGACCTGCACCCTGGCAAGCGCAATAACCTCGACGCGCTATGTGATCGATATGACGTCGACAACAGTGCCCGCGCCGTGCACGGCGCGCTACTGGATGCGGAGTTGCTATCCGAGGTCTACATCGCGATGACGCGTGGACAAGACAGCCTTGCGATTGGTTTGGACTTAGGGACCGGTACTGAAAAGACTGGTCACACTTTGCCCGCGCGTCCGGTGGTGTTGAAGGTGATTCACGCGGACGAGGCAGAAATCACACGGCATGACAGCCTTCTCCAGGCGATCTCAAAAGCAAGTGGCGGTAAAGTAGTTTGGTCTGAACTGACTAAGTGACGGATAAGTCACCTGTCAGTATCGACAATCGGTACCACGGTGATGTTTGGTCGGCCAACCTCGCGTGGTATCCTCGGCATTGCCTGCAATAGCCGACGTAAGTCATTGTTAATTATTTGTTAATTTCAGTCAAGAAACGGTTGATACGGGCAAATAATTTGTGAATCTTTGTGACTACGTGATTTTGATCACACATTTGGCGTACAGGAAAATTGATAATGGGGTAGCTAGAAATAGGCTTTGTGGCCACCATCACGTAGATGGCTTGAATACAGGATCGCAAAAAAATGCAACGAACAATGAATCAGCTTGTTTCAATCACCGCCGGGATGATGTTTGCGCTTTGCGTAGCGAGCGCGAGCGCCCAGAAGGTGGTGTCCGACCCGTTGCAAATCAAATTGGTCCGGTCAAAGGTAGTTCAAGACAAAGGGCGGGAGGTATTGGAAAGTGCCGCAACCGCCAAGCCGGGTGAAGTGCTGGAGGAAGTCGCCACCTACACCAACATTTCAAAAACAACGCTCAAGAATTTGGAGGCAACGTTGCCCGTGCCGGCCAATACTGAGCTTGTCATGGCCAGTATTAAACCCGCGGCCGCGAAGGCGAGCACTGATGGCAAAACGTTTTCGACCATGCCCCTCACGCGCAGAGTGAAACAGGCCAGCGGCGTCGAGGTGGAAACGCCTGTGCCGCTTAGTGAGTACCGTTACATCCGCTGGTATCCGGGCGAACTCGCGCCCGATAAGCCGCTGGCATTTTCTGCACGGTTCAAAGTCGCCGATAGCCCCGTTGCGCCAACGACCGCAGTGAAATAGTGCGAGCGTTAATGCCGCTGGTATATCCGGAAAGAATCAGAAATACGACCCCATTTAGCGATGGGTGATTTTTTGCAAAAAAGCTCAATTTTCATCAATAAAAACCGTCACGACCCTCGGAGCATTTCAATGAACCTCAATACTGTAGTCCGGCAAGTGCATTTACGAACGCTTGCCCTGTTGACCTTCTTGGTATTTTGCGCATTCGCGCTTCATGCCCCGAGTACGCTGGCGGCACAGGCACCGGCAAACGCCGTCATTGGAAACCAAGCTTCGGCGACCTATAACGACTTCGGCGGCACGTCGCGCAATTCTTCGTCCAATACCGTTCAGACCACAGTTGCGCAAGTTAAGTCATTTACCTTGACGCAAACCGGCGCAAAGTCGGCATCGGCGAATCAGCAAGTTTGCTACCCGCATACGATTACCAATACGGGTAACGGTGTCGATACCTATGCACTGAACACGCCAACGACAGGTGGCATGTTCGCGCATACCGGGCTTGTTTACTACCTGGATGCGAACCAGGACGGCTCGCCGGACAACGGCACGGCAATAACCACAAGCGGTGCGCTTGCGGCTGGTTTGTCGTTCAACTATGTAGTTTGCGGTACAACACCTGTGGCCGCGACTGTCGGTCAAGCAGGCACGATTACTGTCACTGCAACTGACACCAATACGCCGACTGCCAACACTCAATCGCGCACGGATACGACCACAATCGCAGCCGCATCGATCAGCGTTCAAAAGAAGCTTTCCAGCGTCCCGCCTCCGGGCTACACGCCGGTGCCGTCCGGCCCAAGTCCAAATGCCGGTCCGCTGTATGTGATTTTGGATTACACGAACAGTGGAACAATCCAGGGCGACAACTTGTTGATTACAGATGCGTTGCCTTCCGGATGGCTGTATGTGCCGGGTTCCGGGCGTTGGAGCGGCAGTGGGGCAACTGCACTTACTGATGCGGCGGGCGGTGATCCCGCTGGCGTGGCTTACTCCGCGCCGACCACCGCAGTTAGTGGCACGATAACAAGTACTGTTACTACGGTTCCTGGATCTACTTCGGGTAACATTTTTTTCCAGATTACGATTGCGCCAAATCTGGCAGTCACGATACCTGCCAATCAGGCGATTACGACCAATACGGCTACTTATGGCTATAGCTACACATTTAGCGCAATGACCGTGACGGTACCGACAACCAACACCAATAGCGTCCTCTATTCGGTTTTGCAAACTGCTGCTGTTTCAGCAAACGGCTCTGCCACGACCACGGGACTAACCGACAACGAACCAGTCACGGTGGCCAGCGCTGCGCCCGGTCAAACTATTACCTGGACAGACTACATCTGGAATACCGGCAATTCTCCTGATAGCTTCGACATCTCGATTCTCAATACGCCGCTAAACGGCTCGGCTTGTCTCACAACCAACAATGCGGCTGCAGGTCAGTGTACGTTCCCGGCAAATACGACGTTCCAAATTTTGGCGGCAAGCGGCATGACGACGTTGCTGGATAGTAATGGCAATTCGACACCAGACACAGGTTCGATTCCGGTCCCGAGTGGTGGCACTTGTGCTGCGCCATACATTATTAGCGCCTCTGGGCTGCGTTGCGGCTACCCGATAGTGATTAGCGCGACTATTCCAGCAGCTGCCACGCCGGGCAACAACGGCGGCGCAGGCTACCAAATCACGGTAAGTGCGGCATCATTTTTCAACAGCGCTGGTGTGGGTACGGACACGGTGCCCAATAAGCTGACGACCATTTCTACCAACACGGTCGACCTTACCAACAACGTATCCGTAGCTGGTGGCGCGACGGTTGCACAAGGTCTTGGTGCTGGAACCGCAGCGGTGATCACCACTAACTCGGTAACACCCGCAACGGGCTCGACAACAACAACGCGTTTCCAGTTGTATGTCAATAACACCAGCGCGGTCGCGCAGATTTACAACCTGTCGTCTCTGTTTGTTTCTGTGCCGGCTGCCGGTGGCATCGTGAACCCGCCAACAGGTTGGACCGTTGCGTTCAAGCTTGATGGCGGTGCCAACAACTGCACCACCACCACAGGTGCAGGGATTACGTCGACCGGTGCCACGCCAATCGCAATAGGAGGTAGCTTGCTGATTTGTGCCGAGGTGGTTGTGCCTGCTACTAGTTCGGGCGGCGGTATGGCCACCCCGACGTATGCTGCGCCAGGAAACTATGTCCTTGAGTTCAAGGCGACACAACAGTCTGATGCTACGGTATTTGATACCAAGCGCGACCAGGTAACTGTCCTGAACGTACACAACGTGACCATTACGCCCAACGGTGCTCAAAGTACTGTCCCCGGTGGTTCTGTGACCTACACACATTCGCTAACGAATAACGGCAACGTTTCCGAAGCAATTACGTTCCCGACGGCGGCTTTCCTCACTGACAATCAAACTCCTACGTACACCTGGAGCTCAACCGCCTATATCGATACCAACAATAACGGTGTGCTGGATATCGGTACGGATACGCCTATTGCGTTTGGTAGCACGACGTTCAACGTTGCGCCAAATGGTTCACAGACCATCTTCGTTCGCGTGAATGCACCAGCAATGGCCGGTAGCCCGGTCAATACGACGTCGCTCACAGCCACATATTTCGCGGGTGCAACTGCATCGGCCAGTGACCAGACCACGTTGACCGATGGTTTAAGGCTGGATAAGTATCAGCAATTGCCAGGAGGTACCGGCTCTTGTGTGATCACGCCAGCTACTACCCTTACAGGAAGCGCACCAAACGCCGCATGGATCAACACCCCCATCGCAGCTTCGCCTAACACCATTCCTGGCAAGTGCATCGCGTACTTGATTGTTGGCTCGAATACGACCGCGGCCAATATTTCGGCAATCAACCTCGCTGACGTGATACCTGCAAATACCAAGTTGGAAACAGGCTGCGGAGCGCCAGCGGTGACAGGCCCAATTGCACTGCAAACCCCCGGGCTTTACGTTAGTGGATACACCGGCACGATTACGGCGGCATCGACGCCGATGTCGACGACACCGTTGCCGCCAACTGGTGTCTTCTCACTGCAGTTCTGCGTGAAGATCAACTGATATGTATTGGCAAAGTTCCACCAAAATTCATTGTTAATTTATTGGCGGGATGTTAACGGGAGGGGCAACCCTCCCGTTTTTTACATGTGGCCCACGAAATGTAAATTTTTGTGAGATCGCCGTACACCGTGACCTTGTTCACATTGTTAAGAGTGCGGACAAGCTAGAGTCAGTTAATGATCAACTTGCGTCATTTACCGTTAGAACAAAGCGTATTCAGCCAACTCGGCTTGAGGCTGATTAATCGCGCCTTGTTTTTGGTGATGCTGATCACAGTGTCTACGGCTGGTGCTGCGGTGGCTCCGCCAGGTTCTACCATTGCCAACATTGCGAGCAGCTCGCAGCAGATTGGTGTGGTGACACAGACCTCCTCGACTAACACGGTTAGAGTGACGGTTGGCTCTGTCAGCTTGTCAACGCTGACCAAAAGTTTTGCTGCTGCATCCATTCCCAGCGGTGGGGCCACACTGCTTACTTTCCGTCTGACAAACGCGACTGGCAATCCAGTGCAGACAGGCATCACGTTTGTCGATACACTGCCGTCCGGCCTGCGCTTGACAACAGGCGCCACGGCGACAGTTACCGGCACCGGCTGCGCAGCAACCGTAACGTTAACCGCACCTTCAACGATCAGCGTTTCGTCCGGTGTCATGAACACCGGAACGGCTAGTTGCGAAATCGTGGTGAATGCAATTACCAATACGGCTGCTCCCAATGTGGATTGCACCACCAATCCAGCGGCATTTACGAACGGTTCATCCTCGATAAGTGGATTGACGAATGCGAACAATGGCGTGACCAACCAGTGTCTGGTGGTTACACCGCCGCCGGCTGCGCCTGCGCCGACATTGACCAAGACTTTTGGCGCTGCGTCTATTTTTGTAGGTGCCAGCACGCCACTGAATTTCCGGCTGACAAACTCGGCAGGCAACCCTTTGCAATCAGGGATTGGTTTTGTAGATACCCTGCCTTCCGGCTTGCGTCTGACCGCTGGTGTAACTGCCTCGTTTGTTGGCACGGGCTGCGCTGGCACGGTGACCTTCACGGCTCCTTCAACGATTGCGGTAACGGGCGCAACGATGAGTGCCGGGACGGCATTTTGCGACATAGCGGTTAACGGCATTACCAATACTTCCATTGCCAATGCGGATTGCACGTCAAATCCACCAGCGTTTACAAACGGCCCATCCTCGATAGGGGGACTGACGAATGCAAGCAATGGCGTGACTAACCAGTGTCTGGTGGTTACGCCGCCGCCGGCCACCCCGACGCCGACATTAACCAAGACTTTTGGCGCTGCCTCAATTCTTGCGGGTTCCAGCACGCCGCTGAGTTTCCGGTTGACAAACTCTGCTGGCAATCCCGCGCAGTCTGGTATTGCATTTGTTGATACGCTGCCTTCCGGCCTGCGCTTGACGACGGGTGCCACAGCGACGGTAACCGGAATCGGCTGCTCGGCAACAGTGACATTGACTGTACCCTCAACGATCAGCGTTTCGGCCGGTACGATGAGCGTGGGAACAGCGAGTTGCGAAATTGCGGTGAATGGAATCACCAATGCCGCTGCCGCCAACGTGGATTGCACAGCCAATCCGGCGGCATTTACGAATGGCCAATCCTCGATAAATGGACTGGCAAACGCAACCAATGGCGTGACCAACCAATGTCTGGTGGTTACTCCGCCAACAGCAACGCCGCCGACATTGACCAAGACTTTTGGCGCCGCCTCCATTCTCGCAGGCGGCGTTGCGCCACTCAAATTTCGGCTGACGAATTCGACCGGGAACCCGGTTCAGGCCGGAATTACCTTTACAGATACGCTGCCGTCTGGTTTGCGCCTCTCCACGGGGGCAACTGTAAACGTCACGGGTACGGGCTGCACCGCAACAGTGACGCTTACAGCGCCGTCGACGATCCGTGTCACGGCTGGCAACATGAGTGCTGGTACTGCCATCTGCGACATTGAAGTCAATGGTGTTACCAATGCGGCTGCCGCCAATGCAAGTTGTGCGACGAATCCCGCTGCCTTCACCAACGGCCCAAATGCCATTGGCGGGCTCTCGAACGCGCTAAATGGCGTTACCAATCAGTGCTTGGTCATCTCTCCAGTAATCAATATATTGGCGACGCCGGTGTGCATTAGGAACACGCCTTACGTGGATTACAGCGTTGTTGTCGTTGGTGCCAGCACACCTGCAGGTGTAAATCTTGAACTACAAAAAACAACTGGCCAGTCAGTCTCAACTCTTTCAAACCTGCCGCTCAGCGGTCGCGTGCTTTGGCCCGGCGCCACCGTCGACAGCAATGGCAATCCGACTGGTTGGCCGGGATGGGTCTTCGACGGCACTTTTTACAGGGCCGTGAATGACGGACTTAGACCGGATTTGAAGCTGATATTTACGATTGATACCGCCAACGCGGTGATCGTTAACTATCCTTCTTCTACCGGATCCTGTGACCCAAATCCGCCGATTACACCTGCCAAGCCTAACCTTGATGTAACGCTGATCAAATGGCTTAACCAGAATTATGGTACGTCGCCCAGTGGTCCGTACCATGTCACGTTGCGCTATGCAAATACCAGCAATATCGACGGGGCGAAAAGCGGCATTCAAGTCTCCGATGCGTTGCCTGCCGGGATGTCGTTGGTACCAGATAGCCTCAGCGTGACACCCAGCAATGCAGCGCAAACGGTAAAGATGCTTGGCGCCAGTGGAACTGCGACGGTGAGCGGCGTCGCAACAAGCTTCGCGGTTACGTCACGCAGTATTGCGGTCGTGTTTTCGAGTTTCAAACCGGGCGATCAGGGGTTTATTGAGTTTGACGTAAACATCGCACCAGGAATTGCAGTCGATACAATTCTCCAAAACACCGGAGTCGTACAGTGGCTCGACAGCGCTGGTATACCGGTGGCGCCTAGCGTATCGAATACCGTCGATTTCAAGATTACCGGGACTGAGTCGATTACGCTAACGGGAATGACTCTGGCCAGCGTTGATCCTGGCAGCACGGCAGTATTCGAAAACGTGCTTGTAAACCGTACCGGTCGAACAGATACCTTTGATATCAGCCTCTCGGGTTCGACCTATCCCAAAGGAACTGTCCTAAAGGTATATAAATCCGATGGTGTAACACCATTGGCAGACACCAATGGCAATGGTATTGCCGACACTGGGCCGGTTGCAGCCGGTGCTACATACCGCATTATTGTCAAAGCAGAACTGCCTGTTTCGGCGCCAGTGGGCGGACCTTACACAGTTGTGAAGACTGCCCAGTCAATATCGAACCAACTCGTTCGCGCAGCCGACAACGATATCGTCAGTACGATTGCGAAACTGTGTCGGGTTGTGCTGGAGCCGAACAATTCCGGTCGTGTCGCACCCGGCGGATCTCTAACTTATTCACACGTATTGACCAACGTTGGCAATTGCACCGAGACCATAACCATACCTTCAAATTATCTGACCGGTAATGGCGCGCAGGGCTGGACTGCTCAATCGTTCCTGGATAATCCGATCGCTGGCGGGCAGTCTATTGTGGGCGTTTTGGACCCCACCGATACCGAGCTCAACACAACGATAACGTTCACACTCGCACCCGGCGCCAGGGTCTTGTTTGAAAACCGTGTAACGGCGCCAGTGAACGCCGTGAATGGGGACACCAACACGACAACTTTGCGCGTCAGCGCCAGTGGAACTGGTCAACTTTCGGTGAATGACATAACTAGCGTTGCGGTTGGTACGACCGGCGACGTAACCGACATCATCGTTGGATACACCGATCCCAACTTCCTCCGGCCATCCGTCTGGGGATTCATCGGCCAAACTCTATACCTGCGCGCCAATGCACCCTCATGCAATGCCGACCCGACGGTCATTGAGCGTCGCACAATCATCATCACTGGGCCAAATGGCGAGCGCGAGGAGATTATAGCCACTGAGACCGGGCCCAATACCGGGATGTTCGTGGCGGAGGCGATTCCAATACGCCGACCGCCGACGGTTGCTGGCGACAAGATTCTTGAGGGAGTTCCGTTCGACACATTCGACGTTGAAATCATCGGGTGTGGGAAAAAAATTTCGACGACTATCACGTTAGTCGACCCGCGTGGCGTCGTGTTCGATAGCAGGACGAATGCGCCGGTGGCAGGGGCAACTGTTCGGGTCGTCACGGCTGTAGGCGGCGTATGTACGAATGTGCCAGCGGCAGTCAATATGCTACTTTCTGGCGAAGTAGTCCCAGCGAACAGCTCGGCGATTACAGGGCCGGATGGCACGTTTACTTTCCAGCTTGTCTCGCCCGGAGACTATTGCCTGCTTGTTGCTCCGCCAAACGGCTATACGTGGTCATCGCGGGTCGCCGCATCTCAGCTACCGGCTGGGAGAAACATTCTTGCAACGGGACCAACGAC
>JBBQFL010000034.1:0-50903 GCA_038321965.1 Burkholderiales bacterium | reverse complement strand
GCAGTTTGAGCGCGCATGCAACGCCGAATTGATCGAGTCAGCCAACGACGACTTATCCACAGTTACCATTCAAAACAGCCAATCTGCTCGGCTGACAAAAAGAGCGGCTTAAACCCTCAATGAAAAGTGGACAGGATCAGTGATGTTCCGATGTGCTTCGGAATTGAAGTTTTGGGTGGCCGCTGTTGACGAGGAACCGTTTGGCAAGAGCGGCGGAAGTGCCGGGTTCGGATTCGACAGGAATGGCGACTGAAACATGACGTCCGCAGCTGCATCGTTGCCGTGCGCTCTGAATTGGTCGCGACGGAATTCGGCACCGGCGGCGATTGTCAGTGGCCCACCCTCCAGCGTCATCAACTCTCGTGATGCCGTCAAGTCGGCACTGCGATTCCACGCATAGAGCGTACGCAATGGAATACCAACCATCGAAATGGACTTGAGGTAATCGCGTCCGGTAGCATCTTGTGGGGCAAACGGGTTAAGAATGCCGTCGTTAATGCCCTTGGCGAAAAGTGATTCTGCAACGTTGCCGGAACCGAGCTTGACATTGCGAATACTGCTACCCGCGTTCAGCCCCGCTTTGTAATCCCACTCCGCTACGCGACCTTCTTCAGTGAGGACATAGCGACGATTGTCCTGGTAGTCGTCGCGAACTCGGTTACCGAGCTCGGTGACGCCCCAATTTAATACCAGGGGTTGTCCGGTCGCGCCGACGACGGCAGGCGCAATGCCGTTACCCGGATAGTATTTGCTGGTGACCGGAATCGTCAACGGTACCTTAAGGCCATATTGCAAGACACCATTGATGAGCGTTGGCGCGCCAGTGACGGCATTGTAAAGAGGCGCGATTTTGTACTCCGCCTTGATCAATGCACTCTCATCAAGTTTGGTCAGAACGTTCGTATAGTTGATCTCCAGCGTAACTTGATGATCAGCATTTAGCTTCATCGTGCCCTTGACGTACAAGTTCTTGTTGTCGAAACCCTGGCTGAACGGGTTTAAGTCTTCGCGTGTATTGACATAACACTGCTGGTTCGTCGCGACGCCGGATGGCTGAGAAACGCCCGGAAGACACCCGGTAGCAAAGGTCGGGTTGATGGAGGTCGCTTTATTCGCGCCGACGTTGGTAATGTTTGCCGGGAAGGCTGTCGTGCTGCCGTTCGTTATCGCCGTCAAAATACCCAGTGAATTGAGCGCGCTGCCGTCAATCAGTTGCGGGCGATCACGGTGGTAAAGTATGGATCGCTTTGAGCGGTCAATAGCGCCGTAGACGTTCCAGCCGTTTTTATCGAGGTCGCCAACGCCGTAGATGACGCCGCCACGCACGGTTTCACCGCCCCCAGATTGTTGCGGCTGAATGGTTTGTGCGTACACCGATCCACCGAGATAGGACTTTTTGGTAATGAAATTTGTGACACCGGCCATGGCGTCAGAACCGTAGCTGGACGATGCGCCGTCATTGAGAATCTCAAGTCGATCAATCGCAATTTGCGGCATGACTGTGAGTGGAATGTACTGGTCGCGCAGTGGCTCCAACGCCATGCGCCGACCATTTAGCAAGACCAACGTGCGGGGCGCGCCGAACCCCCGAAGGCTTAGCAGCGGGCCAGCACTGCCGGCATTGGTTCCCAGTCCGGCCGCCTGAGGAAGCTCAAGCATCATGTCTTTGAGTTCGGTCTGGCCGCGCGCAGTCAACTCCTCGGTTTTGAGTATCACCACGGGCAGAGACTGTTCGTCTGAAATTCGTCGCCTTATGATTGAGCCGGTGACTTCGATCCGATCAACTTTATCGGGCGACGGTGGCGGGACAACTGGCGCAGTCTGGGCAAATGCCGGGTCCGTCATCGCAAGCAACGCCAAGGTGATGGCCAATGAGATCTGTTTGGGTTGGCGCTGTTTTCTTTGAGCCTTCATTACAATTTCTCCTCGTATGAATTCTTGTGGTAAACGTTTTTTAAAAATATCAATATTCAATGGACAAGTCAACAAAAAATGAAACAATTGACGAGTGTCCAGAATGGCCATCCACGCAGGGCTTGACTATATGTCTTTGAAAATAAATACATAAAATAGGTAATTTGCGCCATTCCTCGTAGATAGAGGAAACGTTGCTGTCGCGTGCCGATTTTAGGAAACGTTTTCCTATTTATAGAAAAACGGTTTCCTGATTTTGGGTATTACACTTGCGTTACCGACCGGGATTACCCACGTTCGCCAATCAGAATGATCGCGCTCAGCAGAAGCTGATTCGTGATTACAGGGCGCTAAATAATGCAAGACGACCTGTTTATTCGGCACTCTCCTGGACGCCAATGAACTTTAGTAGATGCATGGGCGCTGTCGCGATTCTGGTCATGGCCGCTTGTCCTGCCACAGACGTCGAACGCTAAGACATGCAGGAGACCGCACTTCGGCGCCATCGGCCAGTAATCCGTACCAGGACGTGCAACTTGGCATACGTCTCGCATTCGTGATTGAACCGCCGATGCTGGCGAATTTTACGAAGGCGAGGGCGTGTATCGCGCTCGACTCATGCCCGCGGAAGCAGATGATCGCTCCATAAGCCGCGTCGTCTCGCGGAAAGCAGATCGAATCTGCGCAAGTGACGAGTCGATTGAAAAGAGAGATTTAGCCGAACGGCAAACTCGTGCAAGTCAGCCAGGTGAGCAACGCCAAGACAATACATCGCAAATAGCAAATTGGACAATTCGTGATGCCGACGTTGCGACTCCACCAAGAGGTCTCACACGAAAGCAAACCCAACGTGTGTGCTGCAACTATCTTGCAGGCTTCGGGTGCGGCAACAACCGATCATATTCGTCTTTTACTGCGCGGTAACACTCACAAGCCCTGGCTGCCAGTTTGGCGCGGCTCAGCACCGTGATGCTGCCGCGCGCGCAGGCAATCAACCCGTCGTCTTCGAGCTTGTTGGTCGCGTGCGAAATACTTTCACGCCACACGCCCAGTAGAGCGGCAATCAGTTCTTGCGTGATATCCATTTTTTTTTCATGCAATCGATCAATGCTCATTAGAAGCCATCTGCACAGTTGTTGTTCCAACGCATGATGCTGGTTACAAATTGCAGTCTGCGAAGTCTGGCAAATCAGAGCCTGCGTATACAAGAGTGCTAGATGTTGCAATTTGCCATTGAGCGCAAACTCGCGCTTCATGATCTCGCGGCTCAGACGATAGGCGCTGCCTTCGCTTTGCACTTTCATCGTGCCGGGCATGCTGTCGCCACCCATGAAAATTGAAATGCCCACCATCCCCTCGTTTCCAACCAGGGCAACTTCGCTGGATGAGCCGTCCTCAAGGTCGTAGATCAACGACACGATGCCTGATACCGGAAAGTACACATAGTTTATGTGGTCTCCGGATTCTGAAATGATCCAACCCAAAGGCAACTCAATGAGTTCCAAATCAGGCAACAGCCGCGCAAAATCCTCGTCGGGCAGCGCGGCCAAAATGAGATTTTCCAAGGGGCTCTGCAGCGGTGTGTCTTTTTTGTTTGGCATATTTACTAACACTATGTTGGTATTGATAAATTCAATGTTTGAATGCCTCGCGTCGGCAGCGTTTGCGCAAACTTTGCGGTGGTGACATTCTTGTCGACGCTGCGCAAGGATCGTTCACGCATGCAAGCGTTGCAAATCGGCAGCTGACTGTAATAACGGCAGAGCGCGGCGTCTGTGCGCATGATAACAAAAGGCCCGCAAGCTCAAAGACACACTTGGTGCTCTTCAACAATGACATTTCGAATGGAGGATGCTAGCGCGGCATCGAAGGGCAAGTACAGATGCAGCATATTACTTTGCGGATTGGCCGGGTTGTCTCGCTTCGCGACAGTCCAAAGGAAGGTCACAAATTGTGTCTTGCCGCCAGTACAGAGTCCAGCTTTCAGGAATTTGCCATAGAATTTGCGCTTGCAGTTGTTTTAAGTTGGCACGACAACAAGAAAACGCGCCCTCATGAAAGCCTCATCCCACGCGATCGCAGTGTCGCGAATTCGTAAGCTGGTTTTACGCGATACCGGGCAGGTCCTGTCCGATTTATGCGCACTTGAGATCGCCGCACTGCTGTCGAGCCTGCAGAGCACTTCTGCCTCCACAGGCGAGGATGACGAATTTCAGAGCCGTGATGTGACGATATTGCTCGCCGACTTGCGTGGCTTTACGGCGATCGCGGCCGACCGGTCTGCGGGTGAAGTACTGCGCATGCTCAATCCGGTTTTGATCAAGATGAGCGAAATCATCTTCAAACACGGTGGCACGATCGACAAATTCATGGGTGATTCAATCATGGCGCTGTTTGGCGTGCCGAGCGGTCGTAGCGACGATGTCGCCCGCGCCCTGAGTTGTGCAGTCGAAATGCAAGTCTGGATGTCTGATTACAGTGCGGAGCAGCGCGGCAAAGGCATGCTCGAACTATTCATGGGCATCGGCATCAACACCGGCACAGTGTTGGCAGGCACTCTGGGTTCCGATGTCTATTCTGAATACACGGTGATCGGCGACGAAGTCAATCTGACATCGCGAATCGAGGCCTTCAGTTTACGTGGACAGGTATTGATCAGCGAAAGCACCTACAGGCTATCGAGCGACTATGCGCTTGTGTCTGACCCCATGAGCGTTAGTGTCAAGGGTAAGTCGGAGCCGGTCAATCTTTACGAAGTACTTTCCATCCCGACACGCGGCCTGCATGTGCCGCGGCAGGAAGGTCGACGTAGCCACCGTGTTACCGTAAAGGTGCCGTTTCGCTACCAAATTGTCCGAGACAGTGTCGTTATTCCGTTTGTGTACGAGGGAATAATTCATGACATCGGCTATCACGGCGTGTTGATCGAAACAGTGCAGGAACTGCCGCCGCTGACCGACTTGAAAATGGAGATTACGCTGCCCGCAGTTGATTATGTCGCGCGCGACCTGTATGGCAAGACCGTAAACAGAAAGGTCATCGACGGTCAAGTATTTATGGGTGTCGAATTTACGTCCGTGTCCTCAGCGGCGAACAGCAAGATTCAACTGTTGGTGCAGCTGCATATTTTTGCCGGGATTTGAGCCCACAGGTCAAGTTCAAACCGCCCAGTTGCCGCATTGCAGTACGCCGGCAACGAAACGAAATCCCGTTATTGGTGTCAGAAATGGCGTCGATCACGACTTGGCAGCATCATTTTCTTAACGTTGGCGAAGAATACTCTCGCGCCCTGAAATGGATTACGCATGAAACGAATACTGTTAAGTCTCATTTTTGCCTTGGCGACGGTAGCCCAAAGCGCGGTGTTGACCGGAGACATAGCGTACCCGCCCGCATTGAAGCCGGCGCAGCAGGAGGCCAAGGCGGCGATCATGGCAGCAGAACTATTATCCCGCTACCACTACAAGGGAGTACGTCAGGACGAGGCGTTTTCGGCCAATATTTTTGACAGGTACCTGAAGTCACTCGATTCAGAGAAGGTCTTCTTTACGCAAGCTGATATTGACCAACTATCGGTGCATCGGACCAAGCTGGTTGACGCCGTCAAGAAGGAGGACCTTAGCGTTCCCTTCGTAATTTTTAATCTTTTCGAGCAGCGGGCAGTAGAACGGTTGGTGTATGCACGCACACTTCTGAAAAAAGGTTTCGATTTTGAAGTGCCTGAAAGTTACCAATACGCGCGGGAAAAGGAGCCATGGCCGAAATCAGAAGCAGAGGTGCTGGACCTGTGGCGTAAGCGCGTGAAAAACGATTGGCTGCGGCTAAAGCTAGCCGGCAAAAGTGAAAAGAGCATCGTCGAAATACTTGACAAGCGGTATGACAATTTTCTGAAGCGCATCAGTCGGTTGAAGAGCGAGGACGCGTTCACTGCCTACATGAACGCATACACAACCGCCATTGAGCCCCACACCAATTACATGGGACCGCGGGCAGCCGAGAATTTCGACATTTCGATGAAACTATCCCTCGTCGGCATAGGCGCGGTTCTCACGGAATTGGATGAATATGCCACGATAAGAGAGTTGGTACCTGGTGGGCCGGCAAACCTTTCGGGCGAACTCAATATCGGCGACCGCATCATCGGCGTCTCCCAGGGCGAAAACGGCGTCATGATCGATGTGATGGGCTGGCGACTGGACGACGCGGTTGCGCTCATTCGTGGTCCCGCAGAAACCGTCGTGAAGCTAGACGTGCTGCCTGCGGACGCGGGCCCGGATGGTCGGCACAAACTGGTTTCGCTCGTACGCAAAGCCATCAGTCTGGAGGAGCAAGCCGCCAAATTATCGGTCCATGTCATCAACGAAGGAAAGGAGTCGCGCCGCGTCGGCGTGATAACGCTGTCCTCTTTTTATGAAGATATCGCTGCCAGACAAAAAGGCGTCCAAAATTACAAAAGTGCAGCTCGCGACGTGGCGCGCCTGCTCGACGGATTGAAGAAAGATCGGGTAGACAGCGTACTGATCGATTTACGCAATAACGGCGGTGGTTCTCTCACGGAAGCGGTTGAACTCACGGGCTTGTTTATTGGCAAAGGACCGGTTTTGCAACACCGTAACGCAAGCGGGGCGATCCATGTGGAAAGCGATGCGCGGGCGGTTGTCGCCTGGGATGGACCGCTTGGCGTGCTTATTAACCGCGGCTCCGCGTCGGCTTCGGAAATTTTTGCGGCCGCCATTCAGGATTATGGCCGTGGCCTGATTATTGGTGAATCAAGTTTTGGCAAAGGCACGGTGCAAAGCGTCATTGATCTCGACAAAATTGCCAAGAATAGTACGCCGCAATTTGGCGGCCTCAGAATGACCGTCGCACAATTTTTTCGTATCAATGGCGGTACGACGCAATTGAGAGGCGTCACGCCGGATATCCTGTTTCCAGCCGTCGCCGACACGGCAAACTTTGGCGAAGCCAGTTTCGACAATGCGCTGCCATGGGTTCAGATCAAGCAAGCTAACTACGCACCGCTCGGCAACTTGCAGGAAGTGTTCCCGGTTCTTTTGGCCATGCATGATGCCCGCGTTAAAACGGACAAGGACTTCCAGTACCTGCAAGAAGACATTGCCGAATCCAAATTGCTGCGCAAGAAAAACCAGGTCTCATTGAACGAAAAGGAACGCCGCAAAGAACGCGATCTTCAAGAAGCCCGGGTCGCGTCGCGCGATTCGAAAAAGGTCAAGGTCCAAAACGCGGATCTGGTAGCAGCAGGCAAGGCGATTGCCTCAGGGGACGACAGCGTACCGCGGGACGATGGCCTGCAGGCGGGTGAACGTAAGCTTTCCAACGAACTTGCTGCTGAGAAAGTGAGGAAAAACGCCAAGGACATTTTCTTGAAAGAAGCAGTCCAAATATTGAGTGATCAAGTCGGTGTCCTGAACGCCAGCGCTAGGCTCGCGGTGCGTGTGGATCAGGAGTCCTTGGTGCGAGAGCGTCGATAAACAGAATCTCGGCGCCTCGCGGGCTGGTTAGTGCAGCTAATTGAGTGACTCGCCGATTTCCAGCCAGAAACTTCGCAGTTCGCGAGCGGCATTTTCGCGCTCGCGATCATACTCTGAACGTTCTCTTGCGGCAGTCGCCGACGCCGCCCCTGCTTCGCGCTCTCGACCGAGCGAGTGGTAGATGTTCTCCAGATGCTCAGTCGCCACATGCAACTGTTTTGACGGTCGGGTGGCATCGGCGTCTGCATATGCGGTTTCGAAAATATGAATAGCTTCTTCATGCTGCGACTTGCGTGCGAGTACGATTCCGAGCTCAATGCGGGCATCGATTGCTCGAGCTAGATGTTTCAACTGTAAGGCAAGGTCCAGTGAACGCTGAAATGCTTCGCGCGCCTGGTCCAGTTCATTCTTTCCTGCTCTCAAAAGACCGCTGTTAAACCATGCGCGAATTTCTGCCTCGGCACTCTTTTCTGTCAGGGCAATTGCCAGGGCATCTGCGAGCCTTTTTTCGGCGTTGCTGATGACGGCGAGACGGACTTCTGGTTCCGCACTGCTTAGCTGGCGCACGGCCAAGTTTGCGAGGTTACCGACAATCATGGAAGCTGGCGTTGTCCGATCCGCATGTTCGCTTGCAGACAAGGCAAGCAAGAGTTCTTTTTCCCCCTCGCTGAAGCGGCCAAGAGCACCAAGAATCACGCCGCGCAAATTGCGAAGGCGAACGACGAGCGCAAAGTCGGCGAGTTCCGTTGCGGCAGGGATGGTGCGGTCAACCATCGACAGGGTGGCAGCGCCCGTGTCCAGCAGGTGATTGGACGCCCCGATCAACGTCGTCAGTGCATGTAGTGAGGCTAAGTGATTGCCGATTCGCCTTGCCAGACGGAAGGCATCAATGGCACAGGCGACGCTTTCGATGTAGCAGCCGCTGGTTGCTTGACAAATGGCGAGCGCATTAAGCCCTTCGAGCAGGGCTTCGTTGGAACCAATGGCGCGCGCCTGGCGATATGCCTGTTGTGCCAACATCAATCCCAGACGCGTGTCGCCACAGCGCGAGGTCAGGATCGCATGCTTGCAGGCTGCGCCTACTGCGCCGGAAGCCATGTCCATGTTCGAGCGCTCGCTTACATTTAATTCTGACTCACAGCGCCTTCAGCCGGCCATTTAGTGTCGCCGATGCGCTTGAGTGTCATTTCAAAAATGCGTACCGGTTCTTTTCCAGTCTGAATCTGGTCACCAACTTCCTTGAAGTCGTCGCCTGAAATTACGGCGGTATAGCGTATCGTTATCGGACCCGCCGGAATTTCCCAAACATAGCCATCTGAAGTTGGTGTCATGACGAAGTCCCCGGCGTTGCCCATGGCATAGGAATGGAGCGTATAAACGCGAGTCGCCGGGTTGAATGAAATCGTACCAAAAGCGTTAAAGGTAACTTTGCCGCTGGCCTCATAACCGCGTCCTTCGATCACTTTGACCGAACCATCAAGAAACGGCCCAATGCGCTCGGTCTGAGTGATGTGGTGTTTTTCGCCAGACGGCAATATGGTCCACGCCGGTCCGCGCCAGATTCCATCCAAATTCTTGAACACCGACATCGCCTCGCGCTGCGCCGCAATCAACTTCGCAGGATCTGGCCGACCCTGCGCCGCCGCAACGCTGGCAAAAGCAACGATCAGAACCAGTAGCGAACCAGAAGCAAGTTTGGACATTTTCACGTTCCCTTTGAACATGGTTTGAGTGCAGTCAGTGGCAGAGTTATCCGTTCATTTTCTACGCTCGCCGCGCTATCGAGGAGTTTAATCGAAACAGCAGTCCGGTCACATGGCTATTGAAGGGGGATTCGCTGGTTACTATTGCGGCTCGCTTGTTTGCGGAGCGTGAATGGCGAGTACGCTTTCATCAAACATTGTTTACCAGGCCGCGTGATTGGTCCCGGTTTGCATCGGCAGTGGTTTGCCGATGCCAAACCCTTGCGCAAAATCCACGCCGATCTTTCTCAGTAATGCAATGGTTGCGTCGTCCTCGACGAACTCCGCGATGGTGTGCTTGCCCATGATATGGCCGATGTGATTAATTGATTCAACCATCGCCAAATCGATGGAATCGTGGCAGATATTTCGGATGAACGAGCCATCGATCTTCAGATAATCAACTGGCAAATTGCGCAGATAGCCAAAGGAGCTCATACCGCTGCCAAAGTCATCGAGTGAAAACTGGCAACCGATGGCCTTGAACTCCTTGATGAAGCTGCGCGCACTGGCGATATCCGAAATCGCGGCAGTCTCCGTGATTTCAAAACAGATGGAGCGTGGATTGACGTGGAATTTGTCAAGTTCGCCTCGAACAAAGGCCGGGAAAGATTTGTCGCCCAAGGTGTCACCCGACAAATTGATGGCGAGAATGGAATCAAGCGGGCGATCCGCCGCGAGACTTGCGGGCGAGTGCGCAGTCAGCGCGGCGGAAATCACCCACCGGTCAATCGCCGGCATGAGATCGAAGTGTTCCGCGGTAGGAATAAATGCCATGGGTGCGATCAGTTCACCGTCTTCATCCAGCATTCGCAGCAGGACCTCGAAATGATCGTCAACTAGGGGCAGAGTGCGCAAGGACGCAATTGGTTGGCAGTAAAGCCTGAAGCGGTTGTGTTCAAGCGCGTCCAGAATGCGCGAGCGCCATTCGATCTGATTGCGGCGCAATGCCAGTTCGCCGTCGGTACGATGATAAACATGGATTCGGTTGCGGCCATGATTCTTTGCGATGCGACACGCCGCATCGCCCATGGTCAGCAGTTCATCGACGGTTTGGCCGGCGAGCAAGACGATACCAATGCTGATACTGACGGGAAATGATCTTTCTTGCCAGGCAAAACGCAATGCCTGGGTCGTTTGGCGTAAGCGCTCAGCCAACACTTGTGTCGAATCGACGCTGCTGCGTTTGTGCAGCACGCCAAATTCGTCGCTACCGAGCCGCGCGAGCAAATCATCAGCGACAATACAGTTACGTAAGACTGCCGCGACCTGACGCAGTAATTCATCACCCGCAGCATGACCACAGCTGTCATTGACAATCTTGAGCTGGTCCACGTTCAGATAAATCAACTCATAATCGTCCTGCTTCGAATCCGCCAGTACGTGCATCAGCCGCTGCTCAAATTCACGCCGGTTCAGCAAATCGGTCAACGTGTCATGACGAGCCATATAGCGGATGCGCTCTTCTGCCTCGACGCTCTTGGTGACATCGCGCGCCATGAAGTACGCGCCAATCACCTGACCGTTGTCTGATACATGTGGAATCAGCGCAGCGTCGATGTATCCAAAATCACCATTTTTTTGCATGACCTTGCGCTGATACCACGCAGGAGAACCTGCCATCACCTGGTCAAAGTACTTGATGTAATTTTGATAGACTTGGTCGCCGATCACTTCGCGGCCTTCTTTGCCAATAAGTACTTCCGGCGCGTAACCGTAGAATTCGGCATAGCGTTTGTTGACGAATCGATACCGGCGGTCGAGGTCGAAATAAGCAATCATCGCGGGTACGCTATCAATGACCAGTCGCAATTGACTTTCGCTGGCACGAAGCGTCGTCTCGGCAAGTTTGCGCTCTGTGATGTCCGCATTGGTTCCGCTCATGCGCACGGCCGTGCCATCGGCATCGCGCTCTACCACCATCCCACGGCTCTCGACCCATTTCCACTCACCGGTTCGGGTGATCAGGCGATGTTCTTCGCGGTAGGTCGTGGTCAATCCACGAATGACATCGGTAATCGCCTTGGCAGTTTTTTCGCGGTCATCGGGATGAACGCGTGCTGTCAAGCCCGATGTATCCAATAGCGTTTCCGCCGGTGGGTGACCAAGCATTCTGGCCCATTCTGCATCAAAGAATATTTCGTCGGCCTGCAGGTTTGCATCCCACAGCGACAGGCTGGATCCCTGCAGCGCGAATCGCAGGCGTTGGCTCGCGTTGGCAAGTTGCGCTTCGGCAAGCTTTTGCTGCGTAATGTCCGCCACCAGGGCATAGACGCCGACGACTTCGCCAGCGATCCCGCGGTGCGGGGCGAGCACCACCTGAAGGTGACCGCCGCTACCATCCTTCATCCGGTGCGGCCGGTCATAGGTGACATTTTCACCAGCAAAGGCGCGCACGAAGTAGGGCTCGCTTTCAGCCAGCACCTCAGCGCCGATAATGTCACGCAGATGCCTGCCTTGCAAATCCGCGGGGGCTACCCCAAACCAGTCGGCGTATGCCTTGTTGCAGAACAGGCAGTGGAGACTGACATCGAAATAGGCGATCAGGGCCGGTACATTGTCGCTGATGAGGCGCATTTGCAATTCGCTCAGGCGAAGCGCATTTTCCGACCGCTTGAGCGATGTGATGTCGGTAAAGTTGCCGATGACGCCGGCGGGCGTGCCGTCGGCGCGGGTGAAGACCGACTTGTAATGTACGGTATCGTGCAACTGTTGATCGCCGCCGAGAACGACCATTTCATACACGCGCGGCCCAGCGCCAGCCAGCATTGCAAGATCATGCGCGGTGTGCGCGTCGGCGACGTCGCTGGGGAAGACTTCGTGCACGGTCTTGCCGATGCATCGCTCGCGCTCGATGTCATAGAACTGCGTCCAGGCGCTGTTGACGCAGACAAACTTGCCGTCGCGATCCTTGAGATAGACAGGGTTGCCGAAGGCTTCGATCAGCTCGCTGTCGAAACGCAGTTGCTCTCCTGAGCTTGCGCTCAAGTTCGCGGGCTCCACTCGATCGGTGGGTTTGGGATTCAGCGACATAGTTGTGAGGTGCCGACCAGTCTGTAGCGAATCATTTACTGCAATAGCCAATACGTACAGTTGTGATCATGCTAACCGAACGGAAGACAGTTTTGAACTACCGATTTGCATACGCTGTCTGTGGTGACCATTGCGACACCAGGCACGGGGAGGGGTGAACGACCGCTGAGAAGCGGCGAGTGCCTTGATCTGTATCGCTGGCAACGAGTGTAGAGCACGGATTGCCTTACCAGAGTTGCGCGGAAAGCCCTGGCGTTCAGGCCTGGGATCGATAGCGCGGATGCCGCAGGCATCCGGTTGTTGTTGATTTTCTTGGGTCATGGCGTATACTATATATATGTCCAGTAGTGTTGATCGTCTAGCAAAGTCAGACATCAAACCCTCGATTCGCGTACTGCGCTGTCGCCTCAAGGACAAACACGCCGCGATGCTGGGTAATCTCGCGCGCGAAGTGAACATGGTTTGGAACTACTGTAACGAGCTGTCTTTTCGCGTCTGGGATCGCGAGCGCCGCTTCATGAGCAGCTACGAGCTGCAGAAGTACACCAACGGCGCGACCAAAATGGGGTTGTCACTGCATTCCCAGACCGTCCAAGCGATCACCGATGAGTACGCAAAATCCCGCAAGCAGCACAAGAAGGTGCGCCTGGCCTGGCGGAAGTCCGGCGGCACCCGTCGCTCATTGGGTTGGATCCCGTTCAAGGCCAGCGCGCTGGGCTATCGCAACGGTCAAGTGCACCTCGCTGGCGTGCCGCTCGGTCTCTGGGATAGCTATGACCTTGCCAAAGTCGATCTCGGGCCGGGGAGCATTTCGGAGGATAGCCGCGGTCGCTGGTACTTCAACATGACCGTTAAGATCGTGCCCAAGGTGGTCGTCAAGCCCGCTGCAGACGATATCTCGCGTTCGCTGGGCATCGATCTGGGCCTGAAGGACTTTGCCGCGTTCTCCGATCCGGCGCTGGAGCCGATTGAAGCGCCGAAGTTCTATCGTGGGGATGAGAAGCGCCTTGGCGCCGCGCAACGCGCGGGCAAGACCCGACAGGTCAAGACGATCCACGCCAGGATCAGTAACCGCCGTAAAGATTTTTTGCATAAACTGAGCACCAACGCCGTCACCGGCTGCGGTGCACTCTTCGTTGGCAACGTGAACGCCTCCGCCCTGATCAAGACCAGACACGCAAAGTCTGTGCTTGATGCCGGCTGGAGTACGTTCCGGACCATGCTCAAGTACAAGTGCGCTGACGCAGGCGTATGGTTCGATGAAGTCGACGAAGCCTATTCCACCGTAACCTGTTCGACCTGCGGTGCGAGGTCGGGGCCGAAAGGTGTCGCAGGACTACGAATAAGAGAATGGACCTGTGGCGCGTGTGGAAGCTCGCATCACCGCGATGTCAACGCGGCACAAAACATTCTCCGTCGCGGACATGCGACGCTTGCAGAAGGAATCCCCGCCCTTTCAGCTTAAGCTGCGCCCGCTAACGCGGGCGAGGACGGGGAGGATGTCAATCGTGCCCGCCTTTTGAGTCCGAATTGGTATCGGGGAATTGCGCGGCGAACTTGTCTATCCACTCGGCAGCCGCTTCGTCATTTGAAAGTTGCCGACCCTCGGTCAGACTGACCATATTCCGGTAATTTTCGATATGGCATATTTGCTCCACCATACGCGTGCGAAAAGCATCGTCTTGGTCCAGGAAAGCGACGCCGAGTTGGTAGCTCTGTTCGAACGCTTTGCACCAGACCACACGTCCCAGCGTAGTGAACATTGGGAACATAGACGGAATGCGCACCTCAACGATCAAACCCGGCGCAAGCTCTACATCCGATTGAAACGCGAGACCACCGTGGCTGACATTGACTACTTGGGGCGCAGTACCCGCAAGCTGCTCCGCATTGTCTACCTCAATGGGAATTTCTGTCGGATGGCGGATGAATTGCCTCATGGGATCATTATTTCGAAGGTTTGATCGACTGCTGCATCAAGGTTAATTGAGCAGTAGGTAATTTGAATACAACGCATGTCTCAAACCATCGGTTGTCCCAGTCACTATTGATAACGTGCGTCAGTTCAAATGTTCCGCGTCTTGCGGCACGGGCACCCATGCATGTTTGCGTGACTCATAGACCGAGACCGTCGGCGCGGGAAACGCCGAATCGGCAAAGGCACCTACCGGAATGGCAATGAATTCCTCCAAGCCCGCGATTTCATAATGTACAGTCGCGCCGCAGTCGGCACAGAAATGGAAAGTAATGCGGTAGCCTTCGTCGCCGACGCGAACGTACTGCGTCGAACGGCCACTGATGTCCACGTCCTCGCGGCGAAAGCGTGCCTGGGCACCAAATACGCTGCCAGTACGGCGTTGACAGGCCAGGCAATGGCAGATCGAAATTCGAACCGGTTCGCCTGAGATCACGGCGGTAAGTTGCCCGCAGCTACAGGAAGCGTTTCGCATCGTGATGAATTCCAGCGGATCGTTGAAATGGAATACGTGGTGGCTGTTCTGGCGACACATCGACCAGGCACAGGTGCGTATTTTGCGCCGGTAAGTGCGCTCATGCTGACCGCAAGATTCGGCTATGCAAACGCTACAATGCGCTCGATCACTGCCACGGCTGATCAATTGATGCCTTGCGTTGAACGATCGATCTTCGCTATTTGCGCAGCGGGTGCGATTTGCGCTGCGCATTCGTGGCGTGTTCTGCCTTTTCCGATTTATCTGCCTTATCGGCTTCGGCAGCCTCCAGCGTGGCCTTACGCTTGGCTTCTTTTTCCGCCTTGGCGGCTTCGCGCGTTTTCTTGGCTTCCTCGCGCTGTTTTTGGGCGGCTTCGCGTTTTTCTTTCTGCGCCTGTTGCTTTTGTTCGCGCTCTGCTTTTGCGCCGTGTTTGGTACCCTGCAGCTTTTGTTTGATCTCGGTGCGCCGGTCTTCACGGCGCTTGTCAATGCGCGCGAGCACTTCCGCGTGTTTGCCTTGAAACCGTTGATCGAAGCGACCTGCGACAAAGTGTTTGGGAATTTCTGCGAGTAGCCGTGGCTTCACGCCTTTATCATGCGAAACAAAACCTGACTGGTTGGGTGCGACGTCAGCCCGGCCTGCCGGCGTTTGAATAAAGCTGCCGCCTTCATTGACCTTGTCGTAGGTACCCGGCTCGCCCACACTTGACCCTTTGGGAATTACGAACGGCTCGTGGTCGGTGCCGCGTATGCCTACCGTCGCATTTGGCGTGCGCACAATGTATTTGTCGCGATTAAATTTGCCGATCCAACCGGTCACCGAGCGCAGGCTACCTTGCAGTAGGCCGAACACGGCTGTATCGCCGGCGTCGCCTTTTGCTTGGTATTTGGCGATACGCATCTTCGTGTTCGGCCGTACCGAAATATAACCGCCGTCTTCCATATCCAGATGCAGCTCGCCATCCTTGCCGGTAACGATGCTGTCTCCCTCGGAAATAGTGTCACCGATCTTCAGGACACGCTTTTCTTTCGCAACCGAATAGGCCGCAACATCACCCTCTACAAGCACCACTTTTGCCGCGCGATTGACCTCAACTGTCTTCTCGGCTTTAGGCGCAGCAGCAGGGGCAGTAGCGATGGGCGCAGCGGTGGCCTGTGCGAATACGGGCGCCACCCCGGCTAGATAGAAGAGCGAACACGCCAACGAAGCAATTGTCTGCATTGAATTCATGAGCGTAGCTTAAGCGAATGCAGGTACGGCTTCAACCAGATTTTCCGAAAAAAGAGTCGGCGTTCCTTCAAGTCCGAGAGGTCTATATATGTGAAGGATCGATTCGGAATAGTGTGCGACGTTTGGTTCGTGCGCCATCAGTCGCAGCGGCTCGACGATGGCATGGGCAACGAGAGACTGTTTGTGGTGACCCTTCGACGGGCTCAGCGTGAACGAGGTCATCGCTGGATCAATAGAAGTTACCAAAGGCAAAGTCGCCGCCTAGCGTGCCGTTCGGGACGAAAAGCGTCTGTGAGGCTCTTCAACGCTAGACTTTTGATTATTTATCAACCAGGTTTAGAGCAAACGGATGTTTTTGGAAAGTAGCGAGTGCACCAAAATGCGCATCAATGGGGCTATCCATATGCCAAGACCGCAAGGAATTTTCCGTAACCAATATCAACAACGAAATGATCTTATGCCTCGGCAATGTGCTTTAAGCCAAGGGAGAGCAGGCGTGTATCTTTGGTCAGGAGGGTCATTTTTTCGATGTCGGCAACAGCAACTAACAGCATATCGAAAGGGACACCCCGCAATCCGCCAAGCTCGCGAGTGCGCTCAACATGGGCGGCAGTAACAGAAAGCACACTGAAGCCCTGTGATGCAAAGTGAGATTGCAAGGACCCATCAGGCAAGAAGAGTTTGCCGATGGCTTGCTTCAATTGCATCTCCCACAAACTGGCTACGCTGATAGAGCACATTTCTTTACTGATGAGTTTTCCGGTTGCTTTGGAAAGCTTGGTGCTATTGGTCATCCACCAATAGATCAGGTGTGTATCGAGCAGATAGCGCGTCACTATTTGCGGCGGTTTGATTTGGACGCCGCTTTCATATTGGCGGCTATAGGTTCAAGTGAGTCATCAACTGCTGACGAAAACAGTTTGACCATGTCAACGCCTGCCTGCTGTGAAAAAGCATCTGCAATCTGGCGTTCCGACATTTTGAGATGTGCCCACGTGCCCGGCTTACGTGTTGGCTGTGCATTCGCAACTGGTACCAATTTGACAGCTGGAATACCGTTGTTGGCGATAATCACATCCTCACCTTCAAGGGCGGCTTTCACCAGCCGGGAAAGCTGACTTTTGGCATCCAGCATATTTACTTGCATGGCGACTCCCCTGAAATTAAATTGCGTTACCAAATAACTTTATCACAGCTTAGCTAACGTAGCTAATTGCTGTGTTGCTCGGCATCACCAGGCAATTCAAGCGCTGGTAACGCAATACGCCCAGCGGCCCGGTACCGAGGGGAGGGTGATCGTTTTCGTCTGGCTTACTGGCCCATGTGTAAACTCAATCACCCCACCGGGCCAACCCCAATCAATCACCGGAACCCATTCGCATGCCAACGATGCACACCATTCCCGTTCGACAACTCACCGACGCCATTACTGCATTGGTGCGCGGCTTCGGCAGTGCGGAGCGTGAGGTAAATCTTGTCACGAAGAATCTGATCGACGCAAACCTTACCGGCCACGACTCGCATGGCATTGGCATGCTGCCGAGATATTCAGAGGCATTCGTTGACGGTGGACTGATCGCCAATGCACATGTCAAAGTACTGCTTGACGGAGGCTCAATGTTGCGGCTGGACGGGCAGGCGGGATTCGGCCAGGTTATCGGTTTCGAGAGCATGCAACTGGGCATTGCGCGGGCGAAGGAATTTGGCTGTTGCATCATGGCGCTGGGCAATTCACATCACTTGTGCCGTATCGGCGCCTGGGCGGAAATGGCGGTGGCCGAGGGGCTCGTTTCGGTGCATTTCGTCAATGTCATTTCGCGGCCGATCGTCGCCCCATACGGCGGCGGTGATGCACGTTTCGGCACGAACCCATTTACGGTTGGCATCCCGGTACCGGGCGGCGAGCCCATCATTTTGGATTTCGCCACCAGCGTGATGGCGCAGGGCAAGGCGCGGGTCGCGTTCAACAAGGGCGAGCAAATGCCGGTGGGCTGCCTGATCGACGATAAAGGCGCACCAACGACCGACCCAAAATTTGCAGTGGTAGAGCCGTATGGCGCGATTGCCGCATTTGGTGAACACAAGGGCTACGGGCTCGCTGTTGTCTGCGAGCTACTGGGTGGCGCGCTCGCGGCTGGCATGACCTGTCACGAACCGGCAAGCGGAAAAAAGCGTGTATTGAATGGCATGCTGACCATCTTGTTTGACCCTGCAAAGCTCGGTGACGGCGCGTTGTTCTCATCGGAGATGCGCGCCTTTGTCGAGTGGGTAAAGGCATCTCCGCTGCAGCAGGGATTTGATCAGGTGCGACTGGCGGGCGAGCCAGAACGTGAGATACGCGCAAAGCGCCTTGCGGAAGGTATTCCGGTAGACGAGACGAGTTGGAATGAGATATTGAGCGCGGCGGACCGACTTGGGGTTAGCAAGAGTGAAGTTAACCGGCTGGCGGGGTTGTCGCCGTAACGAACCAAAAGGACAGCCACACCCCGTGCGCGCGCAGCACCATCGTGGGAAAAATTACCGTACCGCATCCGAAGAAAGATCTGTCGATCGGTACTGCGAGAGCGATTTTGAAACAAGCCGGATTGACATCCTCCCCAACTTCAGCCTAGCGGCCACCGCTGTTGGCGCTCGAGTCGGATCACCCACGGCGAGCGATGTGTCCGACTCAGGGAAATTGCGGTCAAGTGGGCTTGAGACTTGGTGAATGCTCAGACTGACGTGAATACTACATCTCGCGCGGAGCGGGCAATTCGGCTCCCGCATGGACACGTGCAGGGCGTTCGGCTGCGAAGCCCTGATACGCAGGTTAGATGTGAAGGATCGATCCCGAGTAGCGGGCAACAATCGGATCGTGCGTCATCAGTCGCAGCGGTTCGACGAAGGCTTGGGCGACGAGAATGCGGTCGAACGGGTCTTGGTGATACGGCGGAAGCGCCTCAACTTCTGCAGCGTGAGCCGCAGTGACCGGGAGCAGCAGGTATCCAGCGGCATCAAAGAAATTCAACGCTTCCCTTGCGGAGACGGGCATGTCGCCGCGACCGAGAGAATGCTTAATAGCGATTTCCCAAACAGTCGCAGCACTTATCCAAATATTGTTTTGAGTGGACGCGATTTCTGCTCTCGCAGCCGTCGGCAGCCGCGGGCTATCAACGATCGCCCAGAGGGCAACGTGCGTATCCAGCAGCAGATTCAAGGTGCAACGCCACCTTGAAACAAACGGGCGACTGCATCATTGTTCGCGTCGATCGTGTCGGGCACGACAAATGAACCCTTTGCGATGCCCAAACGCTGACCCGCCCGCGCTGCGCCGATGGGAACCAACTTTGCCGCAGGGCGCCCATTGCGGGCAATTATAATTTCCTTCTCCCGCCCCTGCTCAATGGCGTCCACCAAGCGGGATAGCGTAGATTTGGCTTCCAACATATTTACTGATTGCATCGTAGCCTCCTTCAGCGAGAGTTAGTCTAGTCTGGCTAAGGCGTAACGTCAAGCCTCAGCCTCGCCCCGGCATAGCGCAAATCGAACGGATTGCGAAAACAGGGAGCACGCGTTGCGTGCTGCGCTATCCTTCTCCGGCCTGAGGGCCGAGTTGACCAGATGTTGCACGACAAGCCTCGGGGGGGCAAAAATACATCAGCGCCAACACGCAACCGGTATATTCACACCGAATTGAATAACCGCGAAAAGCTGCACCGGTGCAGCAAGATCGCGCTCACCGAGCCATGATTTCGGCGCTCACCCCGGCGATTGTTTAAGCCCAAAACTGATTGCTATTCGGTGACCCAATTTTCAGTTGTCACGCCCGGATAGATAACAAAATCACGTTCGTTATTAGTAACCAGAACCAAATTGAGCGCAACAGCGTGTGCAGCAATCAGTTTGTCGAGTTGGTCTTTCTTTTGCTCGCGCGTAGCTTTCCGTATTGGACCGTAGGCGCTTGCTGCCAAGGCATCAAACGCGACCACTGGAATATCCCCTACCAGCGCGGCGAGACTGCGGCGCTCACGAGCACGGTTCGCTGCTACGCTGACGCCGTACTCCAATTCCGCGAAAGTGATCGCCGACATCACCACATCGCCAACAAAACACCTAGCAAAGCGCCTTGCAACTTGTTCGGGCTGATTCTTCATCAGATAAATGCACATATTGGTGTCGAGCATGTAGCGTGGCATTAAAACGTCTCGCGCTCGGTTTGTTCGTGATCGCCTCGGCCTTCCGCCATGAAGTCGGAACTGAATTTTGCGAACTTCTTCAGTACACCGGATAGCGAGCGGCGCGCCGGTCGAATTCGTAATTCATCTCCAACACGCTCAATCTCCAGTTCGACATCCGTGCTCTCGAAAGCAAGATCAGCGGGGATGCGAACGGCCTGCGAATTGCCGTTCCGAAAAGCTTTAGTGGCTTGCATTTGAAATGCTCACTTGAGGAGACGCGAAGTATGTACTTTAGCGTAGGTTAAATGCAATGTACATACGGGTGTGTACTTCTTTGCGAACAACTTGAAAATTTGCGTCCGTCCTCCACATATGCTGACTTTTCCGTCCTGATCCGGGATCCTGGATCCTGGAGCCGCGTGTCGGACTGGTATGTATCGCCTCATTTCGGAAAACACGACGTTAGCTCATTAGTAGCTAACTAATTGGCAATTGCTTTCGAAATCCAAGCGTACGATTAGCGATCGTCGTGTGGATATTCCGGTAGTGTGACTGATGATTTCGGAAGTGGTCAGAAATCGGCCACGTTCGACCGGAATGGCCGGTCACGATGCACCAGAATAACCGATCAAGTTCATCCGCAATCAGCGGTCAGGTTGCTCCGGAATGCCCGACATGCGACACCGAGCGGCCTGCACGCGCCAACGCTTTACATTAGCACCGCGGTTCAACTGCCGTTAATTTTCCGGCTTCTTTTTGGCGTTTCAGCAGAGCGCGCCTCGATGCGGAGTCCGCATGCTAACTGTGCATTGCAACTAGATCACGCACAAATTATGCGCAGCACGCGGCAGAGTTGAAGCCTGGCGTTTACCTAACATCATGATATTCAAACGATGTTTGGTTGGCCCAATCTGTGCTTTGTGTAACTCTATCAAGCAGCGGCACCAAACAGTGTAATCAGGATCGGACAGAATTGCTTCTTAACTTGTTTAAGCCTAATAGTGATCGGGGAAAATGTGCCAACCGTAGCCAATCTGAAAGCAAAAGTCGATGCATTGCAGAAACTGCTAGAAACACCGAACGTGCAAGATGCCTCATGGCAACTTGCGTTGCACTCCGCTGTCGAATGCGTGGCTGAATACTCCATGAATCACTGTAGCCAGTCGCCTTCGGCAGAATCAAGTGAATTTCTGTCGATGTGTGACAGCGAAGACCTACACACTGAAGTTCAACGTTCTTGGCGTCAGCAACCGGCGAAGTGCGTAGCAGCACGTCTGCTAGATTAAGCGCCCAGTTCCGTTGCCGAGACCGACCCTTTGCCGTAATCACGGCTCGACTCGAAGTTCGCGGCATTTCGCGCATTTCGTTCCTATCCTTGACCAGCCTTGCGCGGCAAGCCCCGTCTCTTCAGGGCGGGAAGGATAGCGCGGAGGCCTTAGGCATCCTGAGGCTTTCATTGCAATGTGAAGTCGACGCGGCTAGCCTTGGCTTGACTAGCAGGCTTAGCGGGTACCATCGATTCCGCGGCGGTGATGATTAGCCGCTCAGGCAGCAGTTTTCCTTTGCCAAGCAGAAAGGTTTTCGCTCGCTCCGCCCGCTGTTGCGCCAGGCCGCGCAAGTCATCCTCGCCGATGGCGGTGTAGTTTCGCAATTGCGCTTCCATCTCGGGCAACGGCAGATCTTTCGTCGGGCCAGCTGGACTGAGCGGCGCGGCAAACTTCTCGCGGGCGTAAGCGATCTTCAGGTATTTTGGGTACTCGGCAGCGTCAATAGTGATTGAATCCACCTCGGGCAGGGCTTTGCCACCGCCGGCCATTTCGTCGCGTTTCGCCGATTTGACCTTGCGCTCCAACGCGGCCTTTTTCAGCGCGTCCACATCCAGTAATGGATCGACGCGGCCCGCCAGTTCGAGTTTGAGTCCGGGCCGGCCTTGAAGCGCTTGCGTTAGCGTGCGCAGTTTCGCTTCTGCCGCTGGGGTGAGATTGGCGACGCCGTAGTCGAACTCCACGTAGGCAAGCTCCTCACCACCCGTGCCGGTGCCGGCGCCACCAAAGGCGGCGCCCAACAGGGCGAACGGCGCGGTCACCGCCTTCGTCAGCAAGTTGCGAATGACGTTGCCGACCAACGCAGCTATGCTGAATTGCGGATCGTCCAGCGAACCGCTGACCGGCAGGCTGAGCTCAATCTCGCCGCGCGAATTCTTGAGCAGGGACACCACGAACAAGACCGGCAATGTCGTGGCTTCCGGGCTGTCAACGTGATCGCCGAACGTGAGCTGGGACAACAGGATATTGTTTTGCGCCTCGAGCTTGCCGGCTTCGACCCGGTAACTCACATCGAGCGTGAGCTTGCCCTGGGTAATGCCATAGCCCGCATACTTCTGCGAATAGGCGGTGAACGCCGGCAATTCAATATCCCGGCCGTTGGCCTTAATATCGAGAAACAGATCGCCGCGCAAAGGATTTATTGTTCCGTCGATCGTGACCGGCGCGGTCGGATCGTATCGCCCCTTGAGCGCTATGACAGCGTGGCTGTCCGCCACGGAGGAAAGCCCGCTTACAGTGCCTTCGAATTCCGTTAGGTCGGCGCTGTAGTTCGGCTTGACGAAGTGATCCGAGAAATTGAGCCGCCCGTTGATGAACGTAATTTTATCGATGCGCACGTTGCGTGCCGGTGTGGCGCCCGGTGCGGCCGGTGAGACCGCGGCCGTTCCCTTGGTAGATGTAGAGCCCGCCGGGTTTGCCCCGGTTCTCAGTTCCTGCAGGTTGAACTTGCCGTCAGGATTGATGACCAGGCGCGAATAAAGACGGTCGAGCGCGACCGCCGCGATGGACAATGAAAACGGCGAGTCGGGTGCCGAATCTAGCTTGATGTCAGCAAGCTTGAGCGAGCCCCACTTGAGCAAGTCCTCGTTGTTTTTTTTGTCAGTCGATGCCAGGTTTGCAATCTCGGCTGCCCCCGCATAGGTCACGCGCAGACCCTCGCCCTGCTGACGCACGGTGGCGGCGCCCTTCAGCGCCGCCGTGCCGCTGGAGAGATCGACGTTGGCGATTTGCGCGATGTAGGGCCGCAGTGCTGCCAGATCCAGTCCCCTCGCATCGACCTCGGCCGAGGCTGCCGGCGGGTCGATGGACAGGGTAGACGCCACGACTAAGCTCCCGTTTTTGTTAATTCCCAGTTGCGCACTAAGTGTGCCCCGCGCTCCCTTTTCCGTGGTGAGATTGCCGCCTTGCAGATCAACGATCGTCAGGCGGTGCGCAGCAGCCGGCGTGACTGTGGCATCGGCAAGGCTTACGCTATAGCCGGTGAGAGAGAATTTCTTGAGCGTCATCGCCCAAACGCCGGTCGCAGCCGGCGGCCTCTCTGCGGTTTTCGGCGCTGAATCTGTTGCGACCGGTGTGACAATTGAGTCGCCAACCGCGGTCAGTGCAGGGGACGCGGCCGCTGTACGTTCTGCCGCTGGTCTCGCCAGAACTGGCAATTCGAGCGAGCCGTCGCGCCGGCGTCTGAGCGTCAGCGCGCCTTGCACGGAGGTGACGTCGGCGATCGTCAGCCGCCGTTGAGCCAGATCGAGCGAGATCCCGTTTGCCGCCAATTTAGGCACCTGCAACCAGTCCTTCCCGATACGGGTATCGCCGACGCTGACGTCATTGAGGCGCAAAGCTGCAAGTTCAAATGTTTGGGCGATCGGGTCGATCGATCCGATATCGACCTCGAGCCGCGCCAGTTTCGCCAGCGGCTGATCAGCTGCTGTCGAAACGGCCAGTTTACGCAACGCGGCGCGGCCCTTTATGCGGACCAACGATGGCTTGCCTTTGCTTTGTGTGAACACGACTTTGAGTTGCGCATCTATCAGGGCCGAATCGACCGTCAGCGGAAGGGGCACCGGCGAGTACCCCAGGTATTTGTGCAAATCCAGGGCATCGACATTAACATCGAGATGCGTCTCCAGCGAATCATCAAACGGCATGGTTTCGCCCGAGAGGCTGAGCGGCGTGCCGTTCACGCGGGCCGAGAAAGCCGGTTGCACGTACTCCTTGAGGTGGGCCGGCAGAATAGAGATAAAGGGAATGGCAATATCGATCTCGGTCACCTGATGACGGGCGTGCTTGGGCTTGTCGTCAAAATCGACGCGTGCGCCGGTGACGCGAATGTTGGCGAACGAAAACTCTGGCGGCTTAGCCTGCGCTTCGGGCTCAACGAGCCGCGGTTCGGCGGCAAAGCGCGCAAGGATGTCGGAGAAGTTGTATTGATTCTTGCTGTCGCGCACGACGTTAACGTGCAGGCCGGATAGCGCGACCGCATCGACCACCGGTGCGCCACGAAAGAGCGACTCAATACTTCCATCGAGGTCAAGCGTGTCGAAAGCCGCGAACGGGGTACTAAGGTCGGGTTCAAATATGCGCAGGCCCTTCATTGTCGCTGACAGGGTGAATGGATTAATCGACAGGTCGTCGATGATGATCGCGCGTCCAAGTTTCTGTTCAAGCCTGTCAGCGATGATTTTCTTTGCCAACGGCGGCAGCGCTAGCGCGCCGATCAGGCCATACAAGGTAACCACGGCCAGACACACCAGCACAAACCGGCGCCCGCGACGGGGACGTTTGCCCGGGAGCATGGTGGTTATCGAAGCCATCGCGAAGCCCGGGCCACGGCGAGCATCAATAATCCGTGGCCGCGACCGTCGCCGCGTTTTGGATCGCAAATACTTGCGGACCTTTCATATGCTTTCTTCGCCAACAGGGCCTTTCAAATCTAGCACAGGCTAGGCTCGGCGAGCATCTTTGGCCGGAGAGTCTCGCGAATGCTGGGAAATTTGATCGTTTCGCTGAGAAAGTATATGAAGAGTTCTTCACTTCGCCTGAAGTACATACACTCCATCCCACCAGGAGTTTAACGGGTTCTTAATGAAATTATTGCATGGGGAGATGAACAAACAGTTGGCCCCCTTTCCACAACGTCGATCGTCCCGCAGCCAATTGCCACACGCTGCACAACATCGGAGGGGGCCGCTCCAGGCTGGGTGGCCGGCATTCACGCGATGAGGCATGGGCTGCAAATCTACCGCACGCGTCAGAATGGTAGCGGCTCAGGCGCATCAGCGTGAAAGCCCTTGCGGAAGTGCTCGTGGATGGTCCACACCGAGCCTTGTCCACGCTCGAAATATGCCATATCGCCGGGAACCAGCGAAACCTTGCGACCGCTGTCGAGCGCGACCGTCACTCTTCCCGAAACCACAACAATGGTTTCGTCATAAGTCCAATCCCAGCGAAAACTTCCGGGAGAGCAATCCCAGATTCCACGAACCTTGCGGCCATCTTCAGACTTGGACAATATGGCGCCGGAGGCGAGCGGTGCGCCGGTTAATATTAGTTCTTGCGCCAGTGGCCACGCGTTCAGCTTGGCTTGCATGACAGCAATTTTGTCTCCAAATGGGGATTTGTCCATATTTGCTCCAGGTCGGTTGAGGAAGGGGATTTGTCGTCTTGAACGATGCGCCTATGATGGCAGCATGCAAGTTTGCAGTCCTGAAAAATTCCTGAATTTTTCCTGAAATCGCCGGCATGGCCGTAGCCAACCGGCTGGGGAAGGAACAGAATTCGGGCGTGCAAACCCTGTAGCCAAAACTGCGATGGCAATACCGGCAGAAACCGCGAAGTTCCGCTTCGGCCACTTCACTCTCGATGTGGCTGATCGTCAGTTGCTCGAAAACGGCACCGCGCTGATTTTGCGGGCGCGCGCCTTCGACGTGCTGGTAGCGCTGGTGGCTCGCGCCGGCAAATTGGTGAGCAAAGACGAATTGCTAGAGTTGGTTTGGCGAAAGCTGGTTGTTGAGGAAAACAATTTGCAGGTTCATATCGCGGCGCTGAGAAAGTTAGTAGGGCGCGAGGCCATTGCAACGGTGCCCGGCCGCGGCTATCGCTTTATGCTCCCGGTAGAAGGTGCCGGCGAAGATCGGCCTATCGCCAAAACGGAACTGATCACTCAAGCAATTTATGCGGGACCGGCATCGAGGCTGCCGGAAACTGCGACCGAATTGATCGGCCGGGATCACGATGTCGCGCTGCTAATTGACCGGCTTCGTCGCAACCGGCTAGTAACAGTGGTGGGCCCAGGTGGCATCGGCAAGACCCGCTTGGCGCTGGCAGTGGGGCGGAACGCAATTCATGAATATGCTGACGGTGTGATCTGGGTTGAACTGGCAGCGATTTCCGATCCAGCCCTAGTCGTAAGCCACGTCGCCGCGGCGGTTGGTCTCGCGGCGGTAGGCGGTCAAATCTCTATGGAGATCCTGCTCAATGACCTGCGGTCGCGTTCGGCACTGTTATTACTCGACAATGCCGAGCACCTTCCCGAAGCGGTGGCGCAGCTGGTCGATAGTTTGCTGTGTGAAACACGTGAGATCAGAATCCTCGTGACCAGCCAAGTGCGGCTAAGGCTGTCGGCGGAACAAGTGTATCGCTTGGATGCGCTGGACTTGCCGCTCGCGGATTCCAACGTGACCGAGGCTCTGCATCATGGCGCGGTGGCCTTCTTCGTCGCGCGCGCGACGGCTGCCGATCGGCGATTTGAGCTGAACGAGGCCAATCTAGGCACAGTGTTGGAAGTGTGCCGCCGCCTCGACGGGATTCCACTCGCACTTGAACTGGCGGCGGCGCGCCTGCCGTTTCTTGGACTCAATGCGTTGGCCGCCCGGCTCGACGAACGCTTTCGCGTGCTTGGAGCCAGTAGTCCCAATGCACCCAAGCGCCAGCAAGCACTTTCGGCGGTTTTCGATTGGAGCTTTCGCCTGCTAACCGAGGAAGAGCAAACGGTGTTTCGCCGTCTAGGCTTGCTTACCGCGCCGTTTACGCTGGAACAGGCATGCAGCGTCGTCAGCGACCCGCAATTGGATGAATGGGCGGTCGTCGATCTAGTCGGCAACCTTGTGGAGCGTTCGCTGGTGAATGCAGATGGCGGCGACCTGCCAAGCTATCGCCTGCTGGATACGGGCCGGGCTTATGCCTTGGAGAAGCTGCGAATCGCTGGGGAGGAAACGGCAATTGAGCGCGCAAGCCGGATATATGAACAAGCTGGCAGTCGCGCCGCGGCAATTTCCAACAATGCCGAAGCATTGATGTATCTATCCACCGCACGCGACCTGGCCGCCATGTTGCCGCCCTCGCCAATACGCGATGCATGTGAGTTGGAAATATGTCTCAAACTCGGACCTGCGATCCAGACCGCCCTGGGCCCAGCCCATCGGCGATGCGAAGAAATCTATTTGCGCGCCGTCCAGCTCGCCCGTCAAACTGTTGCGGACGAGCGAACGTTCAAGGCGCTGTGGGGGTACTGGCATTTCCTTTGCATGACTGGCCGCGACCGGGACGCGGCGCCGCTCGCGGACGAAATTGTCGGCATGGCGCGCTCACTGTGCGACGACGGACTGGAATTGGAGGCTTGCCACGGCGCCTTTACCACTCAGCAGTTATTAGGTAACGCGCCGGCGCTGGTGGCCAACGCGCAGCGGGCGATCGCACTTTACGATTGCGGGCGGCATCATCATTTGACCTTTTCATTTGGCGGTCATGACCCTGGGATCTGCGCGCTCGGCCAAGGCTCAGTCGGACTCTGGCTGACGGGTCTCCCCGCACAGGCAATGGTCATGGCCAAGGAAGCACTCAGGCTAGGCAGCCGCGTGACGCATAGTTACAGCCGCGCCGTTGCGTTTTACTACACGGCAATGGCCTACGCGGCTTGCGGGCGTATGACGGAATTCCGCAGCTCTGCGGAAGGATTGATCGCGTTGTCCGAGGAGCACACGATGGAAATGCTATTAACCGAGGGGAAATTCTTTCGGGGCTACGCTAGATACAAGGACGACGATGGGGATGCGGGCGTGACCACCATGGCCGATGCGCTCGCCGTCATTGAGGCAAGTGGCGATCTTGCCTTTGTCTTTTTCTACATTGCGCTGCTGGCGGAGGCCCATCTGGCTCGCCGCGAATTGGAAAGCGCTAAGGCACTCGTTACGCGTGGCATTAAATATTCAGCTTCGGGGCAAGGATTTTTCCTTCCCGAGTTATTTCGCCTGCACGGCGAAGTGCAGATGGCCCAAGGGTATCGGGCCAGCGCGCTGCTGGAAGTCCGCCAGGCGATTGATCTGGCCGACGAGCAGGGGGCGCCCAGTCTGGCGCTTCGCGCTGCCACGTCGCTGGCGCGCTACGAGGGCAAGCCGGCCTTTGACGACCTGATGAGCAGACTGAGAAACTTCAACGAAGGCGCCGACACCTATGATCACCAATTGGCCCGCCACGTACTCGCTGGCCAGTGATGCATAGGCCCGGGGAAATGGAGAGCCTGCGATCAACGTTTCAATTCACGGAGAAGGCAAGTTTGCCAAAGAATGCCATCGCCTTGATTTTCGACCTTGAAGGATTCACGCGATTTTTCAATCAGCCCGACGTTCAGGCGTATGTTCCGGTGTTCCTGAACCACATCAGCAAGGAGTTTTCCGCCGTGCTCTTCGGGGGCAAACCCACCTGGGCTGACGATGACGACAAAATGCTAAAACTGAAACTGACTGTCGCGCACGAAAAATTCATGGGTGATGGCGGGTTATATATTTTGCTGCCCCCGGAGGGAAAAACGGATTTCAGCGTCGAGCATCTCAGCCTGCTGTGCAACCGGCTTTGGCTGCTAAAAAACCGGTTCGACAAAGTTGTGGATGCCGCCTGGGAGCGAGTGCCCATCGCGGAAGTCCCGCGCAAAATACGCTTTGGCTTATCGAGAGGCACCGTGTACGAATTGCAAAATGCAGCGAACGCGGCGCCGGAATACATCGGTTTTTGCATCAACCTGGCAAGTCGGCTGCAGAGTTACTGCCGCGATTTGGGGTTCATCGCCTCCGCGCGCCTTATGATTCCGCAAGACCGGCTTGAGCGGTCTGGTTACAAGAAAGTCGTTGCCACAAAACTCAAGGGTTTCTCCAACGAGATTGTCATCGTCGATAGTGCCGAATTTGACGCGCTGGATGCCCAGACGCGTGACGACCTGTTTAAAGAAGTGAACGGTTAATATCCTCCCCGCCCTTTCACCGTAAACTGCGCCCGCTCACGCGGGCGAGGACGGGGAGGTTGTCAAGCAATCTGTTGGACGCACTCCGTAGCGAGTGAAAATGCCAGCGCGACTGGCCAGGGATAGCCCCCTGCGCGAACGCCACGTGCCAAATGAAGGCGATAACTGATTGGAACAAGTTTATCGAGGACGACCCCCGAGTCCACGCGCATACAGCCGACGCCAGACGAAGCGGTCAGGTTTTTCCCTGCTACCTTCACTTCGATCTTCGACAACATTTCAGCATCATATTGCGCGGCAAGCAGGTAGCCATTGCGGGTATTGTTGGTGATTTTAACCAGGGTAGCGGCGTCAAGGTCGATGTAGCCTTGCGTGATATGCCGATTCTCGATCACAAATTGGTCGGGTTGGGTGACCCGGCTAACGCGGATATACGCCGGGATCACAACACGAATATCGAGGCTCGTCTGCGCAGCGCTCGTACCAGTCTGGCTTTCGGCATGACAACTTGTCGCTGCCGTGAGCGCGAGTAATCCTGCAAGCAACCACTGCCACCCAAAGCCAGCCCGGCTTTGAGGTGCACCAGCTACATCAGCGGGCTGTGGGGACTGCTGTAACACTCCGACAGATCGACTCATATTGATCTCCAGTTCTCTGTCGACACTTTGCAGCGTAGGCCAGTAACGGGACATCGGGTACTACCTGAGCGGGTGGGATCGGAATGCCTTGGAGATGCGTCCGCCTCGCCCGAAGCAAGTCCGGCGACGCGCGTCGCTCACTCGGCTGGGTCCCGTTCAAAGCCAGTGCCATTCAATATCCGCGCGGCCAAGTACACCTAGCCGGGGTGCCGCTTAGCCTCTGGGATAGCTACCACCTTGGCGGCGCGCTATGCGCGGGTGCACGGTTTGATGAAGTCTACGAAGCCTGTTCCACCGGAACCTGTTCGGTCCGCGGTACCCGGTCGGGTCAGAAAGGTGTCCCAGGACGCCGAATAAGAGAATGGACATGTGGCGAGTGTGGAAGCTCGCATCACCGCGATGTCAATGCGGCACACAACATTCTCTCGTTGCGGACACGCGATACTCGCAGAAGCAAACCCGCCTCATTAGCATAAGCTGTGCCACCACACGCAGGCGAGGACGGGGAGGGTGTCAAGGGGCTACGGTAATGACGACTGAATCGGTATAACTTCCAATGCCGACAGCCTGCAATGCGGGTATGCGGCCCCATAGATTGATCGGCACGGTCGTGGACCCTTTATTAGGAATCCCGGAAACGGGTACGGAGAGCGTATCCACGCCGGCAGTCTGACCGAATACTTGGCTTCGACCGGCGTCGCGATAAATGTTATAGCTCAGCAAGTCGCCGGAACTGATTCCACGCATTTGCCGCGGACTGGTACTTCCGGACGTTGCACTAGCGCCGGCGGAAATTGTCATCGTTATGTTTGGCGGACCGCCGCTGCGGGAGCATTGGATGGTCATGCTGGCGCTAGAATCGGTGGGAGCGACAAGCGAGGAATCGTAAGCGAAAGCGAGTGAGCTCAGGCTGCTCACGACACAAGTCGTCCCTGGCGCGGCACGAGCCAGCGGCATCGCGCCTGCCGACAGTATTGCGATAATCAAGAATACCCGCGCCCTATTCACAGACCAGTGCCTCTTTTAGTTCAACGTAGATTTCCGGTGTGTCCGGTACGCTCAAGTTTACCGTACAAGTTCTGCTGGCGACGTGGGCGTTGAGCCGGTACCGTCCGGGGGCAATACCTTCCACGTAGAAGTCGCCACCTGACTCGACCGAGATGTTCTTGCGGCCATTGGCCGTGACAACGACGATTCGCTGACGCGGTGCCGGCACAGGCAATCCGTTCTCGAGCGAAACAATTCGGCCCGACAAGGCGCGGGCGCGGTAAAGCTGGAACGGAATGACAATACCGGCGCGAAACGCCGGCGCGACAGTGACATCGATGCGGTCAACCGCAAATTCAAGCGGGATATCCCGATGTTCAAGACGAATGAGGTTATCCTGGAACGAAGATAGCGACGGAATATACAAGTGTCCCTCGGTGTCGGTATTGCCGATCAATTGGTTGTTCAAGTAGACACGCACCCCTTTGATCGGCACGCCCAAGTCGACCAGACCAAAGCTGTCGTAAATCGGGCGGGTAGTAGAAAGCCGGCTACCGATAAGGGTAAGGCCGCCCGCAAGCGACACGCTGACGCCGTTACGTTGCCCACCCGTAGAATCGTTTTCAAATGTACCGTCGCCGCTGACGATGCCCCAGGGAAGGTTGTATTGCACATGCGGCGTCAATCGTAGCAGACGGGAATTGCCGTTCTCCTCGCGATCGGCCTCTAGACGATAGCCCAATCCCTCACCGACTGGCGCGACACGGTTGTAGCTGATGTTGGTGGAACTGGTCGTGGCGGCGTGTCGTGACGAAATACTTGCCGTCGAGATCGGGTCCAAGGACCAGAACAGTCCTAAAAAGCCATCTGTGATCGACAAGTGACCGGGATCGGCAAACCGTCGCACGCCGCCCGTCAAGCTCACGGCGGAATTGAAGCGATAGGTCACGTTCACACCCATCGATTGCCCATTCTTTCCGCCGGCGTCGCGCACATGTCCCCAATCGCCCGAGAGGAACAACGAACTCGTTGGATTGAAATACGCATTGATGCGACATTCCCGCACGACGGGAAGCAAGCCGGGGTCGGCAGAAAAATTGTCCGGCGACGAAATGTCGGGCGACGAAACCGTACGGTAGCCAAAAGAGAGTTGGCGCCCCGCAATGCGTAAGCCGCCAGACGATCCTTGATAGGTATACGCGAACCGTATCGCGTGTCCGCTGCGGATGCTATGTTTATCCTTGCTGAGCGCGAAGTCCGAACTAAAGACCCCCAGGGTCTCGTGGCGCAACGTTGCACCCGCGCCGCCATTGGCGATATCGGCAGTCGCCTCCCCGCGCACGCCCAAGGTTAACCAGTCGGTCATCCCATACAGGTGGTAGCCGAGCATCGCGGCATTGTCGTAGCTTGGGCCCCCATTTCCGGTGTCCCGCCGGACTTTGCCCACGGAATAGTTGAAATCGTGGAGCCCCTCGCGCAGCGAGAGATCACTGAAGTAATACGGCATATTGAATCGACGAACCCGTCCGCTGGCGTCGGTGACGGTCACCTCCAGAGTACGGGCTCCGCCGTAATAGGCAATATTGCGAATCTCAAAAGCGCCAGGCATGACTCTTTGACGGGTGATCGGCAGGCCGCCGAGTGTGACATCGACCATCGACGGCGTTTCGACCGTGCCGGTGATTGACGCGAGCGGCGATCGCAACAATTTGGGCGACATTGGGTAGTAGCTCGCCCATGAAAGGCCACCAATCGGGACGGTGGATCCCAGTTCGCCGCTGGTGCCGGTCGTGTCGAGCAGGGTGACGCGGCTCATCGAGGGCAGATGGTCAAACACAATTTGCGTCGCTACCCGCGAGAAACGCGTGGCACCACCGTCACTGGCATAGACATTTTCCTGGCGCACGAAGGCAGGGCCGATATAGGCTCCCAATTCGGTCGAAAGCCGCAAGGCGATCGGCTTGTCCGTTCCCTGGTTATGCGAAACGGTGGCAAAGTAATTGGCAAACGCGCCGTTGCCGTGCGCCAGCCGTTGCGGGCCACCGCTTGCGTCCTGCAGTGATACGGTTTTTTCGGAAAACAGCTCTACCGGCAGATTAACGTCGAGTGCGAGGTTTTTGTCATCGAAACGGATGCGGTTACCTGCCAGCGCAGCCAGGGCGTTGAGCGAAATATATTCGAGTCCGTTAAGGAGCCGAAGCGTTTCTGCCACGACCTTAATCCCCATCACTTCGTAGTCGGTCCGCAGAATCCAGAAATCCCGGTCGCGCGTCATCAGCAGCGCATTGTCGCCGCGCGCGACGCCGTTGAGCGTCAGACTGGCGATCAAAGGTTCCGGGGCGGGATTGTCTGCCGCCGTTAACGCCACGATGGGATGAAGCAAGATGCCGCTGAAGACTATCCGGGCAGCTATCAGCAGCAGGCCCGCAGGAATTGGCAATCGAGTCCTATTTGCCTTGCTCACAATTCTCCGGCGCCAGCGTGATATCGCGTTCGAGCGTGGCCTTCTCGCTCTTGAGTACGAGTTTCAATTTGCGGCCGCCACGACATTCTGCGGCAGGAATATCGATATCGTAGCTACGGCGAGTCGCCGGCATGTGGTATTGCCCCGCGCTGCTTTGTTCCCAGGCAGGATCGGCGCTGATATGTAAGTTATCGAATCGCACCGTCTCGGTGCCGTCGTTGACGACGAGCGCATGAACTTTGCCGCCTTTTGCCGTCAGTGACTCCAAGCGGATATTGACCTTGCGCTCGGACGGCGCGACAAAAACCGGAATAGCAAATCGGAAGCGGAACTGCACCTGATTTTTCTTTAGGTCGGCGTCTTCCGGTGGCGCTTCTTCGATGAACAGTCGAAACGCCTGTTCCGGCTTGTCTACCGAAGTCAGTGACTTTAAGCCAATCCGCACGACGCGTTTGTCCATCGGGTCTATCGCCATGGTTTTTGGGAAAAACAACAGGGCATCGCTCTCTGCGTAACTCTCCTCACCGCTGGCAGATTGCATCCATTTCATCAGCTTCATATTGACGCGCAGTGGTTTGTCGCTGTCGTTGCTGACGGTAATAACGCCATTGCGGCTGGTATTGTCGAGATCTACTAGTAACGGCGTTACACCAAATTCACCCGCAAATGCTGGCGCAATTGCAAACGCCGCAATCAACATGACGCGCTCACCCAAGCATCGAAATCTAAACATTCACGGCTCCTTCATTCGGCTCGGGAAACCGCCTCACCGTCGAGCGAAATAGTAGCACGCATGCAAGCCGTGTCCTGCAGACGGAAGAACTGTTCAGGGGCTGACGGTGATGATAACCGAATCGGCAAATGAGCCGACGATGGCTTGCTGAAAGCTGGCAACGGGTATGGTCACGGTGGCGGTAAGGGCCTGCGAGACGTTTTTCGGCGCTGAGCCGCCAGTTGGCGACAACGCCAAATTATAGGGAAGAAATTCAGCGAAATTGGAGCTGTGGCGCATGCGATTGCCGGCCGAATTGTAGAGGCCGCCATCCTGGGTCACGGCGTATACCGCGGTTGACGCCGATCCTCTGCAGGTAAACGACAACGCGCCGGACAACACCTGTGCCGCCGCGCCGGAAGGATCAATGGCGGGAAACGAGATCGTGGCAGAGCCGGGGTTGTTGAACTTACAGTTGCTTTTGGAGAGGACAGTCGCGTTGATCACCAGATTGCCGGTATCGGCATGAGCGTCGACGTGGCAAACCAATCCCAGCAGCAAGCCGGAAAGCGCGACAACTTTTGCCAATGACGGCGTCATTTTTCGGACTCGAAAGGTCATGGGCTACAGCAACTGGCTGTAGCCCATGTCTTTCTCGTCTGGGACGACGATTAGGGAGCGACAGTAATCAGGACCGTGTCGGTGTAGGTGGCCGAAGCAGGCGCCGCCTGGCCATCAACGGTAGCGACCGATACGCTAATAATCGCTGATATCGCTGCAGCGGCACCGAAGCCATTACCTGCAGCAGCGGCGGGCATCGTCACGGTGTATTTCAGCAAATTGGCGCTAGCGTCCTTCAATTGATTGGAGCCGCCGGCAAAATTACTGCCTCCGCCGGCCGTAAAGGTCGTCGGCGTGAAACTCTTGGTGCACTGGTAGGCAAAGGTAGACGTGGCGGTATACGGGCCGACTACCGATGGGTCGATTGTCACGGTCGCGGTGGGCGGCGCCGTGGTGATCTTGCACTTCCCGATCACCGATGCATTGACAGTGAGGTTGGCGGTGTCCGCGTGGGCGGAAGACGCCACAAAGCCGGCACCGATGATTGAAGCGATAAGTAGTTTTTTCATGAAAATCTCCGAAGTTGGTCAGTAAATGAATTCAAAACGTCTTTTTGCAGTGGGCTGATTCATTTACCGCCGTCGTCCCAGAAGATTTCAACGTTGGTTAAGATTCATATACTGCAAACATAGCGAATTGTACGATTGCAAATACAATAAGTCTGTGAGGAGCGTCACAAATACATGTTGGATTTGTAAACCCTTGTTACAAGGGGTGCTCTGGCGCATTCTGGATTGGCCAATCTGCGCGAGTTACAGGGACCACCGTAAAGCCGGTGATTTGTCCCGACATACCAAACTTGCCGGGCAAGCCATGGCCTTCAGGCCGGGGATGAATAGCGTGGATTCGGCGCGCATCCGGCGCTGTATTTCTTGGCGCAAGACGTATGCTGTATAAATATATATGGCCAGTTCTGCTACTAATCATGCAGCGTCAGACATGAAGCCCTTGATTCGCGTACTGCGCTGCAGGCTCAAGGACAAGCATGCCGCCATGGCCAAACTCGCCCGCGAAGTCAAAATGCACGAAAATCAATATGCGGGGAACGGCAGGCTGCGACGTCATAAAGGAGATTGAACGAAAGCCGAGCGACGTCGAAGTTGTGAAAAAGCGATATAGCGCCTTCTTTGGCACACAACTGCACCAGTTACTCACAAGTGTACGCTGCAGCCATCTGAACATTGGTGGTATCAATACGCACGTGTGTGATAGCTAATGCCGTTGACGCCTTTCAGCTCTACTACAACGTTATCCTCACACCAGATTCCATCGCCTCGTATGACGACGAGTATCATCGCGAATCGATCAGATATCTCGCGCAAGCTATTGGCCAGCCCATGAACAACGGCGAAATCGGGGAGCGCCTACGTAACGCCTAACAATTCGAACTCGACGTGTCGGCCAACTGCATTCTAAGAGGACAAAAAATGAAAGCGCGATTTCTGTTCGTTTCATTTTTATCCGTTTTTGGATGTATCCAGAGCGCTTCGGCGCAGACCTATCCGTCACGCCCGATCACCATGGTCGTGCCGTTCTCAGCCGGTGGACCGGTCGATGTGGTGGCCCGCATCCTTGCAGAGCCCATGCGGAAGTCGCTCGGACAGACCGTGTTGGTAGATAACACGACCGGCGCGGGGGGCAGTATCGGCGTCGGCCGGGTGGCGCGCGCCCCGCCTGACGGCTACACCGTCAGCATCGGCCATTGGAGCACGCATGTCGTCAACGGCGCTGTCTATGCTCTCCAGTACGACTTGCTGAAGGATCTGGAGCCGGTGGCGATGATAGGCGGCAATCCCATGCTGATTGTCGCCAATGCAGCGGTGCCAGCCAAAAACCTTAAGGAAATGATCGCCTGGGTAATAGCAAACCAGGAAAAAGTCAACGTAGGGACGGCCGGTCCCGGTTCCTCAACGCACGTCAGCGGCGTCTACTTCCAGAACGTAATCGGCGCGAAGTTCCAGTTCATCCCCTACAAAGGAAGCGGCCCCGCGATGCAAGATCTTATCGGTGGCCAGATCAATATGATGGTCGACCAGATGTCGAATTCGCTGCCGCAAGTACGCGGAGGCAAGCTCAAAGCCTTTGCGATTACGGCTAAGACACGATCAGCTGCGGCACCCGAGATTCCGACCGTGGACGAAGCGGGCCTTCCCGGGTTTTATATCGACATTTGGTACGGCATCTGGGTGCCAAGAGGCACGCCGAAGGTGATCATTGCCAAACTCAATCGCGCAATTGTGGACTCTCTCGCTGATGCGACCGTCCGTCAGCGCCTGGCGGACCTGGGTTTGGAGATCGTGCCGCGCTCTCAGCAGACGCCGGAAGCGCTCGGTGCGCATCAAAAGGCAGAGGTTGAGAAGTGGTGGCCAATGATTAAAGCAGCTGGCATAAAAATCGACTGAAGCCAAACTCCAGAACAACGACAGCCAACAGGCGCGACTACACGGACCCATGACGAGCTGGATCTACGCTAACGGCCGCTTTAGAACGAATTGGAAGTCGGCCTGGCTTGGCAGCAATAGTCGTGTTGTGCCGTTTGAAGCGAATGCTAAAGTCAACCCTACTTCGTCATTCGGGTTGCCAAATGAGTGCGCTGGTGCGAATGAATAATCGATCAAAGGCTGGTAGTTATGATTCGACTTAGAAAGACAATAACGGCTGAATTTCTAGAGCAGACCGAGCCGCAATTAGTGTCCCTTATCCATGAGCGCCTGATTGAATTTCGGAAGCGCCATTTGAGTTCAACTATTTATAGGCTGGCTATTTCAATCATTAAACCAGTGACCATTCTCGGGGTGTTGGCATCGTTATGCCTAATATATCTTGGCGGACATCTACTCTTCGCTATTGTTAGCCTCACATTTTTTGCGATCGTGTTGGTGCTTTTTTGGGATAAGGACAAGGTCGAGGCTCGAACTGTCGCCATCGGCAAACGCTACTGGCATTGGCACGCTGCTGTACATGCGAAACGGATGTTAAAGGTTGCAAAGAGGACCGCGCCATTTAATGCCGAGTATGACTTTCGCGGTGACCTTCTGACCTATTATCGGACCACCGACACTCGATCAGAGTTGGGCTGGGCACGCAGAATTGCGGGAATTCGTTACGGTGGCAATGGCTTTGTGTTGATTTATAAGTCTGCCAAATCATTCTATCCGAATACCCTTATCCTCCTTGATTCATCGGATGTGCCAATCTCCTATTGGGATGAGATAGGCGTCGCCAATGGCCACCAACACGCGAATTCGGAATCAGGGCGCAATGGGTGAATTGCCGTTCGCGCTCACCTTTCGAGATGGGCCAAGTGTGGCCGTCACATTGATCTTTGAGTTGATTCGCGGCACGATGCGAACGTGAAGTTACTTTTTTCCACAATTGAAGAATCGAAACGAAAAATGAGTTGGGCGATGGCAGATTTTCACAGCTTTCTAGCCAATGGTTGTTCTGTCGGCGACAAAAAGCGGGGAAATATGCACTGGCCGGGCCATTTTGTAGCCGATTTCGTTCAAGTCCGAAAGGCCGCCCCATGATCATGCGTTGCTCAAGTTGTAACAGCGCGATGGAACGTGTCACGTTGGCCTCGCATATGGGCACAACAGTCGAAATTGACGTTTGCTGGCCCTGCCGCGTGATCTGGTTCGACAATCTGGAAAGCGCGTCACTCTCGCCGGGATCGGTGATCGAATTGTTCAAGCGTATTCACATGGCTAGAGATGGCAATCGTAATTTTTTGAAGAGCGTGACGGGTTGTCCAATTTGCGCAACGACTTTGAAAAATACGTCGGATCTAGGCAAGAGCGGGCGCTTCTCCTACGCGCGATGTGAAAACTGTCACGGACGCCTGATCAGCTTCGTGCAGTTTCTGCGCGAGAAGAGTTTTATCCGCAGCCTACAGCCGCACGAAATTTCCGCCTTGTCGGTGACGGTGAAACAGATTCGTTGCTCCAGTTGCGGCGGTCCGATCAATCTGGAAAGCGATAAAGCGTGCACCCATTGCGGCGCGGCAATTTCAGTGCTCGATGAAGTTGCAGTCGAGAAGGCATTGGCGGAGCTACAAGCAAAGGAAATGCAGCGCCATACGCCCGATCCGTGCCGCGTGGGCGATGCGATTATGGTCATCGAAGCCAATGCGCGTCGCAATAGTACACTGCAGAATTTGCATCAAAAGCCCCAAACTCAAAATGAGTGGCTGGCCAATATCAATGCAAACAATGGACTGGCTGATCTGGTCGAGTCAGGCATTGGTGCCGCTCTCGCTATCTGGCTCACCAACTGAGAAAGAAGCGTGAACCATGAGTTCGGCATCGTCGCAACGGCAAGATTCAACTTGGCGAAAATGATGGCGTCGCTGCGACTTTCAAGAGGACTGTCTGAATGAAGACTACAATTTCGATACCCCCTATCTACTTCGTGCTCGTATCAATTCTATCGCTGCCCGGTACTTGTCTTGCGTCGGACCTAACAGCTTTGGAAGTGAGTCAGGTAGAGCGAAAGTTGAACGACGCGCTGATTGTTTGCGACGCGCGAATACTAAATACGCTTTGGGATGATGACTTAACATTTATCTTTCCGAACGGTGTTGCCGAAGACAAAGAAAAGCGCCTCAAAGGGCTCGCCGACTGTGTGCCTGGCAAATTGCAGAGCACGGTCGAAACAATTTCGACCAAGGTTTATGGGAATGTGGGTGTCGCCATTGTGCTTTCGAGCTGGGCTTCCGAAATCAACGGTAAACCGTTTGCAGCGAAGTTTCGCGCAACACATGTGTGGGCAAGAAAGGCGAACGGGATAGTTCTCGTGGCGGCACATGTTAGCCAGCTCAAGTAGAACCAGGCTCATCCGTGTCGTTAGCGGGCGAATGGCGCAGAGGACACAAGTTTTGGCCGCGCACTTGAGTTTCTCCTTTGGGGCGGCATGCACCGATACCGCGTAATGGTAATTCGCGAACGAGGTCGGCAAGCAAGTGATCAAAAATGTTGAAGCAGAGGCATTCATTGCCGCACGCAGCGCTCACTCTGATGTTGGGTCGGAACCACTTGCGTCGTTAAAAGGGCTCGGGGAGTTTGAAATTTGCGGTAATTTGAAGGTTTGTCACTCTCCATACATCGTTAAGGCCAACATCGTTTTTTGCGGCGCAGCTGATATGAACACCACATTTTGGCGTCTGCGGCCAAGTGATCAGCAGATCGCAATCGCGACTGGGGCTGAACAGGCGACAATCAGCCCAGAATGGGTACGCATCATTCTTTTTCGTCGCATGTCTTGGTGATGCAAATGTCACCACCTATTTATTCCCTGTGGCCGTTATCAGCCGCCATCACCACATGGTACAAGCCCACCAAATCTAGTCTCTCTCCTAACTTACTAGAGTTGCGCGGAAAGCTACGTTCGACCTGACGTGCGAGGTCGGGCCGACTTGGCGTGTCTGGTCTTGGCCCAGCTTGCCCAGCATCGCAGCGTGTTTGTCCTGGAGACCCGTTTTGCCTGGCTTGCCCCTTGGTTAAACTCGCGGCTTGAGTGTTTTGAAGTCGGAAAACGTTGATATCCCCTCGCTCAGCCCGGTGACTGAACTCAAGGGCATGTTTGGCAAGCCCAAGAAGATTGTTTCCATTGAGGACATGAATCGGGTCATTGCCGCACTGGGGGGGGCGTCAGCGCGATGATCGGACTCGACACCAATGTGCTGGTGCGCTACATCATGCAAGACGACCCCAAACAGGCCATGAAGGCGACTCATTTAGTGGCGTCACTTACTCCCGCCGAGCCAGGGTTTGTCACGGTAGTGACGGTCGTAGAGCTGTTTTGGGTGCGCTTTTATTCTTTGGCCATGTCCATGCCAAACAAGACATGCGGCAAAAGCTTGTCGCGCACCCCAACGTACGGCAAATTAGCGCTTCCAATTCTTAATAAGAACGATTACCATTCGCTTATATTCACAATTTCATTTAATCAAATTCCATGCAAAAACTATTCGCATTCTTGTTGATCAGCTTTTCAGTGACGGCCATTGCCGCAGATATTGAAATCAAGCTGATTATTGAAAATCACCGATTCCAGCCGGAAATAGTGAATGTGCCGGTCGGGCAAAAGGTGAAGCTCTTGATCGAGAATCGTGACGCGACACCAGAAGAATTTGAGAGTCATTCGCTAAATCGAGAAAAGGTGATTCCGGGCAAGTCCACCGGTACGGTTTACATCGGACCCCTTGCAGCGGGAAGCTACCCATTTGTCGGCGAATTCAACGACAAGACCGCCAAGGGCGTCATCGTCGCCAAATAGGAGCGTAAATGTTTGCCACGTCCTTGATCATCTTCCGCGAAGTGCTCGAAGCAGCACTGGTTATCGGGATTGTCGCAGCGGCAACCAGAGGCATCCCCGCAAGAGGTCGCTGGTTGTTCGGTGGTGCCATACTTGGTCTCGTGGGTTCGGCAATAATTGCAGCGAGCATGGGCGCAATCGCACAGTTTGCGGATGGCATCGGCCAGGAACTGTTCAATGCATGCATCTTGGGGGCGGCCGTGCTAATGCTTGCATGGCACAGCATGTGGATGGCCAGTCGAGGGCAGGCGATGTCACTTGAGGCGAGATCGCTTGGCAGTGCCATCCGAGGCGGACAACAATCGCTATCTGTATTGTTGGTGGTGGTTGCGATTGCGGTGCTGCGCGAGGGCGCTGAAACGGTGCTGTTCCTCTACGGGATTTCAATTACCGGCTCCTCAAGTCTCTTTGAAATGATCGGCGGCGGTGTGCTGGGACTTGCGGGAGGTGCAACGGCGGGTCTGGCCCTTTACATGGGGCTGTTGAGAATTCCGGTCCGGTGGTTTTTCTCGGTAATTTCCTTACTCATCCTTTTGCTTGCCGCTGGAATGGCTTCTCAAGCTGCGCGCTTTCTGGTGCAAGCCGACCTTTTACCGAGCCTTCGTTCTCCACTTTGGGATTTTTCCAGTGTTATGCCAAACGAATCCCCGATTGGGGCCGTACTGCATGGGCTAATAGGTTACGACGCCCATCCGGCCGGCATGCAGGTTCTATTCTATTTGACAGTCGCTATTGCCATTGCGGTCGGCACGCACTGGGCCAAGTCACGCACGATTCGTGCAAATAACAGGAAATAACTTAACCAATGAAAAGTGGAATATTTGTTGGCGGCTTTGCTTTCTTTGCATTTATGGGTGTTGCGGCAGCGGACCCTGCCGACTATGTCAAGACGACACCAATCGAATACGGCGAACGTGAATTGGAAATGAAATTCGGCACGAGCAAGCTTGCCGATGGCGAAGGCCGCGTTGCCGCCGGAACCTTCGGCTTGGGCTATGGCGTTACGCCCTTCTGGTTTACCGAGGCTTATGTCAAATACCAAAAATTGCCGAATGAGAAGACACGATATGACGCGTTCGAGTGGGAAAACAAGTTCTTGTTGACCGAGACAGGCAAGTATTGGGCCGATCTTGGCTTTTTCTTAGAACTGGAAATTCCACGGGAACGTAGCGAGGGCTATGAATTCAGATTTGGGCCGCTGGTGCAAACCGAGTTCGGTAAGGTTCAAGTCAATACAAATCTCTTCTTGAAGCGGAATGTGCGCGTCGGTTCTGGAAGTGAGCCGCAGATAACGGAACTTCACTATCAACTGCAGGCGAAGTACCGGCTGATTCGGGAATTTGAATTGGGTGTTCAAGCGTTTGGCGAACTCGGTAAATGGAATCACTGGGACGCCAGTGAAAAGCAGAATCATCGTCTCGGTCCAGCGCTGTTTGGAAAAATTCCGATGGGCGGACGCGAAGCGGTCAAATACGATTTAGCTTGGCTAGTCGGCGCGAGCAAAGCTTCACCAGATTCCACGCTTCGTCTACAACTCGAATATGAGTTTTAGCCAAATCAAAGGAAATAGACCTTCCGATTTCAATCTATGGCGCCAATGGTTGGGGGTTGACCGGTAGCCAGTACGATTTTGGGCGACCTGGACCTGCCTCCGGCTAAATCCTATGTGGGTCGTGAGCTGCCTTTTGAGGCCCCGATACAAACCGGCCAGAGGTAACGGTCATAGAATTTTCTCGGAAACCGCATTTCTGCTAGCGCTTAACCCAAGTTTCAGCGACACCTATGTTCGAACCAAGGAGGGCTGGAAGTACGCATTCGGTCAGGCGTCAACGCGATTGCCAAAGGAAGCAGACAAGTAGCGTCACGACGGGGCGCGTTCACGGTCTGCCATTTCACGACGATCACAACCCTTGTTATGGACCAGAGTCCAAAGTCTGTTCCGCCAAAACCTCGGAGGCATCGCGGACATCCGCCCAGCTTGGAGCGACCGTCGCCGGGCCGCCTTACCGCGTCAGCGGCAATTCGCATTAATTGAGGGAGGGGAGGTTGTCAGTTCTGCCGTTTGATTATGCGCGATTGCGTTCGCGCGGCGCGTTGCCGGGACCGGGCCCCTGGCGTTGCTCCGGCTGTTGCCGTTGTTCACGTTGTTGCGGCGCTGGTTGCACCCGACGTGGCGCACTCTCGTGCACGCTGGGCTGCATTTGCGGCAAGGGCTGAACTGGCCGACTTGTCTGTGGCGCCACCGTTGGGCGCTGCGGCATCGTCACAGGCGGCCTGGGCGAATTCGCCTGGCCGCGAGCGCTGGCGTTACGCGCATCGTCACTACGGCCCACACGTTCGAAGGCTTCCGGTGGTTGCTCGCCGCGCGCGCGGGGGAAATTTCCTCGAGCAGTCAGCGTCGGCGGCACCGCGCCCTGCGCAAGTACCTGGCGCGTCCCACCTTGACCAGGCGGGAACTGCTGATGCGGCGCGCCACTGAGGCCCGGGCTTTGTGGTGGACGTTGCTGGCGGCGATCGCCGCGGTCACCTTGGTTACCGCGCGTTACCCCATTACCTGCTCCCGGCGCGGCCGGCGTGTTTGAATAACGGCCACGATAATCGCCGTGCGAATCCGGCGAGCCTGGCGTACGACTGAATTGTCGATCCAAAACCGGATTACGATAGGCCACGCCGCGGCGATGGTCCGGGTCGTGCAGCCAGCCATTGCCGGCCCCCGGCCGCCGATTTACGTTACGGTAATAAAAGCTGTTGTCGTTAATGACATTGGCGTGCCCCAGGCGCCAGTCGATACAACCGAAGAAGAAGCCGTAGCCGACCCAGACGCCGCGGCCCCAATAAAATCCGCGGCTGTAAAAGGGCTGCGAATAGTAGCCATCCCAGGTTGACCAGCGCATAGGCGCATAACCGGGCCACCACCAGTCTCCATAGACGGTCAGCGGATCGTAGTACGGCACATAGACGACCTCCGGGCGAGCGGACTCGATGATGTAGTTTGGACCGTCCTGCTTGACGCGCAATTGTTCGTTCGATTGCAAATTACCCGCTGCGTCAGCCCGCTGACGCAGCGTCTGAACCGTGTCCCAGATCTGGGGTTGCTGACTCAGGAACGCGTCGCCCAAACGTTCGGTCCAGTTCAGCGAGCCTTCCATCAAGGCCAGAATCTCTGGAAACGCCACCAGCGACTTCACGCTGGGATCCCAATTTTGCTGCTGCACCGCGCGCACCGCCTGGTCGCCGCTAATGCCCGGATTGGCGCGAGACCACCGTGCGGCATGTACAGCTTCCAGTGGATAGGTCGACGCCATCAGGATTTGCGTGAGCAGGGAATCCGGATAAAGCGCAATCGGCGCGAGCATCTGATCGAGTTCCTGTTGCCCGAATGCGGCGGCGGCAGGGTACACACGCGAATTCTGTATGACCTCAAAGGGCGGGCTCGTTTGCGCGAAAACAGCCGGTGCAACGGCGGTGAGTGAAGCAAGGACAGCCAAACACCGGATCACGGATTGTCTGCAAGGTGGCTTCATCAAGGGTGACTCCTCAAGAACGTTGCAAGTACTCGCCCGTCGGCGGGCAGACTACAACGCTTGAATCGTGGACAACAATTGGCTCCCTGGTAGGAGGGGCAACCGTCCATGCCAGTTTAACGCGGCATGGACCAAAAAGTTGTCGAGCGGGCTGCGAAATTTCCGATAGTGCCTCGCCAGCGATTTTGGTCGCCGCATTTTGGGCCGCAAAATCGCCAAGCGCGACGATGCCAACCAGGCGTTTGGAAGAGTTGACGATCGGCAGCCGCCGAATCTGGTGCTCGCTCATCAGTTTGGCAGCATCGGCTACCGAATCGTCCTCGAACGCCTACGTGATTGCTTGGGTCATGATCTCACAGACGTTCGTCGTCGGTGCCTTACCGGTCTATGTTGATGTTCCAGAGGCGGCTAAATTTTCACAATACGACACGACCAACGGCACGACTGATAGCAATTTTGGGGCGAACGTCGAAGTGGCGGTATAAAGATCAGACATCTTGCTGGCCGCATATTCATGTGCGATCACGTTTCTGAGTTCGCGAATGCGTATCAAAAGATTGGCCTCCTTCGTCCAACCGCGCTTTTCAGCACGATGGATGCGATCAAGCAAACTGCCTTCGGGCGTGAGCTCAATGTAGTCAACCAATCGCATCAAGCGTTGGGTGAGCAAATCAGAGAGTCGTGCGAACCGACTGCATAACGGCTCAAGACGTTCCAGTTCCGCCGGCGACCAGGTCAGTTTGCCGATCAACGGCGCGGTGCGTTCAACTGAATACGCTAAATGGCTCGCTGCCAGATTGAGATTGGCGCATTCTTCAAGCAACTGCATACGTTGCGCTTGGGTCAAAGCCTCGCCCCGCTTTCAATTGCCATCCGGGCAAACGGCTGGCTTGCATCGGGGAAAATCACCAGATCAATTTTTTGTTCACCGATGGACTGGTGCAGTCTCGCCAGGACATCCAGCTTCGCCATAAGGTCAATTTTGTGCGAAAGCACTAGCAGGTCGATATCGCCGCCCATCTTGGAATCATCCACGCGTGAACCAAACAGGTACACCTCGGCCTGGGCGTCTGCCGCTGCCACTGATTTTAGAATTGCCCGTTTCTCGTGATCGGTGATGCGCATTGTCGTTACTCGTTTGTTTGCCTATGGCTAGGATTATCGGATATGCGCGTAAAACCTCGCCGTTCAGGGCGGGGATGTCAGCGCGGACGCAGAATGCGTCCTTAGTCGTTAGTGCGGCGTTTGCTGCTGTTCAATATACTTCCGGATAACAGCCATTGGCGCACCACCACAGCTTCCAGCGAAGTAGGAAGGCGACCACAATGCGCCACCCCAGAGTTTTGTCTTGATGCTGGCATAGTCCTTTTTTCGGATAAGCAGACTTGATATGCCTTTCAGGCTGTTGACCAATTTGGAGACCGCCACTTTAGGCGGGTAGTTCACCAACAGGTGAACATGGTCAATCCTCGCCGTCGAACGCCACCAACGTCGATTCATAGTCCGCGCAGACACTGGCCAATATCGGGCGCAGGTCGTCCAGAATTTCTATGGTAAACACGCCGCGACAGTATTTTGTCACGAAGACCAGATGGACATGCAGCATGAAAACGCAATGTCTGCCATTCCTAATTTCGTTGTGGTCATCGCTCATAGACCAGAGTGTGATCGATCCGTGCAACGCCTTCAAGCCTTCAAATACGAACTGATGGCCGGAGCCATCGAAGTGGGTGACAGCAGGAATGGCGGCGCGTTTTTCAGCGCGGATCTGGTAGACCTGCATCATGAATGGCACATCATCATCGGTTTCAAACCAATCACCCACGGCTTCGCGGAGGATTGACGGTGCAAACGGCCAGAACGATTCGCGGCGCTTGATCTTCAGATTCCAAATATCCTTCATGTCTGCCCGGCGCGGGTCGCCGAGGATCGAGCGATTACCCAGCGCACGCGGACCCCACTCCATACGCCCCTGAAACCAACCGATCAACTTGCTATCGGCCACAACCCGCGTCGTGCGCAAACGCAATTCGCCTTCATCCGCAATCTGCTCAACCACACACCTTTGAGCATCCAGTTCCCCCTGCCGGCTGGCCAGCACGGCGCTACGTTCCACATCCGAAAATTGCGGCCCCCAATAAGCATGGTCCATCACAAACCGCCCCGCCGGTTTTCCAATATCTCCATCAGAAGCAGAGGCCCCAGCAAGCACGGCACCCTCAACCGCACCACCGCGCACTTCTCCGTCTCCCCTCGTGGGAGAGGGCCGGGGAGAGGGGGAGAGCGTACTGATAGCCACTTCCCCCCAAGCCACAAACGCCGCTTCAATCGCCCCCCCCGCATCCCCAGCCGCAGACTAGATATACAACTTCTTAAACGGCGTTTTCCGATACACCTTCCCATTCGCCACTGAATTCATCCCGCAGCCACCCGCCAGCGTCAGCGCGTTTACCTAGGCTTAAGTAAATGCCATCAGAATCTGGCCCCAATTAATGACTTGTCAGGACGTTGTCCGGACGGTATTATCGAGCGTTAGAAAAAAGGAGGTCGCCATGCCAGTCGCAGTTCCGTCCAAATCCGAGCGCATTGATGTGCGCGCCAGCAACCCTGTGAAGCAGCTGCTACAGGAGGCTGCTCGTGCCTCTCACAAAAATGTCAGCGAGTTTTTGCTGGATGCGGGCATCGTTGCAGCCAACCAAACCCTCGCCGACCGGCTACGCTTTGAGCTGGCTCCTGACCAGTGGGAAGTTTTTCAAGCCGCGCTAGACCGTCCTGTCAATGCCAAGCCCAAGCTCATGAAGTTGCTCAATGAGCCCGGGCTGCTTGGGTGAGTGCAAAGTCTTACGAAACGGTCCGAAAGCTTGCCCCCACGGACAACCTCGATGACTTCGACTGTGGTGAGGCGGCGCTGAACCAGTTTCTGCAACGCTTTGCGCTAACCAACCAAAAAGCAAACAGCGCACAGACGTATGTAAGTTGTAGAGACGGGGCAGTCGTTGGTTTTTACAGCCTCGCAGTCGGCAGCGTTGAACCAGAAAATGCAGCACCCAGAGTCCTCAAGGGAATGGCGCGCCATCCGCTGCCCGTCATGATCCTTGCACGATTGGCGGTAGACCAGAACCATCACGGCAGGGGCCTGGGGAGAGCATTGCTAAAAGATGCTCTGCTGCGTACAGCGCAAGCGGCGGACATCGCAGGCATCCGTGCCTTACTGGTTCACGCCAAGGATGACACGGCCCGTCAGTGGTATCTAAACTGGGAGTTTGAGTCGAGTGAAACAGACCTATTCCATCTGTTTTTGTTGCTCAAGGATTTGAAAGCGATCCTGAGCTCTAACACTAACATCTGATAGGGAAAATCCTGGTTCAGCTGGTGCTCTGCTAGCGCGCAAAGCCGGGCGATCATCAAGCCCGCGTAGAGCGTATAAGCGCAGCGTATTGCGCCAGATGTTTAGTGGTCGCCGCACTCGAATGCGCATTTCGCGGAACGTGACCGCTGATTTCGCGGGATGGTGACCGATGGGGAGATGCCGCATGGTTACGTTTTTATATTACCAAATCGCTGAGATTTCGGCGCTAATCGCGGCTGACTCGGCCACATTCAGTCAACGTCGTCCACGATAATCGACTACGAAGAAGTACTTGGATCAACGGCACGGTATGTGCCGTTGATCACAAGTCGCACGCCCGGAACAAACGATTCAGCGGTAACTGTGAACTCGTTATTGGTGAACTAGGTTCGAACAATTGCTGAACCGTGATTTTTTTGTAGCCGTACCGTTTACCCTGGTGGCGTTTAGACCACCTATATGCTCCCGTTTTCCCGCACGCATCAACTGATAGGCGTCTACTTAGATTGCCGCAACCGAATCTGCTGTGAACAATGTCGCCGATATGCCATAGAGTGTGGTGGCATAAACCGGCTCTGAAATATCCGAAAAACAGAGGAACCTCAGATTTGGGAAAGGTCTGGCGCCAGTCACGGTGATTCTCCATAGAGACTATTGCGCAATGATTGTTTCCTTACTATCATTCTCATTGTAAGGATTAACGGAGATTTGCCATGTCAAATAATGCAACGCTTACGAGCAAGGGCCAGACCACAATACCCAAAGAGATTCGGGAGAGCTTAGGCATGAAACCCGGAGATCAGATGACCTTTACGCTAATGCCGGACGCCACTGTGATCATGCGAGTCAAAAGTAAAAGTGTGACTGCGTTGGCAGGCGTGATGCAAAAGAAGGGACGCAAGGCCGTGCCAGTTGAGCAATTATCTCGGTGATGCTTGGTATCGACACCAATGTCCTCGTTCGCTATTTGGTTCGGGACGACGAACTTCAGTTCGAAAAGGCGCGCAGGCTGATCAAGCGTGAAATCGCTGCCGGACGGCAGGTGCTGGTGAGTCAGCTGGTAATGCTAGAGACCGAGTGGGTTCTACGCAGTCGGTACGGCCTGTCAAAGACGGAGATTGTTTCTGTTTTTTCCGGCTTGTTGGAGGCCATGGATATCAAGATCGAAGACGAAGCGACGGTTGAGGAAGCAATATATGTCTGGAAAGAAAGCAGCGCTGACTTTGCGGACTGTCTCATCGGCGCAAAGAACATGCAGCTAGGATGTAAGGCCACCGCGACGTTCGACGAAAGGGCAGCAAAATTACCAACCTTCGCGTTGGTCTGAATGGCAGCCAAGCGACGATAGTGTGCCTGTTCCACTGGTGGCAGTTGAGCATAAGTCGAGAGGCAGGGGAGCCTTAGCAGGAAAACTTTTCAGTGACAGCAATGTTGATTTCTTGAAAAGCGTTCAGATCAGAAAGCGCAGTCGCCAAATTAGGAGACAAGTACCACCCCGGTTGCATCAAGTTCAACACTTTGCATCGCGGTCCGCGAGTGACTAATGTTGATTGATTGTTGCGTATCGGACGTTTTCGTCCGATAATGGGTGATGACTGGCAACGAGTTCATTCGCAAAATAAAAGCGTTGGCCCGGCAAAGGAGCATGGCGGTGCGGCTCGATGCGGCTCGATGCGTCTCGTGGCAAAGGTAGCCACCAGACGCTGTATTTCGGAAATACGTTTACCGTTGTTCGCAATCCCAAAGACGAACTCAAAACAGGTACTTTCCATGCTATGTGCGCTCAGCTTGGCATCAAAGCAAACGACCTTTAAGGTGTGAAATGGAGCGATTTGATTATGCAATATTGCTTACCACTGCCGCAGAAGGTGGCTACGTGGTCACCTGTCGCGACTTGCCGGAGCTCATTACACAGGGTGAGAGTGTTGCGGAGGCGTTGGCTGAAGCGGCCGATGCAATGGATGAGGTGTTTGCCGCATACATGCAAAACAAGCGCGATTTTCCCGCGCCAAGCAAGATGCGCCGTCGGGAGTATTCTGTCTCCCCACCTGTTGGGACGGTCGCAAAAGCTGCCCTATATGTGGCGATGCGAGAAGCGTGCGTAACCAATGTGCAGCTTGCGAAGCGGCTCGGCGTGGACGAAAAAGAAGTTCGGCGCTTGCTTGATCCGCATTACGCTTCGAAGTTGCCGCGGCTTGCGCAGGCGGTCGCGACGTTGGGCAAGCGACTCGTTATCGGTCTTGAGGCGGCTTAGCGGCTGGTGGTCCGATTGTAAGTTGCGTTGCCAAGCTTCTGCGCCATGCAGGTCTTATGCGGTCAAGAATGGCATCCGTGATCGTCGCATCGCCGATCCATGTGTGCCAGCGTTAGATCGGTACTTGACTTGTAATGATAGTTTCCTTGTCGGTCGCCCGATCGTCGATGATTTCCAGCAGATCTGAGCCCGTAGTGTTATCGATGGGACCCATGCATGCATTTCTTTTCTCATTTTCACAAAATATCGGATCGGGAAAAGCTGCTTGAATTCCGAAGCGAGGTGCGCGGAGCATGCATTGTTTTGCGAAAGCTGAAAAAGTTGACGGAGGCCGAATTTCAATACGTGGTAGGGCACGTAGAGTAAGGGATCCACCAACCCCAGACTTGTTTGCTGCCATTAAATTCTGCAAGCTTTTCCCATCCCAACAGAGATGGAGAAAACATGAAATCGACCGCACTGTTTTGGCAACGAAACGCACGCGCCGTTGAGCGTGGCACCTCATCGACCAGCGCTTACGCAAAGCGGCACGGTCTCGCAGTGAGCACGCTTTATTACTGGCGGGCCAAATTGAAGGCAACGACACCGAAGGTCGAAGCCACCGGCCTGGCGGCCAAGTTTGTCGCATTGCGCGTCGTTGACGGCGCGCACATGCCGAGAGGTAACCACTGCACCCTGATACTCCCCGTCGGCATGCGCTTAGAAATGACCGCATTGCCCGCACCGGAATGGCTGGTAGCGCTTGGCCACGCCGCCCAAGGAGCACGCTAATGCATCCCGGCTGTCCGATTACCCAGGTATACCTGTGCCGCGCGCCGATAGACTGATCCTGTCCACTTTTCATTGAGGGTTTAAGCCGCTCTTTTTGTCAGCCGAGCAGATTGGCTGTTTTGAATGGTAACTGTGGATAAGTCGTCGTTGGCTGACTCGATCAATTCGGCGTTGCATGCGCGCTCAAACTGC
>JBBQFL010000033.1:0-51117 GCA_038321965.1 Burkholderiales bacterium | reverse complement strand
GGTGTGGCCGCCGATCTCAACTGCGCGATAAAGGAATGGCAAGCACGCCGAAGCCATTACCACGTCGGCGGAAATTTCATGGTTTTGAAACACGCGAACATTGCCCGTTTGCACGTTGGTCGCTGATAGAAACAGTTTGTGCGCCTGGTGCGTATTGATCTGTGCGAAATCAACCTGCTCGACAAGAATATCGCGCAGCGGATTAAAGTTCGTCGGATTGAGTTGGGCGGGTGAAAACGCGTTCATCATGGCTTTAAAGGCCTGAAAGCTCAGGCTGTCATCGTTGTTCCAGTGGTCCCCCTTGAGTCGATCCCAAGGCATCGCCCTTACAAGTGAATAACGCTGCCCTGCCTCCGAAATCGCCTTCCAGAATTTTGCCAGTGCTGCGCGCGCGCCCTCGCGTCCACCGGTAATCAGGCCGTGAACCAATACGACCGCATTCATCGAGCCAGCGCTAGTGCCAGAAATACCTTCAAACGACAGTCGGCCATCTTCAAGCAAACGGTCCAGCACGCCCCAGGCGAATGCGCCGTGTGCACCGCCGCCCTGCAAGGCTAGATTGATGGTTTTGTGGGCAGGGGAAGTGGATTGTCGGGGCATAGGGGCCTCCAAAATGGGCGGGGGAGTTGAACAATTGCAGCAAGGAAGGTACCCCGACACTGTGACAACGGCAAGCAAATTCGCCGTGCCTCTACCAGATGCTCAAGCGCAGACCGACGGTGCGCGAATCAATCCCAGTGCGTGTGGCGCGGCGTAGGCTGGGCCATCTACGAGCCGACGGAAATAGGAGTGGTAGGCGGGCGAGCCTGCGGGCCAGTTTTCGAGGAATGTTTTTTCGAAAGCAGGCGCGTCGTAATTCACCGGTATGGCGTTGACGTGAACATCGCCGATCATCCCGCCATATTGCGAAAGCGCTTCCCGGGGCGGATGAACTGAAACGCGCGATAGCAGACCGTATCGTGTATGGGAGAAATTGGGCATGCCGGCGGCGCCGTTGTTGATGACGAAATGCTTCTTGTCCACATCTTGAAACTGGCGAAAGGTGGCCAAACAGGTATGGCTGGAAGCGAAGCCGTCGAGATTTGCCACCCGGCAGACTTGGTGCAGCCAATTGACGTTAACGGATTCGTGTAATGCGTCATGTGCAAACCGCCAACCTGCCAGCGACTCGGCATCACCATGAACAATTCCAATGCGCACTGCACCCACTTGCGCTACGACGTACATCGGCAGATTCGTCAACGTGCGCGCCAATTCCGTGAATGCGTTTGCGGCTGTTCTTAATTGATGCATGATCTGGTTCGAGCGATCGACGTCAGCGTCATCAACATATTCAGGATATGCACAACCGCATCCTGCGCCGTCGGCGCCTGCCGCAAGTTCGGTTTCGACGTTTCCGCGAAGTGCAACGTGTTTCAACACCTCAAGATTGATCGCCTGAAAGGACGTGGAATCGATATTGAACCAATTGAAGTCACCGTTGAAAACCAGTGTCGGGGTGATCGGCTCGGTAGCCGCGAGCGCCAAGATTTCTGTCAATGCCGAAGGATTGCCGTACAGGCCGCCAATAACGTAGATGGTTTCCGCCTGAACGTCGGCGGCGCGGCTAAAAACCGTCGGCGAATAACGGTAATGCAGTGGGCAGGAACGGCCGGGCGATGTGGTGAAGTTGGGGACTGGAGTGGCGTTTGCCATTGGTTGAATCAACCCCTCATCCCCCCTTGCAGGGCGCGTGGCCTGATGCAGCCGGCCACCGTGCAGCGGGCACGACGCATGCGTCGCGAAACCCCCACAGCACCCCTTCTCCCAAGGGCGAAGGACTAAACCCCAACACCAGAGGGCGTTGCAGAGGATAAATGGTTGGAAACGCCCGCCAATGCTGGCGTTTCACCCCAAATTACTCCGCCGCCGCCAACGCAGGTGCAGCCGCACCCTCGCTGTCCAGCGCCCCGCCGCAGCTCGAACCCTGCCCGGCGGTACAACCGTAGCAATGATCTTTCACGACAATCTGGTTACCAAGCAAATCCACATCCATCAAATCGCGCAAATGGGCTTTCATTTGCCCGGCGTGTTGCAGCGGCAGGCCAAGCATCTGGTTGAAGTCGCAGTCGTACACGAAGCCCTCGTAATCGACCGAGAGCAGTGAACGGCACATTACGGAGTCGAGGTTGTGCGCCTGAAACGAGGCCACCAGCAAATCCATATAGCCGTCGAACTGGCCTTTGGAAATCAGCGTAGAGCCGAAACGCTGGATCGGCATATTGGTGATGGTGAATAAGTGATTAAAAACGATGCCGAAATTCTCTTTTAGCAGCCGATGGTAATCGGCTTCCAGCGCTTCCTGCGCGGGCGGCAGCTTCGGGCCCTGCGGATTGAAGACCAGATTGAGCATCAGGCCAGTGCTTGAATTTCCGTAGCCTAGCGCATTGAGTTTTTTTAGGCCTTCGATGGATTTTTCGAAAACGCCCTCGCCACGCTGCTTATCCACATTTTCCTGCGAATAGCATGGCAGCGATGCGCTCACTTCTACGCTTTGTGCCGCGAGAAAATTGGCCAGGTCTTCCTGACCTGGCTCGCCGAGGATGGTGAGATTGCAGCGATCGATGACCCGTACGCCGCTTGCCCGCGCCGCCATCACCAGGCGGCGAAAATGCTCATTCAGCTCCGGCGCACCACCGGTGAGATCAAGCGTGGCTATTTTCGCCGCGCGCATGAACGCGATCACATCGTCAATCGTCTCGCTCGACATCATCTCTTTGCGATCCGGACTCGCGTTGACATGACAGTGAAAGCACGCCTGATTACACTTGTAGCCTAGATTGACCTGCAAGGTATCCAGCGCCTTGCGACGCAGATGCGGGAAACCGCGGGATTTCATCAGGTGCAGGGTTTGATGCATGAAGTGCTCGTTTTGGGAAATGATAGGCGCGAATGATTTGTACGTCGAGATTGCTGGTTCAGATGCTACGCCTTAGCGATGACAATTATTTGTCGAAATTCTGACGCGAACCTGACATCGATGGTCAAGCGTTCGAGCTTGCGTTGGTCGTTCTGGCTGGCAGTACTGGGCCGCGTCCAAGTCCGGGTGAGTCGATTAGGTCAGTCGACGTAGCGCGGACCAATCGCTGATTGGAACCATCGCCGCTCCGATTCAATTAAGTGTGATCCTTACACCCGCGACTTAACCGCCTTTACCACCGCCTCCGCCGTAATCCCAAAATGCTTGTAAAGTACGCCCGCCGGCGCGGATTCACCAAACGAATCAATGCCGATGACCACACCTTCCAGGCCAACGTATTTGCGCCAGTAATCGGTCACACCAGCCTCGATGGCAACACGCGCAACGTTTCTCGGCAGCACTTCCTGGCGATAGCTGGCGTCCTGCTTGTCGAATACAAATGTGGACGGCATCGACACTACGCGTGCGTGTATACCTTCTTCGGCGAGCAACTTTTGCGCTTCGATGGCCAGCGGCACTTCGGTGCCGGTGGCGATGATGACGGCCTTCAGGCGGCCGCCTTCTTCGGACAGCACATAGCCACCGCGCGCAACATCAGCCAGCGCTTCGGCATTGCGTTTCTGGAACGCGGAATTTTGCCGGGAGAAGATGAGGCAGGTCGGACCGTCTTTACGTTGCACGGCGCGCACCCAGGCTGCTGCGGCTTCAACGGTATCGCAGGGTCGCCACACGTCCATGTTCGGAATCAGGCGCAGCGACGACACATGTTCAACCGACTGATGCGTGGGACCGTCTTCACCGAGACCGATGGAGTCGTGTGTGAAGACCGAGATATTGCGGATTTTCATCAACGCGGCCATGCGTAGCGCATTGCGCGAGTAATCGCTGAAGGTGAGGAAGGTGCCGGTATAGGGAATGAATCCGCCGTGTAGCGCGATGCCGTTGGCAATGGCCGCCATGCCGAATTCGCGCACGCCGTAATTGATGTAGTTACCACCGGTCGTTGGTGTCAGCGCGACGGTGCCGCTCCAGTTGGTGAGATTCGACCCAGTGAGATCCGCGGAGCCGCCGATGAATTCAGGTAGCACCGGTGCCAGACCTTCGATGGCGATCTGCGACGCTTTGCGGGTGGCGACGGTTTCACCTTTTTCGTTTACCTTCGCCATCAGCGCACCCACGGTCCCCGCGAAACCGCCTGGCAATTCGCCGGCCATTCGGCGCTTGTACTCGGCGGCCAGATCGGGAAACTGCTGCTGGTACGCGGCAAAGGTGGCGTCCCATTGCGCCTCCAGCCCGGCGCCCTTGTGGGTGCAATCCCAGGCCGCGTAAATATCCTGTGGAATCTCGAATGGCGGATGCATCCAGCCGATGGCCGCTCGCGTGGCCGCGATTTCCTTGTCGCCCAGCGGGGCACCATGGACTTTGTCGGTGCCACCCATATTTGGTGCGCCTTTACCGATTACGGTCTTGCAGCAGATCATGGTGGGCTTGTCAGTGACCGATTTTGCCTCCTTGATGGCCGCATTGATGGCATTGGCGTTGTGGCCGTCCACGTTCGGGATCACGTGCCAGCCATACGCTTCGAAACGCATCGGCGTATTGTCGCGAAACCAGCCTTCGACCTTGCCGTCGATAGAAATGCCGTTATCGTCGTAGAGGGCGATCAGTTTGCCCAGACCCAACGTACCCGCTAGCGAACACACCTCGTGCGAAATGCCCTCCATCAGGCAACCGTCGCCGAGAAAAACATAGGTGTGATGGTCGACGAGGCAGAAGCCCTTGCGATTGAATGCATAGCGCAATTCACGCTCGGCGAGCGCCATGCCGACGGCATTGGCGAGCCCCTGTCCCAATGGACCAGTGGTGGTTTCCACACCGGGCGTGATGCCGACTTCTGGGTGACCTGGGGTCTTGGAATGCAGTTGACGGAAATTTTTCAGCTCGTCCATCGATAGGTCGTAGCCGGTGAGATGCAGCAAGGAATACAACAGCATCGAGCCGTGTCCGTTTGATAACACGAAGCGATCGCGATCCGGCCAATGCGGATTTTTCGGATTGTGTTTCAGATGATCGCGCCAAAGCACTTCGGCGATATCGGCCATGCCCATGGGTGCACCGGGATGGCCAGAATTGGCTTTCTGGACGGCATCCATGGCGAGAGCACGAATGGCGTTGGCAAGGTCAGTGCGGGTTGGCGTGGTCATTTTGAAAGGGAGGGAACGGAGAGAGTGGCGTGATGGGCGGGATAGGCGATTATAATTTATTGCCCCGCAGTTCACGGAATGTCTTGGGTAAAATTGAGCGGCAATAAAGCAGAAAAAGAGGATTCGAGCTATGCAGGGCCTTCACATCATTGCTGATCTCTATAGCTGCCCCAACGGTGACTACCTCGTTTCAGCCAAGGCCTTGCGAGAGTTGTGCGTCAAAGGCTGCGAAAGTGCCGGCTTGACGGTTTTAGGCGAACATTTTTACCAGTTCGACAGCTTCGACCAAGTACAGGCAGGCGGTGCAACGGGCGCCGTGGTGCTCGCCGAATCGCATCTTGCCATTCATACCTGGCCTGAGCGCGATGGGGCGACGCTGGATATCTATGTCTGCAATGTGACCGCCGACAATAGCTCGCGCGCCGAACAGGTTTACGCGTTGTTGATCGCAGCATTGAAACCGGCGGATGTGCTGGTAAAACGCGTCTGGCGCGGCAAAGAACTCCCCATCAAGGCAGCGGCTTAAGCTCTAGAGATGCGTCTCGATGAACGCTTGACCGCCGGCGACGGGGTATATTTTGAAGGCAGGTTGATCGAGACGCTGCAAACGCCATATCAATTGATCGAGGTATTCGATACGCCGACGCTTGGGCGCTTGATGCGCCTCGACGGCGCCAACATGACCAGCGAGCGCGATGAATTTTTTTATCACGAGAGTCTGGTCCACCCGGTAGCCATCGCGCACGCGGCGCCGCGCAAGGTTCTCATCATCGGCGGCGGCGATGGCGGGTCAAGTGAGGAGATATTGAAGCATCCATCTGTCGAGCATGTTGTGCTGGCGGAACTGGATCAGGATGTAATTCATATGGCGAAAAAATATTTGCACGCGGTGCATCGCGATGTTTTCGCCAATTCGAAACTCGATGTGCGTATCGTAGATGGTGTTGATTTCGTGAAATCAACAGCGGATCGTTTCGATTTGATTTTTCTCGATCTCACCGACCCCGTCGGGCCAGCGACGGCGCTTTATACCCAATCGTTTTATGCACACCTGAAGCAGGCAATGGCACCTGGCGGTGCGTTGGTCTTGCATTTAGGTTCGCCGCTTTACCACCCGAAGCGTGTCTCTGGCTGCACCGCCGATTTGCGTGCCACATTTGCAAAGGTCGTGCCATATTTTGTGCATATTCCCTGCTACGGTGGCACTTGGGGATTTGCCGTCGCGTCGGACACGCTCAATCTCTGTGAAATAGGCGCTGTCGAGATCGAGCGTCGCCTGAGCGCACGCAACATTTCCGATCTGCTGTTTTATAGCGGTGACATACACCACGCGATGCTGGCGTTGCCCGCCTATATCAAAACCCTGTTCGGGTAAGATATCGAGTCAATGCAGGTCAATCTCGCAGGGCACATTGCGAGGGGGAGAAGTGAAATGTTGAAACGGGTCAGGCGTTCCAGCGGGCGGGTCACGCTGGTGTTGATCGGCGCTGCAACAGTCGCGGCAACACTCTCGGGCTGCCACAAGGATGAAGTTCGGCGTGATGTCTACGGCAGCAAGGCCGATTGCCTCGCAGACTGGGGCAACAAGCCGACCGACTGCGAACCTGCCTATGATCGGCCAACCGGAAACGGCGCGACTACGCATTACTACGGCCGGCCGTATTCATACAGCGGCGCGAACTCTTCACCCTCACGCACCGGCAACACCATCGGCTCAACCACGACTTCGCGGGGCGGATTTGGCTCCAGCGGGCATTCCTCTTCGGGTTAAGCCTGCGTCAAACATGAAGCGCCTCGATATGATTCCGCGCCCCGACTGGCCGAAGAAGATGGAAGACCTGGGTTTCTCGTTTCACTCGATCGACGGCATATATTGGGATGAACGCAACTGCTATCGCTTCACGTCCAAGGAAGTCGATACACTTGAAGACGCCACTGCCGAGCTCCACCAGATGTGCATCGCCGCGGTGGGCAATGTGATCGACAACGGCGCATACGAGCGCTTCGCCATTCCGCTAGAATTTATCCCGATGATCGAGCGCTCATGGAACGACGACGAGGCCACGCTGTTTGGTCGTTTCGATCTTTCCTGGGACGGGTTCGGTCCGCCGAAGATGCTCGAATACAACGCCGATACGCCGACATCGTTGATTGAAGCCAGTGTGGCCCAATGGTATTGGCTGCAGGAAGCGGTGCTACCAAACATGCCGGGAGCGGATCAGTTCAATTCACTGCACGAAAAGCTCATCGAGCGCTGGAAGGAAATCGGCGACGAGCTCCCCGGCAAGACGGTTCACTTTGCCGCGATTGCTGACTCCGAAGAGGATGTTGGTAATCTTGAATACCTGCGGGATGTCGCCATGCAGGCTGGTATCGAGGCGCGCTTTATCGACGTCAACGCTATCGGCTGGGATGCCGTCGCCAAGTGTTTTGCTGACGAAGAGAACAATGAAATCAAATCGCTATTCAAGCTCTATCCCTGGGAGTGGATGGTGCGTGAAGCGTTTGGCAACAATCTGATCAACAGCAGCATGCGCGTGATCGAGCCCGCCTGGAAGATGCTGCTATCCAACAAAGCCATCTTGCCGGTGCTGTGGCAGCTATACCCGGATCACCCGAATCTGTTGCCGGCATACTACGAGCCACAGAAGTTCGTTACAGACTTTGTGAAGAAGCCGATCCTTTCACGCGAAGGTGCCAACGTCACCATTACCACCAAGACCGGCGAGATCGCCATCCCGGGCGATTACGGCGCGGAAGGTTTTATTTATCAGGCGTACCATCCGCTGCCGGTTTACGATGGCAGCCACACGGTGATCGGCACCTGGATCGTCGGCGACGAACCGGCTGGCATGGGTATTCGCGAAGATGAGTCGCCGGTTACCAAGAACACCAGCCGCTTTTTGCCGCACTACTTTATTTGATGAATTGAAGAGGAAACCAATATGAGCAAATATGAGATCCTGGCGTCGTTCAGCGGCTTCGACGATTTTCTGCTCTATCTGGCCATTTCCGGTGTGCTGCTCGCCATGTTCGTGGCGATTTACGTGCGTATCACGCCATACCGCGAAATCGCTCTCATTCGTGAAAACAATATGGCTGCTGCATTCAGCTTGTCCGGTGCGCTGATCGGCATGGTGATTCCGCTGGCAAACGCGGTGGAATACAGCGTGAACCCGGTCGATATGGCGATCTGGGGTTTCATCGCCCTGGCCATCCAATTGATTGTGTTCGTCATCGCACGCATTGCCTTGCCCACCATCGTCGTGGATATTCCGGCGGGGAAACAGGCGGCAGGTTTTTTCCTTGGTGCCGTTTCGATTGCCGGGGGAATCCTCAACGCTGCGTGCATGACGTACTGAATCCTTGAAACTCGTTTACTGGACTAGCTCTCCAGCCAGGACACACCGGGGGGCCTCGCCTGTCGCGCACCTTGGCTTTTTCACCCCTTTCTACACCAGCCTGTCATGCGCATTTGACGCTCGCGCCGAGATTCTGGCAATTGGTCGCATGTTTCTCGCGTTTGTCATTCTCGCTAGGCATAATTCGCACACTTTCAATCTGGCGTAACTTCAGAAATTCCCCTTACCTTGGAACTACCGGGCCGTCGATTGTCAATAACAGCACAATTGAATTTATCTTATGAAGGGGCTTCCAATATGAACAAGAATTTACCAATGCTGCTAGTCGCATTCGCGCTTGCCGCTTGCACCGTTGCAAGCGCACAGCAAGTTGCAGCGCCAAAACCCAAGGTCTACGCGTTAATTTCGGCCGTCGGCGACCAAATTACCATCGTCACACAAAAGCAGTCGGTGGGCTCCAACATCCTGGACAATTATCGTCGTGATGTTTTCAAGATCCCCGGAAATGCGCTCAATGCGTCGATCCTGAAGGGCCTGGATCGCGCGATCGAGCAAAAGGAACCCGGCAGCACACGTATTCTCGCGACGCTCAACGCGCTTGAAATGGAGGGTGTGCGCCCGATTGACCGGGAAAAAGTGGCGATGACAAAACTGCTCGCCACTCTTGAAAAAATGCCGCAACGAATGGAATGGGACACGATCATCGTAATCACCCCGAAATTCCAGTTCAGTGAGCGCAAGGGCATGGGCACCAAGCTTGAAGGCATCGGCATCTATATAAAACCTCTGGAAAGCGGCAAACTTTCCAATGATGACGGATCCGAGATTCTTGGCAGTGACGGCGAGGAAACGATTACCCCAGATGGCAAGGTCGGCAAGCGCTCGTCCCGCTTCGTCGCGCCGTACAACTACACGCAAACCTGGGTATTCGACGCCAAGACACTGAAAGTTCTGGAAACCAGCGCGCGTTATGAATTCCAGCGCATCTATGACCAGAACTCTACGGCCATCAATGTCGCCCAGAGCATTCCGCTGGAGAAAATGGCTGAAATCCTTTCCAACTTTGTCGAGCGCTCGGTCGCGCGCGGTGTCGGCGAAGCGTTGCCATCGATTGAGATCGGCGAAATCAAGCCGGTCGCAACAGCACCAGATAAACCCAAATCTTAATTCAGACCTATCAGCGAATGGCAGCTGGCGCGCTGGGAAAATATTGCTCGTATTTGACGGTGCTGACATCGCCATGAAAGTCTGCATCGTCGGCGCTGGTGCAATCGGCAGTTTTATCGGCGCGCGCCTTGCGACCGCGGGCAACTGCGAACTTAGCGCAGTTTCCCGCGGCGCTACTTTAGCGGCACTGCGAACACATGGGTGGCGCCTCAATACCGCCGCCGGGCCAATTGCAGCCCCGGCGCTAGTCACTGAATTTGCTGCCGAACTTGGCCCGCAGGACTTGGTCATCGTGGCGGTCAAAGCGCCGGCACTTGCTTCCGTCGTGCCATCCATTCTTGCTTTGCTGCGGCCCGATACCGTGGTGTTGCCGGCGATGAATGGCGTGCCATGGTGGTTTGGTGACGGCATTGCTGCGTTGGGAACCAAGCCGCTGGAAAGCGTGGACCCGGGTGGGCGTATTGCAGCGGCTGTTCCGGTTCCGCACGTGGTTGGCTGTGTGGTTCATGCCAGCGCATCGCTCTCGTCGCCCGGCGTTGTACAGCACAAGATGGGCAATGGATTGATCATCGGTGAGCCCGGTGGTGGCGACTCCGGCCGGGTGGACGCCATCTGTGAATTGTTGATCACGGCCGGCTTCGACGTGACCCGTTCAACGCATATACGCTACGACATCTGGTACAAGCTATGGGGCAATATGACCATGAACCCGATCTCGGCGTTGACCGGCAGCACCGTGGACCGCGTCCTCGATGACCCGGAGCTAAGACGGTTTTGCGCGGCGGCCATGCTGGAGGCGTCAGCCATCGGCGCACGAATCGGCTGCAAGGTACTCGAAAGTCCGGAAGACCGTTTTCTCGTCGCCCGCAAGCTTGGCGCATTCAAGACTTCGATGCTTCAGGATGTGGAGGCTGGCCGCGCGATCGAGCTCGACAGTCTGGTTGGCGCAGTCAAAGAAATCGGCGAGCGCGTCGGTGTCGCGACACCCAATATCAGCGCGTTGCTGGGATTGACTCGCCTGTTCGGACGGGTGCGTGGGATTTATCCGGCGTAAAACAACGCCAAATGACGGGTGTTTCCAGTGACTTTTGCTCGCGAGACCGCGCCAATGCTAGATCTACATGAAATTTAGAGTGGCTATTTCTCGACGTCAATTCCCCGATACAAACCGAAATAGCCCTGCTGTAATCCACTTAATGTACGCAGCATGCTGGTTCGTGCAATCGGCAGGCGACTGGCCGGATAGAACGTCAAGTCCCGCAGCCACGAACCTGCGCGTGAATCAGATTGAAACAACGGGGTTAGCCAGCGGCTGATCAATTGATAGATGCCGATGTGGCTAGCCCGCAAGGCGTGGTAGCGATCCAGCGCGAGCTCGATTTTCGCTTCGTCCTGCAGACACTTTGCCAGCGTCCAGGCGTCGAGCAACGCCATGTTCGCGCCCTGGCCCAGTTGCGGACTCATGGCGTGAACGGCATCGCCAATAAACTGTACGCGTCCTACCCGCGACGCACGCATGATCACATCGCGATAGGTGCCTCTTGCGAGCTGCGTCGGTTCGGTGATCTGCGCCACGAAGTCCTTCGCTTCGGGCAGCAAAGCGCAAACCTTGTCGCGCCACTGCTCAATCGGTTGCTGCTCGAAATTGGCGTACTGGTCGCGCGGCACACTCCAGTAAAGCGTCACACGCTTGATGCTTTCGGATTCGCCAGGCAATCGACCAACGGGAAGAATGCCCAGCATTTCCGAGGACGCCCGGTAGCGCTGTTCAAGTACACCGCGCGAAAAGCCGATGCGATCTTCCACGCTACACCAGAGTGCGCCCCAGGGATAAAGTTGGTCGCGTTTGACCAACTGCGGAAATTGTCCGCGCAGTGCCGAATGCGCGCCATCGGCAATCAGGACGAGGTCGTAACTACCGTAAGTGTTGTCGGCCCGGTCCATCAGCGTGCCGTTGACTTCGTCGACGCGCACGATCTCGACGCCGGTCTTGATCGAGTCAACTGCCGGATACGCTTTTTTCAGGATCTCAAACAGCGCGCCACGCTGCATGCCAACGCCGTGCAGGTTATGGCCCAGGTCGCCGTAGCGGATATTCATCACCTGCCGGCCATGCTCGTTTTGCCCATGCAGGCAATCGATGCGCGCGCCGCATGCCAGCGCCTGTTCGGCGAGACCCAGGGACCGCAATACCGCGAGGCCGGTGGGCTGTAACAGGAACCCGGCACCCACCGGTGCTAACACCGGGCTGCGTTCGAATATGCTAACGGCGTGGCCTTGCCACACCGAGAAGCACTGCAGCGGCCTGGCCTGCAGTGCCGTAGCCGCAGATGGCGATGTTTAGTAGCTTCCTCGTCATTCCGGTGTACTCTTTCCTTCGGGAACTGCATTTGTAATCAGGCAGTCTATCGGCAAGCCGGCCACATGAGTACTGGAGTGAATTTAGCCATGAAGTCATCGACGATAAAACGACTGTGTGTTTGCCTCGCTTCCGCGATTGTGGCCACGAGTGCTACAGCAGTTCATCGCAGCCCTAACGGAACCGGGCAGGTACTGCTTTTCCCTACTACACCGTCCGCAATGGCTACGCGACCCTGGTCAGCGTAACCAATACGCAAGCCAATACCAAAGCCATAAAGATACGTTTTCTTGAAGGAATGAACGGACGCGAGGTCTCCAATTTCAATCTTTTTCTGGCACCCAACGACACCTGGACTGGCGCCGTTGTCGAGACCGCAGATGGCGCACGCATTACGACGAACGACAATTCGTGCGTGACACCTTCCGAGTTGTTTACGGAGGTTCGCAAAGTGCAGGGCGGCCAGGTGTTCAACGAATTTTTCAATTTCGGCTATACCGGCATCCGGGAGGACGTGCCCGGGCTCTCAAGCCTTGACCGCACTCGCGAAGGTTACTTCGAAATGATTGAAATGGGGGTGATCGACGCAACGCTCTCCCCCACTGCAGCCCAATTGACTGGTTACATAAAGCCCGATGTCACCACCAACGCCAGCAGCAACTGTGCGGCATTGGACAGTTTCGATGGCCTTGCTGCCACGCTACCGCCAGTGCGCTTCCCCAACACGGGCGCCACGATGATGGCGCCGCCGCGCGGCGGATTGAAAGGCAGGGCAAGCATCATCAGCGCAGCGACCGGCGCCAACTATTCATTCAGCCCGACGGCATTGGATGCGTGGTCAACGCAGGTCGCGTATGCGCAGGCAGGCTCTTCCGTTGGCGCGCTCCTGATCGATGCAGCGCCAGCAACAAGCATGGTGACGACGCCGAACGGTGTCGTCATCGCACAATGGGCGAATGGACGCGATGCGGTTTCCGCGGCGCTGATACGTGACTCGCTGATGAATGAGTTCGTGCTTGATGACGCGACCACTTCCCAGACTGACTGGGTCATCACCGCGCCGACAAGGCCTTTTCACACCGATCCGATTTACTCGCCGTTCACTGGTAATTTGGTTGCGCCGTTCGCCCGCGTTAAGTCTTCGAACGGCTTTTCGACCTGCGATGGGTACAGTGCGTCGGCCACGAATCGCGAAGCGCAGACGGGTCTTTCGGGCATCGCCGGCACACTCCCGCCACCGCCCAGCGGAACGGCATTCGGACCAAGCATCTTATGCAGGACGGCAAACCTGATGGCTTTTCTTGGCTCCAAGCCGCAAGGGGCGTTCCCCGGCGTCATTACATTCACCAGTGTCCTCGGCTCCCCAACATTGTCACCGCTGAAATTCTACGGCCTGTACGAAGTGGTTGCTGTGGCCACAAGCAAACCCTCCGCGCTGACGACTCCGGCGCTGCGCGCAACACAAGGCCGCAACGGTCGCGTAACGATGCTTTTCGACCAGTTCGAACAGAAAATGACGCCGCTGTCGGCGTTGTCGATCAGCCTTTCGGGAACGCAAACACCCATACCGGGGATTCACTACGGCCTGCCGGTCATTGGCCTGATGCTGCACAACTACCAGAATGCGAATGTGGTATCGCGCTATGGCGGCGTGGTGGAACACGCGTATTCAGTTCGAGTGGAGTGATTTCGCAACAAATTGAAACTCTAGCATTGGCGCGGCTTTCAGGCTGAAAAGGTCTGGAAATGCGCGCCTCTTATGCCTGACGGGCTTTCGACGCTTCTGAATTGTATTCAAAGGTGACTGCGCACCCAGCGCTTCCATTCGTCAAACAGAGCCGGATGGCGCGCCGCGATCACGGATTTTGACCAGTCTTGTGGCCGTTCCGGTCGCCAGTAGTCGTCGTGCTGCAACGAGGCGATGCGCCCACCGGCTTCCTCGAGAATGAGCGCACCGGCGGCGTAATCCCAGGGCTGTTCGCCCGCGTGCAGGAACGCATCCACGCGCCCGCAGGCCATGTGGCTCCATTGCAACACCGATGCGCCGCTCATCGTGACTTTTCGAAATGGTTTGTGCGCCAGAAGCGCGGAACCCAATCGGCCGAGACGCTTGTAGCGGCCCACTTCCACATGTGCTTCGGCCAAATGTTTGGCCGGCAGTGGCTTTAGTCGCTTGCCGTCAAGGAACGCGCCGCCGTGCTGCAAAGCGTGAAAAACTTCGCCGCTATTGGGGTCGAGAATCACACCAAACACGCTTTTGCGCCGATACATAAGTGCGACCGACATACCGAAGTAGCGCTTGCCGGCCGCAAAATTTGCGGTGCCGTCCAAGGGATCGACGCACCAGCACCAGTCGGCATCCCGCCAGATTTGTTTTTGTGCGGCCTCATTCATTTCCTCGCCCAGCACCGGACAATCAAACACATGGGGAAGTACCTCGGCCAGGGCCGCCTCGACCATGCGGTCCGCCTCCGTGACGATGGAGCCATCGTGTTTTCTTTCTGCTGCCACATGCTTGAAACGCGGCATGAGTTCGCGAGCCGCAACTTCCTGCATCAATGTCGTTACCGGCAAAACGAACTTTGCTACTTCTGGCTTTGCGGCGGCGGCTGGGTTTGGCGCATCGTTTGCGGCGGACTCAAATTGCAACGTGTGTTCTAAGAGGGGCATCGGTGGATCGTAACGTTACTCAAGGGGGCCTGCGGCGCCAAGGGCCGAGAGGCGATTTGCGCCGCGCCGCTATAATACTACTGCTACACCCCCATCCAAAAATCGGCTCCTCCTTTCGGCTGTACGCCATTGACCTCACCACGATTTTTCTCAGCGCATTCGCTGCCGCGCCCTTTATCGGCGGGCTCGTCTTTTGACATTGGCGAGGCGATTTCGCGCCATCTGCAGGTATTGCGCGTCGCGGTTGGCGATGAAATCACGTTGTTCGACGGCGCGGGGGGCGAATTCAACGCCACTATCTCCGCAATCAGGAAACGGGATGCGACCGTCACGCTCAATGCGTTTCATCCCATTGAGCGGGAATCGCCAATGCGGGTCACATTGGTCCAGGCGCTGGCAACCTCGGACAAGATGGACTTGATCGTACAGAAAGCCGTCGAGCTGGGTGTGGCGGCGATTGTGCCGATCAGCACGTCGCGCGCAACGCTGAAACTCGTTGGCGAGCGTGCTGATAAACGTGTCGCACACTGGCAGTCAATTGCAGTGGCGGCCTGCGAGCAATGCGGACGCAATCGCGTTCCCGTTGTCCAAGGGCTGCAAACGCTGGATCAGTGGCTGTTGAAGCAGCCGGAAGGGATCAGTATTCTGCTGCATCCGCTGGCCGAAGAGTCGTTGTTGGCTAGCGCGGATGCCTCTACGGCAATCACAGTGCTGGTTGGCCCGGAAGGCGGCTTCACGGATGAAGAGATTTCGCGTGCCCTGGCGCACGACGTTTTAGCCGCGCGATTTGGACCGCGCACACTGCGAACAGAAACCGCAGGTCTGGCAGCCCTCGCAGCGCTGGGAGCGCAGTTTGGCGATCTCGGCTAGGCGGACACCTGCCTTGAATTCGCGTGATGTCTCGCGCACCGGTTGCCGCTTCTCGCTAGAATAGCGCTCGCCTTCTTCTCCCACGACATCCAGCAACGACAGGTATGGCCAAGAACGACGCCAAGAAACTCGAAGCATTCGTAAAGTGGTTCCGCAGTGCCACGCCGTTCATTCATGAATTCGGCGAGCGTACCATCGTCATCGCATTTGGCGGGGAAGTACTCACCGACGGCGAAATGATGCAACTCGCGCACGACATCAATGTGCTGGTGAGCCTCGAAATCCGTGTGGTGCTGGTGCATGGCACCCGTCCGCAAGTCGAAGAACAACTGGCGCAACACGGTGTCGTCTCAAAGCTGGTGGATGGCCGTCGCGTGACCGATGACGCCGCACTTCGCTGTGTCAAGGAAGCCAACGGCATTGTGCGCATGGAGATTGAGGCCACTCTGTCTACCGAGCTGGCCAATTCACCCATGGCAGGTGCCGATATTCGCGTTTCCTCGGGTAATTTCATCACCGCCAAGCCATTTGGCGTGCGCGATGGCGTCGACTATATGCATACCGGGCAAGTTCGCAAGGTGGATATGGAGGGTATTGTCCGCCGCCTGGACGACGACGAAGTGGTACTGATTTCGCCCATCGGCTTCTCGCCTACCGGGGACATTTTCAACTGTACGCTTGAGGATGTGGCAACCTCTGTCGCGATCGCGCTGAAAGCAGAAAAACTGATTTTCCTCACCGAAACTCTTGGGGCGACGGACAACAAGCAACGTCTCCTGAACGAGCTGACTGCACTGCAAGCACAAGAGGCACTCAACTCAGTTCGTTATGGTGGTCAGACAGAGGACATTCGCCTCTTTTTGCCATGCGCGATCCGGGCCGTGCGCGAGGGCGTCAAACGCGCCCATCTGATCAGCCGTCACATTGATGGTGCGCTGTTGATGGAGCTGTTTACCCACCACGGTATCGGCACCATGGTAGTCCTCGAAGCGCCGGACCGGCTGCGCGACGCCAAGGTCGCGGATATTGAGGGCATCATGGGAATCATCGATCCCTTGGTTGCGGCAGGCGTGCTGGTAAAGCGTGATCGCGAGTTAATCGAAACTGAAATTGATCGATTCATCGTGCTTGAGCACGAAAACGAAATCATTGGATGCGCGGCGCTGTATCCATTCCCAAATGACAAAGCTGTTGAGCTCGCGTGTCTGGCAGTGAATCCGTTTTACCGCGACGGTGGCCGGGGCGAGCGTATCCTCAATTTTGCGGAAAAGCGCGCCAAGGAAAAGGGATTCAAAACGTTGTTCGTCTTGTCTACGCAGACGACACAGTGGTTCGTCGAACGCGGCTTCGTGGAAAATGATGTCTCGAAGCTGCCTCAGGAAAAACAGGCCCTTTACAACTATTCACGGCGTTCGAAGATCTACTCGAAACCCGTCTAGCAACCGATTCAATACTGGAGTAGAACATGGCAAGAATGGTGAATTGCATCAAACTCAAGGCCGAGTTGGAGGGTCTCGATTTTCCACCTTACCCGGGCGCGCTGGGAAAACAGCTTTATGAAAATGTTTCCAAGCAGGCATGGAAAGAGTGGCTGGAGCATCAGAAGCGGCTGGTCAATGAAAACCGTTTGAATCTGGCCGATATCAAAGCCCGCAAATATCTTGAAGAACAAATGCAGCGACATTTCTTCGGCGACGGCGCCGATCAGGCCACGGGATTTGTCCCGCCGCCGGCTTAAGGCAACGCCGCGGGCCATGAATTGAAAGCGCCCCTCGCGGGGCGTTTTCAATTCATCGTCCGCTATCGTGGCTAATCAGGCGAGGACGTCTCGCGCTCGAACTCTTCGGCGGTAATGTGCCGCACATCTTTACCTTTGACCAGATAGACCACGTACTCGGACATGTTCTTGGCGTGGTCGCCGATACGTTCGATTGCCTTGGCAATAAATAACACATCGATGCAAGCAGAAATCGTGCGTGGGTCCTCCATCATGAAGGTCACCAGCTGGCGCATGATGCCGCGGAATTGCTCGTCGACAATTTGATCCTGCTTCACGACTTTGGCTGCAGCGGCGACATCGAGCCGCGCAAACGCATCCAACGCGGTCTTGAGCATTTCAAGCGCAATATTGCTCGCGTAAAGTACTTCGGAAAAACGCGGCGAAGTGCCGTGTTCGCGCGCATGCACGAGCTTGGCCATACGGGCTATTTTTTGCGCCTCGTCGCCGATGCGCTCGAGATCGGTGATCGTCTTGACGACGGCCATGACCATGCGCAAATCACCAGCAGTAGGTTGCCGCCTCGCGATGATATGCGTGCAGTCGTCGTCAATACCCACTTCCAGCGCGTTGACGCGATGATCGTCGACGATGACCTGATCAGCCAGCACCATGTCACCGTTGGCCAATGCCTCCATCGCCCGATTAATCTGTTGCTCGACAAGCCCCCCCATCTGCAGGACGCGCGAGCGCACTCCTTCGAGTTCGGCATCAAATTTCTTGGAGATGTGGTCTGGCATATATATCTTTTGCGTTATGGGCCATATGGGCCGCGATTTGTGCGCCCGCCGAAGGGTAATTTTGCGAGTCTACTATTTCTCTGTGACGATTCTGTGACCGGCGATTGAGGATGACTTATGCACGCGTAAGTTTCTTCACGCCACCAGCCGAGGCCAGCAACGCGACATCTGCGCCGCGCCTTGCAAACAAGCCATTGGTCACCACGCCGGCAATCTGGTTTATGGTGGATTCAAGCTCGGCAGGATTCACAATTGAAAGTCCGTGTACATCGAGGATCCAGTTGCCGTTGTCCGTCGCCACGCCTTTGTCATCTTTCATGCGCCATTCCGGGTGGCCACCCAGTTTTACCAGCTCTCGTGCAACGTAGCTACGGGCCATCGGAATGACCTCAACCGGCAATGGAAATGCGCCGAGCACATCCACCAACTTCGACTCATCCGCAATACACACGAACTTGTCCGATGCGGCCGCCACAATTTTCTCTCGCGTCAGTGCTGCGCCGCCGCCTTTGATCATGGCCAAATGCGGCGTGATCTCGTCTGCGCCGTCGATATAGACGGATATAAAACCGGCATCATTGAGCGTCATGACTTCAATGTTCGCTTTTAGAAGCAGGGCTGTACTGGCATCTGAGCTGGAGACTGCTGCCTTAATACGATTGGAGATTTTGGCCAACTCGGCGATAAAGATATTCACGGTCGAACCGGAGCCAATGCCGATAATGGTATCGGCGGGAACGTAGGCGATGGCCGCCTGGGCCGCTGCAAGTTTTAGGGAATTTTGGTCCATGTGGCTATTGTAGCGTGCGCGATTACGTGTGGCTCCGCTCCGTGCGGCCCGGGTTTCCTGCTAAATTGGCAGTTGTGCCCAAGAAAGCTTCATGAAAATAGATTACCTCAAACAAATCCTCACCGCTCGCGTCTATGACGTGGCAATTGAAAGCCCCCTGGAGCACGCCGTTGGTAGTTCTGAACTTTTAGAAAATAGGGTCTTGCTCAAGCGCGAAGATTTGCAACCCGTGTTCTCGTTCAAGCTGCGCGGCGCGTACAACAAGATGGCGCACCTATCTTCGGCGGCGTTAAAGCGCGGTGTGATTTGTGCGTCGGCGGGCAACCATGCACAAGGCGTTGCATTGGCTGCCCAAAAGCTGGGCGCGAACGCCACAGTTGTGATGCCGGTTACGACCCCAAAAATCAAGGTTGATGCGGTCTCGCGCCGTGGTGCTACCGTCGTGCTTAGTGGCGATAGTTATCACGAGGCGAGTTTGTACGCCAAAAAACTGGCGGCTCGGAAGAAGCTCACTTATGTACACCCCTATGATGACCCGCTGGTGATCGCCGGCCAGGGCACCATCGGCATGGAGATACTCAGGCAGCATCAGCATCCCATCGACGCGATATTTGTGCCGATTGGTGGCGGCGGTTTGATCGCCGGAATCGCTGCCTACGTTAAAGCGCTGTCTCCGAGGACCAAAATAATCGGCGTGGAGCCTGTCGACTCCAATGCGATGTATCAATCGCTAAAGGCGGGTCGGCGTGTGACGTTGGCGCATGTCAATCTGTTCGCCGACGGGGTGGCAGTCAAGCAGGTAGGGAAAGAGACTTTCCGCCTTGCCAAAGAACTGGTTGACGAAGTTGTACTTGTCAGCACCGATGAGATTTGTGCCGCGATCAAGGATATTTTCCAGGATACTCGCTCGATCATGGAGCCCTCGGGTGGCCTCGCACTGGCTGGGATCAAATGTTACGTTGAACGCGAAAAATGCGCCGACAAGACGTTTGTTGCGATTTGCTGCGGTGCCAACATGAATTTTGACCGGCTACGGTTTATCGCCGAACGGGCTGAGATGGGCGAACACCATGAGGCGTTGCTTGCCGTGACGGTACCGGAATCGCGTGGCAGCTTTCGCAAATTCTGCGAGTTGATCGGCCCGCGAAACGTAACCGAGTTCAACTACCGTATCGCCGACTCAAAGCAGGCGCATCTTTTCGTCGGCGTGCAAGTCAGTGGGCGGGCCGAGGCAAGGCAGCTGGTTCTTCATCTTGGCCGCAATGGCTTCAATACCCTGGACCTAACCGATGATGAAATGGCCAAGCTGCATGTGCGTCATCTCGTTGGTGGGCGCTCACCATTGGCGCGCAATGAACTAATGTACCGGTTTGAATTCCCGGAGCGGCCTGGTGCACTGATGAAATTTTTGAACTCCATGAGTCCAAACTGGAACATCAGCTTGTTCCACTACCGCAATCATGGTGCCGACGTCGGCAGAATCCTGGTAGGGCTTCAGGTACCCGCAGACGAGCGCAAGGCTTTCGGCAGGTTCTTGAAATCAGTGGGCTTCGAGCATGTCGATGAAACCAACAGCGCCGCGTACAAGCTTTTTCTTAGTTGATTGCTGCACGCCTTGCGCCTTCAAGATCGCAGCCGGAGATCGGTTCAGCGCGACGCACGATCATTTCAAAATCTTCGGTTAATTTGCTGGCGTGTCGCGCGGCCAAATAGTATCGGGTGCAGGGTTCCACCTTGATCGGAAACGCTTTCTGTTCGCGGATATGGAAGTGTGTCGGTTTTCTCGAAGCAAGGATCAAGCTATGCGTGCCCGGCTCAACTGGTGCGCTTTGGGAAATCTGAAACGCGCCATCGATCGCCACAATCTTCACTGGATAATCGTTCAGGGCGGTTGTTGCCACGTCGAAGTCGCCATCGATTCGGGAATAAATCGTCGAGCAGCCAGCAAACTGGCCACAAATCGAAACCAACACAAGAGCGCCTAAATACTTGTTCATGGCAACCTCCATTTGTTCATATGGACTGATTCGCTGAAGGCCAACAGATTTTATGGGTACATGCCTTTGAGCAACGCTAAGACTGGTTTGTTCCAGTCGACCTCATTCCGGCCAATTCTTGATGTACTGCTTGAGCAACTGATTTTCAAACGAAACGTCTTTAATTGCACTTCTGGCGATATCGTGAAAGGAGAGAATGCCTTCAAGCACGCCATGATCCATCACCGGGACATGGGTGATATGTAATTCGGTCATCAGCCCACGAAGATGATCAACGCTGTCCTCCGGCTTGGCCACTGGCGGATCGATCTTCATCACATTGCGGCAATGCGCTTGCAGCAGACTGCCTCCATGAGTATTTAGGCCAGTCAGCAACTCCCGAAACGTGATCAGACCGACCATCAGATCAGCTTCCATCACGATCATCGAGCTGATTTCATTTTTTGCCATCGAGGCAATGGCTTCAGCGACGGTGGCGTCGGGGCGAATCGAGAAAAGTACACGCGTCGCGTCATTGTGCGTCTGCCGGGCCTTATCACTGAGTAGATCGGCAACAGTCAATTGGCTCATTTGTGATTTGGTCGAAAGCGACTAGGGGCGGGCATACAGGATAGCAAACACGGCGCCTGTCTGTCTTGCGGCGTTGTGTTACCTGCTGAGACTTACTTGACGACGCGAAGTTTGCCGCGGGGTGGCGCTTTGGGCTTGTCGGGCGACGGCTTGTCAACTTCCGCCGTGTCCGGCATGACGTTCTGATCGGCCGACGCAGGGGTGGCGGCAGGCAGGCCGGATACTGATTGCAATGCTGGTATCGACGATCCCGCGGGACTCTGCGTAGTTGCCTGCTCCGGCGCACTTTCAGCATGGAAAAACACGCCTCGGCCATTTTCCCGTGCGAAGACACTTTGCACGGCGTAAATCGGGATGGTTATCTCACGGGAAACACCATTAAAGCGCGCCGAAAACTGGATCAGTTCGTTACCAATGGTGAGATTGCGAGTAGCTTGCTGGCTCATGGATAGTACGATCTCACCGTTTTTCGCGTATTCCAATGGTACGCGTGTATTTTGATCCACCTTGACATTAAGGTACGGCGTAAAACTTGAGTCCGCGCACCATTCGTAGATCGCGCGGATCAAGTAAGGCTTGGTGGACAGTTCTGGCATTGGCGTGGACGGCATTCTACAAACAGCCTCGTTGCAGCGGCTAGCCGGTCCCGCACTTATTGCCGGATAACACGGCTGTCAGGCCGGGGGAACACGAAATCACTTTCGCATCGCCTTTTCGGATGCAGTCATCGAGTCGATAAATGCCTGACGCGAAAACAAACGTTCCGCATACTTTAGCAATGGCGCCGCCGCTTTGGGCATCTCGACCTGATAGTGCTCGAGCCGCCAAAGTAGTGGAGCAATAGCTACGTCGAGCATCGAAAACTCGTCGCCAAGCATGTGTTTTTGCTTGACGAAAATTGGCGCCAGCTGGATAAGATTCTCGCGAATGTAAAGGCGTGCTTTGTCGTGCTGATTTGGCTTGCCGCGTTCCAGTGCATCGACGTGATTGAAGATTTCGTTTTCCATACGAAACAAAATTAATCGCGCCCGTGCGCGCATCACCGGGTCCGCGGGCATCAATTGAGGATGCGGAAACCGCTCGTCAATATACTCGTTGATGATATTTGACTCATAAAGAATGAGATCGCGTTCAACTAACACCGGTGTGCGGTTGTACGGGTTCATGACCGCGAGGTCCTCAGGCTTGTTCATCAGGTCCACGTCAAGGATCTGAAAATCCATGCCCTTTTCATACAAAACAATGCGACAGCGGTGGCTAAAGGGACAAGTCGTCCCCGAATATAAAGTCATCATGGCGGTTTACCCGTTTTCTTGTACGAAAGTCTATTGATCTTCAAGTCGCCGCGCCGCGCCGGAATGCGAGGCCTGAATGAGGCAGACGATGCGCCCCAAGTCGAATACGGCCCGATTCTGCCAGGTACGGTTGGTGATGTTGAAACGAAACGAGTCTACTTGACGTCTTTCCAATACTCATGTTTTAACCAAAGCGTGATGAAAAACGCGAACACCAGGAAAAACAGGACAAGCACGCCCAACTGCGTACGTTGTGGTCCAGCAGGCTCTGCCATGTAGGTCATGTAATTGACCAGATCGGCAATGTAGCGGTCATACTCGCCAGGTGACATGCTGCCCGCGCGATCCATTGCAAGCTTCATGATCGGTTGCATTTTGCCATCATGATCACGGCGTTCACCGGTCTTCAACATCGCCTGAGTGCCCTGGAGATCGTGAAGAACGTGCGGCATCGCGACATTCTTGAACACAGTGTTGTTCCAGCCGGATGGCGCTGCGTCATCGCGATAAAAACCGCGCAAGTATGTATACAGCCAGTCAGGACTGCGGACACGAGCCGACAGCGTCAGGTCAGGCGGGACGCTGCCGAGCCAATCTTTTGCGTCGGTTGGTTGGAGCGAAGAAATCATCGTGTCACCGATTTTGTCGGTGGTGAACAGCAGGTTGTCCTTGATTTGCTGCTCGGTCAACCCGATCTGGGTGAGATGGCTGTAGCGCATGAACTGCGCGTTGTGACAGTTCAGGCAATAGTTGATAAATGTCTTGGCGCCACGCTGCAGTGAAGCCGTGTCCTTCAGGTTGATCGGCGCTTTGTCCAGGTGCACTTCGGCACCACCGGAAGCGAACGCGGAGGCCGCAGCGAGCGACACCGAAGCCAGCAGCAATTTCATAGCCGTTTTCATCAGAACGTCACCCTTTCTGGTTCTGGTTTTTCCTTATCCGCTTTTGTGTACCACGGCATCAGGATAAAGAACGCGAAGTACACCACCGTGAGGACACGTGCAACGATGGTGGCAACGTCGGCACCTCCGATTAGCGGCAATCCCTTTGACAGCTGCCCCCATACGGTTGTTGGTACCACTCCAAGATAACCAAGCACTAAAAAGCTGATTACAAAGGCGGTCAGGAAGCGTTTGTAAATCGGCCCGCGATAACGCACTGATTTCACTTTGCCGCGATCAAGCCAAGGGAGTATGAACAGGATCATTGTCGCCGCCCCCATTACTGCAACGCCGGGAAACTGCGAGCCCAACATCGACGGCACGGCGCGCAACATCGCGTAGAAAGGCGTGAAGTACCACACTGGCGCGATGTGCTCCGGCGTCTTCAGGGGATCGGCCTGGATAAAGTTTGGTGCCTCCAGAAAGTAACCGCCCATTTCTGGCGCAAAAAACACGATCGCCGAAAACACTGCGAGGAACACCACCACACCCACCACATCCTTTAGCGTGTAATACGGATGAAATGGAATGCCATCTTTGGGTGTGCCGGTTAGGGGATCGATGTCTTTGTTAATTTCGATGCCATCAGGATTATTTGAGCCAACCTCATGCAATGCAACCAGATGCGCCGAAACCAACCCTAGCAGAACGAGTGGTAACGCGATGACGTGGAATGCAAAGAAACGGTTCAACGTCGCGTCACTGATGCTGAAGTCGCCGCGTATCCATACTGCCAGGTCGTCGCCAATAATCGGAATCGCGCCGAACAGGTTGATGATCACCTGCGCGCCCCAGTAGGACATTTGGCCCCATGGCAGAAGGTAGCCGAAAAACGCTTCGGCCATCAGCGCCAGATAGATCATGCAGCCAAAAATCCAGAGCAGCTCGCGAGGCTTGCGATACGAGCCATACATCAGTCCGCGCATCATATGCAAATAGACAACCAGGAAAAACATCGAGGCGCCAGTCGAATGCATGTAGCGGATCAGCCAGCCCCACGAAACATCGCGCATGATGTACTCGACGGACGCAAAAGCGAATTTTGCATCAGGCTTATAGTTCATCGTCAGGAAAATGCCAGTCACGATCTGCATGACCAGAATGAGCATCGCCAGTGAACCGAAGTAGTACCAAAAATTGAAGTTCTTCGGTGCGTGATAATCGCCAACTTGCTCTTTGTACAGCTTGACTAGCGGGAAGCGCGCGTCTATCCAGACGATTGCGTCGCCAACTATTCCGGGGAATGGCGGCGCAATGGCAGCTTTGGGTGCGTTGGACATTGATTACGCTCCTTTGGAATCGTCGCCAATAAGCAACGAAGTGTCAGATAAAAACTGATATGGCGGGATGACCAGGTTGGATGGTGCAGGCATACCGGCAAATACGCGGCCCGACATATCGAACTTGGACTGGTGGCAAGGGCAGAAGTATCCTCCCGGCCAGTCGGCACCCAAATCCGCAGCCCCTATTTCCTTGCGGAATGTCGGTGTGCAGCCCAAGTGGGTACATACGCCACGCGCGACGAAAATTTCCGGCTTTAGTGAGCGTGCCGGATTCTTGGCATATTCGGGTTGCTTGGAAGAGTCCGATTTCGAGTCGGCGAGTAGGGCGTCGTGCTTATCCAACTGAGCGACCATTTCAGGCGTACGCTTGACAACCCAGTGTGGCGCGCCTCTGAATTCGACGGTAAGCAACTGACCGGGTTCAATCTTGTTCATATCAACTAGCACTGGCGCACCGGCGGCGGCGGCCCTGGCCGATGGCAACATGCTCGCAACAAATGGCACCGCGACGGCAGCCGCCGCGCCCGCGCCAACGACGGAGGACGCAACGATCAGGAAGCGACGTTTCTTGGGGTCAACTTGGTTCAGGACGATGGCTGTCATGGCGTCGATTCTCTATGCATTAAGGTCGAATTGGCTTGCTGCAAATACGGGCTTGAGAGGAGTTTGGTCTCTTTTTTGAAGTAAATACGATCTACCAAAACCAGCCGGGTTGGGCCCTTTACATGCCGCGCCTTACGATTTTAGCTGATCGCGCGAATAAACTTAAGCCCCCCGGACCATAAGTCACCCTTTTTCGGCGTCTATTTTTATGTCGCGAAGCTAATGTTGCCAAGCGTCGGCAGGCAAAGCCAGCATTTCACCGATTGACACGGCACATTCAGGCAAATACAGTCCTAGCATGCTGGATACTTCAACTCAGGGAAAGTGCCATATGGGAATGCTGTCTGAATTCAAGGAGTTCGCGGTCAAGGGCAATGTCATGGATCTTGCCGTTGGCGTGATCATCGGTGCCGCGTTCGGAAAGATCGTTGAGTCGGTTGTCAGTGACCTGGTCATGCCGGTTATAGGTAGAGTACTTGGCAACGTGAATTTTGCGGACATGTATCTGGCGCTAAAGGATATTCCACCGGGTACCGGGTCCACCTTGGAAGCCGTAAAAAAGGCTGGTGTCCCGGTGTTTGCCTACGGCAATTTCATTACGATCCTGTTTAACTTCGCGATTCTGGCGTTTATCATTTTCCTGATGGTCCGACAAATGAACAAACTCAAAAAAACGGCACCTGCCGCTGCACCGCCCACACCAGAGGACGTATTACTTCTGAGAGAAATCCGGGATCTCATCAAGAAGTAAGCATTTGCTTACTTGAATGAGATATTCCTGATTGGACTTTTTACCTCACGAATCGTTGTAAACGTGTGAGGTCCTAGTAGCCACCTATTGTGAATTGACATCGCTGGCCCCATGTTTTCGTACGCACCCTCGTCTATCAGGTAAATATTGTATGCGTCGCTTTTGGTTGATATTCGCTGAATTTGTCACGATCACGCTCGCCATCGTGTTTGTAGTCACGCTCATCAGGCCTGACTGGAATCCATGGCGGCGCAACGTCGTCGAGATTCGCGAGTCGGTTTCCCCTGGGGGGCTGCTTGCGGTCGGTAATGCGGGCCAGAATAGACTGAGTTACGCCGATGCCTCTAAGAAAGCAATGATTTCGGTCGTCAATATTTCTTCATCCCGCGATGCCAAAATTCCAAGTAACCACCCGCTCGCCAATGACCCATTGTTTCAGCGTTTCTTTGGGCAACCAAACGGCGATGAGAATGATCCCGAAGTTCGTGGAAGCCTTGGGTCGGGGGTAATCATCAATGCGGACGAAAAAGGCGGATATGTCATAACCAACGATCATGTCGTGGCCGGCTCAAAGGATATCCAGGTCTCATTTGCCGATGGTCGCGTTCTGGCGGCAAAAGTAGTCGGCACCGATCCGGAGTCTGATTTGGCAGTCCTGCGAATTGAAGGCAAGGGTCTGACCCCAATAACACTCGGCCAATCGGAAAAAGCCCAGGTCGGCGATGTAGTGCTCGCCATCGGCAATCCTTTTGGTGTCGGTCAAACCGTCACCATGGGTATCGTCAGTGCGCTGGGACGAAATCGCCTTGGTGTGAATCGTTACGAGAATTTTATCCAGACAGATGCAGCAATAAATCCAGGAAATTCGGGCGGTGCCTTGGTCGACACAAGCGGCAACCTGCTCGGCATCAATAGCGTCATTTATTCCCGTACCGGTGGCTCGCTGGGAATCGGCTTTGCCATACCAATATCGATGGCCAAGGATGTCATGGAGCAAATAATTGCGGAAGGCTCTGTTACTCGCGGCTACATCGGCATTTCGCCCCAGGATGTCACGCCGGAGCTCGCGGAATCACTCAAACTGCAGGTGGTACGCGGCGCTTTGGTTGCAACGGTGGTTCGGGGCCATCCTGCAGACAAAGCAGGCGTGAAAGTCGGCGACGTCATTACGGGCATCGAAGGCAAGAGCATTCAAGATAGTGTCGCCGCGATGGCGGTGATTGCGGCGCTAAAGCCCGGCAAAGATGCGAAATTCCAGCTCACCCGCAGTGGAAAAGCGATCGAAATCACGGTCAACATCGCCAAGCGGCGGTTACAGCGGCAATAAGCTGCAGTTAGCTAGCCGGTGTGAGACTCGGTCTCGACCTGTGAATTAGGCGTCACAAAAAAACGCGCCCACAAAATGCCGATCTCATACAAAACGCATAGAGGGATCGCCAATGCCAGTTGCGACGCCACATCAGGCGGGGTGACGACAGCCGCAACGACAAACGCGCCAACGATGACATAGCGGCGAACTTCGCGCAACGTTTCCAAGCTGACCAGACCAGTCGCGACAAGGACGACAACGACAACAGGGGTCTCAAATGCAAGCCCAAACGCAAAGAACATCCCGAGCACAAAACTGAAATAATTTTCAATGTCGGGGGAAACGGTGATGGTCGACGGCGCCATTTGCGCAATGAACGTAAACACCATCCGGAAAACGAAAAAATAGCAGAACGCCATGCCAACAAAAAACAGCAATGTACTTGACACAATCAACGGCATTACAAAGCGTTTTTCGTGCTTGTAGAGCCCTGGGGCCACAAACATCCAGAGCTGATACAGAATGAATGGCAGCGCAACCAAAAACGATGCAAGCATCGCTATCTTCAACGGAATGAAAAACGGTGAAATCACACCGGTAGCGATCATTTTCGAACCCTGCGGCAACGCCTCCATCATCGGCAGGGCGAGGATGTCGTAAAGCTTGCCTGCCAGGAACCAGGGCGGTGTCACTAGCGGTATCAATACGATGCCAAACGCGATTAGGGAGTAGACCAGACGATTTCGCAGTTCAACGAGATGCGAAACAAACGTGTCTTTGACGGTGTCGCTCACGTTGGTCTTGGACTACGTACTGGCTCGATACCGAAGTCCAGGCTGGTTTGAACCGGGTAGGTGGATGTTGCGGCCGCACTCGAGTTAGTGGAAGAAGCCCGAAGTGCGGGTGCCACGACCCGATCTACCGGCATGCTGGATGCTGTTTCTTGCATGCCGCTCCCTTGCTCCGCAAGCAGTGATTCTTGCGAGTGGTTTGAAAATTCTCCTTCGACTGGCAATGTCGCCTGTTTCTCGATTGCCTGGCCGATTGCAGACGTTTCCTTCTCAACGATATTGGCGTGCTGCTGAACGTTTTGTTCAAAACTCTTGGCTGCGTCTTGCACTTCCTGCTTGATCTTGGCAAGCTCGGAAGTATCCATTTCGCGATTGATGTCCGCCTTCACCGTAGCCACGTACCGCTGCAGGCGACCGAACAAATGTCCGGCCGTGCGCGCAACCTTCGGCAGCCGCTCCGGGCCCAACACCACCAGGGCGACGACGCCAATAACTGCGATTTCAGAAAAGCTCATGTCTAACATGGGCGTTCCGCGTCAGGAGAGGACAAGACAGGTTTTCCGGGAAAGTTTTGCAGTGATTCAGCTGACCTGCTGAATACGGCGCTCAACTTTTTTGCTTGTCCTTGACATCGACGTCGATGGTTGAACCGACGATTTGATCGGGTTTCTTTTCAACTTCGCCATCGGTCTTCATGCCGTCCTTGAAGCCCTTGACCGCACCGCCCAAATCACTTCCGATATTGCGTAATTTCTTGGTACCGAATATCAGCAGCACAATGACGAGTACGACCAGCCAGTGCCAAATACTAAAACTACCCATGATGATCTCCTCTAAATTGCCGGCTGCTCCAGCAAAATCCCGCTAATGTTGCCGAACGCCGGTTCCACTGTAGCGCAACGCAAATGCAGTTGCCGACTACAGTCGCTTGTCTGTGGGGGGCACCATTCGCAGCGATTAGAAAGCGGTAGCGTAGTTTATCTTCAGGCTACTGCCATCGTGTTCAAGGGAATATTGCCCGGCCGATTTCCGAACACGTGAATATGCAAATGATACACGTCTTGGCGACCCATCCGACCGGTGTTGATCGACGTACGAAATCCATCGGTGAGCCCCTGCTCCCTGGCGAGCATCGGTGCGAGGACGAGCATCTTTCCCAGTAGCGCCGCGTCATCGCTGGTCACGTCGGACAACGTCGCAATGAATTTTTTGGGAATGATCAGGAAATGGACATCCGCCGCGGGATGGATGTCGTGAAAAGCCAGCACATCGTCGTCTTCGTAGACTTTTTTGCAGGGGATTTCACCGCGAATAATTTTGCCAAAAATAGTATCGTTGCCGCTCATTTCGTAGTCTCCTTTCCCGATATTTGACGCGTATTCTTTTCGTCAATGCCGGAAATGCCCTCCCGTCGCTCAAGTTCCGTCAGTACGTCAGACAGTGGCACGTCGCGCGCGGCCAGCATCACCAGCGTATGAAAAATCAAGTCCGCAGCCTCAGCAGTCAACTGTTGGTTATCCCCCCCCTTGGCCGCAATAATTGCCTCGGTCGCTTCTTCGCCCACCTTCTTGAGCACCGCGTCGATTCCCTTTGCGTAAAGTGAGGCGACATATGAGCTGCTGGCCGCAGCCCCTTTGCGAGAGAGCAGGATCTGTTCCAAGCGGAAAAGAATGTCGCTATTGCTCATGTCTTTCGCCGCTAGCGGGTGACGGCGTAAATGCGGTAGCGCCATCACGGATCTCGTCCTTGGTGACCCAACGGCCATCTTCGAGCAAGTTGAAAAAACACCGTCGACGGCCAGTATGGCAGGCGACATTGCCAACCTGCTCTATCTTCATCAAAATTGCATCGCCATCGCAATCCAGTCGCAACTCCTTCACGTGCTGGATGTGACCCGAAGTCTCGCCTTTTTTCCACAATGCCTGCCGCGACCGCGACCAATAGTGCGCGTCACCGGTCGTGAACGTCAGTTGCAGGGATTCGCGATTCATCCATGCAAGCATCAGCACTTCCAGACTCGTGACATCCTGCGCGATAGCAGCGACCAGCCCTTTGTCGTCCCACTTAACGGCGTCCAGCCATTGCGACTGCGGGGCGCCACTCACAGCCTGACCTCGATGCCGCGCGCTCTCATACACTGCTTCGCCTGATTGATCGTGTATTCACCAAAGTGAAAAATGCTGGCCGCTAGTACCGCATCGGCTTTTCCTTCAGTCACACCATCGGCTAGATGATCCAGCGTTCCCACCCCGCCGGAGGCAATTACGGGCACGCTGACGGCCTCGGCAATGGCGCGCGTAAGGGCAAGGTCAAAGCCTGATTTGGTGCCATCACGGTCCATGCTGGTGAGCAAAATCTCGCCGGCGCCAAGCTCCTGCGTCACACGTCTCGCCCAAGCGACTGCATCAAGGCCGGTCGGCGTGCGCCCACCATGCGTGAACACCTCCCAGCCCTCCGCATTTGGACGTTTGCGCGCATCTATGGCGACGACGATCGCCTGAGAACCAAAGTGGTCGCTGGCGTCCTTCACCAATTGCGGATTTGTTACCGCAGAAGTATTGATGCTGATCTTGTCGGCACCAACATTCATCAATCGCCGCACGTCATCGATGCTACGAATCCCGCCGCCCACGGTCAGCGGAATGAATACCTGATCGGCGACCCGTTCGATCACGTCCAGAATCATCGCGCGCGCATCTGAGCTTGCGGTGATGTCCAGAAATGTGAGTTCATCGGCACCGTCGTCATTGTATTTGCGCGCAATTTCAACCGGGTCACCTGCGTCGCGCAAGTTGACGAAGTTGACGCCTTTGACGACGCGACCACCGTTCACGTCAAGACAGGGGATGATACGTTTGGCTAACACAATGAGTATCCAAGCTTGAATTGCAAAACCCTAGCATAGACGGGGGTCTCGGAGTTTTTTTGGCTGGAACGGCGCACCCACACTGGATCTACATATTGACAGGTCATCGCAGCGTCTCATCAGTCCGCCGACTGCTCAGCCAGCGCCCGCGCTTTTGCAAAGTCCAAAGTGCCCTCGTAAATGGCCCGGCCGGTAATAACGCCCATGATGCCTTCATCCTCTACCGCGATGAGTTTTTTGACGTCATCCAGACCATTGAGCCCGCCAGAGGCGATGACGGGAATCGTCAACGCTTGGGCGAGCTTGACGGTTGCCTCGACATTCACGCCGCTCATCATGCCGTCGCGACCAATATCCGTGTAGAGAACTGCCTCCACGCCATAATCCTGGAAGCGTTTGGCCAGGTCGATGACATCGTGCCCCGTCAGTTTCGACCAGCCATCGGTGGCGACTTTTCCATCCTTTGCATCCAGTGCCACGATGATGTGGCCCGGGAAAGCATCGCAGGCCTCATGCAAAAACCCTGGCGTTTTAACCGCTGCGGTGCCAATGACGATATAGGTCACGCCATCGTCAAGATAGCGCTCGATCGTGGCCAGATCGCGGACCCCGCCGCCGAGTTGCACCGGCACGTCTCCCATCGCCTCGATGACTTCCTTGATCGCGGCCTCATTCTTGGGTTTGCCCGCAAAGGCACCATTGAGGTCGACCACGTGCAATCTCGTCGCGCCGAGATTCTTCCATCGTCGAGCGGTCTCGCCCGCGTTGTCGGAAAACACAGTGGCACGCTGCATGTCGCCCTGTTCGAGCCGCACACAGTGGCCGTCCTTGATGTCGATTGCCGGGATGATCAACATGATGTTTGGTCAGGCTACAGAGTCAGGAAGGGAAAAGGATATTGGGAAGTTGGCTATCCAGGTAAGCGCATCGGCGGGGTCATCACGCTGGCGACCAGGAAAGGAAGTTTTTGTAGAGAGTGAGTCCGGCGCGGTGGCTTTTTTCGGGATGGAATTGTGTTGCGAAAATATTAGCTCGCGCGATGGCGGCGGTAAATGGGACAGCGTAATCAGTTTTACCAATGGTTACGAGAGCATCGGCGGGTTCGCAAAAATAACTATGCACGAAATAAAACCGCTCGTCATCGTCAATATGTTGCCACAACGGATGAACACGCGTTTGCTTTACCGTATTCCAGCCCATGTGCGGAACTTTTTGCGACGTCTGTTGCGGCGTGAATCGCCTCACCGTTCCCGCAAACAGTCCGAGCCCGGGCGTATCGCCCTCCTCGGAACGCTCGAAGAGCATTTGCATTCCGACGCATACGCCAAAAAACGGCTTGCTCTCTGCAGCGCGGCGCACCGCAGCTTCGAGACCGCTTTCGGCCAGATAGCGCATGCAATCGGGCATTGCGCCCTGCCCGGGAAATATCACCCGATCCGCATTGAGCACTTGCTGCGGCGAGCTGCTGATGCGGACGTCGATATCCGTGAAGTGTTCACGTGCAACGAACTCGAAGGCCTTGGCCACCGAGCGCAAATTGCCCATCCCGTAATCGACCACCACAATTTTTTGCATGCTACGCCAGAGATCGAAAACTACAGTGCGCCCTTGGTCGACGGCAGAATACCAGCCGCACGCGGATCGAGTTCGCAACTCATGCGCAGTGCACGGCCGAAGGCTTTGAAGACAGTCTCAATCTGGTGATGCGAATTCACGCCACGCAGATTGTCGACATGCAATGTGCACATTGCGTGATTGACGAAGCCCTGAAAAAACTCATAAAAAAGGTCTACATCGAACTCAGCGATACGCGCGCGCGTGAAGTTGATATGGAATTGCAGCCCTGGGCGCCCTGACATATCGATGACGACACGGGACAGCGCCTCATCCAGCGGGACATAAGCGTGGCCGTAGCGGCGTATTCCCAGCTTGTCGCCCAACGCCTGGGTCACCGCCTGCCCCAACGTGATACCGATATCTTCAACCGTGTGATGGGCATCGATGTGAAGATCGCCGGTGGCCTTCAATTCGATGTCGATCAGGCCGTGACGCGCGATCTGGTCGATCATGTGATCGAGAAAAGGAATGCCGGAATCGAGCTTGGCTTCGCCCGTGCCGTCGAGATTGATGACGACGCGAATCTGCGTTTCTTTGGTGTTGCGGGTGACGTCGGCGGTTCGCATGTGGAGTAGTGAATGATTAAGTGGCATCGCGCAATGCCGTCAGAAACGCGGCGTTCTCGTCCGCAGTTCCAATGGTAATCCGCAATGTGTTTCGGAGCAGAGGATGTGAAGTGCCGGTGTGCTTGACGAGGATTTTACGCGACAGCAATGCATTGAAGGTTTTTTCGCTGTCCGGCACCCGGATCAACACAAAGTTTGCTTCGGTGGGATACACCGTCACACTCGGCATTGACCGCAATTCGTCCACCAGTTTCCCGCGCGCTTCCCGCAAGACTGCCGCTTGTTCCAATAGCGACGCGTAATGTTTGAGCGCAAACGTTGCGCCAGCCTGAGTCAGGCAATTGATGTTGTACGGAAGGCGGACCTTGTCGAACTCGCGTATCCACTCGGGATGTCCTGCGAGGAAGCCCAAGCGAAGGCCAGCCAGGCCCAACTTGGACACGGTGCGCATCAGCACGGCATTGGGAAAGTCTGCGATCTCGTTGACAAAGGAATCGCTTGAAAAGGCGAAATAAGCCTCATCGATCACCACCAGTCCGGGAGAAATGCGGATGATTTCGCGGATCGCTTCACGAATGAACAAGTTGCCGGTCGGGTTATTTGGGTACGCGATGAAGACGACTGTCGGCTGGTGCTCTTGTATTGCCAGTCGCGTTGCTGCCATGTCAATCGCAAAGTCTTCGTTTAGCGGCACTCCCGCATAACGCAAGCCGCAGAACGTTGCAATCATCTTGAACATGACAAACGACGGTTCGAATGCGAGCAGTGTCGCCGCCGGCTTCGCACAAGCGGCGGCGATGATCTGAATAATTTCGTCGGAGCCGTTGCCGAGGACAATATCGAGCGCGTCGGGTATCTGCATGGCCTCACGAATCACCGCCCGTAGCTCGTTAGCGCCAGCGTCTGGATAGCGGTTTAGCGAAGCGGCGGCCAGGTGTTCCATCATTTCCGCCTTGAGCGTCGCCGGAAACACATAGGGATTCTCCATCGCGTCCAGCTTGACCAAGCCAGCGCTTGACGGCACGGGATAGGCCGACAGGGCGAGAATCTCAGGGCGAATAAGTGTGCTGGCTCGGGAGTTCATGGTTTGAGCCGATACTCTGCCGACCGAGCGTGTGCTTCAAGGCCCTCGGCACGCGCCAAGGTTGCGGACACGCGCCCAAGGGTCTGCGCGCCAGCAGCGGAAACATGGATGATCGACGAGCGCTTTTGAAAGTCATACACACCCAGAGGTGACGAAAATCGAGCGGTCCCGGACGTCGGCAGCACGTGATTTGGGCCCGCACAGTAGTCGCCCAGTGATTCCGATGAGTGCACGCCCATAAAAATGGCCCCAGCATGGCGGATAAGCGGCAGCAGTGCATGCGGATCGGCCACAGAAAGTTCGAGGTGCTCCGGCGCGATTCGATTGGATATCTGGCACGCCTCGGCGAGGTCGCGAACCTGAATCAAAGCGCCGCGATTGGCCAGTGACGCGCGGATGATATCCGCACGCGGCATGTCGCCGATCTGCTTCTCAATACTTTCGGCGACTTTGTCGATGAAAATCTTATCGGGACACAGGAGAATCGACTGAGCGATTTCATCGTGTTCGGCTTGACTGAACAAATCCATCGCGATCCAGTCCGGGTCGGCTGTGCCGTCTGCAATCACCAGGATTTCCGATGGCCCCGCCACCATATCGATGCCGACCACGCCGAATACCTGACGCTTGGCGGCAGCAACGTATTCGTTTCCGGGCCCCACGATCTTGTCTACCGCCGGAATACTCTCTGTCCCATAAGCCAGCGCCGCCACCGCTTGCGCGCCGCCAACGCGAAACACGCGGTCAACGCCTGCCAATGCTGCCGCAGCCAATACTGTTTCATTCACGACGCCATCCGGCGTGGGTGTCACCATGATTAATTCGCCAACACCCGCGACTTTTGCCGCGATGGCATTCATCAACACCGACGATGGGTAGGCCGCCTTGCCACCGGGAACATAAAGTCCGGCACGATCTAGAGCCGTTACCTGAACGCCGAGAACGGTGCCGTTAGGTTCGGTAAACGTCCATGATGATTGACGCTGATGTTCGTGATAGCTGCGAATGCGGGCCGCTGCGGTTTCTAATGCGGCGCGTATGTCTGAGGGCAGTTTGTTTAGTGAATCGTCAAGTTGCGAGCGGGTGATTTCAAGCGAGTTTGCGGCCCCTACTCCGCAATCAGGTTGCCAGCGATCAAAGCGTTGTGTGTATTCGATGAGTGCTGTATCGCGGCGAGCCCTGACTGCAGCCAAGATTTCGGTGACCTTGCGATCCGTGTCGATGTTTTGAGCCGCTTCGAATGCGCGTAACTTATCAAATTTCGTGGCGAAATCGGCGTCAGTTGTGCTAAAGCGGTTGATTACTACGCTCACATGGCACTCATTTTTTCACGGCGCGCTCGAAAGCGTCCAGCAGTGGCTGGATGGATTCTCGTTTCAATTTGAGCGCTGCCCGATTGACGACGAGGCGACTTGAAATCGGCATGATTTGTTCGACCGCAACCAAATGATTGGCTTTGAGTGTGGCCCCTGTTGAAACCAGGTCGACAATGGCATCCGCCAGACCGGTCAACGGTGCCAACTCCATCGAGCCATACAGTTTGATGAGATTGACGTGCATGCCCTTTGCGGCGAAATGTTCACGCGCGGTTTGTACGAATTTGGTGGCGACATTGAGGCGCGCTCCGCGTTTAACCGCTGCGGCGTAATCAAATCCCTGACGCACTGCGACCATCATGTTGCACTTGCCGATATTCAAATCCAGGGGCTGAAACAAACCGCCACCCGTGTGCTCAAGCAATACATCCTTCCCAGCCACCCCTAAGTCGGCTGCACCGTACTGAACATAGGTAGGGACATCCGACGCTCGCACGATGACCAACCGCACGTCGGCCCGATTGGTGCCAATAATCAACTTTCGCGAAGTCTCCGGATCATCCTCAGGAACAATGCCGGCGGCGGCCAGCAGCGGCAGGGTGTCGTCAAAGATGCGCCCTTTGGACAGGGCGATGGTCATTACGCCGTTTGAATCTCGCATGATCAGTCGATGCGTTCAATGTCAGCGCCAAGGGAGACCAGCTTCTTCTCGATGTGATCGTACCCACGATCAAGGTGATAGATGCGATCCACAATGGTCTCGCCCTCGGCCACCAGGCCTGCAATCACCAGGCAGGCGGAGGCACGAAGGTCGGTCGCCATCACGGTCGCGCCGGTGAGTTTTTGTGCGCCGCTGACGATGGCTGTGTTGCCTTCGATATCGATTTTTGCGCCTAGCCGCACCAGCTCCTGCACATGCATGAAGCGATTCTCGAAAATCGTCTCCGTCACGATGGCGGTTCCTTCTGCAATGCAATTGAGCGCAATGAATTGCGCCTGCATATCGGTGGGGAAGGCGGGGTATGGCGCGGTGCGGACATTCACCGCCTTTGGTCTTGCGCTGGCGACCACGTGCACTTCGTCGCTCGTGGTGGTGATGGTCGCGCCAGCATCACGCAGCTTGTCGATTACTGCATCCAGCGTACGCGGCGCGACGTTGGTGAGGTGCACGTCACCGCCTGCAGCGGTCACGGCAGCGAGAAATGTTCCGGCTTCGATCCGGTCGGGCATGACCGCATGGGTTGCATGATGCAGTGAGGCAACCCCCTTGACGGTAATCACGTCAGTGCCGTGCCCGTGAATATCCGCGCCCATCTTGATGAGGCATTCCGCTAGATCGACGACCTCGGGTTCGCGTGCGGCGTTTTCCAATACCGTGACGCCATCGGCCAGACACGCGGCCATCATCAGGTTTTCGGTCCCGGTGACGGTCACGATATCCATGAAGATACGCGCGCCCTTCAACTTGGTGGCGCTCGCATGAATGTCGCCTGCCTCGATGGTGATGGTAGCACCCATCGCTTCCAGGCCCTTGATATGCAGATCGACCGGACGGGCACCAATCGCGCAACCGCCGGGCAGGGAGACTCGGGCTTTGCCGAAGCGCGATAGCAGCGGTCCCAGCGCCAAAATAGACGCGCGCATGGTCTTGACCAGATCATAAGGTGCTGCTGGATTGGTCAGATTGGCGGCGTCAAGCACCACCGTTTCGCCGTCGCGGCTCGCCTTGATTCCCATCTGCTCCAGCAATTTCAGCATCGTGCCGATGTCGTTCAATTGCGGCACGTTGTGCAGAGTCAGCGGCTCGGAAGTCAGAATGGCGGCACACAGGATCGGCAACGCCGCGTTCTTGGCGCCAGAAATACGCACGTTTCCGCGAAGCGGTTTGCCGCCCCGAATTCTCAGTTTTTGCATGGTTCGAGGCGGTTAGGAGTTAACTGCATGATGCGACCACTCGGCGGGCGTGAGCGTCTGCATCGAAAGGGCGTGAATTTCTTCGCGCATGCGGTCGCCCAGGGCGCCGTAGACGATCTGGTGACGCTGAACCCGCGATTTTCCGGTGAACGCGTCGCAGACGATAATCGCCTGGAAATGTGCGCCATCGCCTTCGATTGCAAGGTGTTCGCAATCGAGCTTTTCGCGGATATAGGCCTGTATTGCTTCTGGGGTGACCATGGGACAGTTCTAAACCTGGTAAGTAGAAAGGTATTGCCTGGAATTTGAAGAGCCAAAATCGCAAGAAAATGAAAAACTCTAATAAGGGCGCGCTTCTCCGGGCATTTTTGCTTTGGAAGGCCCATAAAATGGCGTTCTACATCATTATCGGTTGTCGCTACTGCCGCAACTTGTAACCTGATTTTAGCAAGTAAAGGGTGACGGCAGAAAGGCAAAAAAATGCGCCTGCGGTGACACCGAAAGAAAGCCAGACCGAAACGTCGGCCTTGCCGAAGAAACCGTAGCGAAATCCATCGATCATGTAGAAAAACGGATTGAGATGCGACAACCCTTGCCAGAAGTCCGGTAAGGAGCGGATAGAGTAAAAAACGCCGGACAGGAAGGTTAGCGGCATGATGATGAAATTCTGGAACGCGGCGAGCTGATCGAATTTGTCTGCCCACAATCCGGCGATCAACCCCAGTGCTGCCAGCAGTCCGCTGCCCAGCAATGCGAAGACGACAATCCAGATGGTGCTATGGACCGGTACATTCGCGACAAATATGCCAACCAGAAATACGCCCAGCCCCACGGCCAGCGCTCGAACTATCGCCGCGATGAGATAAGCCCCGTAGAAATTCCAGTGCGACAGCGGTGGCAGCAAGATGAAGACGATATTGCCGGTAATCTTCGACTGAATTAGCGATGAGGAGGTGTTGGCAAATGCATTCTGCAGCATGGCCATCATCGCCAGCCCCGGCACCAGAAACTGGTCGTAAGTCACACCCGGAAACGCCGCATTGCTGCCCGACATCACGTGCGAAAAAATGAACAGGTACAACAACGCGGTAAGTACTGGCGCGGCGACCGTCTGAAAGCCTACCTTCCAGAATCGAAGTACTTCTTTGAGCAACAGCGTTTGAAAGCCGATCATTTATTTATTCATCACGTTGACGAATACTTCTTCCAGGTCTGGCTCGGCCAATTCCATGCTCGTAATATGTGCCCCCGCCTCGCGCAATGCGGCCAATCTTGTTTCCACTTCCGCCAGATCGTGAATCGCGAAGTGATGCCAGGCGCCAGCCTGGCGCGTACGCGACGCCATCTGTGTCGCCGGCAATTCACCGTCCAGCTTGACGCGCAGGACCCGCTCCGAAAAAGCGTTGAGCAGATGATCGGTCGTATCCATGGCCACAATTTTTCCCAGCTTCATCATCGCGATACGCGAACATAGCTGTTGGGCTTCTTCCAGATAGTGGGTGGTGAGAAGGATTGTATGACCCGCCGTATTCAATTCGCGAATGAACGCCCACAAGGTCTGGCGCAGCTCCACGTCCACACCGGCGGTCGGCTCGTCCAGCACAATGACCGGCGGCCGGTGCACCAGCGCTTGTGCGACCAACACGCGTCGTTTCATACCGCCGGAAAGCTGACGCATATTCAAGTCAGCTTTGTCCGAAAGCGACAATTTGGCGAGTAGCTCATCAATCCAGCGATCAAGTGCGGTACTGCGGGCGATACCGAAGTAGCCCGCCTGAAAACGTAGCGTTTCACGCACGGAGAAAAACGGATCAAATACGATTTCCTGCGGAACGATGCCCAGCGCACGCCGTGCAGCACGATAGTCCTCAACGACATCGTGGCCCATGACACTGAGCGACCCTGCGGATGCTCGGGTCAATCCCGCGAGTGCTGAGATGAGGGTCGTCTTGCCTGCGCCGTTTGGGCCCAGCAACGCAAAGAATTCGCCCTCGGCGATGGTCAGCGAGACACCGGCCAACGCAACGAAACTACCATAGCGTTTTTCCACGCACTGGACATCAATTGCTGGGGTCATAGCAATTCATTGGACAACCACGTACAGCGTAGATGGCGGCCGTGAACGGCGCCACAATGATTAGGCGACAGGATCCGAAAGCTGCGAAGGACAGTGGATCATGTCATCCACACCATAAAGTTGCGCAAGTGTCAGCAGATTTTGCGGCAGGTGAACGTATCGAAGTGCCTTCTCCAGCCGGGCCGCCGCACGCCGCCAATGCAGCAGTAACGCCACCGCAGAAGAGTCAATGTCGGTCACGTTTGCCAAATCGATTGCAAGACAACTAGGCAGGTTGTCTTGCGCCACATATAGCGCAGTTTCCTCGAGAATTCGGGGCATGCTCTCAAAATTAAGTGGCCCTTCTACTTGGAGCACTTCCCCTACCACCGTACTGGAATGCGTTGCGTTCATGCCGGGCAATTACTTTTGCGCTGCATTTTTCGAATTGCGATCAGAAAGTGACTTGATCAGTCCGTCGATTCCGCTTTTTTGAATCTCGGTATTGAAGGAGCTGCGATAGTTGGTCACCAAGGAAACACCGTCGATCAGCACGTCATATACTTTCCAGCTATCGCCGGATTTTTCCATACTGTAGTCTATCGGAATTGGTTGTCCGCCTGGTTGAACAATTTGGGTTTTCACAACCACTTCGGTATCGGTTGCAACCATTTTGGTTGGCTTCACGTCGATGGTTTGATTGCGATATTGTGTCAGAGACGTCGAATAGGTGCGCACCAACAGCGTCCGAAACTCGTCGATCAATGATTTCTTTTGGGCTTCGTTGGCGTCTTTCCAGTTTCGGCCAACCGCCAACTGCGTCATCCGCACGAAGTTAAATAGCGGCAGGATTTTTTCTTCGGCCAGCTTTTCGATTTTCTTCTGGTTACCTGCGGCGAGATCTTTGTCTGCCTTGATGGCGGCAAGAATTTCCGTGGTGTTCTTCTTTACCAGTGCGTCAGGCGACTCCTGCGCAGACACAAACGCTGAATTCAAGCAGGCTGCAGCGCCGATGATTAGGATAATTTTTTTCAACATTTTGTGATCAATCAGTAGATTTATGAAAGGGTGATTCTCAATGTAACGCGCCTCGCAGGTTTACGGCCAATCAAAACCGTCAGACAAGCGCGGATTCTAAAGTAGTATCAATGCCTACTTTTTCGCCGCAGCAGGTTCGCCTTCGGCCGCCTTGCCGAACATGAATTGACCAATTAGCCGTTCCAGCACCACGGCCGACTGTGTCAATGATATTTTGTCGCCCCCGGCGAGCTTCTTTTCCTCGGCGCCAGGATCGAGCCCGATATAGACCTCACCGAGCAGGCCCGACGTCAGTATCGACGCACTGGTATCCTTCGGAAACGAATAGCGCTTGTCGAGCGTGAGAGATACCACCGCCTGAAATCTGTCGTTGTCGAACTTGATATCCGACACCCGACCGACCAGTACCCCGGCACTTTTTACCGGTGCTTTAGCCTTCAGCCCACCGATGTTGCTGAATTTTGCTTCTACCGTATAAGTGCTGGAGGGGCGGTCTTCGCCCAGATTGCCGACACGCAAGGAGAGCCAAAGCACGGCCCCCAAGCCCAGCAGTATGAAAACTCCAACCCAAAGGTCGATGGTCTTACGGTCCATGGTCAATCACCTCTCAGCATAAATCCGGTCAAAATCAAGTCCAGCAACAGCACGGCCAAAGCCGACGTGACTACTGTGCGTGTCGTAGCGCGGGCGACGCCCTCTGCGGTAGGGTCCGCATCAAAGCCCTCAAAAGTTGCGATGATCGAAATTGCCACACCGAATACGACCGACTTCACAAAACCGTTCAGGACGTCATAGCGAAAGTCGACGGCGGCGTGCAGATTGCTCCAGAAGACGCCCGAATCGACGCCGACAAGCAGCGTCGCAACCAGATAGCCGCCAAATATGCCCGTTGAAGAAAACAATGCTGCAAGCAATGGCATTGATATCGCGCCGGCCCAAAAACGCGGCGCCACCACCCTCGCCATGGGATCGATCGCCATCATATCCATTGCCTTTAGCTGCTCAGTTGCCTTCATCAACCCAATCTCTGCAGTGATGGCGGAACCCGCGCGGCTGGCGAACAACAGCCCTGTTACGACGGGTCCGAGCTCGCGCACGAGTGAAAGCGCAACCAGCACGCCCATCGTTTCCTCTGCACCATAGTGTTGCAGTGTCTCAAACCCCTGCAAACCGATCACCATGCCGATAAACAAGCCCGACACCATAATAATGACGAGGGACATCACGCCGGCAAAATAGATTTCGCGAATGGTCAATTGAAAGCGGCGGAAACTCATTCCGGAGTTGGCCAGTATCAATATGAAGAATCGAGCCATGGCACCGCCGCGCCATATGGCGTTGACGCCGCGGCTACCCAAATTGCGTATCGCATTGATCACGGATTCGCCTTCAATTGCTTGGCGGGGACCTGAGGCTTCAGGCCAAGCTGCTCGCTGTAGTCTCCCGCAGGATAGTGAAATGGCACTGGCCCATCGAGCTCCGCGTGCACAAACTGCTTGACGAATGGTTCTTCGGAGCTGCGAATTTCATCGGGCGTGCCTTGTCCAACGATTCGGCCATCTGATATGAAGTATAGGTAGTCCACAATTTGCAAGGATTCGACGATGTCATGCGTGACGACAATCGAGGTTGCACCCAGCGCGTTGTTCAGTTTGCGGATAGTTTGACCGACGACTGATAGCGAAATCGGGTCCAGGCCGGCGAACGGCTCGTCATACATGATCAACATAGGATCCAGCGCCACGGCACGGGCCAGCGCAACCCTGCGTGCCATGCCACCCGATAGCTCCGCGGGGAACAACTTTGCAGTGCCGCGCAGACCCACCGCGTTGAGCTTCATCAGCACTAAATCTCTGATCATTTCTTCAGGCAATGTCGTGTGTTCGCGCAATTGAAATGCGATGTTGTCGAACACGCTCATATCCGTAAAAAGTGCGCCGAACTGAAACAACATACCCATCTTCCGGCGCATTGCATACATGCCCTCGCGGTCGAGTGAAGCAATGTCCTGCCCGTCTACGCGCACCGCGCCCTTCGACGGGCTCAGTTGGCCGCCGATTAACCGCAATAACGTGGTTTTGCCGCAGCCCGATCCGCCCATGATGCCGACCACTTTGCCTTTGGGAACGTTCAGGCTGATGCCCTGCAGGATCACGCGTTTGCCGTACGAAAAATCGACGTTGTCGATCTCTACGATTGATTGGGATGGGGACGGTGACAAAGTATTGTTGGCTGGTTATTGTTAGAAGAAAGCGACCACTGATGCTTTTACTTGGCTTATTTTATCATTCACCTTACCAGATTAAGCCGCGCTGATCGTTCGGATTCGGAACTCAACTGGCAAATTTAGGGAGTTTGGACATGGTTTTCGTCGTCAAGTTCTCAAATCAATTTTTCCTTGGCGACGCCGCGTCCCTATAATCCTGCAATGATTTGTCTCGTTAACTAGGCGGCCCTAAACCCGATGGTGTCGAAGCCCTCACTATTGATTGTCGATGATGACCCGCTGATCGGAGAGAGCCTGTCGTTCGTGCTTTCGGAGGATTTTGACGTTCGCGTACGTGAAACGCGCACTGAGGCGATGGCGCTATTGAAGAGCGGCGGCTTTCAGCCACAACTAGCGCTGATTGATTTAGGGCTGCCGCCACTTCCGCATTTGCCGACCGAGGGCTTCAAACTGCTAGGTGACCTGCTTGCCTGGTCCCAGCGTATACGGGTGCTTGTTTTGTCTGGTCAAAACGAGGATTCAAACGCCAGGCGAGCACGCGCACTTGGTGCGGTTGAATTGGTGCCAAAACCTTGCGACCCCAATCACCTCAGAAAACTGCTTTTTGCCGCCCTCAATACCGTTGACGACGACCCGGCCGTTGCGCCTGAAGAAGCCGCCAATAATCTCATCGGCGACAGCCCTGCGATGCGCAATTTGAGAAGCCAGATCGACCTCTACGCCTCCTCAACCTTTCCCGCCCTCATAGAAGGTGAGTCAGGCAGCGGTAAAGAGAGGGTCGCCGCCGCATTGCACAATTTGAGCCCGCGTGCCGAGTTACCGTTCTTCGCCTTGAACTGTAGCGCGATATCGGCCAACTTGGTCGAACCGACATTGTTCGGCTATGTGAAAGGGGCATTTACGGGTGCTGCCACCAACAAATCCGGCTACTTCGAAGATGCTCATGACGGCACCTTGTTTCTTGACGAAATCGGCGAACTGCCATTGGATTTGCAACCCAAATTGCTGCGGGTTCTTGAAAATGGTGAGTTTCAGCGGGTTGGCGACACGCAAACGCGACAATCGCGTGCGCGTATCATCGCGGCAACCAATCGCGACCTGCGTGCCGAAGTAAAGGCCGGTCGCTTCCGCGCAGATCTCTATCACCGACTGTCGGTTTTCTCACTTTTGGTCCCACCGCTGCGAGAACTTGGTAGCGACAAAATTAAATTGATGGAGCATTTTCGCGCTCTGTACGCATCCAAACACCAAACTGAACCATTCACGCTTGATGCTGGTGCCCGGAATGCATGGCAGCAATACGTTTTTCCTGGAAACGTCCGCGAGCTCAAGAATATTGTTATCCGCCTGACGGCAAAATACGCCGGGTATCCGGTAGGGCGCAACGAGTTGGAGGCAGAGTTTGAACTGCCGGAAACTCACACAATCGTCGACGCGAACAGCGCCGTTGGTTTCGATCCAAAACGCGAAATTGAATCGAATGCCGCGTTTAATCTCGATCAGGTATTGGCGGCAGTTGAGCTCAAATATATCGATGCTGCGATCGACTTGTCGCGCGGCAATATGTCGCAGGCCGCGAGAGTATTGGGCGTCTCACGGTCAACTCTTTATAGCCGGCTGGAAGCCTTGCGGCCCGGTACCCAAAAGGCCATTACATAGCACGATGCTACACTTTTGTTGTTTTGCCATCTGAGCGGAATCCACTATTCATGACGATGTACCTGGAACATTTTGGGCTGCGGGAAGCGCCGTTCAAGATTACGCCCCATACCGAATTTTTCTTCGCCGGCGCAAATCGTGGTGAAACGCTGGAGGCGTTGCTTTACGCAATCACCAGTGGTGAGGGCATCGTCAAAGTGACGGGCGAGGTCGGCGCCGGCAAAACCATGCTGTGTCGCGTTTTGATGGAGCGATTACCTCCGTCAGTCGAAACGATTTACTTCGCCGTTCCGTCGCTTTCGCCCGACGAGTTGCTGGCCACTGTCGCCAATGATCTCGGTATCGAAATGGACGGCACCAACGTCACCAAGACGATCCGTGCCTTGCAAACAAGATTGATCGAGATTTATGCCAACGGCAAGCGCGTCGTCGCCTTGATCGACGAAGCACATGCCATGCCGGTGGAGACGCTTGAACAAATACGCTTGTTGTCAAATCTGGAAACCAGCCATGAAAAGCTGATCCAGATCGTCCTGTTCGGCCAACCCGAGCTGGATCAGCACCTATCAATGCCGAACATACGGCAGTTGAAGGAACGCATAACCCATAGCTTTCTATTGCTGCCTTTGCCTCCGCGAGACATCAAGGACTACCTGAATTTCCGCCTGCGGGCCGCCGGTTACCATGGGCCCGACTTGTTTAGCACGGAGGCATTGAAAATCATCGCCGAGGCATCGGAAGGCCTGACGCGCCGCATCAATATTTATGCCGACAAGACGCTGTTGGCTGCATTCGCTGCCGGGACACACACGATTACCAGCGACCATGTGCGTGCCGCGATCGCTGACACGCAGATCGTTCTGGCTGCACCAAAGTACAGTCGTAAATTGATCGTAGTCGCCATTATCGTTACGCTGCTTGTTGGCGTGACCTTGGGGTTTCTGGTCGGCCAGAGCGCAGTAAATCCGGTGGCGACAACGGTGCCGTCAAATTCTGCGTCTCCTGTCCCAGTCGTCACGCGCGATGTAACCGGCAACTCAAAAATTGTCTCTGCTGTTGCAGCGACAGGGAATTCGGAGTCAACGAAAAATAGTCAGCCGCCCGTTCATGCTTCACCAATAAATGGAGCGTCCGCCGCTGGTCTGGCGACGCGCGCGCCAAACACGAACGCTACCTCCGACGCGGATTGGCTAAGCAAGCGCCTGAAAGCAGACGTCGACCGCCTATCGAACTTGCCGAAAAATCGCCTCACCATTCAATTGATGCTGGCAGACGAGCGTCGAGTGACCGCGATTGATACATATCTAAGGCTTGCCAACAGTGAACTCAAAGGTGATGCCATTTTGTTGCTCCCAACTGGCAACCAGATGGAGCCGAGAGTAACGGTAATTTACGGCAATTTTTTAGGACAGACCGACAGTACGGTTGAACTCAACGCATTGAGTTCGCCCCTGAGTCGATTTCGACCCTATGTGCGCTCCATCAGTGCCATCGCGAGTGAAATTAGGCCGACAGCGCCATAGCTTTGCCTCCGATTCGACACTCTGCAAGACGCACAAATATATATGGCAAAGGTAGCTGCTAAAGTGGAGTTGCAATTAAATGGCCCAAGCCATTGCTTTTGTTGGCTAATCCACTTATAACTAGGGTTGTATTTGCTACCTTGCGACGTATTCTGGCGCGCCTACCCTCTGGCTGGACCTGTTTCTCCACAATGCCAATCACCAAATATCGATTTGAGATCTCGAGAATTTCTGCGCTGACACGCACTGATGCTGCAGGTAAGAGCATAGGACTACGTCGAGCCTCGAACGCATTGGTTGTCGGCTGTTTACTTTCGGCTGTCACGGCATGTGGGACACTTTCTGTTGCACGTACCGATGGACACCTAAAGAGTGAGGCCGCCAATACCGGTGCTGCTGTCAACGGTGCTTCGTCCGTGCCGCAACCGGTTCGACAAGTACCTCTGCCACCACCGCCAATTGCACGAGTCGAGGAGGTCAAGTATTCGGTCACGGTCAACAATGTTCCCGTGCAAGAGCTTCTTTTTGCGATCAGCCGCGACACCAAAGTCAATATCGATATTCATCCGGACATCACCGGCAGGGTTACGCTCAACGCGATCGATCAGACACTCAAGCAAATACTGACCCGCATCTCCAAACAGGTCGACGTGCGCTGGGAAATTGATGGCCCGAACATCGTCGTGAAACCCGATTCGCCTTATTTGAAAATTTATAAGGTGGATTACGTGAATATGCAGCGGGATTCGACGAGTTCGATCGGCGTGCAGACTCAGGTTGTTGGACCCGCTACCGGCGCCGCCGGCGGCGCGTCTGGCGGAGGCGCAGGACAAAACAGCTCCGTGGTAAAACTTGAAAACACTAGCAAGAACAAGTTTTGGGAGACGCTCGGAAACAACATTAGGGACATGCTTCGCGAAACGGATAAGTTGCTCCCTGAAGGTAGTTCCGAGACATTTACGCAAACTCGCTCGCAAGGCGTGACCGCCAGCAACCGCCCACAAACCGCAACGCAGCGGCGCAATACCGCTCAGACCAGCCAGACAACGACCACAGGACCCGGAGTTGCGGAACAAGCCGCCGCACAAGAGGGTGCAACGCAGACCCTTACCTTTCGAGAAGCTGCTTCGGTCATCATGAATCCGGAGACAGGCACGCTGGCCATCCGCGCCACATCTCGGCAACATGAAACAGTCGGCGAATTTATCGAGCAGATTAGCGGTTCGTCACGTCGCCAAGTGCTGATCGAAGCAACAGTTGTTGAGGTTATGCTTAACGATGCGTACCAGTCCGGGGTTGATTGGTCGGCAATCGGACTGCAAGGATTGGGCTACACCTTCAAACAAAATTTGATCGGCACGCTGGACGCCAGCCCGATAGCGCCTAAGGCGCCATTCTTTTCGCTTTCTTACAGCAATCCCAACGCTGCGGCCGGCGGAAATATCGGCAGCACAATACAGCTACTCAATTCGTTCGGGAACACGCGAGTACTGTCCAGCCCAAAAATCATGACGTTGAATAATCAGACGGCGGTGATGAGGGTGGTGCAGAACACAGTCTATTTTACGGTCACATCTACACCCGGAACCCTCGATCCAACTACTGGCAGGCCCGTCACGCTGCCTACCGTTAACACTGCAGCTCAAGTGGTCCCCGAGGGTTTCATCATGACTGTCACACCGCAAATTAGCGAGAGTGACATCATTAATTTGAGCGTTCGACCGAGCGTGACGCGCATAACGAAAATGGTACAAGATCCGAATCCAACTTTATCCGTGGCAGTACCTAATTTTGTTCCGCAAGTTGAGACGCGTGAATTCGAAGCGATGATGCGCGTCGCAAGTGGGCAAACAGCGGTACTCGGCGGTTTAATGCAGGATAGCTTTGTGGCTAGTCGGGACGGATTACCCATTTTGGCACGCGTACCAGTTTTGGGCGACTGGGTAAGCAAGCGCAATGATGTCGGCAAGAAAAGCGAATTGGTGGTCTTCATTCGTGCGCTCGTGATCCGCGAAGCCAGTATTGACGCGGATTTATCCGACTACAAAAAATACCTGCCCGATGCGCAGTTTTTTAAAGATTCAAGCCCATCTTATGACCCCATGAAGCCGGGTTCATCAAACCAGTCTAAATCCAGCGTTACAGAAAGCGAGCCAAGGAAGGCGCCATGAGCCTGCTTCTGGATGCGCTGCGACGCGCTGAAGAGGCGAGGCGCGCCAAGGAAGCTCAAAGCAATGCTGCGCTGGCGGTCGTGTCAAACAAGAATCCCGATCGGGAACCACCTGCGCCTTCTGCTGAATTTCCAGCACTCGCGTTCGCCCTGGAAGAAGCACCGCCTTCACCGAGCACATCGGACAACATTGGGGCGGGCGAGTCCGCGGAGTTGCCGCCCTTTAATGCTTACGACAGCGACCTTTCGCTTGAGGCGTTAGCCCCGCCCCCAGCCGTCTCGCCACCGCCGCCGAAAATTGCGCCTATCGCAACGCTCGCGGAAACACCCCCTGTTGCGCTGCCTATCTCCATTACAAAAAACACTTCGCAACAAGAGATCGCGAGAAACGTATTCGCCGTAAAGCAGCCAAACTCCCAATTGGTGCACCAATCAGGCAATCGAAAATGGCTATTGCCCGCTGTTGCGGTGATCGTCGTTGCGCTGGGCGCTGGGGGCTGGTACGTTTTTCATGAAATCGACAAGATGTCCAAACCCGGTATGGCACGCGCGCCTTCGCCGCCGCCGTCTGCCTTGCCCCGCGCGGCGCCAACTACAGGGCAACTCGACAGCAAACAGGTGGTACCTGTGGAGGCCGCCCAAAAGGTCGATCCACTCCCGATTCCGCCGCTGCTTCCCCCACAGGCCACAGAGTCTCCCGCGCCCAAAATGGTTTCCTCGTCGGCAACCGAGCGTGCAATGACGGAACGAGAAATTCTTGCCCGAAAACTGAAGGATGCGCCTATTGCGAAGGAAGCCGAGGTCGGCCTGAAGCTATCGCGTTCATTTCAGGCAGCGAGAGTTAATCCAGACCTGGCCGATGCCTACAACTCGTTGGCTGCTGGTGATTACACAACCGCTGTGCAGCGATATAGAAAACTGGTCGCAGCCGAACCACTGAGCGTTGACGCACAACTTGGTTTGGCGACAGCCGCAGCCAGAGGCGGTGACAAAAGTCTGGCGGCGCAACACTATCGCCGCGTCCTCGCCCTGGACCCGCGAAATGGCCTGGCAATTATGGGATTGGTCGCCTTGAGTGACGGCGTGCCACCGGCTACGCTGGAAATAGAGCTCAAAACACTTATCGGACGCAACCCCGAAGCAGCACCGCTGCATTTTGCGCTGGGAAATCTTTATTCGAGCGGCCTTCAGTGGACGCAGGCACAGCAGGCGTACTTTGAAGCATTTCGAATTGAGCCGCAAAATGCCGACTACCTGTTCAATCTGGCCGTCAGTCTGGATCAGCTAAAGCAATCCAGACTTGCGCTCGACTATTACCGAAAGGCTGAAAGCATCGCACTGGCCGGCGGCGGAGGTCAATTTGATCGGGGCAGTATCGCGCGGCGCATTCGGGAACTCAGCGAGGCGGCACGCATCAACTAGGTGACACGTGGGCTGTTCTCCCCGGCCATTCGCAGAGTCATAATATGCGTGTGTTGATACAATCGGAGACGAAAGCCAATGCTGCAGGCGAATTAACGGGCTAATAAGCAAAGTAGACATGAACCAGATGACCTCGCCGATTTCGCAACTCCCGCTTGGGCAGACCTTGCTCGCGCGCGGCATCATCTCGCAGGATCAGTTGAACATTGCGCTCACCGAGCAGCGCAAATTCAAAGCCCCACTCGGCAAGATTCTGGTGCAGCTTGGCTTCGTCACAGAAGCAACGATTCGGGACACGCTTTCAGAAAGCCTGGGCCAGGTCGCGATCGACCTGTCCAATACGATCATTGATCATACTGCGCTGTCGATGGTGCCCAAGGACATCGCTCGCCGCTATCAAGTATTGCCGGTTGACTACGACGCGCAATCGCGCAAGCTGTTGCTGGCTGTGGCCGATCCATCCAATGTGGTGGCGCTTGATCAGATTCGAGCGCTCATCAAAGACGATGTCCGTATAGAGCAGGTGCTGGCTCGTGAATCTGATATTTCAATCGGCATCGAGCAGCATTACGGCTTCGAGCTTTCCATCGACGGCATCTTGAACGAAATAGAAACGGGCGAAATCGATTATCAAAGCATCACGACAGATTTTGAAGAATATAGCCAGCCTGTCGTGAGGCTCGTCGACGCCCTGTTAAGCGATGGTGTCAAACGCGGTGCCTCAGATATCCACTTCGAGCCCGAGCAAGGCTTCCTGCGTATCCGCTATCGCATCGACGGCGTGCTGCGGCAGATTCGCTCACTGCACAAAAATTACTGGTCGGCGATGGTGGTGCGACTGAAGGTCATCAGCGGCATGAACATTGCCGAGTCCAGGGCACCGCAAGACGGACGCATTTCGCTGACCCTGTCGGGACGCTCTATTGATTTTCGCGTTTCCGCGCAGCCGACGACGCACGGCGAGAATGTGGTATTGCGCATCCTTGATCGACAAAAAGGCATCGTCGCGCTTGAGGACCTTGGTCTTCAGGAGAATGAACTCAAGATGCTGCGATTGATGATCGCGCGACCGGAGGGCATCATTTTGGTCACTGGCCCTACGGGCTCCGGCAAGACCACGACACTCTATTCGATCCTCAATCACGTCAACACCGAGGGCGTCAATATCATGACGCTCGAAGACCCGGTCGAGTACCCGATGGCCATGATTCGGCAAACGTC
>JBBQFL010000032.1:0-51340 GCA_038321965.1 Burkholderiales bacterium | reverse complement strand
GGTGCGATCAATCGGGCGGAAGTTGGCCATGGCGAGATTCTCAATATCATCAAACCCTACCCACATTCGACAAATCCGTCAGCTGATCGTTCTGGTCGCATGCAACATTTCGGGCTGCTGAGTCCGACAGGCTGCTAGGGCTTTCTTCATTATCAGGCCGACACCGAATCGCGTGCGTTCTGTGCCAAACACCTGGAACCCGCACGCGCTGTAGAAATGCTCGGCTTGGGGATTTCCGACGACATGAAGATGGCTTGCACCAGCGTTCTTTGCCGCAACAGCGCAATACTCTACAAGCGCACGTCCAACCCCTTTGCGGGAGCACTCAGGCTCGACAAATAGTCCGTCCAACTCATAACTTCCGTCCGGACGCTGAAGGATGGCGGCGAACCCTTTGATTTGGCCTGACAGTTCGGCAACGAATACTTCGCCGTCGACGATTTGCTGAAGAGGCAACTCGATGGCATCTGGATTCGCTAGCAAGGCGTCGCGGTCGTGCGGGTTGTTGAGAGATGCCCGCCATTGCAGCGCTTCGAGAGACTCACGCTCAGAGGCGATAGCTGGGCGAATGGTGAATTGCGGCATCGTTCGGTCTAGCGTTAGAACTCACCGGACGCCAGAAGCAGACTGGTGCAGTGAGGCTTTAGGCGTCGCGTTCATAAACCTCGATCATGCGCTGCAACTGAACACGTTCTTCGTCGGAAACTTTGGTGGACAGGTCTGACGCGACACCGGACACGATGTAGAACTCCGTGTCGTTTCGAATGAGGCCTCGTTTGAGCAATCTTTTGTAGTGCGCTGAATATCTGCGGCGAAGCTCAGAGAAGGAAACGTGACCTCTCTCGGCAAGAGACCGGTCTAGTAGCCCGATAGATTCGCTGCTGGCTTCTGCAAGGTCTTCTATCGTGTCGTTGACTGCTTGTCGAAGTCCAATCAGCGCCTTGCTCGGCCCGAACTTCTCTTTGATCTCTGCGGAGCTCTTCTCGAAGAGTGCTGCATCTACACTTTTGCACACAACAAAGTAGAAACGCAGATACGCACTGAGTTCTTCATACTCCGCGGCGGCCTGTGGCGAAAAGGATCTCGGCATTCTGATGCCTAACGATTTAGGTTAGAGGCGCGCCGCTTTTGGCGCGCCCAGTGAGCGAAGCGGACGAACTTCAACGCGTTGTTAGCTGGCGTCAACTTCATATAACTTTTGCCCCTGCGCGCTAATCATGAACCACGCTGTTTCCTGTTTCGCTGCTACAGCGGCGGAAATGGGCAGGTAGCTGCCGAGCGATGCTTCAAACACGTAAGACTGGACAAGGCCATTGTATGCAAGCGACAAGAACGCAGCTCGTACCTCTTCTTCCGAAATTTGGCGACCAAGTTTTTGAGCGATGTCGCCCGCAATGGTGTGTGGCGTCTCATAGTCGTCGGCGCAACGCTCCAGCACCTCGTCTTCTATAGCATTGTGGCTCATGTAGATAGCTACCGAAATTTAATAATCGATTCTGACGCATAGGGAACTTCGATGTTGCATAGAATGGCGTCAAAAATTAGAAAAAGCACGTTTGCAATCAACAATCGGTACACGCACTCACCAAGGCTATACGGGTATAGCAGAATCGAGTTTTACGTCATGTAGGACTTCGGGTACTGGCCGAAGCGCTGAAGGGTGTGACCGGGGCAGCCACAGCGTAGGCATGGCTCGCGAATCCGTTATCTTTGAATGTGCGCTTCGGGAAGGCAGAAATTCTGCCGCTAGGAGAGCCCGCCCGCCGCATGCCGCTCAATCCGTTTGCAGGGCTTGATGCCCTGTAATCCGCCCCCATCTGCACTCGCTTGGGTGTTTGACAGCGCTGATGGTGAATTGGCTGTGGCAACATGACATCCCTAGCGTCTGCAATGGCGTACTTGCATCGCCCCTGCATAGACAAGATTCTGTATGGCGTGCCCTCATCAACAATCCATGAAGAAATAATGTCCGCGATTCCAGGCCCTTCCCCGACCGAGACCCCCAAGAAAAGCAGCCTCGCCACACTTAGCGGTCTGCTACCATTCCTCTATCCGTACAAGCTCCAGTTTTTGCTAGCCGGCATCGCGCTGCTATGCGCGGCTGCCGCCACGTTGGCAATTCCGTACGCCTTCAAACAAATGATCGATCTGGGTTTCGGCGCCGGTGGCGCCAAGAGTACCGAGCATATCGATTTCTACTTTCTGGCGCTTTTTGGCGTCGCCACGGTGCTGGCCGTTGCCACTGCAGCGCGCTTTTATGCGGTTTCGTGGCTGGGCGAACGGGTAACGGCGGACATTCGCAGTGCGGTATATCGCCACGTCGTCACGCAAAGTCCACAATTCTTTGAGATCACCCGCAGTGGTGAAGTACTGTCGCGCCTGACCGCTGACACCACACTAATCCAGTCGCTCGTCGGCACCAGCATCTCGATGGCGCTACGCAATGTACTGTTGTTTATCGGCGGCCTGGGCATGATGTTTTTTACCAGCGTGAAACTCGCCGCGATCATCATCGTGCTGCTGTTCGTGACGATACTGCCGATCATTCTCTACGGGCGCCGGGTGCGCACCTTGTCGCGTGATTCGCAAGACCGTATCGCCGACGCCTCGGCGGTGGCGGGGGAAATCCTCAATGCGATGACCACCGTTCAGGCTTTCACCCATGAGAAGATCGAAGCTGATCGCTTTGGCACGTCGGTGGAGCGCGCGTTCACCACCGCGATTCGTCGCATCCGCGCGCGTTCACTGCTCACGGTGCTGGCAATCGTGCTGATCTTTGGTGCGATCGTGTTTGTACTGTGGCTGGGCGCGCACGCAGTGATACAGGGCAGCATGACGGGCGGTGAGCTGGGCCAGTTCATCCTCTACTCGGCTATCGTTGCCGGTGCTGTCGGTGCCCTGGCCGAAACGCTGGGAGAAGCGCAGCGTGCGGCAGGTGCCACTGAGCGCCTGCTTGAATTGATGGCCGAGCGTTCACCCATTCAATCGCCGGTTGCGCCGCTATCGTTGCCGCCACGCACGCAGACGGGCGCTTCGCTTTCGTTGGTTGACGTCACATTCAACTATCCCTCGCGACCGCAAGCGGCATCTCTCTCAGACTTCTCATTGACCGTCGCGCCCGGCGAGACCGTCGCGGTGGTCGGGCCTTCGGGTGCCGGCAAGACCACGCTGTTCCAGTTGCTGCTGCGCTTCTACGATCCTCAGCACGGGCGCATTCTACTCGACGGCGTATCTATTGCTGATCTCGATCTGCACGTGCTGCGAGAGGCGATCGGCATCGTCCCGCAGGACACGGTAATTTTCGCCGCCGACGCGATGGAGAATATCCGCTATGGCCGCGTCGATGCCAGCGATGACGAAGTGATCGCTGCTGCGAAAATGGCAGCCGCGCATGAGTTCATCGAGAAGCTGCCAGAAGGCTACAAATCGTTCCTCGGTGAGCGCGGCGTCAGGCTCTCCGGCGGTCAGCGCCAGCGCATCGCTATCGCACGCGCATTGCTGAAGAATCCGCCGTTGTTGTTACTCGATGAGGCGACCAGCGCACTCGACGCTGAATCAGAGCGCCTGGTGCAGGGCGCACTGGAGGCCGCGATGGCCGGGCGCACCACACTGGTGATCGCGCATCGACTCGCCACCGTGCAAAAGGCCGACCGCATCATTGTGATCGACGAAGGGCGGCTGGTTGAAACGGGCACCCATGCATCGCTAGTTGCGCAGGGTGGCATTTACGCGAATCTCGCGGCGTTGCAGTTTCACGGGAAATAGTCACGCCGGGCAGCGTTCAGAGCGATGAGCAGCAAACACCAGATTCGACGGGCGTTTCCAGCCATTTTTGTTCTAAACGCCGCGCCGATAGGCGATCTTGCAGTTGCGGACTTATCAATCCTCCGTTCGTCCTAAGCGTGCAAGCGCCGAGACTTCCCGTTCGTCATTTGGTTACAATCAAATGTACAACTTTCATGAATCCATTGGAGACCAAATCATGCCGACAGGGACAGTCCGACTTCATCGAGTACTGCGTGCGACACCAGAGAAAGTCTATCGCGCATTCCTTGATGCTGATGCAATGGCGAAGTGGATACCGCCGTATGGTCTCACTTGCAAGGTACATCACATGGAGGCGAAGGTTGGGGGAACTTTCAAGATGTCGTTTACCAATTTCTCCACGGGGCACGGACACTCTTTCGGCGGGGAGTATGTTGAATTGGTACCGAACGAACGCATCCGCTATACCGATAAGTTCGACGATCCGAATCTGCCCGGCGAAATGACGGTCACAGTGACGATTAAACAGGTTTTGTGTGGATCGGAACTGACGATTGTGCAAGAGGGCGTGCCCGAGGTGATCCCGGTCGAAATGTGCTTTCTCGGCTGGCAGGAGTCCCTTGCGCAGCTTGCAAATCTGGTCGAGCCAGTAATCCCGGATTGACAGCGTTACATGTGATGATCGATTGCAAATTGCTCTAACCCAACCAAGGAGGACTCATGAATTACGTTGATGGCTTCGTTGTACCGGTCCCGATCAAGAACTTGCCTGAATATCGCAAGATGTCGAAATTGATGGCGAAAGTCTGGCGTGAGCATGGTGCCCTGGAGTTTTGCGAGTGCGTTGCCGATGATGTCAAAGCGGGCAAGGTCACCTCATTCCCGCAGAGTGTCAAATTGAAGGAAGGCGAAACGGTGATGTTCTCCTGGATCGTCTACAAGTCGCGCGCGCATCGTGATCGCGTCAACGCACACGCCATGAAGGACCCAAGGCTTGCGTCAATGATGAATTCGAAATCCATGCCCTTCGACGGCAAGCGGATGTTCTTCGGCGGCTTCAAGGTGATGATCGACGCTTGACCGCGCTGGCCTTGACGCCACAACGTTGTTGCAAGTCTTACTCCTCAAGCTAGCGCCTGAGGAGTTCCTTTCAAAATTCAATTAGCCTTGGCGGCCAACAACACTTCCATTTCGTCCATGATGGCGTTCATGCGTTTGTTTAGCGCCTGAAACGGCTGCGGTGTGGCCATGTCCAGGCCCGCGTTTTTTAGCAACTGGTAAGGCGCGACGGAGCCGCCGGCCCGCAACACGTTCAAAAAGGTGTCGCGTTCTTCTACTTTGCCCGTCAGGATGCGCTCACCAAAGGCGGTGGCACCGGCAATGGACGTGGCATACACGTACACATAGAACGGCCGATAGAAGTGGGGAATGAACGACCACTCCTGGCAGTATTGTGGGTCGATCTGCATCACGCCGCTATCAGCGCCGTGGTACTTGCGCAACAGGCCGCAGTACAGCTGCGTCATTTTCTTGCCCGTCAGCGCCTCGCCGCGCTCCATGGCGTCGTGGGTAGCCAGCTCAAATTCGGCAAACATGGTCTGACGGAAAAATCCACTTCGCAGGCGCTCCAGTGCTTCGCTCAGATAGAAAATTCGTTCCTCCCGACTCTTTGACTGTTTGAGCATATGGTCAGTCAACAGTACTTCGTTGGTCATCGATGCCAGTTCCGCCAGAAAAAGTGAATAGCCCGCAGTTTCAAACGGCTGGTTTTTTTGCGCCAGCATGGTGTGAATGCCGTGGCCCCATTCGTGAGCGAATGTCGTCATGGTGGCAAAGTTGTCCTGGTGATTCAGGAAAACAAACGGCACCACGCCATAGACACCGGTCTGATACGCGCCCGACGATTTTCCCTCGGCCGGATAAGTGTGCATGGACCGCACGTTAAACGCTTCCTTCAACAGACCCTGATATTCCTCGCCCATGGGCTTCATGGCGGCTACGGTCAAGTCAATGGCTTCGTCCGCCGGGTAGCGGCGCCCGATGTTGATCAACTCGGGGTACACATCGTAGTAGTGCAGGTCGGGAAGTTTCAACATGCGCTGGCGCAGCTTCAAGTAGCGGTGCAGCGTCGGCAGCGATGCGTTGGCCTCGGCAACCAGCGTGCGATAAACGGCTTCCGGAATTTCATTTATCGACAAGCTGGCCGCCACGGCAGAAGGATATTTGCGCAGACGCGCATTGACCACACCCGCCTCGACGCGCGCCGTCAGCGTGGAGCCATAGGTGTTTTCGTACTGGCCTAACGCTTTGAAGAAGGCATCGAAGGCTTGCTTTCGGACCGCACGATCAGGATGCTCGCGCAGTTTTTGGTAGCCGGTTTCATTGACCTTGACGGGCTTGCCATCGACCATGATGCTGGGCCAGACGGTATCAGCAGTTGCCAGCAGAGCACGGGTGTTGGTGGGTGCGTTGATGATCGGTGAGAGTGAAGCAATCGCGCCTTCTGCCTCGGCGCCCAGCGTGTGTTTGGCATTGCGAATGGTGTCGCGCAGGCGAACCGTATGCACTTTCAAGCCAGGCTCGGCACGAATGAACGCTTCCACCTTATCGCTGCCCACGGCCTGAATTTCGGGGTTTACCCATGCGGTGGCCGAGCTGAAGCGCCCGCCAAGTGCACGCATCAGGCCGGCACGCTCCTGATTTCGGGCGTCGCGGTTGTCGGTACTTTGCTGGGTGCTTGCATAGACCGATAGCCGTTGCACGCGCCGCGACAATGCAGAAATGCGATCCAATGCGACTCGCAAGCCTGCCGCCGTGGTCAGCGTGCCTTTGAGTTGGCCCAAAGCCGGCACTTCAGCCAACACCGCCGTACGTTCGGCATCCCAGGCAGCGTCGTTGGGGTAAAGCCGAGTGAGATCCCAGATAAATCGGGGGTCCGTCCGCGAAAGACCTGAAGCATTGGTTTCGGACTTGGCACTTGCGGGCGCGTCGTTGGCTTGTGCAAGTGTGCCGGTTGCGTGGCATGAAAACAGTAGCGCGCAAGCAAGCGCAGGGAAGTGAGGGGCGTCAATTCGCCCGAACAAAGAATCTATTTTCAAGGAAAGGCTCCTGGCGGCGAGGCTACGGTCAAAGTTGATGAAAGCGAAGGCAACAGGCTCAATTCTACCGAGGGTTCGTCGTAGCCTGCGGCAAGCGCCAGTTTGCAGTCAGTCGAACCTGACGTTCCGTCATCGCATAAAATGCCGACACTGTCGCGCAAACTTACCGGAGAAAAAATGAATACCTTGCCCCGTCTGTTCGCGGTAACCATGTTTGTCGCCGCAAGTGTGCTTGCTGCTCCGGTGGCAGCCGCGGAAATGACGTTTCAACTCGTCAACGATACCGAACGCGCCTTGAACTTCAAGCTTTTTTCACGCGGCGAGTCTCGCCAGGAGTGGCCATCAAAGACCAAGGCGTATTCGATTAAGCCTGAAGCAGCGGTGCAACAGGTGAAGATAACCTGCGAAGCCAGTGAGCAAATTTGCTGGGGCGCATGGATGAGGGTGCAGTCAGAGTCAGGCGAAATAAAAGGTCCCAATGGCCAGCGAGCAACACATTCCAGCTCCTATCGGGCGGGTGCCGGTGAGCGCGGGCAGCGCAGTTGCGAACATTGCTGCCATGTTTGCACAGACGGCGTCGTTGTGCCTCCGACCAAACTGCGCGACCCCAATCCGGGTGCGCGCTAGTCAATGCCGATTTTGTGGTCTGACTTGTAGACGGCGCCAAGGCCCGCTAGCGACGAAATTTCAAATCGCGAACAATTGAATCGATCCCGCCATACCTTTCACATCACTGCTGGCCAGCGGCTTGGCGGCAATGTCACTGGGCAATAGCGAATTGGTATTGCCGGAAATAACCACCGGTACTGCGTAAACACTACTCGCGAGTTCACAAAGTTGCGAAGCCAGATTGACGTGGCTGCCAAGTGCGGTGAATCGAATGCGGCTGGCCGTTCCGTAGTTGCCTAGCAGGGCAGACCCGGAGTTGATGCCGATTTTCAGTTGCAATACGGGCAATGATTGGCTCGACCACACGGCGTTTTGCGAATTGATACGCGACACAATCTGTTTGGCGCAGTTGCAGGCGTTGCGGGCGTTCACGCGGCTGTCACCGCTATCCCACCACGCAAATACGGCGTCGCCGTTATACGAATCCAGCGTGCCTTCGTGCGCGATGATGTTGGCTGTAACGATTTCCAGATACTCGGCCATGAAGTTGCTTAGTTGGCCAGGGGCTAGCCCTTCGGTTGAGGACAGGCTCGCGATATCGACGAACATTAGCGTCAAATCGCGTACTTCGCCGCTCAGCTCCAGTGCGCGTTCGCGCGACGCAAGCACTCGGGACAGAACATGCTCGCCGGCATACAGGCGCAGCGTGTCCTTCAGCAGTCGAATCTCGGACCAGGGCCACATCAACGGGTTCGTTGTCGGTGAAGTTCGTTCATGGATGCGGATGAATGTTATCGACCCAGTAAACCGCCTCCGGGTTTTCAATCGCCGGGATATCAAGATTGACCACGACCGGGTCCTGTCCGCTTCGCAGCAGCACGCATTCGAGCGCCTCATTTTCGTTGGCGTTGATTTCCTGATGCGGCACAAACGGCGGCACATAGATGAAATCGCCTGGTCCGGCTTCGGCGACGAATTCCAGCCGGTCGCCCCACCGCATGCGCGCCCGGCCCTTGACGACATAGATCACGCTTTCGACCGGGCCGTGATGATGCGCACCGGTTTTCGCATTGGGATGAATGATGACTGTGCCGGCCCAGATTTTCTCTGCGCCTACACGCGCAAAATTCACCGCGGCAGCTCGCGACATGCCGGGTGTTTGGGGCGTATTGCTATCGACTGAATTAGCGGGGATGACGCGTACGCCGTGTTGCCGCCACTTGATGGGTTCGTCACTGCTGATCGACATGTTCACTCTCCATTTTCCAGTTGCATGGTAATCGTAACTTAGCCTGCGTGCGCATCGATACTCTCGACAAGAGAGAAGTGCCCAATTCGGAAACCCGCCATTGGCGGGCTGCTCCAGACAGTATTGGCCCGAACGCCGCGCCAGTGCTAGAGTAAGTGCCACACTCACTGCTCTCGGGGAAAATATGAAACACGACTGGCCAATCACCCGCCGCACTTTTCTGACGCGTATCGCGCAGGTCGGCGGTGCCGGTGCTGCGTTCGCCGCGCTGGATGCGATGGGCGCCAAGTCGCTGGCGGTGGGCGAAGCACACGCATACTCAGGCCCACCGCCGATGGCCGTTGGCAGCGGCAAAGGTAAGCACGTCACCATCATTGGTGCCGGCATGGCGGGATTGGTGAGCGCATACGAATTGAGCAAGGCCGGATTTGCCTGCACTGTACTGGAAGCGCGATCACGACCCGGCGGCCGCAATTGGACGATCCGAGGTGGCGACATACTCGAGCAACGCGATGGAAGGCAGGTTGCAGCGTGGCCGAAGGCACCACATCTTTATTTCAACGCCGGTCCGGCCCGCATTCCGCATCACCATCACGCATTGATCGGCTATTGTCGCGAGTTCAATGTGCCGCTGGAAATCATGATGAACGATAACCGCGCTGCACTTTTTCAGGATGATGCGGCGTTTGGCGGCAAGCCTGTCGAGGCCAAGCAGGTGATCAACGACACCCGTGGCTATCTGGGTGAATTGCTGGGCAAGGCCGCCTCCAGCGGCGGGCTGGACAAGGAGTTGAGCAAAGAGGATCGTGAACAATTGATGAATGTCATCGCTGCGTTCGGCGATCTACAGCGCGACGGCCGCTACACCGGCAGCGAGCGTTCCGGCTATATCGAGCCGCCCGGTGAAGCGCTGAAATTCGGCAAGATTCGTGAGCCGCTGCCGCTGCGTGAGTTGTTGAAAGCGGATTTCTGGCAGTTCAAGGCATCGTTCGGCGAGGGCTTCGACCAGGCGTCCACCATGTTGCAGCCGGTAGGCGGTATGGACCAGATTCCCAAAGCATTTGCGAGTCGCCTGAACCGCATGATTCGCTATGAAACGGTAGTTGACGAAATTCGCAAAACGGCAAAAGGCGGCAGGGTCGTCTCGCATCGTGGCACCGGCGCGAAGACAGCCATTGAAAGCGACTACGTTATCTGCACGCTGCCGTTATCCGTGTTGCGTAGCGTCCCGAACGATTTGACGCCCGCATACCAAAAAGCCATTGCCGAGGTAGCTTATGCGAGCCCGGCCAAGATTGCGTTTTATGCGCCGCGCCGCTTCTGGGAAGAGGACAACAGCATTTACGGCGGGATGTCGTGGACCACTCGCGAAATCACGCAGATGCTCTATCCCTCACACGGCATCAGCCAGCGCGATGGTGTGCTGGTGGGTTCTTATACATTCGGCATGGCGCCGGACGACGATATGTCGAAATTCAGCGTGCGTGACCGGCTGGCGAAAGCCATTGCATCCGGTGAACGCCTGCATCCCGGCTTCGAGCGTATGGTGCGTGCCGGTGTGAGTGTGGCCTGGCCGAATGTGCCGCACAATCTGGGCGGATGGGCGAGTTGGACCCCAGAGCAAAAGGCTGGCACCTATCGTATGTTGCAAGAGCCTGATGGACCGATCTACCTTGCTGGCGAACATCTGTCCAATCTGATGTCGTGGCAGGAGGGCGCAATTCTGTCAGCACACCGAGCCATCGAAAAAATAGCGGCGCGCGCAAAAGCGTGACCCATAGCGCAACTTTCCATAACCCATCACCAGGAGAAAACATGAGAAAAATCCAATTACTTTGTGCCTCGGCGCTGCTTGCAACCGTGGCGATCGGCGCGCACGCGCAGACCATCGTCAAGCGTTTTGGCTCCGATAAAAGCATCATCGCCACAGCCATTTGGGCGGGCGATACGCTTTACGTATCCGGGCAGTTACCCGCGCCGACCCCGGGCGATCCCGCCAAAGGTACGAAACCAGTTATCGAGGGCGATACCAAGGCGCAGACCATCAGCACGCTCAAGGTCATCGAAGGCATCCTGAAGGAACAGGGGTTGACGATGGGTGATATCGTGCAGATGCGCGTCTATCTCGTCGGCGATCCGGCCCAAGGCGGCAAGCTTGATTTCGGCGGGATGAACGATGCCTACAAGCTGTACTTCGGCACCAAAGAGCAGCCGAACAAGCCAGTGCGCGCCACCATTCAAGCGGCGGCACTGGTGGTACCGAATGCGCTGGTTGAGATCGAGGTGGTGGCAGTCAAATCCAAATAGCGCGGCTGCGCTTGTCAGGCGCTCATCGGCGGATAGTCGGGTTAGCCCTTGGCACCCGGCATGTAGAAGGTCGCCTGATATAGGTTTACTTTCGACGAGTTGGGAAATGACAACTTCGCGTGGGCGCGGGGTAAGAATCAAGTTGTGGCAATCGCGGCCTCGTATTTATCCGTATTCCGTCCCGGAGCTTCTGCAATTCGTCGCCGTGCACTCGCGTGTTGCAGTTAGCGGGACTATTGTGATCGCATCAACTCGCACACAGGAGCACCCATCATGAAACTTCAATCCCTTGCAGCCTTAACCATTTTTTCATGTGCCGTGCTAGCACCGGCACATGCCGCATCGTTCAGTGCGGGCATTGACATCACCGATGACGTCGCCGCAGAAAAGACTGGTTTGCGCGTCTATCCGGGCGCGACGCCGGTCTTGAAGAAAAAGAGTGACATCGGGCCGGCGAATATTCAGTTTGCATTCGGCGACTATGGCCTGAAGGTTGTCGTGGCAAAACTGCACTCGGCCGACGCACCCGGTAAGGTGGCGGATTTTTATCGTGGCGAACTGGCTCGTTTTGGCGACGTGCTTGATTGCGGCGGCGCAGAAGCCTCTGCGGTACGCGCAAGAGACAGCAAATCAAAAGTACTGACCTGCGATGGTGACAAGCCGCGCAAGAGCGGCATGCTCTACAAAGCCGGGCGCCGTGACGACCAGCACGTGGTGGAGATCAAATCGGTCGCAGACGGCAGTGAGTTTTCACTGGTGCACGTGAACGTGAAAAGCCCTGATTAGCCCCTGCGGGCGCCAGCGACCTCGTCAACGCTGGGTCTGCGTCTCCGGGCTAAGGAACTGCGCCGCAAAATCTTCTGCCGGCAGGGGGCGTGATATTAAATAGCCTTGTGCCTCTTCGCACTGGTTGCTGGTCAGGAAGGCTAGTTGCTCGGGCGTTTCAAGCCCTTCTGCGATGACCCGCAGGCCAAGGTTTTTTGCCAGGCCGATAATGGCCTGGACGATGGCGGCGTCATCGCGGTCGATGACCACACCGCGCACGAAGGAGCCGTCGATCTTCAAGGCATCGATCGGTAGACGCTTCAACTGGGTGAGGCTGGAATAGCCTTTGCCGAAGTCATCGATGGCCGCGCGCACGCCATGGTCGCGTAGCGTATCCAGCGAAACCGTCGCTAGCAGTGGATCGCTGACCACGGCTGTTTCGGTAACTTCCACCATCAGGGCGCTGCCGGGCAAGTCGTGCTTCTTGAGTTCGTCGAGAATTTCTTGCGCAAGCTCGCGGCGCTTTAGCTGAACTGCAGATAAATTGATGGCGATCTGCGGCACATCCTTGAAGCGCTTGCGCCACTCGGCGATCTGTCTGCACACATCGCTGACCACCCATGCGCCGAGTTCGTTGATGAGGCCGGACTCTTCGGTCAACGGGATGAAATCGTCCGGCGGCACCAGCCCCCGTACCGGATGGCGCCAGCGAAGCAGCGCCTCCGCGCCGGTGATGCGTTTAGTAAAGAGGTTTTGCTTGGGCTGGTAATGGAGTTCAAATTGTTGAGACTCGACGGCACGATGCAGTTCGCTTTCCAGCGACAGGCGCATCGGCGCATCCTGCGCCAACGTGGCGGAATAGAACTGCACGCTGTTGCGGCCCGCATCCTTGGCGCGGTACATGGCCCAGTCAGTATTTTTAATCAGGTCAATTTCATTGCCGGCATCCTGGGGGAATAGCGAGACGCCGATACTTGCGGTGACGAACATTTCCTGGTTCGACAGCCGGAACGGACGCAGCAGCAGGCGGCGCAATTGCTCAGCCACTCGTTCACCGCGGGTGTCGTCGCCCTCCAGATTCACCAACAGCATGAATTCGTCGCCACCGGCGCGGGCGATGAAATCGTTAGGCCCAACGGCTTCACCCAGGCGCAGGGCGACTTCCTGCAGCAACATATCACCAGTGCTGTGCCCCAGGCTTTCATTGACGTACTTGAAGCGGTCCAGGTCCAGCAACACCACGGCCAGCGATTGAGCAAGGCGGCGGGCACGCGCGATTTCAGCCTTCAGCCGCTCCTGGAACTGGGTGCGGTTGGCCAGACCGGTTAGCACATCGTGATTGGCAACGTATTGCAGATGCTGTTCGGCGGAAACTCGCGCAGATACGTCCTGGATCAGCAGCAGATACGAGCTCACTTTGCCGGAATCACGTAACACCGAGCCGAACCAATCTGTGTGCAACGAAACGCCGTCTTTGCGAATGCTGCGCCATGCCACGCTGAAGCGGTCGGCCAGTCCTTGGTTGAGCCGCTGCAACTCCTGGGCAAATCGGGCGCGGCCATCTTCGTCAAACAGATTGAGTTCGTCCAGCGTGCGGCCAGCGGCGGCGCTCTCGTGCCAGCCAAAAATCTCCTGCGAGCGGCCGGTCCACTGTGAAATCCGCAAGTCGGCGTCGAGCTGAATGACGGCCAGCGGCGTATTGGCAAGGTGCGAAGTCAGCGTATTGCGAACGCGATTGAGCGCTTCACTGGCTTCCACACGTTTGGTCACATCGGCGAACACGGCGATCAGCCCGTCGCGAATGGTCTCGCCATCGTCAAACGGCGCCATCGTAATGTCGATCCAGCGTACCTGTCCGGTGACTTCTTCGTGGCGGCGAAACTGAACAACTTCGCCTTGTCGAGCACGCTTGCTATGTATCAATAGTTCTTCGAATACGCTGCCGCCGATAATTTCCGCAACGTGGCGCCCAATGATCGCTTCATGACGCATGTTGAACCAATTTCGCAATGCCAAATTGGCGAAGCGGATGCGATCATTGCCATCCTGTACCGAAACGGCCAGCGGTAGATGGTCTGTAATCAGCTCAAGCTGGCGCTCTGTGGTCTTCCGACTCAGTTCAGCGAGTTTTTGTGTGTGCACGTCGTAGCCGAATACAAAATTACCTACTGTACTGCCGTGCTCGTCGGTGTGAGGCAGCACTTCAACCTGTACCCAGCGCTCGCCGCGGTCCAGGTATTGTGCGCGACGCTCGTAACTTACGCGCTCACCCGACATGAGTCGAGGCATCAGGTCGTCCCAAATCTTGTCGACTTTCGGCCCTGCAACGGCACTCAGGTGCCTGCCGATGATTTCCTCGCGCGACATGCCGACCCAGTTGCAATAGGTCTTGTTGACGAACCGGTAGCTGCGGTCTGCATATACATACGCCATCGGATGCGGAAACTCATCGGCAATCTGTTGCAACAGCGCTTCCGAATCCTTGGCGAGCAGCTCGGTTTGTACCTGCTCGTGAACGTCAAAGGATTCAACGTGGACCACCAGTTTGGCATCGACCGGATCGAGAATGCATAGCGCCAGCAGCATATGCCAGCGGATGCCGTTGACGGTCGCAAGCCGACTTCGGCCACGAAACTCGCCGGTGGCGATGACGCCATTGCGAATCCGCTCGCCCTCTTCGCGGTCGGCGAACAAGTTGAGGTAGCGATCACCTTCAGTTTCAAGGATTGCATCGAAATCGCGGACGAAGGCGGTATTACGCTCCAGCAGACGGCCGTCCAGCGCATAGAGCGAAAAACAGGCAATGGACCGTCGCGCGGCTTCCAGCATGCGCAAGCTTTCGGGGCAAACCGAATCGCCAATATCGCGGGCATCAAAAAACAGATGCCGCTGCGAATCAGACCCTGCCCATCCATGCACGTCGGCCAGCATCGTCACTGGTTTGCTTTGCAGCATCGACGTCCACTGGGTCCTGACCTCCTGCCCGGCGAAAACGCGCTGGAAATAGATCGCCAGACGTTCGCGCGCGGTTTCGGAGCGAGGTGAAAAATCACGGGCGTAGAGTTCTTCGAAGGTTTCTGACGCCAGCAAATGCAACGCGGCTGTATTTGCCCAGATTAGTCGCGAGCGATTAATGTCCTGCACCCAACAGGCATTAGGCGAATCAGCGTAACGAGCAAGATCGGCTTCGGTGAGGATCATTTTTTATCGTGCGTGGCGCCATGTTTGGCGCGCGGCAGGGTGGCGTCCATCATCTGCCACTCCGGCTACTTAGGCAAGACTCTCGTGAAGTGGTTAACGAGCCAGACGACAAAGGCGCGCTCGTACCATTTACGTTCAAAGAGTACCCTGCACACCAAAAGCGTATAAAGGGACGCGCAGTTGGTTCGCAACCGTAACCATCATTCGAGAGGGCCGCAGCAATAAGCGCTTTCGTTTAACTTCTTTAGACATTGACTCTGGCCGCCAAACGCGTCAACCATCGCGATGGCGCCTGACGACGTGCAATGCCGGATGTTGGTCGACGGGTTCGTGCTGGATTGTCGAGATATAGCGCGATCGGAGAATGGCTTTCCGGCGCCCTTGCCAAACATGAATTGCCAAGCCAAGCACGGACAGGATGCCGGCAACCCAATGCAGAATGCTAGTCCAGTCGCGAGCTTCCTCACCCCCGAGGTAGTAAAGCCCGTAGCCGCTAAGCGAAAGAGTAACCATTACCCCGATCATGAAGCCGCCTGTCCAACGCTTCTGCCGATGCTGCCAGGCGTTACGAATGTGTGCTGGCATCAGCGAACCAAACAGAATCAACATCCCGATTGCGGCGAAGCCATGCACTTTGAGCGACCAGGCTTCCACCGGATGGTGAGCCTTGCCGAATTCGGTGTTGATGATCACGAAGTAGTGAAATAGTAGCCACAACAGACCCGATAACAGCAGCACGCTGACGCAAGCGTAGACCAATGTTTCGTGGAGTCTGCTCAAGCGAACCGTTCTTGTACGATTAGACACAAACAACTCCCGTCGCAGAAGCTTGTTGTTTTCTTGAGACGTTGTGACGGCTTCCCCGCTGGACGGGCCGAGACACGCTTGCTTGTCCATCCCAGCCAACGACCAGCGCCTGGGCATCGAAGGCGTCCAAAGAATCAAGGGCATCGTGATTGCCAAGCATCAAGACCTTGGTGAGCGCGTCCGCCACCACACAGGTTGACGCCTTCACCGACACACTGGCGAAACGCGTTTGGGCGCCGTGATCGGCGGGGTGAACATATGTACTCGTAGGCGAATCGAAGGCCCGCGCCACCGCTACACTGGAGGTCGCCACGGCTGCGTCATAGACGTTCCATGACGGCAATACGCGACCAGACCTGAAGGGATGCCGGAGGTAAATCGTTTCGATGTTAGCGCCGGCGACACGCAAGTCACCGCCCGCATTCACCACGACAGACACCAATGGGAATTGCATTAGCGCTTTTATCGCCTGATCTACCGCAAAACCTTTGGCGATGCCGCCCAGATCGATCATTAGCGGCCGTCGGAACCTGACCCGATGCTCAGGCAGCAATTCCACATCGCGCCAAGATGCGGGCCCGCTAGGCAACACTGCGTCTGGCCAGATCGGTAGCAGTGCGCGGCGGATCAGCTCGGGGGCAACGGTAACGTCGAAGATGCCTTTGGAGACCGCCGAGACGCGACCCGCAATGGTCAGCACTCGATAGGTTTCAGCTGACACCATCACCGGATGGGAGTTTGCCTCCCGATTCAAGCGCGATACATCACTGCCCGACTCATGAAAACTCATCAAACGCTGGATGCGCTCGACGCTGGAAAATCCGGCGTCCAGCGCGTGTTGCAGCCCCATTTCGTCGTGTCCCTGGACACGAATCTCGACAAGCGTTCCCAATAGTGGTCGCGCGCGGCGCAACCTGATCATGGCTGACCCTTCAGGGCGGCGTCGTAAAGAGCGAGAATACGTCTAACGCCGTCGGTGACATGCCGGCAAGAAAGAGTTGCGCCGCTGATGTTGGCGATATCCATATCCAGCTTTATCGCGTCGTGTGTGCCTTTGCCGACAAATTGCGCTCGCCAGCGCGGATTGCGGATCTCATAGCCATGACTTTCGCGGTAGGCAAGAATCTCCACGCCTTTGACTTTGCCGTCGCCGTCAATCGCCACAGCATAGGTGATGAAATCCTGCTTGCCGATGACTTCGTGCACAAAGAAATGCCCGATCAGCTTGTCGACCGCGCGCACCCGCCAGACGCGGGGCTCGAAACTGCTCATGACCTTGCCCGCTGAGTCGGCGCGTTGTTGCTGCGCGGCGGTGAGCGTTAATTTCAGTGGCTCAAATGCCGCCCCGGCCGGAAATAATTGCTGTTGCGCTTGCTCGACCGACAGGTACTGGGCGGCATAGGCCGCCGGCAGCGCAACGAGTGCTGTTGCCGGCACTAACGTCCAACAGGAGCGGTTCATGGCAGATTTACGCATCGCAATGAAGGACGTCGTTGCCACGCGTTAAAACATATAGCCTAGTCCCAGATTGAAGCGATCACGTCCGGTGTCGACCTTGAACTTCTGATAATCGGCTTTGAACACGACGTTGGCATTCAATTTGAAATTGGCACCGACGGTGGCAACACCTTCCGTCGCGGCAGCTTCCGGGGTGAGGCCAGCGCCGAGGTCCGCAAACTTCGCTGCGGTATTGAATCGCTCGTAGCGGATGAACGGCGCCAGCGAATAGTCCCCCTGGTTCCACATTTTGTAAGCTGCTTCTGCATACCATCCCCAGAACTCTTTAGGCACCAGGGTGGGACTGCCGACAAAGGTGAGGTTGAGTGCTTGTGTGTTGCTGATGGTGCCTTTGGCGTACAGAGCACTCAAGTCCCACGCGCCGGGCGTCCAGCGCGCGTGCAAATCCCAAAGCGAGACGCGCGCATCGGGGGCCGCAAACGCTGGCATTCGATGCGCGGCTTTGCCGGTGAAGATGAATCCACCCACGGTTAATCCGGGAATACCGCGGTAGTTGATCGCGCCCAACACGCTCAAGTCATGCGCCTTGGCCAGTTGCAACTCCTGATGAATGCTACGCAGCGGCGATTCGCGGCCATCGCTACTGTTGGCATTCCATTTTGTCAGATCGAAACCGGTGCTGACCCCCACGTTCCATGTCAGCGCTTGATCGTCGGTGTTGCCGCGCAACATCACGCCGCCTTCGCGCCAGGTGGTTGGAATAATGGCGGTCTCAACGAAGTTGCGCTCGACGCCGTAAAACGTTGTCGGTTCGTGACGCTCATTGATCAGTCCAACCGGCACCAGAAACAGTCCGGCGCGCAGTGTCAGTTTGTCGCTGAGGTGGTGATCGATCCACAGTTGCTCGACTTCGACCTCGCCTTTGTCGCTGGCGGAAGTCACCGCATGTTCGAATTCCAGTTCCATGCCAAGCTCGGTCTTTTCGTCGAAGCGATGGCCCACCCCCAGCACGGCGCGACGCAAATCTGCCTGGGTCTGGCTGGTGTCTTTGCGTGGGCGGTTGTAATTCATTTCGCCATAACCGAATAGCGTGGTCTGATTGGTGATTGCTGTCCGCATGGGGGTTATGGACGATTGAGAGGACGTGGACGCGGGTGCGGCCGATGTCGAGGCTGTCATCGCAACTGGCGCCTGCGGCTCTTTCGCCCTTGCTTCTTTTTCTTCCTTGAGTTTCTTAAGCTCGGATTTGACGTTTTCGAGTTCGCTGGCAAGCTTGTCCAGCCGCTGCATCAGATCGGCTTCACTGGCGTAAAGCGGGGACACAACAAACAGGGCACCCAAGGCGATAACAATTGCAGTTTTATTCATGATGATAGGTATCTCGGTTTGAGTTGAAGTCGATAGTGGCGGCGGCGGTCATGGTTTGTGGCCATCGTTGAGTGTCTTGAGGAAAGCGATCACATCGTCAATCTCGGATTCGTTAAGCGCCGGGGCCATGCCTGGACGACGGTTGTATGTTCCCTCGGCGGTGTTGACGTTGCCCCGCAACTGAATCGGCAGATCGTCGAATTTGCGAATACTGCCGTCCGGATTTTTCGGGTACCACTCCTCGGGGTTGGTGTCGCGGCGCACATAGAACCCCAAAACTTCCTTTAACGTCTTGAAGCGACCGTTGTGAAAGTACGGCGGCGTCATGTCGATATTGCGCAAGGTGGGCACCTTGAAGGCGCCACATAAATCCTGGCGCGTGGTCAGGTCCTGGCGGTCGGGTCCACAGATTCCCGTGTCGTAGTAACCGGGATCGGCGGTGGCGGGAATCTCGCCGTTACGCGGCACACCGATGTTGTCAAAGGTAAAGTCGGTGAACAGCGGCAGCGAACCGTCCCTACTCTTGGCACTGGGATGGCAGGCCGCACAGTTGCCCTTGTCCGCCGCGTTGAACAAAGCCAGACCGCGTAGTTCCGCGTCGGTTAATTTGGCGCGTCCGGCAAGAAAGAAGTCGTACTTGCTGTCGAATGGATGAAAGTCGGGATCGTCCTTTTGATACTGGGCCAGTGCGAATGTCACCCGATCAAACGCGTCGTCGGGCCGGCTGAATATATCGGCGCCGAATACCCGCTTGAAATCGTCGGCATACGTGGCTCGACGCAGTTTGTCGATCACATCGCCGACAGCAGGATTGGCCATTTCATGTGCGGCCAGGAACGGCCGACGCGCCTGTTGCGATAGATCCGCGGCCCGTCCGTCACGATTGAAGCCACCCGTGGGCGTGCCGTCACTGGCGAAACTGAAGCCCGGATTGAAACTCAAATAGCGTAATGACGGGGCGTTGCGAAATCCCGGCTGGTCGAGACTGGAGCCGCCCAATGGGACCGCACGGCCGTCAGCGCCCGCGTATGCATTGTCGGGGTTGTGGCAAGTGGCGCACGACATGCGTCCGGAGCCTGATAGGCTTGTGTCCTTGAAAATCATTTCCCCAAGAGCGGCGACGGTGGACAGCTTCGTCGTCTGGCTCAATACATTTCCGCTTGGGCTGTTTCCGCCGCCGCAGGCCGCAAGTGCAAACATTGAAATAATAGGGAAGCACATCACGGTCGCGCGCCATTGCCATCCGCGGCGATTCAATTGCTGTTGGGGATTGCCCAGTTTCTCGGGCGATTGCACGGCCATGGCCAAACCTCCGACTTGTCGCTTACATCAAACGGCTGGCTGGCGATGTCCCCGTAGCGGAGACGTTGTAGCTTGCTTGCCTGGTGTTGAGAACTACGGGAAAAATGCACTTTGCATCCGGGGCTTCGCCCGTGGTCAGTACTAACCGGCGGCCGACACTAGGGCACGCATGTCACGTAACCCCGCCTTGTGCTCGCGGATCACGCGACATGCGTCCTTCTTGCATTTGCCGCAACAGGCTGCGACACCCAAATCATTGGAGACGTCGTGGAACGAATGCGCGCCCAGGTCCACGGCGTGACGAATCTCGCGCTCGGTGACGGCATTGCAGATGCAGATGTACATAGTGAAGTCGATCAAGCGGTTTGGACTGGCGGGGTATTGAGTTTTGCGTTGCGGTCTTTCAGCCCAGCGAAGACCAGCCAAACCAGTGGAATTAGCACCATGCTGTACGACAGCCAATGACCGTACTCCCCCTCGGGTCCATAGGGCTCGGTAGCCAGATGCCAGTACTGGTTATCGATGCCGGAAAACACACCGGCCTCTGTGAATTCGTGAAATGAATAGATGAATAGCTGAACCACGAACAGCACCAGGAACGCCGCCGTCACTTGCAGAAAGCGGGCGATGTTGACGCGGTGACCGTAGCGTCCCCAAGCCCAGGCGATCAGCGCCGCGCCTGCTACGCCGATCACGGCGCCGGCAAACATGTCACGCGAGTGGGTTTGAAACGCCAGACTGGAAATGATCAGCGCGGTCTCCATACCCTCGCGGACGATCATGAGTAGCACAAAAGCGAACACACCCAGCCATGCGCCATTGCCGCTTTTAAGGGCCGCAGCTTCAACCTTGGCGGCGATTTCGCCGCGGATTTTGCGCGCATTCTTGAACATGTAAATGGTCAGCGACAGCACCAATACGGCGGCGACGGCCGCGAGAATGCCCTCCCAAAGGGGTTTGTTGTCGGCCTCGCGGAAAAACAACATGGCGATAAAGCTGGTCACAACCGCGATGCCCGTCCCCCAAACCACTGCCGAGACGAGCGACTGTCTGCCCGTCTTGCGCAAATAGGCCAACGTCATCGCGACGATCAGAAAGGCCTCGATACCTTCACGTAAGCTAATCATCATCATAGAAAACATGGCGCACTCCAAAGTGGACGAGGGGTAGTAGTGGCAACTGCGAACAGTTCGTATTTCAAATCTTATCAGTAATGATAATGATTCGCAATACCAATTTTCAACGTGGTTTGAAACCGAACGCGAAGTCGCGAATGTGACAGAGAATGGCGCGGCAAACAGCGTGGAGAATAAGAACTATCGACGCGAAACGTGTGCTGGGCGACGGTAGATTTGCGCGGTTTTCTACCCAATAGTTGTTCCATTGGCGATAAAAAATCGGAAAAATGCGGAAGGTTGGGCACTTTGCAGCCGATCTCAGTCAAGCCCAACAAGCTACTCGCGGCCTCATTTCGCGTTTCGCGTCGCGCATTTGACTACGCGACCCACAATTCGCTGCCGGTCAATGCGTCGGATGGGGCAGCGCTCCGCCTGCAGTTTCGGGTTGTTGCTGGTGCGCCGCAGCGATCGCCAATTCTCGCGTCTTGGACATCAGGCCCCCCATCGGCTTGGCTTTGAAGCGACCGGCACCGGTCATTTGCGCGAGGCATTCGCCTTGTAGCACGGCGACGCCAAACGCAGGAACAGTCTTTTCCTCAGCGACCCCCCGCAGCGTCTCGGCGAGCCTCGAGGCAGCATCGAGTCCAGCGTCAGTGCCGGCGTAAAACACCAGAAATGAGTCCGAATTCACAAATTCGAAGTCGATGGGATTGGCCGCGAGAATTCGTCCGCGCAATGCAAAAGTTTGTTCCGGTAGAAGTCCGTCGCACGCCGTCGCATAGAGGACTGTCAACTGTAGCCATGAAGATTGGTATCCCTTGTTCCGCCCGCCAAACAGCCCGAATAGTGCCATGTTGTCTCCGTAAATGCTGCCGATTCTATCGTCGTCATCGAGGCAAATCAAAGCGATTCGCGAACGTGAAGCCTTTGAGCGCGACAACGAATACGCCGTGCGCGACCTGAACTCATTCTGGCGCCATGAGCCGACTGAACTCGCTTGAGCGGGGCAGTACCAGTCTGTTCCCGCAATAGCGCGATTGGCAGAGCATAAGAGTAGCGGTTTTGCAGCGGGCGGCGTAAATTGGTTGGCGACGCACCCAAATTCAACGCTTCGCAACCCGCAACGCTAACGATAAGTCCGATGCCGCAGTCCCCCAACGCAGTTTGGCTTCAGGTGCGCGCAGTTCTGTCGCTAGCGGCGATTTACTTTGTCGCCACGAGGCTGGCGCTGTGGTTGATCGACATTCATCCCAACACCCGATCACTCTGGCCCGCTTCCGGAATCGCGTTCGCGGCAATGGTTCTGCACGGGACACGCCTGTGGCCTGGCATATTTCTGGGCTCGTTTGCGGCGATGATATCGCTAGACACGAGTCTCACCACGGCCGCACTGAGGGCGACCGGGAGCACGCTGGAAGCGGTCGCAGGCACATGGCTGGCTTTGCGGGTTCTGGATTTTCACAAGGAGCTCGCCCGGGCGCGCGACGTAATCGTGCTGTTCGTTCCAGTTGCTCTCCTGACCAGCCTCATCTCCGCGTCAACCGGTATTTGGGCTCTGCTTGTGGACAACGCGGTCACAGCCAACAATGCGGTGCCGCGTGCCGTCGTCTGGTGGCTGGGTGACGCACTCGGTATCGCAATTGTGGCACCCCTGATTCTCACCTGGCGCACCGGTTCGGCTGGCGACCGGCCCCTGAACGCGCTCCGAAACACGTTCTTGTTGATCCCTTGTCTGGCTGCGATGCTTACGTTCAACACGCCGCCAACGCTGACCTGGATTCACTACCTTGCCGAATTTGCAATTTTTGTCATGGGCGTTTGGTGTGCGCTGGAGGCAGGGCGCCGCGCCGTTGCACTGGCGAGCTTCGTCATCTCGGTCCTCGTGATCGCCGGAACATCGCAGTCGCTGGGACCTTTCACAGAGCTCCCGGACATATACAGCAGTATTGTCCAGCAAGGCTACATTTATGCGCTAGCTTTGATGATGCTGGTGCTGTGCGCCACGCGAACCCAGCAGCGGCAGTATCAGCGCGAGCTGGGTCAGAGTGAAGCGCGCTTCAGAAATCTGCTGCTGCTGTCCAGTGACTGGTATTGGGAGCAGGATCGACAGTTCCGCTATGTCAGCATTTCCGGCGAAGTGTTCGCGCAAACTGGACTCGACACGAGTGAGCATATTGGTAAGGCCCGCTGGGAACTGCCCTCGATCGTGATGAGCGACGCAGATTGGCGTGCACACCGCCAGCAACTTGAGGCGCACCATCCGTTCCGCGATTTCGTCGTTTTCCGCGATGATCAACACGGCAAACTGCGCTACAGCAGTATCAGCGGAGAACCGATTTTTGACGAGTCCGGCGCATTTACCGGTTATCGAGGCGTTGGCCGCGACATCACCGCAAAGCGGATTGCCGAGCAGGCGCTGGGCGAAAGTGAAGAACGCTTTCGCACGCTATGGGAAACCACCAATGACGTGGTGTTGATTGTCGATGATCGTGGCGTGATTCAGTTCGCGAATCCGGCCGCATTGACAACGTTCGGTTATGCGCCTGAACAACTGATCGCGAAAACACTTGCCATCATTCAGCCTAAAGACTTGCAGTCTGCCCATGTGGATGGAATGCACCACTACCTTGCGACGGGTGAAAAGCGGCTGGATTGGCGCGGCATCGAGACCCGTGGGTTACATCGGGAAGGGCGCGAATTCCCTGTCGAAATCGTGTTCTCGGAACTTCCTGTTAATGGCCGCCGTGGCTTCGTCGGCTTCATCCGCGACATCAGCAAGCGCAAAGAAGCCGATCTCGAGCTGCGCCGTTCGCAAGCGCTGTTCTCCAAGTTGTTTGCGGCGAGTCCGATTCCAATTGTATTCAGCCGCCTCGCCGACGGTCGCTATGTCGAAGCCAACGAAGCCTGCTCTACGCTATTCGGTTATAGCCGTGACGAGGTTATCGGCAGGACAACTGTGGATCTTGGTGTCTGGCCCGAACCGGCGCAACGAGACGAACTGGTGCAACAACTCACCGCGCATGGCCGCGTAGACAATCTGGAAATGCGCATGCGCCGCAATGGTGGTGAAGAGATTGATGTGCTGTATTCGGCGCAAGTGATCGAGTACTTTGGCGAGCCATGCATTGTGGCGACGATTTTCGATGTGACGAGCCGCAAACGCGCCGAACAGGAGCGCCGACTTTCGGATGAGCGCTTCGCCCGTATTTTTCATGCCAGTCCCGATGCGATCGTCATCTCGCGATTAGAAAGTGGCGTGTACGTGGAGCTCAATGAGGCTTGGAGCGATTTGTCCGGATATAGCCGTGATGAGCTTGTCGGCCATAGTTCGCTCGAGCTTAATATTTGGGCTGAACCATTACAGCGGGGCGTGATGTTTTCCCAGCTTAAGACCAATGGACGCATACGAGATTTCGAATTCCAGTTGCGGCGCAAGAGCGGTGAAATCGCTGATTCGTCGATGACGGCTGAGGTCATCGAGCTACACGGCGAGCAATGCCTGCTAGCTATTCACGTCAATGTGACCGAGCGTAATCGCAGTACACGTCGCTTACGGGAAAGTGAGCGACGCTTCGCCGACGTGGTGGATGCAGCGGGCGAGTACGTGTGGGAGGCCAATGTAGAGGGCACCTACACCTATGTCTCCGAGAGAATCGAGCGCGTGCTTGGCTATTCGCCAGGAGAGGTGGTCGGCAAAGACACGTACCATTTCATGCCGCCGGATGAAGTGGTGCGGCTCGAGCACTGGTTTGCCAATCGTCCGTACCCGGGCACCCCGATTCGCAACCTCGAGTTCATCTCCATCACAAAAGATGGCCGTCAGATCTGGCAGCAGGTGTCTGGCGTGCCCATTTTCAATGCCACCGGCGAGCGCATTGGATTTCGCGGTACCGGTCTCGATATTACGGAACGAAAGCTCGCTGAGCAGCGCATCGAGGAACTGGCGACCCGCGATGCATTGACGCAACTGCCGAATCGTCGTTTGCTAAATGATCGCTTGTCGCAGGGAATACTGGCTGCACAACGCAGTGGGGGACTGATCGCGGCGCTATTTGTCGACCTGGATCGGTTCAAGACAATCAACGATTCACTTGGTCACGCGGTCGGCGATGATTTGTTGCGACGCGTTGCGGAACGATTGCAGCAGCTCATGCGTAAGGGCGATACGCTGGCGCGCATTGGTGGCGACGAGTTTGTGGTGGTACTGGAAGCGCTGCGCGTTGCCGAAGACGCCGCTGCCGTCGCGCAGAAAATTATTGCCGTGTTGTCGGAACCCTACACCATTGAAGGCAAGGTGTTGACCACATCTGCCAGCGTGGGCATCAGCGTATTTCCCGGCGACGCGGCCGACGGCTCTACGCTGGTGCGCAACGCCGACATGGCAATGTATTTTGCGAAAGAGCACGGTCGACGCAATTATCAGTTCTATTCAGAGCAGATGAACGCCCGCGCCATTGAAAAACTGACCATGGAAAGTACACTCCGGCGCGCCATTGAACGAAACGAGTTCGAGCTCTACTATCATCCAAAATTCAAGCTCGGTGGCGGAGAGTTGGCCGGGGTAGAAGCACTGCTTCGCTGGAACCACCCGGAACTCGGTGTGGTGGGGCCGAACCGTTTCATCCCTATCGCCGAGGAGACCGGACTCATTGTGCCGCTGGGCGCATGGGTACTCGATCGGGCATGCCGCCAGAGTGTTGACTGGTCGATAAAATTCGGGCGCGATGTGCCGATGGCGGTGAATTTGTCGGTGGGTCAATTCAACAAGGGGCTGACTCGGACCGTCAGCGATGCGCTGGCCGGTGCGGGCCTGGCGCCGCCGCTGCTGGAGCTGGAAGTGACAGAAAGTATGTTGATGAAAAACGTCGACGAAAACATTGACGTGCTCAGGCGGTTGTCCGACTTTGGCGTGACCATTGCGATCGACGATTTTGGTACCGGCTATTCATCGCTGGCGTATCTGCGGCGCTTTCAGGTCGATACGCTGAAAATTGATCAGAGCTTTGTACGCGATGTGGATACGAATCTCGATGACGCCGCCATCGTAGAGGCCATCGTCGCACTTGGACATAGTTTAAAGCTCAATGTGGTGGCCGAAGGGGTGGAAACCGAAGCGCAAAAGCAACAGTTGCTCAAGCTCGAGTGCGATCAGTGTCAGGGGTACTTGTTCGGCGAACCGGTGCCGGCGCTCGAATTTGAAAAGCGCTACTTAAGGATTGGCGTGAATTCAAAAAAATGAAACGCCAATACCGGCGGACCTATCAAGCCGAAAATGGCTGAAGACGCGCGTCAATCCTGGACTCTCGTGAAAAATTAATGATACTAATCAATCAGCACCAAAGCGCTGCGCGTCCCGCAGCGCGTTTGACTTCCTCGCGGAAACGGCGTATCTCACGAATTCGCTTTCACACTTTCATAAGAATGCTCAGCTGCGCGCAACCAAATTAGTTGCTTCATAGACCAACTGGAGAACAACATGAAAAGAATCAATTTCGTCGCAGCTATCGGGCTCGCATTTTTGCCGGCAGTGTGCGCCGCACAAAGCGTGTTCGACGGCACCTGGAAAACGGACGTCAGCAGTATCGACTTTCCGGCCAAGCCGTCTGTATTTGTTTTCAAGGATGGCGCCTACGAATGCAAAACCTGCGCGATACCAGTCGTGGTCAAGGCGGATGGCAAAGATCAGAAAGTGGTCGGCGATCCGTATGCAGATACGCTCGCGGTGAAAATTATCGACCCCAGCCACGTGGAGATGGTGAGCAAGAAAGCCGGAAAGATCGTCGCGCGCAGCAAGTATTCGGTCTCTACGGACAAGAATTCAATGCAGCATGAATACACGACAAATTCGTCCGTGAACGCCGAAGTCGTCAAGGGCACCACCAGCTATGCCCGCATAGCCTACGACAAGGCCAGCACCACCCAGATGTCAGGTTCTTGGAAAGCGATCAAGGCTGACAAGGTGTCGGACAACGGCTTATTGGTGACTTACAAATCGGACGGTGCAATGATGACAATGTCCACGCCGACCGGTGAGACTTATTCTGCCAAGACCGATGGCACTGATGCGCCATACAAGGGAGATCCCGGCGTCACTAGCGTGTCGGTAAAGATACGCAAGAATACGCTGGAGGAAACCTTCAAACGCGATGGCAAGGCTACCGGCATGACTAGGATGGAAGTTGACGCCACCGGCAAGAAGGCCAAAGTCGACTGGATAAACAATCTGACAAGAACCAACGGTAACTATTCAATGATCAAGCAGTAAGGCAGCCCAAACACCACCTACCCAGCAAATTTCAGGAGAAACAATATGCGTTCAATTCGATTGGCAGTCCTTGCAACCACGTTTAGTTTGCTAGCGACCACATCTGCAATGACATTCGGCGAGGAGCCCGGCCCCCGCAAAGAAATGAAGCGCGCTGATCTTTCGGGTGCACCGGGCATGGAAGTCGTCAGTTCGATTGTGGAATACAAGCCCGGCGACGTCGCAATAAGGCACTTTCATCACGGCGTAGAAACAGCCTACGTAATCCAGGGTGCCATGATCCAATTACCCGGCAAAGAGCCGACCATGATGGAAACCGGTAGCGTGGTGCTGAACCTGCGCGATGCCGTACACGGCGGATTCAAGGTGGTCGGAGACAAGCCGCTCAGACTTTTCACCGCACACATTGTGGATAAGGGCAAACCGCTCTACGCGCCACCGGCAGAATCAAAATAGGGCGTGATGTTGCGTGTAACCGTCTTCCAGCCGGGATGAGCGGACTCTCCGTCGCATTCAACGTCGCAAACGCCATCGCCATCATCGGCTGGCTGGTGGTATTCGGCTATCCGTTCTGGCCGCAGGCGGCGCGGATGGCGGTGCTCAGCATCTCAGTGGCATTGCTGTGCGTGCTCTATTGCTGGTTTGCGTTTTTTGTCCGGCATCTGCGGGAGCCGGGGGCGGCAGCTGGCAAAGGCGGTTTTTCGTCGCTTACCGGCGTCGTTAACTTGTTCAGATCGCCACGCATCGTTCTCGCCGGCTGGATTCACTATCTGGCATTCGACTTAATGGTTGGGCTCTATATCGTGACCGACGCTTCGCGAGTCGGCATGACCCACTGGTGGCTATTGCCGGTGCTACTGCTGACGCTGCTATTTGGCCCGACAGGGCTGCTGTTCTACCTGGTAATGCGTTTGATGCTGACCTCTGCCACCTGGACGCTGGCGGTGAGTTGATTGCACGCCACAATACGTCCGAATTGTCTGCATTTCCGAACCTAAAACTTAACCTCTCGCGCTGCCGATCATCCCCCGTTGATGAGCGCAAACATTTTCCGGATCGCCAATTCGCCGGCGTGACCAAAACTCACGACGCGCGAATCGCTTTCGCGCTTGCACCAGCGACGGGCAAACGCATGATCGAGTATCGCTGCGCCGAGTGCACCGGCGAGATGATGCCGACGCTCACTCCAATCGAGACAGGTGCGGCAAAACGCGCGCCGACGCGCTTGCAATTCGGCCGTATCGATGCCGTGATCGTTGAAAAATCGTCGGCCCGAAGTGGTGAGTACAATGCCATCAGCCTCTAGCGTAAGTGCGCCGCGCTGGATCAGACGCTCATAGATCTGCACACTCAGCTCACCGGCCAGATGGTCGTAGCAGACCCGGGCTTTACGCATCGCCGGGTCGCGCGGGCTGGCGCGCAGCCGCACAGAGCCGGTTCTGTATGCCACACCCATCAGCGATTCCAGCAACTGCGCGACATCGTCGTCAGCCAGTCGAAAATAGCGATGCCGACCCTGGCTCTCCACCGTGATCAGTTGCGCGTCCACCATTTTGGAAACATGGGCACTAATCGTCTGTTTGGTCACACCGGCGATGTCAGCGAGTTCGGTGGCGGTGAGTGCTTTTCCTCCCATCAGTGCGGTCAGCACTTCGCAGCGCGTGGGATCACCGATCAAGGAAGCGATGCGTACGATGCTGGGTCCATCTTTCATGGTTCGATGGTAGACGAACCATTGAGGGCTGGCAATGCGCTATCGTGTGCACAACTATTCTTCAAGGCTAAACCGTCATGCCAATCACCTGCTTTATACGCTACCAGATCGATCCTTTCCAGCACGACGCCTTCCGCACCTACGCCAAAAATTGGGGACGTATCATCCCGCGCTGCGGCGGCCATTTGCTTGGTTACTTCCTGCCGCATGAGGGGACCAATGACATTGCCTGGGGCCTCATCAGCTTCGATAGCCTCGCTGCTTATGAGTCCTATCGCGGGCGTTTGAAAACCGATGCTGAAAGCCTCAACAATTTTGCCTTTGCGCAGGAGAAACGCTTTATCTTGCGTGAAGAGCGTACTTTTACCGAAGTGGTTGAGGGTACCTTTCAAATTCCCGCCGTCACATCAGGAGTGGTCGCATGATTGCCGTCATCTTTGAAGCAAAAACCCACGCCACGCACAAGGCTGCATATCTCGATGCTGCTGCCGTGTTGCGTCCGCAACTGGACGCGTTTGACGGTTTCATTTCCATTGAGCGCTTCGAGAGTTTGAGCGAGCCGGGCAAGATACTCTCGCTTTCATTCTGGCGCGACGAAGAGGCGGTGCGCAACTGGCGAAACCTCGACGCGCACCGAGTCATCCAGTCCGCCGGGAGGCACCACATCTTTGACGATTACCGGTTGCGCGTCGCGACGGTCAATCGCGACTATGGCATGCGAGATCGCGCTGGCGCCCCCGAGGATTCGCGGCGTGAGCACGGCGGCTGACAGGATTCAGGCTTGCATGTGCATCGATGATCCAGATCAGATCGTCCCTGCGCTGGTCGCTATCACATGTTCTTGAACAAGGGCATGAACGTGAGGCTTACTGTCAACGTCTCCGGTCGATTTTTCAGTTTCACCGTGCCGCGGCCAGTATCGTCGCGAACGATGGATGCGATGGCTCTCATGTTGACGATGGTCGCACGATGAATCTGTTTGAAATGGGTCGGGTCGAGTTTGTCCAGCATCTCGCGCAGCGGCGTGCGCACCAGCGATTCGCCCTGCGCCGTCATCACCACGGTGTACTTGCTGTCCGACTGAAAATAGGCAACATCGTCCACCATAATCAGTCGGGTCTCTTTGCCGGCACTTGCCGTCAACCAGACCAGCGGTGGCGCGGTGGACCGCGCGGGAAGGGCGCCGTTGAGTTGCTTGATGAGGGCAGTCAGCGCTTCGGTGTCATGGTTTCCCGTGGCGGCGCGCACCTTGAGGCGCTGCAGGGTGGCCGCCAGTCGTTCGCGCAAGATCGGTTTCAACAGATAGTCGACCGCACCTTTCTCGAACGCGTCGATGGCGTATTGGTCATAGGCGGTGACAAACACGATTTGGGTTTTGGGGCTTGCGTCACTCATCGCGGCGGCAACTTCCAGACCAGTCAACCCCGGCATGCGGATGTCGAGGAAGGCGATGTCGGGCTGGTGTTCGCCGATGGCGTCGAGCGCGGCGCCACCGTCTTCGCAAGCCGCAAGTACATCAAGGTCCGGCCATTCTTCGCGCAGCAGATTGATCAGCGCCTCGCGAAAAATTTCTTCGTCTTCGGCAATCACGCAGGTAACGGGTTCATTCATGATTGACCTCCTTTGGGTCGGACTTGGGACCAGCCGCGGGGACCGTGATGGTTGCGGCGATGCCGGCAGGGAAATTGGCAACGATGCTGAATGTCGCTTTGCCGTCATAGGCAAGCTTCAGCCGCTCGCGCACGTTTTTCAGCCCAATACCGGTGCCGGTGGTTTCGGTGCTGAATCCGCGTCCGTCATCGGCCACGGTGACGGCAACACCGTGTTCGTTGGTGCGGGCGAGTATCCAGATGGTGCCGCCACCGGTTTTGGGCTCCAACCCATGCTTGATTGAATTCTCGACCAGTGTCTGCAGCATCATCGTTGGGAACGGCACCGCTTTGAGCGCGTCCGGCACTTCTATCTGCGTACGCAGCCGTCCTCCCATGCGAATCTGCAGGATGTCCAGGTAGGCACGCGCGCGTTCAAGCTCGTCTGCAATGGTTGACAAGGAGTCCTCGGTGCGCGGCAGCGAATGGCGCAGGTAGAGAATCAGGTTGTCGAGCATTTCTTCGGCGCGCACTGGATCGCTCTTGATCAGGTACTTGGCGCTGCCGAGTGTGTTGTAGAGAAAATGTGGTTCGACCTGTGCATGCAGCAGTCCCAGTTTGGCCACGGCGAGTTCCTTCTCGGTCACGGTCTCCTTGGTTGAGGCTTGTTCATTGCGACGACGCTCGGCGATACGCCGCGAGATGGCGCGGGTGATGGCCTCAGCGTTTTCCAGGTTGACACCGTCATCGACGACAAACAGATCGCTCCAGGTGCCGTTCTCGGGCTCGCAGATCACCGTCACGCTGCACGAGCCATCGCGCGGGGTGACAGTGGCGACGACTAGGTCCCGCTGCATGCCAAACGTTTTGGATATTTTCTCCCGCAGTGGCACTGCGGCGCCGTAGTGATCAACGCGTTGCACCTTGGCGCGTATCTGCAGGCTATCCTTGGCACTTTCAATTTCGGTTGCACGTGGCAGCTCGCGGAAAGTCGCGTCGACGATATTGAAAGCCTCGTCAGCTTCAAACGGCATCTCGATCTGGCGCCGCTGACGATTGGCCAATGTCGAGGCATCTGCGTTACCGGCGATCAGACGAATGCGCCGCAAATGTGAGGTTGAGGTGGTAACGACGAATATCACAATCAGCAGGGCGCCGGCGAACAACGGCCAGGTGGCTCTGAGGTTTAGAATGCTGGTCCAAAAAATCAGGAACACAACTAACACCGCGATCCAGGCGGAGACGCGTCGTACGATAAAGAACAGGCTGGTTATCATGAGAGGCAGACAGAGGGGTTGACTAATGGCGCCAGAATATCAGGCTGCAGACAAATGTCCTGCCAAAAGCGACGAAGCCGGACGCGACGCGATGAAGCGGTGGCGGGACGGAGCGGGATATTCTTGGGTTGCCGTTGCATACGCTTGTTTGAGGGTGCGATTCGCGAAATTTCGACAAACTCCAGCATTGGCGAGCATCGCAGACGATATTTGCCTGGAAATGCCCGTCAAATGGCGTTCTGCATACCCAATATCGCATTGCCAGCGGAGTGAACAAAGCCTGCACGCCAGCCGTCGTAAGCTGGCGCCCGGCGCAACCCTTGTGGGTGTTCCCCCGGCGACGGGGCAAGGGTGGGACGGGGGCGATGCGCAACCACTCCGGGCCGCAGGCATCGTCACATTTACCACCTCACACCAACCAATTCAAATCCTAACCCTCACAAATCCCGCTAAGATGCCCCCAAACACGTAGCGCCAAGCGCAACACCTCGGCAGCTGCGGAATTACCTAACCGGAGGAGAAGATCGATGGACCCAAACGTGCAGGAGCGCGGCAAATCTATGGCCTATCCGTGGTTTGTGGTTGCGATATTGATGGTGGCTTATGTGTTCTCGTTTGTCGACCGACAGATTCTCAATTTACTGGTCGCACCGATTCGCCGTGATCTGGGTATAAGTGATACGCAGATGAGCCTGCTGATGGGCTTTTCCTTCGCGATTTTTTACACCATCCTCGGCATCCCCCTTGGTCGATTGGCGGACCGCTGGAGTCGCCGGGGTCTGGTCGCCGCCGGTGTGGTCGTCTGGAGCTTTATGACGGCCTTGTGCGGACTGGCACAGACCTATGTGCAGCTCTTCTTGTTTCGCATCGGTGTCGGTGTCGGTGAGGCCACGCTTTCGCCGGCCGCATATTCGATGATTGCCGACTACTTTCCGCCAGAGCGCCGCGCTACCGCCATCAGCGTGTATTCAATGGGCATTTATCTCGGCTCCGGCATTGCCTTTCTAGTGGGTGGTCTGGTGATCCAGTTTGCCGTTGCGCAGGGCGCAGTGTCTTTGCCACTGGTCGGCGATGTGCGTCCATGGCAGGTGGTGTTCTTCGTGCTGGGCGGCAGCGGAATCTTGTTTAGTCTCGCGTTTCTGCTGGTGCGGGAGCCACCAAGAGAGGGTGTTCTCGCACACGGCAGCGTGCCGTTCGCTGAGGTCATGGCACACCTGTGGCTGAACCGTCGCACTGTGCTCTGTCACAACGTCGGCTTCGCAATGATTGCTTTTTGTTCTTACGGCACCGCGGCTTGGGTGCCGAGCTTTTTCATCCGAACCTTTGGCTGGAAAGCTGGTGAGGTGGGCATCATTTACGGCTTGATCGTGATGGTGTTCGGCTGCGCAGGAATTCTCTTCGGTGGCTGGCTTACAGATCGTTGGTTGAAGCAGGGCAAAACCGATGCAGCACTACGCGTCGGCATCCTCGCATCCGTCGTCGCGATTATCGGCGGGGTTTACTTGCTGGCTGGCGACGGCACGCTCGCCGCCATCCTCATGGTGCCCGCCGTATTTGCCCTCGGCATGCCGTTTGGTGCGGCGCCGGCAGCCATTGTCGCGATTGTTCCCAATCAAATGCGTGGCCAGACGGCGGCGGTTTACCTGTTCATCGTCAATCTGATTGGCCTCGGCGTGGGGCCGACGGCTGTTGCGTTGGTGACGGACTACGTATTTGCCAATGACCTCGCGTTGAAATGGTCGATGCTGATCGTTGGCACAGCAGCGAACCTCGCCGCCATCGCTTTGCTGTGGGCCGGATTGAAGCCCTACCGCGAGACCATCGCGCGCATGCGCAAAGCTGGTTGACGCTGTAGGTTTTTTTTGGCTTGTCCCGGCACGGCATGCATGGACGGAATTCAATGGCGAAACCGACGGTTGTTTTGTAGCGAGGCTAATCGGATAATCAGCGCTTCAGCAAGCCACGTCGAATTGACGCCCCCGCATGTTTCCGCAAACTGACATCAACCAGATCACCCACGTCATTGCCCTGGCCATAGCCCCAGTGTTCCTGCTCACGGCAGTCGGCACGCTGATGGGTGTGCTGGCCAATCGCCTTGCGCGTATTGTCGACCGCATTCGGGTGCTTGAGGACAGACTGCATGCGGTCGAGCTGACCGAATTGCTGCCAGCGAGAGAAGAGCTTGACAGTCTACGTCGGCGCTTACGCCTGATTTATTTTGCCGTCGCATTCGCTGTCTTCTCCGCCCTGTTCGTGGGCTTGCTCATCATCGTGGCTTTCATTGGCGCACTCCTATCAGTCAATCTCGCCACGTTCGTTGGCCTCCTGTTTGTCATGGCGATGCTCGCCTTCATCGGGAGTCTGGTGGTTTTTCTGCGGGAAATTTTCCTGGCGGTGGCGAGTACGCGAAAAGCGATGCCATAGGCGATGGCGCTTGGGACCTATTTGGCTGATCGTGGGTGAGGTAAACATCAACAAGAAACGCGCGCTCATCGAACAAATCCGGAACCAAAGACTCACCATTTCGCCTTGACCGGTGATGGCGCCTCGATCTATCAAAGTGGCTCCAACGGTGACTCTGACCCCTGGGGGGACGTTTGCTCACATTGATGATGGGGAAGCGGGTGTTGTTGGTTTCACGTGGACGTAAGCGCGGCGCTGTCAAGCGTGCGCTGGAGCGTGAGCAGGTCTAGGCGTCCGCGCTAGGCTCATAGCGGCGAACGCACCAGCACAAAATCAGCAACCGCGTGCGCTCGCTCGCCAATGACGGTGACTTTGCTCGCCGGGTTATAGCGGGCCGCCTCGATACGGACGTCGATGCGGCCGGGTTTGCGGAAGCAATCGTCGCCGTTGACGCCGCCGCCGGAGTAGGTGTCGAAGCGCATGGGAGTCTGGTACACGCCTTGCTCATCGGTGGGTGCAACAACCGGATGTTGCGGGAAAAATTCGCCGACCGAAGTGATCGTCGCTGCTGCGCCTGGGATGCCTTTGCCGTCTTCGCCGGTAACGGTTCCGCTAACCGAATAGCCCACTAAGGGACACTTGGCCAAGGCGAGTTGCGTGGCGAGGAGGCAAAGGATCGCCAGGAGAATAAATATATTTGCACGCAAGAAACTCATCTTCGGGTACGCCTTTGGAAATGCGCCCCTAAGCAGGCGCCTGCGCATCCATGCTACGGCATTGCGAGCCTGGTCGACAATGCGCTACTACGCTGGCAGGTGCATTAAGCGTCAATTCGAGCATGGCCAAGCCTTACGGCGCAGAGCATTTGATCAGTTGACCCGAGTCGGCGTCAACACTAAGTGTCAGAGTCAAGTTGTTTTCCATTGAAAACTTGTCGCTTATAGCGTTGCTCGCTGACCCTCTTTCGCATCAGCCTCGACCCTGTGTTTTCGCCGTTTTTTAGTGAACACCGCGCGCACGGCTTAATGGCGTAGGCCAGTCGAGAGCCTGTTCTCTGCTCAACCTAATGTTACTTCCCCCCACCAGAACGTCATTGACAGACAGCGGGCCTTAGCTGGGGTACAAGGCAGCCCGAAGCTGCCTTGTACCGTTCGGATGGGAAGTTACCTTAGACCCGTGGCTCACCGCGCTCATTGACGGTGATGGTCGCACCGGGAGGATTGGCCATCTGCAGGCGATTCTCCTGTCCGCGAAATTCGTAAGTCACATCCCAGTAGTCGGCCCGCATTGGACCGGAGACACTGGCGCAACGCTGGACATTTTGCGTATACACCGGCTGCCCGTTATTGTCGCGGCCGACATTGGCGCCGATCGCGCCGCCAGCGATAGCGCCACCCACTGTGGCAACGTCCTTGCCTCGCCCGCCACCGACCTGATGGCCGAGAATGCCGCCTATGATTGCGCCAACAATGGCCCCGGGAACGTTAGCGTTGCCTTGATCCTGAACGACTTGATCAGGCTCGACCCAGCAGCGTTGCTCGGGGGTTCCAACGACGGCGCGAACGGAAGTGACGCGCGCTTCGTATAGACGTTCGTTGTCGCGCCGCTGATAGTCGTAGACGGCGACCGATGGGGGTGGGGAACGATTTTCGCCAGTTCGTACATACGCGCGCACGCTGCGTACCGAGGAAATCCGGTCGTTCAAACCCATCGCCGCCAATGACGGATATCTGCCGGGCTGCAGGATTACACAGCGACCATTGAATCTTGCGTCATCACAGACCTCCCTAGCCTCGCCTAATACAACGGCAGACGAAGCGCGGTCGTAGAAGCCATTGCGCTCCAGGTTGTCGATCTGGTCACGCGTAACAAAAGTTCTGCCTTCAAAGCCTTCGCGTTCATAAAAGGTAATTTGCGGGACCGTCACAACTGGGGCAATCACAGGCAGAGGGGCATAACGGCTCTCGTCCACACGCTCGTTTGCACTCACGACCCGAACCGAGGAAACGGTGTCATCCAAACCCATCGCAGCCAGTGAGGGATATCTGCCCGGGCGCAACACCACGCAACGACCTGCGAACCAGGAATCCTCGCACGCCTCCCAGAAATCATGCTGAACAACAACCGACGAGGCGCGGTCGTTGAAGCCCTGCCGCTCAAAGTTACCTATCTGGTTCGCGGTGGTGAATGATCGGCCGGCGAAGCCTTCACGTTCGTAAAATGTAATTTGTGGTGCAGCGGGGATCGGTGCATAGCGACTGTCGTCGAGCGGCGTATTGCGGCTGACCATGCGCACCGATGAAATACTGTTGTTCATGCTTAACGCCGCCAGCGACGCATATCTGCCTGGGCGCAGTACGATACACCTTCCTCTGAAACCGGCATCCTCGCAGACTTCCCAACGCCCACGCAAAACGACCGCAGACGAGGCACGGTCGTTAAAACCGGCATGCTCAAAGTTGCCAACCTGGTTCTCCGCGGTAAAGGTCCGGCCTGCAAAGTCTTCACGCTCGTAGAAAGTAATTTGTGCAGTAGCTTGCGTGGCCACAGCTAGCGCGGCCACGGTGAGCGCATATTTCAGTAGTGCATGCATTGTTGTCTCCTGTCAGAAATTGCGTGCAGCGACGCCGCGTCGATTGACGCTATCGTATTTTGCGTTTGGGCCGGGCAGTAGCGTTATCGGACGATTGCCTTTAACAAAGCAGGTGCCGTCCTACATTGACGATACACTGAGTGTGCGGACCTAACTGTGGAGCACAAAGGCCCAGAGTCAAATTTTGTTTCGCGCGGCCCGGAATTAGCGGCCCAGGAGACCGCCTCGCTGAAATGCCGCCATAAAAATGTAGCAATCAGCTCTATATTTGGCGTGGCCTCGAGCACAAAAATAGTTGGAAAACCGCGCCAATATTAGTGTCTAGCATTATTTTGCGGGTTGGCTACCGGCGCCAAACCGCAGCAATGACCGGCGCGTTGCCCGGTACGTTGCTTCACGGCTGAGCAACTGCAGCAAAGGAAACACTACCAGACAGCTCGCGGCGATCAGTGCGTTCAGCTTCGCCGAAGGCCCAGACTTGATTTGCGATCAACGCGATGCCCGCGTCATCGCGTTTCAGGTGTAGTGGCGCGAGGTGTTCGCGCAATAGTGAGTTTTGGGGTTGAGGAAACCGCGAAACACAAACGCATAGCCTCCGCGCAAACGGCGACAGCTATATCACGTGTCGTGTTTGGCGTGCGGCAAAGTTATGACGGCAACACAAAACGAAAGCCGCGTTGCTCAAGTCGCGTCAGAAGTTCGTCCAGCGCTTCTGCAGTGACAGCAACGTTATGAAAGAGAATGATATCGCCATCGTAAATACTATCCACAAAACTTCCAATCGGCGAATGGAAAAGAAACGCAGTGTATGCTGAGGGGCGTTCGTGAAAATAGGCAAATGTATCGAGGCTTGTGGCGTTCCAATTGACCTCGATCATTTGGTTTTGCGCGATGACGCTTTTTAAATGCGGCGGCGTTTTCCCCCAGGGGGCGCGAAAATATATCGGACGGTGGCCGGTCTGGTTTTCAAGTGCAGAGCTGCAGTCACTAATCTGTTTTTCCGCCAGCCTTGGGCTGACACTCGAGAGGTTGACGAGATCCTTATGTTCGTAGGTATGGTTGCCGACAACGTGTCCGTCACTGATTAGTTGTTTGAGCGTGCTCTTGTTTTCTTTGGCATCCGGATGAAGTGCCACATCAAAATTTCTGCAATTCACGAACCAAATACTCTTGGCGGCGTGCTTTCGGAGAACTTTAAGGATTTTCAGATCAATTTCTGCATCGCTGGGCCCGTCATCGAAGGTCAACAGTGCAATCTTCTCCTTTGAAATCCCATCCAGCGATGCATGGCGATTATTCCATGGGGCCCGAAGTATCTTGTTGTTGCTCAAGTCCAGTGTAAATTCGCGTGCCGACCGCGCCAGGATCTGTTCCGAGCAGATTGCGCTCACGACGACCAACCCGAATATCAAGAAAGCGGTTATTCCATTCTTCCTCGGAGCAGACTGCTGAACGCTACGGGGCAGTCTCGCCACCGGGGTGGTTGTGTCGATGCTTCGATCCACATGTGAAGTGCGAGAATCAGGAGTTTCCTGTTGTGGACCAGTGTCGCGCTGAATCTTCGAGCTAAGTAGATGGCAGAAAAGTAGATATACCGCAGCGGTAGTGGCCAACTGCCACGTTATCGCAAACGTAAAAGTGTCAGGAAAAGCCTGACTCGCAGATAACGTCCTACCGACCGCAGAGATGATTGCGACACAGTAAGCGACTGTCACGGTGGTATCCCGAATTGCGACAAATATCAGTAACAGGTAGATCAGGGTGAAGGGCAGAAAAGGGCCGCTGAGAAAGTCGAGCCAAACTACGCAAGCAGCCAACGAGAGAATCAAAAGCGCGATCAAATACCGCGGCATCCGACGGAACGCTCCGTCAGTCGCTGCAATGAGCTTTTTTACAGTGGCTATGGAATTGAATGAAGGCATTTTACGTACCAGAAAATGACTATCTTGAGCTTGTGCTAACGAGCTTGCGCCGAGATGCTGACCGCAGACTGACCACGGCCCTGCAGCCAAGGCGATATTCGCAAACTTTTGTGTCGGCGAGAGTCAAAAAATACCGCGGCGTCAATTTACTTTCCATTGCATTCATTCTCCCCTTGGGTAGTACGCGCTAACTTTCCAAGGGCTTTAGACATCAACTCAACCCAGACTACTACCTTAGCTCTCTCTGGCATCCACCTGCTAGTTTTCTTGCTACTCGCCATTCTTGGCCGTAACCTTGCACGCGCGCGCCGAATCGTCGTCGCGTTTTCCTATTTGGTAATAAATTTGGTAGACGTATGTTTATTCGGCGTGATGTAGCGCATAACAGGACAACTCTTCTCGCAGGAGAATCGTTTGTCAATCTCAATATTCCCGCTCAGCGCCCACACGGATTGTCTGCACGCCCTGTATGCCGTCCGCAGCATTGCATTGCTGCTGGGAGTGGTGCTTGCGCGCCACCCTTGCATTCACGCCAGGTGCGCAGATCCAGCTAGTCGCAGAACCCTCGCGCAGCGCTGGCGATGTTGTTCATTGCGATTCCCATGCTTCGCACGACGCGGTTTCTTCCGTTGGCCAGTTTCATTGGACGCTTGTTGCCGCCCCGGCTGGGCACGGCGGCCCTCTTCAGGAATCGCCTCAAGCGCTTCGTCGTACCCGCATTCACGATCTGCCCAAATGTATTCTGCGCGTTTATCGCTGTGTTGGCCTCGCTGGCCTATCTAACATTCAGTGGCGCCTAGAAACACTCGCCGCCGGGGAGGAAAGTTACGCCGGACGCCCTCCCGATGGCGGCGAGGGCTTTCGTTGGGCGCCTCGCGGTTTGAGCAGGAAACAAAACTGTGAATACAGGTACGGTTCAGTCCGAAAGCTGGTGTTACTGCCTCTTCACCAGCGCGAATCGTCCGGTAATTTGTGAACACGTATTGTCATTGGCGGTGAATATAGCCGTGATACCCGACGGGTTGGCTTCCATTTCGTACGAGTCGTAGTTACCCGCAATCCCTGGGCAGCTATACGTGCCGGTAGACGATCCCATCCTACCGCCTTGGCGATAGTTGCCAGAGTAATTGCATACTGATCCGCTCGCATTGTTAGTGCTCATGGCAAAGCCCGTCGCGGTGTTGTCGATTGCCACGCCGACAACGGTCTCGGTCGTACCATTGTTCGCCGGATTCGCGCAGCCTGAAGCGGTCTGCCGGAATACGCCCGCATAGGTGCCGGTCAGGTCATTATTTCGAAATGTTTGGCGCGTTAGTGCTTTGTTCACGACCACGCCGTCAATGCTGTAGCTCAGCGTTGCTGCATCGACAAACGCGGTAAATGTTACCGACCCTACGTCGCGTATCGTCACTGCATTGGGGTTAAAGAACGTACCTAGCCACGGCCCGCGAGTTTCATACATGCGACCTGAGAAAATCAGTGCTCCTGAACTCGCCTGGCCTGTATATGATGTTTGACCGGTATAGAAAGTGGCACGATTGTCAGGTCCGTAAACAAAGAACGTCAGGAACACAACTTCGCGCTGATGCGTTGCCGTCACACCCCAGCCAGATTCGTTCGCGTTCCACCAAAGATCGGTTAGATCGGTCGTGAATGTGTTCGCTGAGGCGAATGGCGAAAACAGCCAGAAAGAAAGAAGAAAAGCGGCGTATTTTTTCATTTGGAACCCTATATTTAGTCGCGAAGTAGAAGCCGGGATTTCATTCCTGCAGTGTTTGCGAATCGGCCTTTAGCGTCAATCGTATCGTTCACCTAAAAACATGTAGGACTATACCGATTGGCACGGACCGAAATGTGCGACCAGATGTCATGTCGGCTACTCCTTCGGCTTGCGCCCTTCCTCTTCGCGTTTCCGCTCATCATCTTTTTTCTTGGCTCTCTGCTTGGCATCGATAGACTCAGTGTCCTTGCCAGCTTGTACAGCGCCCGGAGGTGCTTGCGGCGGTGCCATGACGGGCTTTCGGCGCGGCTCGCCTCTATCAGACTGCTCCGACTTCTCACGTGGCGCTGACGGCGGTAAGGCTGGTGCCTGCGGTGGCAACCGTGGTGCGGCGACAGGCGCTTGCGGCGCAACCTGTGGTACACGCTGTTGCTCACTTCTGCCGCGCTGCTCGAACCTCCCGCGCTCTTCCTGTGGCTGCGGAGTGGGCGCCTGCGGGGCAAATTGTGGAGGCGATGTCGGCGCTGGTATTGCCTGCCGCGGCGCGAACTGCGATTGGCTTTGTTGCTCACTCTGTCCGCGTTGTTCGGGCCTCCCGCGCTGCTCAGGCGACTGTGACTTCATTGTTGGTGCAGGAGGCGCCATCGGAGGTGATGGCACCGGTGTAGGTGCTGCGCCCTGTGTCGGCGACGGTGCGAATGGTTGAGTCTGCTGCTGCTCTCCTCTTAAGCGTTGTTCGGGCCGTCCAGTTTGCGGCTGCGTCGGCGCTGCGGGCGCCGGTGGTGCAAATTGCGGGACCGCGCCTGGAACACGCGCGTTCGATGGTAGCGACGGGGCGTTACGATCACTGGAGGTGTCGCGTCCACCGCTAACTCGACCGGGCCCCGCAGCAGGCGGGGGCGGCGCGGTCGGTTGCGCCATTTGTGCCGGTGCAACCACTCTGACGACCGGTGCCGGCGCAGCCATTACTGATTTCAACTCCCTGCGCGCCGCATCGTCGAGCGGGCTGCCCTGTCTCGCGGTCAGTTGTTGTTGCTGAACAGCAAAACTGGCCGGCGGTGCCGGCGGTGCGCTGCGCGCGACAACCGGCCGATCGAACATGCTGGGCGGTGGCGCGCTACTCTGGACGGCAGCACCACGCACGCTCATGGCGCTAGGCGCAAGGCGCGGGACAGCCGCCACCGGTGCGCTGGCAATTATTGCTTGTGAAACCGGCAACGCTGATTGGGCAACCTGCCGCGATTGCGTAAACGTCGTGGTAGGTACCGCGATGATGGCACCCGGCACCGACTGATTTGCATAGACGACGTTGGTGACGTTTGAGTTGTAGTACGTGTTATTGATGACCGTATTGTTGATGATGGTGTTGTTGATGATTGTATTGCTGCGGTTGATATGCTCGAAGTAACCGCGGCTCACCGCATAGGATGGCTGATAAATTTCACGTGGCGCGAGCGGAAACCATGCGACGGCACCAGCGTTGCCGCTTGAAAAGCTAAGCTGGAAGTTGTTACCACCGACGAACGCGACTAACGCTGGCGCATAGTAGGCGCGCTCACGTACCGGCCCAGGTACCCATCCCCAGGTTCCACGCAGATTTGTCCAGCGACCATAATGGGATACGGCAAAGCCCCAAGGTGCGTCGTCAATCCAGGTCCAACCCCACGGGTCTACCCATGCCCAGTGGCCATCACGGTAGGGGGCCCAGCCCGCAGACACGCGATTTGGGAACCACACATTTCCGTAAGTGGCATCCAGCCGCCAGTTACCGGTTGCATCGAGATCCTCATAGCCGATTACATCTTGCGAAACATAGCGAGCAGTGGGCGAGTTTTCGTAGCGCCGATCGCGGTCACTCGACCAGCGATCAAAGTCATCAAAGCGCGGCGCGCCGATATATTCGTAATCACGCAGGTTGGATCCCGTGAAGCTGTACCCTTGACGCGAATCGATAATGTACGCCGCACCGTCGCCATATGCCTCGCCCTGGCCGCGTCGCACAAAAATGTCTGTTGCATAGCCGTCCGGGTCCACCGTAATCCGGTATTCACCTGGCTGCGACAGTGTGAACGCAAGGTTTGGTGTGTCCACCTCAAAAACTTGATCGCGGCCCAGTCGCCGTACGCGGACGTTTAGTGTGCCTTGCGCCAATCGCAGTTGGGCGATGCGGTCGTCGAGATTGAGGATGGATACGCTGGTATCGGAGTTCACGCGAACCATCGCGCCACCGATCTGGATTTCGGCACGCGCACGCGAATCGACCCAAATGCGGTCGCCGGTCGTAAGCGGTCGATTGATGGAAGCGCGTAGCCAATCATTCACGCCGGCAGGCGAGTAACTGACGTTGCCTGAAAGATAGCCCATGCGCGCGACGCGCGACGGCGGGTCCGCACTGGCTAAACCGCTGCTCGCCAGCATGACAGCGCCAGCGACGAAGGCAACCAATCGAAGGCGCAGAAATTTTATTTGCATGATTACTCCTGACAAGAAAGTTACTGTGAGAATCTATAAGCGGTGCGGGCACGAAACAAACACTTGCGTTGTTCGAAAGTGACGGTCACCAAAGAACATGACACTATTGCGCCGACGCCGACTGACTTCCCAAATTTATAGTTTGCAAACGCCCAACGCGGCAAACTCTAATTTTGATGACAGCGTCCAGCATTTGCGCGTCCTGCAATTTAATTTGGTAACCAAATGCCGCGCGCGAGTTAATCCCGGCATCAGCCTTCAATGCCTAAATGCCGTGATTAATATGCCCCGAATCTCAACCATTGCTTCTATGCTAAGTTTGCGCAATGCCGACGGCCATAGGAAGAAGTCGCTAAATCGCGTAGGACAAGAATCCTGCTCAAGCTGCGCGAGTTTGCACGTCAAGGTCGTTGGCCTCAGAATGGTTATCGTCATATAAAATGATGTGTCCAAGCGGCGACCGATTTGTAGAGTTCCCGGCCAGTCCCGATTTCGAGCGCTGAATCCAATTCGGAGGTTCGACGTATTTGGTGCATAAAGCCAGAGTTCGAATTTTCAACAATATAGGGAGAAATTAAAAAATGAGAACCAAATTTAACGCGAAGCGCATGGGTATTTTCCTCGCGACACTTGCATTGACCGCTGTAGCAGTACCTGCATTTTCGGCACAGAAGTTTGACGCAAAGATTTCCGGTGCGATGACGAAGGCGGGCATCGAAAAAATGGGTGATGGATCGTACAAGCTGATGCGATTGCCCCAGAAGGTCGACGTCGTAAAAATCCTGGTTCGCTTCGGCAATAGCAAGACGCTTGATGCCATCCGCAGCGCTGGTGGTACCGTGAATTCCGTGCTGGGCGATATTGCGTCGGTCTCGATTCCGGCGTCGTCATTGGCAACGTTGGTATCGATCAATGACATACAGTACATGGAGTCGGAAAAAATCGTGCCGCAGCGACTCAGTTTCAGTGTCCCGGCAACTCGAGCGAACCAGATTCGCACCGGAACTTCCCCCGAACTCGGCGGCGCAACCGGTGAAGGCGTCATTGTCGGCATCGTCGATGATGGTCTGGATTTTCGTCATCTCACGTTTCGCAACGCTGATGGTTCCACCCGGTTGCTTGGCTTGTGGGACCAGCGGGTAGACGGCGCGGCAGGCTCTCCGCCGGCTGGCTTCAATTACGGCGGTGAATGCACGGTACAAATGATCAATGCCGCCATCAATGGCAACGGCGGCTGTACGCAACCCTCAACCGGCAATCACGGCACTCACGTCGGCGGCATTGCGGCGGGTAATGGCCAGCAGACTGGCAACGGACAACCCGCCTACCGCTTCGTCGGGATGGCGCCCAAGGCGGACATTTTGGCGTCTAACTCCATTGCTGGCGGTACCGGTGGCAGCAACTCGGTCGTCGATGGAATTGTCTGGATGAAGGCCAAAGCGGCAGCACTCGGCAAGCCGCTGGTCGTCAACCTGAGTCTGGGCTCCTATTTTGGCGCGCGCGATGGCACCTCCAACTATGAGAGAGCGCTATCAAACGCCGGCGCGGCCGGCATGGTCATTACATCGGCCGCAGGTAATGAGGGTTCCGACAAAATCGTCGCGACACCCCTGCTCTCCGCCGGACAAACAAAAACGGTGACGTTTAACTGGGCGGAATCGATTGCAAGAGACCAGCGCATTGAAATTTGGTACCCAGGGTCCAATCAATATGCCGTCAAAGTTACTGGGCCAAATGGATGCGCCATGCCTGATTTTGTTCCCGCAGGCACCGATAGAACGTTCACCTTGCCGTGCGGAATCATTGAGGTCAACTCCACGGGGCCTCAGGCCAACAACGATGACCGACAGATTCTGATTTCTTTCAGCAGGATTACGTCGAATCCGACCGGGTTCCAAGGCGCCTGGACTTATGAAGTCCGCGGCGATGTAGTTACGTTGCCCGATACGCCGGTGCAGATGATTTGTGGCGAGGATAGTGGTGGTTTGCTCTTCACCTCGGATACGCCCGCTGGGTTTACCTTGGGTATCTTGACCGATACATCCACGCCAACCAGGACCATTTCAGTCGCGTCGTACAACACTAATTCCTCATGGCAGACCACCGGCGGCGCGCCAAACAACCCGGCAAATTACAATCATGGCCCGATCACCGATGTCTCTAGATTTTCCAGCCGAGGACCTCGCCGCAATTGCTCGAACCTGAGCAAATGTCCGGTCGTGATGAAGCCCGAGATTACGGCACCCGGCGCCATGATTATTTCAGCCTTGGGGCAGGATGCGCGAGTGCCGAGAGACGATTCAGTCGAGGCAGATGGCAAACATGTCGCCTACAACGGCACCAGCATGGCCACGCCGCACCTGACGGGCGCGATCGCACTGATGTTCCAGAAGAATCCGACGTTAACACCGGAGCAGGTAAAACAGATCTTGTTTCAGAACGTGCAAACCAACGCGTTTACCGGCCAGCTTCCAGCGTTCAACCCAGCGTCGCCGTTGATGCCAACCTCGACGAACAACAACTGGGGTTATGGGATTCTTGACGCGAAAGCTGCCTATGACGCCGTCCCGGCGATAGGGACCTCGCTTGGCGCGAATCCGTACACCGGCCTCTGGTGGAATGCGCCGGCAAATTCCGAGTCCGGCTGGGGCATGAGCCTGACGCAGCGCGGCTCTATCCTGTTTATGGCTTGGTACACCTATGATTCATCTGGCGCACCGGTGTGGTACGTGATTACCAACTGCCCTGTGATTGGCACGGGTTGTAGCGGCGATATGTTCTCGGTATCAGGCGGCGTGCCGGTGACGGTGCCGTGGAATAAACCGACGCTCAGTGTGTTGCCGGTAGGGCGGGGAACATTTGCATTCAGCGACGCTAACAACGGTTCGTTCACTTACACCCTCAATGGCGTCGCGGGCGTGAAAAACATCACACGTCAGGTATTTGTGCCTAGCGGCACCCCACCGGCGGTTGATTACACATCACTGTATTGGGCCGCACCGGCCGACTCAGAGTCCGGCTGGGGCGTCTCCCTCACGCAGCAGTTCGGCATCATCTTTGTCGCGCTCTACACCTATGACGCGAACCGAAAGCCGATCTGGTACGTCGTCACTAATTGTCCTGTCGTCGGCAATGGCTGTACGGGGCAGTTGTTTCAGGTAAACGGCGGTCGTATTCCTACAGACGTATGGGGCAGTCCGGCGCTGAACGTACAACCGGTTGGAAACATGACCTTGTCGTTCTCCGACAGCAGCAATGCGACGATGAGTTTTTCAATCAACGGCGTATCGAGTTCAAAGGTCATTACAAAGCAGTTGTTCTAGGAAAAATCTCCAGGGTGCCGCCGAAAGCGGTGGCACCCTGGATGATTTATTTCGGCGACAAGCATGTCGGCGACCGTATTCTGGCGCACCTTCCTGACCCTGAAGGTTTAGGGCAACCCGCCCTGCAAAGACAATAACTCCAGCATTGGCGGACCTCGCATGCCAAAAATGCTTGGAAATGCGCGCCAGTGCTTGCAACTTGCTAACAATTTTCGCCGCGTTATTGACTTGCTCGCCGTCCGTTGACGCCAAACTTCACGCAACTCGTCGCCCCAATATTGCGTTCCGTCTCGGCGTGCTGGCTTCACTGACTCCGCAAACGTAAGATAGTGTTTTCCAGAATACGTCGACCATGGACACCTTGGGACCAGACCGCAAAAAAGGCAGTCACAAACTGGCACAGTGTGCAACGATGTCCGACCGTAACATTCGCGCTGGCGGTGCTGAGTTTCCCGTTCAGAGCGATGTATTTTGCGTGACTTGCGACGCCGGCAAAACATGTGCGTCGAAAACACCACCTCCACACCTATCCGGAATCGTCACCATGCTTCGCAATACGCTTTTCGCTTTCATATTTGTATCCATCGTTGTCGCCTGCGGCAAAGCGCCTGAAAAGAACGACAAGGCTGCCGCCACCGTTGCCGAGCGTCCACTGCTGATTTCACCGGAAGACTTGCATACGGTTCGTAACAATGCGCTCGCTTCCGGCCCTTCGATCACCGGTTCGGTGCAGCCGGAGCGCCGTGCGGATTTGCGCGCAGAGGTTTCTGCCGTGGTGCTGCAGGTTGTGAAAGAGAACGGCGACAGCGTAAAGCGCGGTGATCTGCTGGTGCGGCTGGACGATACCTCCATTCGCGACAGCCTTACCTCGGCGGAAGCATCGACACGTGCGGCCGACCAGGCCTTTGTGCAGGCTGAGCGGCAGTTTCAGCGAATGACCACATTGCGCGGTTCGGGCATGGCCTCGGCGCAAGCGCTGGAAGACGCCGAGATCCGCCGCAACAATACGCAAAGCGAAGTCGCCGCGACCAAGGCGCGCGCCGTTCAGGCCCGCCAGCAACTGCAGCGCACCGAGGCGCGTGCGCCGTTCGATGGCGTCGTCAGCGATCGCAAGGTGTCGGCCGGCGATACCGCGCAGATCGGCAAGGAATTGCTAAAGGTGATCGATCCGACCAGTATGCGTTTTGAAGGTCTGGTGTCGGCCGACAAGATCGGTGATGTGAAAGCCGGTCAGCAAGTGAGTTTCCGGGTAAATGGCTATGGAGAACAGGAGTTCATCGGCAAGGTAAGGCGCGTCAATCCGGCCGCCAATGCGACAACTCGTCAGGTCGAAGTACTGGTTGATTTTGTCGATAAGAAACAACCCAAACTCGCCGGTCTGTACGCCGAAGGTCATATTGAAGCCAGTAGCACCACCAGCCTGACCGTACCGGCGACTGCACTGGTGCGAGACGGAGATAAGTCGTCCATTTGGCGCATTAAGGACAAGAAAATCCAGAAAACGCTCGTCGTCGTCGGCGACCGGGATGCTCGCAGCGGGGATTTCCCGCTAGTGAGTGGCCTCGCGGAAGGCGATGCCGTGATCCGCTATCCCGCCACTAACCTCAAGGACGGCCAGAATGTGGAGTTGTCCACGGCGCCTGCCAAAGCCGCCGCAAACGAGGTGCCGGCAGCAACCAGGACCGGTCCAGCAGCCGACACAAGAAAGTAAGCCATGTTCCTATCCGACTTCAGTATCAAGCGACCGGTGACCACGGTCGTGATCATCATCATGCTGATGTGCCTGGGGCTGCTGGCACTGAAAAATTTGCGTGTGAACCAGAATCCGGATGTCGAGCAGCCGGTCATCGTCGTTAACATTCCGTATCCTGGCGCGTCGCCAGAGACGGTTGAGCGCGAAATCGTTAATCGCGTCGAAAAACCCTTGAATAGTATTTCGCAGGTCTACAAGATCGAGTCGACCGCCAGGGAGAGTTCGGCCAACATCGTCGTCATCTTCAATTTCAAGAAGAACATGGTGGAAGCGTCCGACGAGATCCGCAACGCCATCGCGTCGGTACGGCACAAGCTGCCGATTGAGATGCGCGAACCGATTTTGCGTCGGATCGATCCGGGCACCCAGCCGATCATGCAGATGGCACTATCGGCATCAAAGCAATCCCACGCCGAAATTTCGCGTCTTGCTGAAGATACGCTGGCCGATAAATTCCGTGCTATCGATGGCGTGGCAACGGTCAACGTCAATGGCTCGCTGCGCCGCGAGCTTTCGGTATTGCTGCGGGCAGAAAAATTGCGCGAATACAACGTCTCGGTGACCGAAGTCGTGGGCGCGCTGCGCGAGCAGAACACGACAGCGCCGGTCGGGCGCGTGAAGGGCACGCTGGATGAGCAAAGCATTCGTCTGGTTGGCCGCATCGAATCGCCGGCCGAATTCGAGCAGATTGTATTGAAGCGCCGCGGCAATGAAGTCGTTCGGCTGGGACAGGTCGCCAGCATTGCCGATGGATTTGCCGAACTTAACAGCTTCAGTGTGCGTAACGGAAATCCGAACGTTGGGATCTCTGTAACCCGTTCGCGCGATGCAAGCACTGTCACCGTCGCCAACAAGATCCGTAAAGTTGTTGACGAAGTCAACAAAACGCTGCCTGCCGGCTCCAAACTTGAGATTACCCAGGACGGTGGCAAAAGTGCGCAAAATAGCCTGCAAAATGTGATCGAGGCGTTGATGTTTGGCGCGCTGCTGACCATTTTTGTTGTTTACGCTTTTCTCAATTCCTGGCGCTCAACGCTTATTACCGCACTGGCCCTGCCGACCTCGGTCATCGCCGCGTTCATTGCAGTGTGGGTCTGTGGCTTTACGCTTAATTTCATGACGTTGCTGGGGCTTTCGCTCGCCATCGGCGTGCTGATCGATGATGCTATCGTCGTACGGGAAAACATCGTTCGCCATATGGAAATGGGCGAAGATCGCCGTACCGCCGCCAGTGCTGGTACCGCCGAAATCGGACTGGCGGTAACGGCGACGACGTTCTCGATCATCGCCGTATTCATTCCCGTCGCTTTCATGGGCGGCGGCGCGGGCGAGTGGTTCCGTCCATTCGCGCTGACCGTGGCGACTTCAGTGCTGGTTAGCCTGTTCATTTCCTTTACGCTGGATCCGATGCTGTCTGCCTACTGGGGTGACCCAATTGGCTACCAGCAGCGGCCCAAAAAAGGGCTTAGCCTGTGGCTCTCTCACTTTAATCAGTGGTTCGATCATCAGGCCAACCGCTACGGGAACGTCATCGCCTGGGCGCTGCATCACCGCAAGTGGATGGCGCTGATCGCCGGGCTTACGCTCGTCGCCGCGCTCGCGATGCAGTATTTTGTTGGGGGCACCAGCTTCCTGCCAACAGCCGACGGCGATTCCATCGCCATCGAGGTGCGAACGCCCTCGAGTGCCAGCCTCGAATATGCCCGCTTGAAAGTGGAAAAGGCGGCCGAAATTGCCCGCACCATGCCCGAAACAGTGGCGACCAACAGCAACGTGAGTCCCGGCGGGGGCCGTGTCTACGTTGACATCGGCAAGAGCACCAAGCGCAAACGCTCAGGCAGCGAGATTGCGGTTGATTTGCGCAAACTCATGCTGCAAATCGTCGGTGCCGAATATACGGTGCTCGATGACTTGAACAACGGCGCCCGCAAACCAGTGCAGATATTGTTCTCCGGCCCCGATTCACGGCGACTGATGGACATCACCACCGACTTCATGGAAAAACTGGCCAAGGTCCCCGGTGCCGTCGATGTCGGCCTCTCCCAGCAGGACCCCAAGGACGAATTGCGTATTGAACTCAACCGGGGACTGGCGAATTCATTGGGTATCTCTGTGGGCGATGCCGCGCAGGCATTGCGCGTGGCGTTTGCTGGCGTAGAAGTCGGCGACTGGGTTGACCCGACTGGCGAATCGCGAGATGTCGCGGTGCGTCTGCATCCGGACGATCGCATCAGTGCTGCCAACATCGAGCGCCTGCCGATCGCAGTCAGCGGCAGCAACATGATGGTGCCGCTGGATCAAATCGCCACCGTCACCATGGGCAAGGGGCCGGCGCAGATTCAGCATTCCGACGGTAAGCGCATGATTGCCGTGTCGGCAAACGCGCAGGGCCGCTCCCCGGGTGAAGTCACATCGGACGCAATGAAGATCGCCAAACAGATTGATTTTCCGACCGGCTATGGGCTGGAACTCGGCGGTGCGTCGCGCGATCAGAACGAAGTTTTCTCCGAAATGTTTATCGCGCTAATCATGGGGATCGGTCTCATGTACCTGATTCTGGTGATCCAGTTTGGCTCGTTTACGGCCCCACTGCCGGTAATGCTTTCGCTGCCGTTGAGCCTCATCGGCGTTGTGGTGGCGTTGAAGGTAACCAATGGAACACTCAACCTCATGAGCTTCATCGGCATCATCATGCTCATGGGCCTGGTCGCCAAGAACGCCATCCTGCTGCTCGATTGCGCACGCAAAGAGGAGGCACAGGGCGTTAGCCGTGAAGACGCATTGATGCATGCGGGCCGGGTACGTCTGCGTCCAATCCTGATGACAACCTTCGCCTTGATCGCGGGTATGCTGCCGGTGGCCATTGGCCTGGGCGAGGGCGGCGAGTTCTATCGGCCGATGGCGGTTGCCATCATCGGCGGTACGATTACGTCGACCATTCTCACATTGCTGGTGGTGCCGACTTTTTACGACAGTATCGAGATTGCTCGTGACCGCGCCGTTGCCAAGTTCCGCAGGCGCCAGGAGCGTTGGAATGCGTTGGTGGCATTCATTTTGACGATGGCTGAAGCGGTACTTACGCTGCTGTTCGTGCGTTTTGTTTACCGTGCGTTTAGCAGGGTCTATGCGCTTTTCGCCGATCGACGCTCGTCTCCGGCGCAGGCAGTAAACATTGCCGCGCGGCCAAAGAGCTTTTTGTAGAATCAGTTGACTTCAGTGGGTCCGCACTGGCGGCATATTTTTCGCCAGACCTTCGGGCACG
>JBBQFL010000031.1:0-54528 GCA_038321965.1 Burkholderiales bacterium | reverse complement strand
GCTCTTGCCGACTCGCTAATGCCTTACGTTTCGCTTCACCCATTGGGTGAGTCCTCCCGCAACATAAAACTCCCCGGAAACCCGCGTCCAGTATCACTCTACGTTAGCACCATCGCGGTTCAACTGCCGTTTATAGGTTCAGGAGCAAGCATGGCAAACACTCAACTTGGTCGCGCAAAAATCGTAATACTGCCAACGGCGGAAGATTTGCGCATGTTGGGTGCGCTTAAAAAGGCTTCTGCGAAAGCAAAGCAGAAGGCTGCCGTGGACGGCGTTCCTTTCATCGGCGGGAAAAAGAAATTGTGGTCTGTCACCAAATAGTTCAGCACCTTTGACGCACTCAACAACTAAAGCATACGGCATTGCCGGGGGATACTTGTAGAGCATTTGACTCCGACCCCAGGATCTCCATATATCTAAGGTAATCTCGGTCTGCGTCTTACGTAAGAGAATCGCTCTTTCCCTTCAATAGCAAACAAACAAAGCAAATATGGGCTCACTCCTCTTCGCATACATTGCCATGATGTTGGTTCAGGTCGGCTTCGTGGCGTTTCTGCTTGTTGCCCTAATCTTTGGAACATTGGCGATGCTGCCGCAAACAATAGCCCGCTTCGCGCCGGCCCTTTTTTGGGGTCTCGTTGGCAATGCCGCTTCACCTTTTCTTGTGGCAGTCCTGTATCAGCTTATGCCGGCTGATGCCATGATGTTCAATCTACTTTCCTCCCCAATGTCCTTCGTGCACGGCATTTTGCATGAAATAGGTGACTGGTCATTCAGGTACCGCGACTTTCTTCTGAGTTTTCTAAATGTAGGTGCCAAGATCGGTTTTTTTGCAGCGACATATTTGGTGGCCTCAAGGTGGCTCAATGCCCGCATACGAAACTAGCTGTCGCGCTGCCCCGCCCCGCCCAATTCAAACTAGAAGCGCCACTATCTATGCCTACCACCGGCTCATTTCTCTTTTCTTTCTTCACGGCGAACATCGTGAACCTTGTCTTCACCCTCATTGCTGTCGCAGTCATTGTCCTTTCAATTAGGCGAGACACCCGTGTGCGATATCTTCCGGCCCTCTTTAGCGGGTTGTTGGCCAACGCAGTTTTTCATCCGGCCTTAATGCTTTTCATTGCCTTTGTCCCAAGCGCACAGACGGCTATAGCCGACTCATTCTTGTACGCGCCCATGGGTATTATCAGTGCGCCACTATTCAAGGATGTTCCAATAATGGCAAAGTTCTCCGTATTCGTTGTTTATGCGCTGACTAACGGACTTCTAATCGGACTGTTTTCTTCGTTGTATCTGCTTGTGGGTCGCGGCAAACAATCAAAGGGGTCACCGAGAATCGTTTTGCAGTAGCTCGAAAAACAATTCTCGCTGACCCCGAAGTTTCTGAGATTTTTCACCTTTTCCCAGGACCAAATCTCGTAAATCGCCATTCGGCGAGCCTTTGCGGACACTTCTCCCCCGTGAACCCCGCCAGCGCTAGAGTTTCACATTTTCACGTATACACCCGACAGTCTTCAATCACCTTGCCATCATTCGCCAGCGCACCATTTGCCACTAGCGCCACTTCACCGCGCAATTTCGTGACCTCGCGGATGGAATTTTTGACGGCTTCCACATCAAGCGCTTTGGTCGTCTCACAGGAGAGCAGCATCGTGTCATCGGAATCCACGTGGCTCACCGTCAGGCGCGCTTTGTGAATCGCGGGATGGCGCTTGACGATTTCAGCGATCTGATGCGGATGCACAAACATGCCGCGAACTTTGGTGGTCTGGTCTGCGCGACCCATCCAGCCTTTGATGCGAATATTGGTGCGGCCACAGGGCGATATCCCCGCAAGCACAGCGGACAAATCACCCGTGGCAAAGCGGATCAGCGGATAGTCGCGATTAAATGTCGTCACCACCACTTCACCGACTTCACCGTCTGCCGCCGGCTCACCGCTACCCGGTCGGACGATTTCGACAATGATTTTTTCATCCAGGATCAATCCTTCACGCGCCACGCTTTCATAGGCGATGATGCCTAGATCCGCACTGCCGTATGCTTGATATGCATCCACGCCACGCGCTTTGATGAATTCGCGCGCCGGGGCCAGAAAGGCCTCACCAGATACGATCGCATTCCTGATCGAGCCGATATCGCCACCCATTTCATCGGCCTTCTCGAACAGCATTTTCAGAAATGACGGCGTGCCCGCATAAGCGTTTGGCTTTAGTGCGCTTATTGTTGCCACCTGCATCTCGGTTTGCCCGGTGCCCGCCGGTATCACCGCGCAACCGAGCGCATGTGCGCCGGTTTCAAACATCGACCCGGCCGGAGTGAGGTGATAGGAAAAGGTATTGTGCACAATGTCGCCGGCACGAAATCCTGCCGCGTACATGACACGTGCGCTTCGCCAGAAGTCGATTCCAGTTCCCTCCGCGTCGTAAATCGGGCCGGGCGAGACAAACAGTCTGGCGAGCCTGCCCGGTGCGATGGCGTTGAGACCGCCAAATGGTAGTTGCAGCTTTTGCAGTTCCACCAAATCGGATTTGCGCGTGACGGGCAAGGTCGCCAGTGCTTTCCTCGAGGCGATATCGCGCGGGTTTACATCGGCAAGCAGCGTCGCGAAGTAAGGGGCATTACTTTTGGCATGTGCAATTTGCGCGGGCAATGCCGCAAACAATTCGCCCTCACGCTGTTCCGGTGGACGCGTTTCGAGTGCATCGTAATGCGTCGTCATCAGGCCAGCCAGCGCTTGCGGCGACGGTAGTGTTTTACATCGCGAAAACTCTTGCGGCCGGCTTTCGAAATACCAAGATAAAACTCTTTCACATCCTCATTCTCGGCGAGGCTCGCCGCCGCGCCCTCCATAACGACGCGACCGTTTTCGAGGATGTATCCAAAATCTGCATAGCGCAACGCGACGTTGGTATTTTGTTCAGCCAGCAGAAAGCTCACTTTCTCTTTTTGATTCAGGTCGCGCACGATTTCAAAAATCTCTTCAACAATCTGCGGGGCCAGCCCCATGGACGGCTCATCGAGCAGGATCATATTGGGGCGCGACATCAGCGCACGTCCCACTGCGGTCATTTGCTGCTCACCGCCGGATGTGTAGCCGGATTGCGACTGGCGGCGCATTTTCAGTCTCGGGAAATAGCTATAGACCTTCTCCAGATCCGCGCTCACCTCAGCGCGGCTGGCATTGCGCGTATAGGCGCCAGTAAGCAAATTTTCTTCAACCGTTAGATGCGCGAAGCAATGTCGCCCCTCCATCACCTGGATTACGCCGCGCTTTACCAGATCGGACGGTGACAACCGGTGAACTTTTTCTCCCCGATACTCAACCGAACCCTTGGTCACGTCACCGCGTTCACTTTTGAGCAAGTTTGACACCGCGCGCAGGGTCGTAGTCTTGCCGGCTCCGTTGGCGCCAAGAATTGCAACGATCCCGCCCTCGGGCACGCTAAGCGAAACGCCCTTCAGCACGAGGATGACGTGGTTGTAGATGACCTCGATGCCGTTGACGGATAGCAGGGGTTTTGCTGCTGCGACAGGCGTTTGGGCGGCGCTAGACATTGGGCATTGGCGTATTCGATTCAAGCGTTCGTTCTTGGTCGCTGCACGATGCTTTGCGCAGCGCCCAATGGCTAACGTTCAACCAGCATCAGCTTTCTTTCTTACAATCACGCGGCGTAATTTTCTTCTCTTCCGCGTATTTTTTTGCCTGCGCCGTAATCATCGGGCCAAGGATGCTTCGGTCGGCTTCGTACCAGTCGGACGTGTAGCTCCACGCCTTGCCATCCCAAGTATGGATGCGCGCTTTGTGTGCGCCTTCGTGGTCGCTGCACGATGTTTTGATCGGCTGCAGCATGCCGGTAAAGCCCATTGCCTTGATGCGCGCGTCATCGATATTCAGATTCTCCGCACCCCAGCGAACCTGCTCGCCTGTCACTGGCTTCTTGCCGTATTTGGATTGCGCCTTGCGGACAGATTCAACCACCAGCATCGCGCTGATCATGCCGCGGTTATAGAGCACATTGCCGACTTCCTCTTTTTTGCCGGTGCCTTTGCTCTTGTCATGCAAAAACTTCATCATGTCCTTGTGCACTGCAGCGTCATTTTCACTCGAATGCTGCAATGCCAGGCCGTTGTAACCCTTGGCGGCCATATCGGCAGGCAACACATCCGGCTCAGCCGCCGACCACCAAACGCCGTACATTTGCAAGCGTGGATAAGACACCGCGATCGCCTCTTTGATCGCTGTCGAATTCATACCGCCCCAGCCCCAAAGGAATACGTAATCGGGTTTTTGCTGGCGAATCTGCAGCCAGGTCGCTTTTTGTTCCAGGCCAGGATGGGTGACAGGCAACTTGACCAGTTCAAATCCATGCTTCTTGGCGTGCAATTCAAGTACCGGAATCGGCTCTTTGCCGAAAGGCGAATCGTGATACACCAAGGCAATTTTCTTGCCCTTCAAGCTGCCCTTCTTCGAGACGTGCTGCACCAAAATATCAGCCGCAGTCCAATACGTTCCCATCAGTGGGAATGTCCAGGGAAAGACACTTCCGTCGACTGCCTCCGAGCGTCCGTATCCGGTAGAAAACACCGGCACTTTGTCGGCGGGGGATTTATCGATCAGTGCGAAGGTGATGCCGGTCGAGAGTGGATTGAAGCCGGTCGCGCCGGTCGGGCCTTTGCCTTTGAGCCGCTCATAACACTCAACGCCACGATCCGTTGCATAGCCGGTTTCGCATTCCTCGTAGGTGATCTTCACACCATTGATGCCGCCGTCGCGCTCGTTGATCAGCTTCAGGTAGTCGACGAAGCCATTCGCCCACGGCACACCGTTGGGCGCATATGCCCCAGTTCGGTAAACCAGTACTGGTACAAATTGTTCGTTTGCTTGCGCGCTCGCTCCACCAGCTGCAAAAGCACCCACCAGTGCAGTTGCGAGGGCCACTTTGTTCAATATCGTTTTCATTTCCAGCCTCCTAAGTTATGAACCAACGATTCAAGCATCTTTGTCGCTGTGCTTTTGTGTTTTGAAACCCGAATAACAATACCAAAAAAAGTCGTAACGATGCGCATCAATGCGGGAACGGCCAGAGCCGCAGCTTCTCTTTGGCCACCGCCCACAAGCGTGCCAACCCGTGTGGCTCAACGATCAAAAAGAAAATGATCAGCGAACCGAAAATCATCGCCTCAAAATGCGCGGCCGTCGCCGTCGACATGGGCAGACCGAGCCACAGCGGAATTTGATTCAGCAGCAGCGGCAGAATGACGATGAATGCGGCACCAAGGAATGACCCAAGAATCGACCCAAGGCCCCCGATGATGACCATGAACAACAGACTGAACGAACGATTCACATCGAATGCCAGCGGCTCCCACGACCCGAGGTGCACGAAACCCCAAAGCGCGCCAGCGATACCGACAAAGAAAGAGCTGACTGCGAACGCTGAAAGCTTGGCGTAGACCGGTCGGATGCCGATAATTTCTGCCGCGACATCCATGTCGCGCGTGGCCATCCACGAGCGACCGATGTGGGAGCGCACCAGATTTCTCGCGATCAACGCAAACAGCACAACGACGCTCAACACAAACAGGTATTTCTCTAGCGGTGATTCCCATCGAAAACCGAAAACCTGCAGCACAGGTGCGCTGACGGAGCCGGACGACGAATCATTGGTGAACCACTTGACCCTGGAGAACAGCCAGTCGAGAAAGAATTGGGCTGCGAGAGTGGCAACCGCAAGATAAAGGCCCTTGATGCGCAGGCTGGGAATGCCAAAAATCATTCCAACCACGGTGGTGATCAGGCCGGCCAATACGAATACAACCAGCATGTTCAGGTCCGGCAAACGAACGGCGAGATTGTATGCCGCGTAAGCACCGACCATCATGAAGCCGCCGGTACCAAGTGAAATCTGTCCGCAATAGCCGACGAGAAGGTTTAACCCGAGTGCCGCGAGCGAGAGAATCAAGAACGGAATGAGGATCGCGCGGAAAATATACTCGTCAGCAAACAACGGAATGCCGACAAACGCGACCAGTAACAGCAGCACGATGAATATCCGATCCTGCTTGATCGGGAACAGCGCCTGATCCGCTTCATAGCTGGTTTTGAATTGACCGTTTTCCCTATAGAACATGGTTTCTCATACCCGATCAATGTGACGTTCGCCAAACAGGCCTTCGGGCCTGATGAGCAAGAATGCCAGCGCCAGCACGTAGGCGAACCAGTTTTCGATGCCGCCACCGATAATCGGGCCCAGATAGACTTCCGCAATTTTCTCGCCCACGCCGATGATCAGTCCGCCGACGATGGCGCCCGGCACCGAAGTAAATCCGCCGAGGATAACGACTGGTATGGCCTTCAAGGCGATCAGTACCAGTGAAAATTGCACACCTAGCTTTGAGCCCCAGATCATGCCTGCTACCAGCGCGACAAAGCCGGACACACTCCAAACGATTACCCAGATGCGATTCAGTGGAATGCCGACAGATTGTGCCGCCTGATGATCGTCAGCCACAGCGCGTAGAGCCCGCCCCGTTGCGGTCTTTTGAAAGAAAATTGCCAGAAAAGTAACTAGGGCAGCCGCGATTCCGGCGGCGATAAAATCTTCGAGATTGATGAGAAGTCCACCATCAAACATGTTTTCCAGAATGATCTTTGGTTCCTTTGGCATGCCCAGATCGATGCGATAGATATTGTCGCCAAACAGCTGCGGTCCCAATCCTTCCAGGAAATAGGTTATGCCAAATGTTGCAAGAAACAGGATGATGCCCTCTTGATTGACCAGATGGCGCAATACCAAACGCTCAATCAAGAACGCTACCCCCACCATCATCAATGCGGACAACATGAACGCCACCGGCATCGGCATGACCTCCGAAAACCGAGCGAACGCCAGGGCCGCCAACAGCACCATTGCGCCCTGCGCGAAATTGAAGACGCCTGAGGCCTTGTAAATCAATACAAAGCCTAGAGCGACCAGCGAGTACAGTACGCCCGCCATCAAGCCGCCGAGTACTACTTCGATAAACGGTCCCACTAGTGCTGCACTCCAAGATAAGCATCGATCACCGCTTGGTTATTGCGGACCTCGTCAGGTTCACCATCGCCAATTTTCTTGCCGTAATCCAGCACCACGACCCGGTCGGAAATATCCATGACCACACCCATATCGTGCTCAATCAACACGATGGTCATGCCAAATTCCGCGTTTACATCCAGTACAAAGCGGCACATGTCCTGCTTTTCCTCCACATTCATGCCGGCCATTGGCTCATCGAGCAAAAGCATGGTTGGCTCCGCGGCTAACGCACGCCCCAGCTCAACGCGTTTTTGCATCCCGTAAGGCAGACGGCCGACCGGCGTCTTACGGATCGCCTGTATCTCGAGGAATTCAATGATTTCTTCAACCTTGGCCCGGTGCGCGAGTTCTTCACGCTGTGCCGCACCCCAGTACAGCGCCTGCTGCAGGATGCCAGTTTTCATCATCAGGTTACGGCCTGTCATCAGGTTATCCAGCACGGTCATTCCCTTGAACAGCGCTATATTCTGGAATGTGCGCGCCACGCCCTGCGAAGCGACCTTGTGCGGATTCATCTGCTGGCGCTTCTCACCCTTAAAAAAAATGGTCCCCTGTTGCGGGTGATAGACGCCATTGATGACATTGAGCATCGAGCTCTTACCCGCACCGTTTGGCCCAATGATGGCGCGGATTTCATGTTCACGAACATCAAAGCTGATGTCGGATAACGCTTGCACACCACCGAAAGCCAACGAAATGTTTTCCAGGGCAAGAATAACTTCGCCAATCTTGCGTCGCGTCGGATTCAAATCTGTTTCCAGCACCGCGTCGCCAGAATTATTCGCCAGCACAGCCGCACTCATCAGGCGGCTTTCCGGCCAGCTGCAGCCTCAGAGCCGACGACAGTCTTTGCCGACCCGATTCTCAAGTCGGCGCGCACAACGCCACTACGACCGTCTTCGAACTTCATCGCCGCTTCGATCTCGCAATGATCGACATCCGAATACAGTGCATCGACGATGACAGCATATTTCTCGGCAATGATGTTGCGACGTACCTTGCGTGTACGCGTCAGCTCGCCATCGTCGGCGTCGAGCTCCTTATGCAAGATCACAAAACGCGCAATCTGGGAAGTTGCGAGTTTCGGGTCGGCGGCAAGATCAAGATTTACCTTCTCAATACACTCGCTAATCAGCGCATAGACCTCCAATTTGGCAGCAAGGTCTGCATAGCCGGAGTAGCCCAAATTCCGGCGCTCTGCCCAATCTCCAAGCGCTGCGCCATCAATATTGATCATCGCGGTGACCTGATCACGTTTGTCCCCAAAGGCAACGGCCTCCTTGATGTAGGGAAAAAACTTCAGCTTGTTTTCGATGTACTTCGGCGCGAATAAGCTGCCGTCCGCCAGGCGCCCCACATCTTTGGCGCGATCAATGATGATGAGGTGACCGTCGGCATCAAAGAATCCGGCATCCCCCGTTAGGAAAAACCCTTCAGCGTTGATCACGCTTTTTGTCGCCTCCGGCTGGCCATGGTATTCCTTCATCATGCCCTGGGAACGTACCAACACTTCGCCACTCTCTGCCAGCCGCACCTCCACACCCGGCATAGGTGGGCCCACTGTTCCCAACTTCACGTCACCCGATTTCTGCATGCACACCGTCACACAAGTTTCAGTCATGCCATAGAGTTGTTTCAGATTGATGCCCATGGAGCGATAAAAATTGAACAGATCGGGACCAATCGCCTCTCCACCCGTGTAGGCCACACGGATGCGCGATAGGCCGAGCACGTTCTTCAAAGGACCGTAGACCATCAGCTCTCCCGCGGCATAGAGCATGCGGTCGATCAGGCTAATGCCGCTCTTACCGTCCAATATCTTGATGCCGACGCGCCGTGCAACATCCATGAAATACCGAAACATGCGCCGCTTTAAAGGGTTTGCATCTTCGATCCGGATCATTACCTGGGTAAGGATATTTTCGTACACGCGTGGCGGTGCGAAATAATATGTTGGGCCAATTTCACACAGACATTGCATCACCGTGTCGCTTGATTCGGGGCAGTTCAGACAGAGCCCCGTGACATACGACTGACCATATGAGTACAAAAAATCCCCCACCCATGCCATCGGCAGATAACACAGCAGTTCGTCGTGCTCGCTGATGCCGTCAAATTTAACCAGTACTCTTGCAGTGTGAATCAGCGCAGTGTGAGTGTGTGAAACGCCCTTGGGTTTACCCGTGGTGCCGGAGGTATAGAGCATGACGGCAACGTCGTCCGGTTTACCCTCCGCAATCTGCTCGCGAAAATATGCAGGATGTTTGATGTTGAACTCGCGGCCCAGCGCGATCAATCGTTCATAAGAGAACAACTGCGGCTGCAAATAATTGCGCAGGCCACGCGAATCATCGTAAACAAGATGCTTTATTCCCGCGCATTGCAGCAGCACCTCCAGCAACTTGTCGACTTGTTCTTGATCTTCGACGATGGCAAATTTTATGTCTGCATCCTGTAGTACATACACCATCTCCTGGGCAACTGCATCCTGATAAAGCGGAACCGGGACGCCGCCCAGACATTGGGCGGCCATCATCGCCCAATACAAACGCGGCCGATTGTCACCGATCACGGCGAGGTTGTCGCCACGCTTGAAACCCAGCGCTGCCATCCCGCCGGCGAGCGCCTCGACTTCCTCGCGAACCTGCGACCAGGTGTAGGTCTGCCAAATGCCCAGGTCCTTCTCGCGAATGGCAGGCCGATTGCCGCGCTCGACGGCGTGCTTTTCCAGCAGGCGCGGAAAAGTAATCGCATCACCAATTGTGGCAGACACCGTCACTGCATTCCCCTCCGTTGACGTCTAATTCCATTAACTGGGCGTCGACGCAGACGAACAATTTTATGTTTTTTTGCTTCGCCGATTGGCAAATGCCCACGTGCAAAGCTATGCATGATTTGGCAGGCAGTTTATGCAGTATCGGCGTGTATAGTTGTCGCCGCAACGACATTCTTCATATTGCAGCGCACCATGCTCAACGACACTTCCCGGCAGTCCATCACACAATTTCTTTCGACTTGTCGCTGGGCACTATCGTTGTCGACCGAAGAACTGAAGCAAGTTGCGAGCGAGGTCGTCGAAAAGAAAGTGCCTGCAGGCGGATACGTCTGTCGCAAGGGAGAAGTGGTAAGCAACTGGATCGGCGTCGTCGACGGGCTCGTCAAAATGAGCAACCTTTCTTCTGAAGGGAAACTCACTACCCTCACCGGTGTACCGTCAAGCGGATGGTTTGGTGAAGGCTCATTACTGAAGGACGAGCCACGACGCTACGACATCATGGCACTTCGCGATAGCCGTATCGCCTGCCTGCCCCGTGCTACTTTCAACCGCTTACTCAACACCAATCTCGGGTTCAATCGCTTCCTGCTGGTTCAACTTAACGAACGCCTGGGGATGTTTATCGCGTTGATGGAAAATGAGCGACTACTGGAACCGGACGCACGTGTCGCGCGTTCGCTGGGCGCACTTTTTAACCCGGTCCTTTATCCCGGTATCGGACGACAAATACAAATCTCGCAAGAGGAGATCGGTTTCCTGGCCGGTGTCTCCAGGCAACGCATAAACCAGGCACTGCAGGTATTGGAAACGGCTGGATTGTTGCGCGTTGAGTATGGCGGCGTGACGGTGGTCGATTTGGCCGGCCTGCAGAGCTTTGGTAAGTAGCTCGCAGCGTAAACAGTTTCGGGGTATGCATCGCGCCTGGGCTAGAATGGTTTCACGATGGGGAGGCCGGTGCGATCATGAAGCTGGAATACGTCACACATCCGGACTATTTGCTGGCTGTTGCCACGGGAGAATTTGACCTCGCCGACGCAAAACGATGTATAGACGAAGTGTTTAAGCTTTGCGTTGAACACGAGTACACAAAAGTACTCGTCGATTCGTGTGGCATACCGGGCCAGGTATCGCTGGCGTCCAGATTCAGTCTCGCCGAACATCTCGTGGCGGGATATCCCCGTCCGATTCGCATTGCCATGCTTTGCAGTACGGCTCAAGTTGAATTTACAAAGCTGCTACAAAATGCCACCAACAATCGCGGCGCGTTGGTGCTGACGACCGACGATGAGGCCGCTGCCCGAGCTTATCTGAAACTCAGCTGATCCCGCACTACCTCAGGCCCGCATCGTCGGACGCATGACGCCATGGGTGATTTGAAGTGCCCCGGCCGAGACTAGCTCATTGACAATTCGCGCGGCCAGCTCATCGTACGACAACCGCAAAAACTGCTCGTTCATGTCGCGATGTAGCGGCACCGTTGACAGATACTGTGGCAGGTTACTCAAACTCATTTGTTGCTTGTCGAGCAGCGCAAATACCAGCATGACCTTGACCAGATGTCGGGCATTTTTTTCCGGGTTTTCGGCAAACACTTTCAACCGCATGCGCAGACCGTCGATGGAGTGCTGGACGTCGCCGAATGGCTGACCATGACCCGGTATGACCATGCGTGGGCTCAGGATTTCAATTTGCGCCAGCGTTGCAAAAGCCGCGTCAATGAACGTGTTGCGCCCGGTTTTCTCGTCGATATTCGGCCAGACAAAGCCCATCCCGCCGTGCTTGATGTGCCACAGCGCATCGCCGGTAATCAATATGCCCGACGCCGCGCAGTGAAACATTTGTGCATCCATGTCGTGGCCCGGCGCCGCAAATGCTCTCCATGTGGCGCCGCCGGCCTCAAAAGTATCCCCTGGCGATATCGTATCGTCGAAGGCAAAAGGCTCTGCATACTGGTCAGTCATTTCGGACCAACAACTCTGCTCGGTCCATGGCTGCACATGTTTCACTTCGTCAACAGGAATCGTGATCCGGCATTCGTAAAGCGCTCTCAACGCCGCATTCCCACCCATGTGATCACTGTGGCAATGCGTGTTGATGAGTCTGTCCAGACGTTTCCTTTCCATCGGCAATACGGAATCCACGTAGCGAATGGTTGCCGCTGCATGCCGACCATAGCCGCTGTCGACCAACACGTTTTCATCGCGTGAACAAAGCACGACCTGATTGCAATTTAGCCAGCCGCGCTCGATGACGCAGATGCCAGGATGTGGATGATGGAAGTTAGCGGTCATATAATGTGCGGATGAATTCCGCCCCGAATACTAGCACCGTGCTTCCACTATCCGGTGTGCGTGTCGTCTCAATGGCATTAAATCTGCCGGGCCCGGCTTGCGTGCGCAGGCTCGCGGATTTCGGCGCCACGGTGACCAAGGTTGAGCCTCCCGATTCGTTAGGCGGAGACCCGATGCGTACCTATGCTGCTGCGTACTACGCAGCACTACATGTGGGTCTGGAAGTTCGCACATTGAACCTGAAAGACCCAGACCAGCGGGCTGCCATGGATAGCTTGCTAGCCAATGCCGATGTATTTATCACGGCACAACGTGAAGCCGCACTATCGAAGTTGCGGCTAGCTGGCGCCGATTTGGCGGTGAGATTTCCAGCGCTTTGCCATATCGCCATTGTCGGTGACGAAAACAGCAACGTTGCGGGCCATGACCTCACCTACTTGGCAGCTGCCGGCCTTGCGAGACCGCCTTATTTACCCACGACACTGTTCGCCGATCTCGCCGGCGCCGAACGTGCGGTGACCGAGACCTTTGCAGCCCTGCGGGTCGCACAGCAAACCAGTCGCGGCAACCATCGCGTCGTCTCCATGAGTGTAGCCGCGCATGCACTCACCGGGCCGATGAAGCACGGACTTACCAACACCGGTGGCCTGCTGGCAGGCTCGCATCCCGGCTACAATTTCTACCGCGCTCACGATGGCTGGGTTGCGCTCGCTGCACTGGAACCCCATTTTGTAGAACGTCTCACGAAGCTGGCCGGTGTGGACTTCACCAAAAATGCACTGCAAGAGTTTTTCGATACAAAGTCGATCGCCGAATGGAAATCCTGGGCGATAACCAATGACATTCCGCTTTCCGTTGTTGCCGACTTCTCGCTACGCCAATCCAACAATTCTCCCACTTCGGAATAACTACTCATGCAAATAAAGAATGCCGTTTTTCTCATCTCCGGCGGCGGCTCCGGCCTCGGCGCCGCAACCGCCAAAATGCTCGTCGACAATGGCGCCAATGTGGTACTCGCCGATATCAACAAAGACGCCGGTGAGAGCATGCAGTCAGTACTCGGCGCACGCGCGAAGTTTATTGAAACCAATGTCACGGATGAAGCCAGCGTGCAGGCGGCGGTTGACCTGTGCATCTCTGCATTCGGCGGATTGCAAGGGGCAGTGAACTGCGCAGGTGTCGCACCGGGCGAACGCGTCGTCGGCAAGAACGGTCCGCATTCGCTTAACAATTTTCGCCGCGCAGTAGAGATAAATCTGATCGGCACGTTCAATGTGATCCGTTTGGCGGCACACGCGATGTCTACCCAAACGCCCAGCGTTTCGGGCGAGCGCGGTGTGATTATCAATACGTCATCGGTCGCATCTTTTGAAGGGCAAATTGGCCAGGCTGCCTACGCGGCATCGAAAGCTGGCGTGAATGGCATGACTTTGCCCATTGCCCGCGAATTCGCCAAGCTCGGCATCCGCGTCATGACCATTGCGCCGGGGATTTTCGATACGCCGATGCTGCAGGGAATGAGTGAGGAAATTCGCGCTTCGCTTGGGGCGCAGATCCCGTTCCCTTCGCGCCTAGGGCGGCCGGATGAATATGCGGCGCTAGCGAAGCACATCATTGAGAATGAAGTTCTCAATGGGGAAGTGATTCGGCTGGATGGGGCGATTCGGATGGGGGCGAAATAGTCAGCTCAGTTGTCGCTAACCGTCTAGATAATTCAATGGATTTTGATACCTTTGTCGCAGCGGGACGAAAGCTACTCGGTGCGCTCGTTGTGGTCGGTATCGACAACCAATCCTCTCTGCCGCGCTTTCGCGCAATAATGCCGTATCCCTGCGGTCAAACCAGCGGCAAAGACTGCACACCGCCACCTGACCTGTAATCGGAGAGACACATGATTTTTGATACCCACATCAACGACGACACTGACGCGCTGCGCGACTCGGTCAAGCGTATGTGCGACGATGAGCTGGCACCGCGCGCGGCCGAAATCGATCAAAAAAACGAATTCCCGATGGACATGTGGAAAAAGCTCGGTGACTTGGGTTTGCTGGGCATTTCCGTTCCTGAAGAATTCGGCGGTACCGGACTCGGCTATTTGGCTCATACCGTGGCGATGGAGGAAGTCTCGCGCGCATCGGCATCGGTTGGCTTAGCTTACGGCGCGCATTCGAATCTGTGCGTGAACAATATGTACCTCAACGGCAGCGAGGCGCAGCGCAAGAAATATCTGCCCAAGTTATGCTCCGGCGAGCATGTCGGTGCGCTGGCCATGTCCGAGCCGGGTGCAGGTTCCGACGTGGTGGGCTCGATGGCGTGCCGCGCGGAGAAGAAAGGCGATCGCTACATCGCCAATGGCAACAAGATGTGGATCACCAATGGACCGCATGCCAACACCTTGATCGTTTACATGCGTACCGCGCCAAAAGATCAAGGCTCGCGCGCGATGACCGCGTTCATCGTCGAAAAAGGATTCAACGGTTTTCGCACCGCGCAGAAACTCGATAAGCTTGGCATGCGTGGCTCGGATACGTGCGAACTGGTGTTCGAGGACTGCGAAATCCCGGAAGAAAACGTGCTCGGCGAATTCAACGCCGGTTCACGCGTGCTGATGCGCGGCCTCGACACCGAACGCACCGTGCTTTCCGGCGGGCCCATCGGCATCATGCAGGCGGCGATGGACGTGGTGCTGCCTTACCTCCACGAGCGCAAGCAATTCAACCAGCCGATCGGCACCTTTGGGCTCATGCAGGGCAAAGTGGCGGACATGTATGTGGCGTTGCAAAGCTCGCGCGCTTTCAGCTACAGAGTTGCGATGATGCTCGATCAGGGGCGCGGTCGCGCTGCGCGCAAGGATGCGGCGGCATGCATTCTTTATGCGTCTGAGTGCGCTGTAAAGGTAGCGCTGGAAGCGATTCAGACGCTGGGCGGGAATGGCTACATCAACGAATATCCGACAGGCAGATTGCTGCGCGATGCCAAGCTTTATGATATCGGCGCGGGTACCAATGAGATTCGCAGAATGCTCATCGGGCGCGAGCTTTTTGGCGAGACTGCCTGATTGCAGCGCATCGGCAATGCGCATAAACTATGTGCATAACTTATACGGAATGAGCCATGGCCAAACCCGCACGAGCCAATTCAGCGGCATCCAATATTGCTAAGCAATCGTTGGCGGCCTACGACATATCAGCACCAAAGCGTCCGACCAATGTTTCCGTCAATGAAGATCTGCTGGCCAAAGCTCGCGATCTGGGCGTGAACTTGTCCCAAACGTTGGAAGATGGGTTGAAAGTGCGCGTTGCTGAGGAACGACGTAGGCGCTGGCTGGAGGACAACAAAGCCGCGTTTGCGGCGTGCAACGATCACTTTGAAAAGTATGGGCTGTGGAGCGACGGCTTCCGCATGTTTTAGTCTACCTAACTAACATGGCGCAATTCGACGTTTATCGTAACCCCAATCCCAGCGGTCGCGCCGCTGCGCCATACGTTGTTGCACTGCAAAGTGACTTGCTGGATCAGCTGCCCTCGCGCTGGGTGGCGCCGCTCAAGCTATCGAAAACGATTACCCAGCGCCTCGACGGGTTGATGCCGGAAGTCGAGATCGAAGGAAAAAAATTTACCGTCTTCATGTACGAAAGCGGCGCGGTACCCGCTCAGACGTTGGGCAGTAGAATCTCAACGTTGGAAGACCGCCGCTTTGAACTTATCCGTGCCATTGACATACTCGTCAGTGGCATTTAACTAGCTCCAGGAGAACACCATGTCAGATTCCGTCGTCATCGTCGCAGCAAAACGAACCCCCATCGGCAGCATGAATGGCCAGCTATTGCCGTTGTCGTCGCCGCAGTTGGCCTCTGTCGCCATCAAAGCAGCGGTCGAACAATCTGGCTTGAAGGTAGAGGACATCACCGAAGCACTTATCGGCTGCGTACTGCCCGCCGCTCTTGGTCAGGCACCTGCACGACAAGCCGTATTGGGCGCCGGGTTGCTGCAGTCCACTGCCAGCTCGACCGTCAACAAGGTATGCGGCTCGGGTATGAAAACGGTGATGCTGGCGTACGACTCAATCATGGCCGGCTCGGCCAATGTGATGGTCGCGGGGGGCATGGAAAGCATGTCCAACGCGCCGTATCTGCTGCCGAAGGCGCGTCAAGGGTTCCGCTACGGCCACGTCAAAGCGCTGGACCATATGGCATTCGACGGATTGGAAAACGCTTACGACGGTAAGTCGATGGGTATTTTCGCTGACGCCACCGCAGCCAAGTATGGCTTTACACGCGCAGACCAGGATGCGTTCGCAGCCGAAAGCGTGAAACGCGCGCAGGCGGCTGTTGCCAGCGGCGCGTTCAAGGCCGAGATCGCCGCCGTCACAGTCAAAGGCAAAGCGGGAGACGTTGTGCTCGATACCGATGAACCACCGGGCCAATGTAAACCGGAGAAAATCCCTACGCTGAAGCCAGCGTTTAACAAGGATGGCACGGTCACTGCCGCCAGTTCGTCTTCAATTTCTGACGGTGCTGCCGCGCTGATTCTGATGAAAGAATCCGAAGCCAAAGCCAAGGGCATCACGCCGATCGCTCGCATCATGGGCCACGCTTCGAACGCGCACGAACCGGAGTGGTTCACGACCGCACCCGTGGGTGCCATCGACAAGCTGCAGAAGAAGCTCGGCTGGGGTCCAGAGAATGTGGACCTCTATGAAATCAATGAGGCCTTTGCGGTAGTCACCATGGCGGCGATGAAAGATTTGAATCTGCCACACGCCAAAGTGAATGTGAACGGCGGTGCGTGTGCGATGGGCCACCCCATCGGCGCATCGGGTGCGCGATTGATCGTGACCTTGTTACATGCCTTGAAAGCGCGTGGTGGCAAACGCGGCATCGCCTCACTCTGTATCGGTGGTGGTGAAGCGACGGCAATCGCCGTCGAGATGATTTGATATTAAAACTCTAGCACTGGCGGGCTTTTTCAGACATTTATGCATCGAAAGCCGCGCCAGTGCTTGACTTTCATCTTTCAAACTAAATGAAATCAGTCCTCATCATCGGTGCCTCACGCGGTCTCGGGCTGGAATTCGTACGCCAATATCGGCACGATGGGTGGCTCACGCTGGGCACCTGCCGCTCACCTGAACAAGATGCCTTGCTGTCTAACGTCGGTGCGACCGCGTTACGTCTAGATGTTACTGACGATAGCGGCTTCGGCAATCTCTCTAAGGCATTGCAAGGCAATGGCATCGATGTCTGCATTTACAACGCCGGAGCACTGGGCTCGCGCACGCAGGGCGCGGTGCCGCCGGGTCAGGAAGAGTTTGACCAGGTGATGCATACCAACGTATTGGGCGCGTTGCGTGCGATTCCGGTAGTGGCCCCCAGCTTGGCCAAGTCCCGCGGCACATTGGTATTTGTGTCCAGCATCATGGGGTCTATCGGCCTGCAAAAATCGGTGTCCGCCGTGCTTTATCGTGCGAGCAAGGCCGCCGTGAATTCAGTCATGAAGACCGCTGCCATCGAATGGGGCCCCAAGGGCGTGACCTGTATCAGCTTGCATCCTGGCTGGGTCAAAACAGATATGGGCGGCAGTGACGCCGACATCGATCCGGCCACCAGCATTACCGGCATGCGCAAAGTAATTGCGAACGCCACGCCGACCTCAAACGGTCGCTTTTTTGATTACACAGGTCAGGAGTTGGCATGGTAAAGGCTCGAATCGTCGTCGCATTATTCACCGCTCTGTTGTTGGTCTCTTGCAGCAAGAAAGAGCCCGTTAAAACGGCTGAAGAGCAAAAAGCAGAGTTAGACAAGGCTGCAAAAGCCACGCGTGACAATACCGTGTGGGGCGATCAGGTCAAGGCCATGGACAAAGCCAAGGCGGTGACCGAAGAGGCCAACAAGGCGCAAGAAGAAAAACTCAAGGGGGCCTACTGACCTTGCGGTTTATTGAGGGAATAGGGAGCTGAGCCATGCTGATGAAAGCCACGTCAGATTTTCTGACCGATGAACAGCGCATGATCCGCGATATGGCACGCGATTTTGCCCGCGAGCAACTTGCGCCCAACGCCGCGCAATGGGAAAGAGACAAATGGATTCCCGATGCCGTGGTCACCCAGATGGGCGAGCTCGGGTTGCTAGGCATGGTTGTCCCGGAAGAATGGGGCGGCACATTTTCCGACTACACCGCCTACGCGATGGCGATCGAAGAAATCGCTGCAGGAGATGCATCGACCTCGACGCTGATGAGTGTGCACAACTCCGTCGGTTGCGGCCCGATCCTGGCCTGGGGGACCGATGACCAAAAGCGCGCTTATCTACCTGACTTGGCCGCGGGCAAAAAAATCGGCTGCTTTTGTCTCACCGAGCCGCAGGCTGGGTCGGAAGCGAACAATCTCAAAACCACTGCAAAACTGGTCGATAGCAAATGGGTATTGAACGGCGCGAAACAGTTCGTCACCAACGGCAAACGCGCGCATGTCGCCATTGTGTTCGCGGTGACCGATCCAGAACTCGGCAAGAAAGGTTTGTCTGCCTTCATCGTGCCGACCAGCACGCCCGGTTTCAATGTGCAGCCACCGGAGAAGAAGCTGGGCATCCGCGCCTCCGACACCTGCGCAATTCTTTTTGATGATTGCACGCTCCCGGAAGGTCAATTGCTCGGGCCGCGCGGCAAGGGTTTGGCGATTGCCCTCTCCAACCTTGAAGGTGGCCGTATCGGCATTGCCGCACAAGCACTCGGCATTGCACGCGCCGCGTTCGAAGCAGCGCTGGCGTATGCGCAAGAACGCACTCAGTTCGGCAAAAAGATCAACGAGCATCAGAGCATCGCCAACATGTTGGCTGATATGCATACACGCATCAACGCTGCGCGCTTGCTCATCCTGCACGCCGCACGCATGCGCACCGAAGGATTGCCCTGCCTCTCCGAAGCGTCTCAGGCAAAGCTGTATGCCTCCGAGTTGGCCGAATGGGTATGCAGCAAGGCGATCCAAATCCACGGCGGCTATGGCTATCTGGAGGACTATCCTGTCGAGCGCTATTACCGCGACGCGCGTATCACGCAGATTTATGAAGGCACCAGCGAAATTCAGCGCATGCTGATTGCGCGCAATCTGGCCGCCTGAATCGACGTTCCCTGCCGAGAATAAGAATATTTCATGCCGACAATCAAATCCCGACTCGATACTTCCTCCCCCGCGTTTGGTGCCAACGCGGAACAAATGCACGCCGTCGTTGCAGAGTTATATGCACATACAGCGAAAGTCGCTGAAGGCGGCGGCAAGGAAGCAAATGCCAAACACGTTGCACGCGGCAAGCTGCTGCCCCGCGATAGGGTTAAGGCGCTTCTCGACCCAGGCTCCCCGTTCCTTGAGTTTTCGCCCCTTGCTGCATGGGGAATGTATGGAAAGGACGGCCACGACGCGCCCGCTGCAGGCGTGATTACCGGCATTGGCCGCGTCGAGGGTCTCGAGTGCGTGATTGTCGCCAACGACGCCACCGTCAAGGGCGGCACCTACTACCCGATGACGGTAAAAAAGCACTTGCGCGCGCAGGAAGTGGCATTGCAAAACAACCTGCCCTGCGTTTACCTGGTCGATTCTGGCGGTGCCTTTCTGCCACTGCAAGATGAGGTTTTTCCAGACAAGGAACACTTCGGCCGCATCTTTTACAACCAGGCCAATCTTTCCGCAAAGGGAATCCCGCAGGTCGCGTGTGTAATGGGATCGTGCACCGCAGGTGGCGCCTACGTGCCCGCAATGTGCGACGAATCCATCATCGTCAAGAATCAGGGCACGATTTTTCTGGGGGGTCCACCACTGGTCAAGGCGGCAACTGGGGAAGTCGTCACGGCAGAAGAACTGGGTGGCGGCGATGTTCATTCGCGCACCTCTGGCGTGACTGACCACCTCGCGGAAAATGACAAGCACGCACTCGGCATCGCACGCGAAATCGTGCGGCATATGAATCGCCAGAAAAATATCCCCATCGCTATCCAGCCGGTCGTCGAACCGCGTTATGCGGCCGAGGAACTTTACGGCGTCATCCCCAAAGATACGCGTCAGCCGTTCGATATCCGCGAAGTCATTGCGCGCATCGTCGACGATTCCGAAATGCATGAGTTCAAGGCACTCTACGGTACCACGCTGGTCTGTGGCTTCGCACACATCTGGGGATTCCCGGTCGGCATCATCGCTAACAACGGCATCCTCTTTTCCGAATCCGCGCTCAAAGGCGCGCACTTTATTGAGCTATGCAGTCAACGCGGCATCCCGCTCATCTTTCTGCAGAACATTACCGGCTTCATGGTCGGCAAAAAATATGAGACCGGCGGCATCGCCAAGGATGGCGCAAAGATGGTGACCGCCGTGTCGTGCGCCAAAGTGCCAAAATTTACCGTGGTGATCGGCGGAAGTTTTGGCGCCGGCAATTACGGTATGTGCGGCCGCGCATTCAATCCGCGCTTTCTGTGGATGTGGCCAAACGCGCGAATCTCGGTGATGGGTGGGGAGCAGGCGGCATCGGTATTGGCGACGGTAAAACGGGATGGCATCGAATTGAAGGGCGGCAAATGGACGGCTGAAGAAGAAGAAGCGTTCAAATCGCCGATTCGTAAGCAATATGAGGATCAGGGAAATCCGTACTACGCCACGGCACGCCTTTGGGACGATGGCGTGATCGACCCCAAAGACACGCGCATGGTGCTGGGGCTCGGGCTGTCGGCGGCGATGAATGCGCCGATAGAGAAGACCGATTACGGTGTGTTCCGGATGTGATGATGAGCCACGTCATTTCTCAAATCGATGGCCCCATCGGTATCGTTACGCTGAACAATCCCGATAAACACAATGCGTTTGACGACGCGTTGATTGCCGATCTCACGCGCGAGCTGAAAATACTTGGCGGCAATGAAACGGTCCGAGTCGTCGTCCTTTCCGCCGTTGGCAAGTCTTTTTCCGCCGGTGCGGATCTGAACTGGATGAAGCGTATGTCCGCATATTCGGAAGAAGAGAATTTCCGCGATGCGATGGCGCTGGGCGAATTGATGCGGTCGCTTCACGCCCTGCCGAAACCGACGATTGCGCGCGTGCAGGGTGCTGCCTATGGCGGTGGCGTGGGATTGGTAGCGTGTTGCGATATTACAGTAGGCACCCACCATGCCGCGTTCTCGCTCTCGGAAGTAAAGCTGGGCCTGATCCCTGCTGTGATTTCGCCTTATGTGATTGCCGCCATCGGCGAGCGTGCAGCGCATCGCTACTTCCTGACGGCGGAGCGCTTCGATGCGGCTGAAGCACTTCGTCTAGGGCTGCTGCATGAGTTGGTGGCGAGCGATGACGACATGGACAAAAAAATCGACGAACTCTGCGATGCACTGATGCTGGGTGGACCAAGTGCACACCGCGAATCAAAGGCGCTCATCGCCGCTGTCAGTGACCGGCCCATCGACGACACCGTCATTGCTGATACGGCAAAACGCATCGCCCGTGTGCGCGCCAGCGTCGAGGGCAAGGAAGGCCTTTCTGCCTTTCTGGAAAAACGTAATTCCCGCTGGATTGTGGAGCGCTAAATGGAAGCGAAATTAATTTTATATCCCCTGCTGGCGATGTTTCTGCTGGTTTGTCTGGTCGCAGGCACCATGTTTGGCCGACGCATTGCGTTCTACAAACAGAATCGCGTACACCCCCAGAAAACGGCGACGTCCGCTCAGATGACGGCGGTGATGCCTGACTCGCGGGGGCCGGACAATTTCCGCAATTTGTTCGAGTTGCCGGTGATGTTTTACGTCTCTACCCTGAGCGTTTACGCCGCCGGTCTCATTTGCGTGCCGCATGTGATTCTGGCCTGGGGCTACGTGCTCGCGCGCTACCTGCACAGCTACATACATTGCACCAGCAACGTCGTCATGAACCGTTTCTACGCATTTCTGACCAGTTGTGTGCTCCTGCTTTGCATCTGGCTGATGCTGGCCTACCAATTGCTGTTCGGCAGCTAGAGTAAATCATGTTCAACAAGATATTGATCGCCAACCGGGGCGAAATCGCCTGCCGCGTTATCCGTACCTGTAAGCGCATGGGCATACGCACTGTCGCCGTCTACTCGGACGCGGACCAGCATGCCCAGCATGTCAAGCAGGCGGACGAAGCCTTTCGCATCGGCGGGCCGCGGCCGGTTGATTCCTATCTCAAGGCCGACGTGATTCTCGAGGTTGCCAAGCGCGCCGGTGCCCAGGCGGTACATCCCGGCTACGGTTTCCTGTCGGAAAACGAACACTTCGCGCGGCAATGTGAAATGGCTGGCATCGTTTTTATCGGTCCGACGCCGGAAGCCATCGAGAAAATGGGCTCGAAGAGTGCCGCCAAGGCGCTGATGGAGAAAGCTGGTGTGCCAGTCGTGCCCGGCTACCATGGTGACAACCAGGACGTGGCATTTCTGGCCGAGGAATCGCAGCGCGTCGGCTTTCCGCAATTGATCAAGGCGGTGGCTGGTGGTGGCGGCAAAGGCATGCGACTCGTCGAGAAGTCCGAAGAATTTACTGCACAGCTTGAGGCTGCACGCCGCGAAGCCAAAAATGCATTTGGCAATGACGACGTGCTGATCGAGCGCTACGTACTCGGCCCGCACCATATTGAGTTTCAGGTGTTCGGCGACACGCATGGCAACTATGTGCATCTGTTTGAGCGCGAATGCTCTATTCAGCGGCGCCACCAAAAAGTATTGGAAGAAACACCCTCGCCGTTCATCGATTCCATCGAGGACGAACTGCGCGAAAAAATGGGTGCGGCGGCGGTCGCGGCAGCGCACGCCATTGCCTATCGCGGCGCCGGCACGATTGAATTCATCGTCGGCGAGGATCGCCAGTTCTTCTTCATGGAAATGAATACCCGCCTGCAGGTGGAGCACCCGATCACTGAAATGATCACCGGCGAGGATCTGGTTGAATGGCAGCTGCGTGTGGCTGCTGGCGAACCGTTGCCATTGATGCAAACCGAAATCATCACCGGTGGCCATGCCATCGAAGTGCGCATCTGTGCTGAGAATCCAGCCAACGACTTCCTGCCTGAAAGTGGCAAGATGCATGTATTTGCGACGCCAACGATTGGCGCCGATGATGACGTGCGGCTCGATACCGGTGTCATTTCTGGTGATGAAATCAGCGTCTACTACGACCCGATGATCGCCAAGCTGATTACCTGGGGCGAAGACCGCGCGGAGGCGACGCGCCGCATGCAGCATGCGATTTCACAAACCGACGTGCTGGGTGTCAAAACCAATCTGGCGTTTCTGCAGCAGTTGGTGAAACATCCTGCATTTCTAGCCGGCAAAACAGACACTTCATTCATTCCAACGCATCGCGACAGCCTGTTTGCCGACGAGTCGCATTTGTCGGATCGCGCGCTGATTGCTGCGGCGCTTGACTTGTTATCCCGTGAAGCCAGTACAAACGGCAACGACGTATGGGACCGCAAGGTCGGTTGGTGGCTAAATCGCGGTGCGCATCGAACGCTGGAGTTTCATACGCTCAACGAAGAGGAAATCGTTACAGTCGACTTCAAAACCATTGGCGCGACGCGACATATCCTCATCGCCGGGCGCGACTATGCGGTTACCGGGTCAAAACAAAATGGCCAGATGGTCTCATACACGGCTAACGGTCATGCCGAAACGGCGCTCGTACTCGCACATGGCAACATCATTTCCATCTTGTTTGCCAATACCCGCCATACCCTGCGATTGGTAGACCCTTTCCTTTTCGAAGGCGGGTCAGATGCGAACGATGGCAGACTCACGGCAATGATGCCGGGCCGCGTCGTCAAGGTGATGGTACAGGTCGGTGATAGCGTGAAAAAGGGTCAACCGCTCATCATCATGGAAGCGATGAAAATGGAGCATACGATTGTGAGTCCGCGTGATGGCCTAGTCGAGCGCGTGGCGTTCAAAGACAACGATCTAGTGCCCGCTGATGCGGTGCTGTTTGCATTTGCTGAATGAAGGTCATGACCGCACGAAAGGAAAAAGGGCGTTGCACCTCGGTGCAACGCCCTTTTGAGAATAAAAAGCCGCCTAGTAACGGCCTGGCGCGCGATTACTTGGCCGCACATCCACGTTGATCGGCATCGTCGGACCCGGATCGTACGACAGACGCGTCGCATATTCGCGACCGTTGTAGTTGTAGCGCACATCGTAGCCGTTGATTTCGTCGCGATATTCGGTGACGGTGTTGCAACGCTGTACATCGCGCGTTACCGGAACCCGCTCAACTTCGACCACAGACGCACGGCGATACCCGCCGTCGTAGCCGTTGCCGTTCTGCTCCGCATTGTTGCCAATCAAGCCGCCGATGACAGCACCTGCAGCGGTTCCATGATCGCGACCGCCGGTACTGTTGCCGAATTGATGGCCGATCACGCCGCCGACAATTGCACCTAGCAAGGCGCCGGCACCGGAATTCTGTCGCGGTTCACTGACATACTCCTGTTGAACGGGACGCACCACGCGACGCTCGTCCACACGGGTGACTTGTTCGGTATAACACTCCCGGCGCGGCGCGGCAACACTGGCGTAAACGGGGGTTGAGGAAATTACCGTTGCGACGTCGCTATGCGGCGCGGCAGACGCCACACCTGTAGACAAACCCAGTGTAGAAAGCACTGCAATGGTCAAGATAGTTTTCATAATTGCTCCTGATGACAAGTGACGTAGGACATTAACGGCATAGGCGTACAGTCGGTTGACCACGTTTTAAGCCGCAAGTTGCAACAAAACGTGACAACTGTGCGTGCGAAAAATCACGTCCGGTTTGGCGAAGTTCAGCGGCACTCACCATCACATTGAGCTGCAAATGTCATTGCGCCGACAGCAATATTACGGGGTATGGCATCAAATGGATGCTGCAATCACATGAGCGGCTGGCATCAAGGTTGGCCGGAACACCAGAATTGGCGCGCGTGTCCGGACAACCACGCTGAAGAAGCGCGTAAATACTGGCTCCCAGCTGAGCGTAGCAATAAACCGTGAGGGCGTCGCCGTACTTATAATGGTATCTGGAAAGCTGCGTGACAGCGCCCGTCACCAAGCACTCTCAGGAACGGGCGAGAAGTGCCAAATTCACAGTCGTGAATTCGGAAAGATCAGAATCGAGGAGAAACACCATGTCCGCCGTACTCAAACCCCAAGCAAGCACCCCGCCCACTGTCAAACTGCTGATCAACGGCAAGTTCGTCGAGTCGAAGACCTCCGTCTGGAAGGATGTCGTCAACCCGGCGACCCAGGAAGTGCTGGCGCGCGTACCATTTGCGACCGCTGAAGAACTTGAAGCCGCTATCGTGGGCGCAGCCGAAGCGTTCAAGACCTGGAAAAACACTTCCATCGGTGTGCGCGCACGCGTCATGCTGAAACTGCAGGAACTCATCAAGCGCGACATGAAAAAACTCGCCGCCTGCCTGACCGCCGAACAAGGCAAAACCCTGCCCGATGCTGAAGGTGATGTTTTTCGCGGCCTGGAAGTGGTCGAGCACGCCTGTTCCATCGGCACGCTGTCGCTTGGCGAAATTGCTGAAAACGTCGCCGGTGGCATCGACACCTACTTCATCCGCCAGCCGATTGGTGTTTGTGCGGGAATAACACCGTTTAATTTCCCCGCGATGATTCCGTTGTGGATGTTTCCGATGGCCATCGCCTGCGGCAATACGTTTGTGTTGAAGCCTTCCGAGCAGGACCCGATGACACCGATGCTGCTGGCGGAACTGGCCATGGAAGCAGGCGTGCCGCCGGGTGTCCTGAATATCGTGCATGGCGGCAAGGAAGCCGTGGACGCGCTGTGTACGCACCCCGCAATCAAGGCCGTTTCGTTCGTCGGCTCGTGCCATGTCGGTGAACACGTCTACAAACTTTCCAGCGACCACGGCAAGCGCGCGCAATGCATGATGGGTGCAAAGAACCACGCCATCATCATGCCCGATGCGAACAAGGATCAGTCGCTCAACGCGCTGGTCGGCGCGACGTTTGGCGCGGCGGGGCAGCGCTGCATGGCGACTTCAGTCGCCGTGCTGGTGGGCGATGCCAACAAATGGATTCCCGACATCGTGGCAAAGGCCAAGACACTCACGATCAATGCTGGCAATGTGCCCGGCACCGATGTGGGCCCGGTGATTTCGACACAAGCGAAATATCGCATCGAGTCGATGATTGCCAAAGGTATATCGGAAGGCGCCAAGCTGGAGTTGGACGGACGCAACCCGACAGTTCCCGGCTTTGAGAAAGGCAACTTCATCGCGCCAACGATTTTCTCGGGTGTGAAACCGCATCACGAAGTCTACAAAACCGAAATATTCGGGCCAGTGATGGTGATCGTTGCGGTCGACACGCTCGATGAGGCGATTGCACTTACCAACGCCAATCCCTACGGCAATGGAACAGGCATCTTCACCCAGTCAGGTGCAGCGGCCCGCAAATTCCAGAATGAAATCGACGTCGGCCAGGTCGGCATCAACGTACCCGTTCCCGTACCAGTGCCCTACTTCAGCTTTACCGGCTCACGCGGCTCAAAGCTCGGCGATCTTGGGCCCTACGGCAAGCAGGTGGTTCAGTTTTATACACAGGTGAAAACAGTGACGGCGCGGTGGTTTGATGATGCGGCGGTGAGTACCGGGGTGAATACGACTATTTCGTTGAAATGAGGAGACTGTGATGGAGTTGAGCAACGAACGAAAGCAAATCTGGCGGCTGACTTTGAGCAAGCGCGATCTGAGAATAATGGGATTTTTGACGCCCGTCATTTGGATCATGTTTGCATACGGCGCATACGTAGCACTCGCCGCTGGACGCATGGGCGAGGGAATTGCACATATCGGTATGCTGATCGTGCTCTTTTGTGGACTCGTCGGCCCTTACATATGGGGGGTTGTTACGACAGCCGACGTAGCACTTCGAAAGGTGCTCGCGATGATGACCGCTTTAGGAGTGCTCATAACGGCAACCGGCTGGGTAATTCGTTTGGCGGCGTATTTGGCAACCTAGCCAAGTCGAGTCATTCGGCGGCAGTGCCCCGGCAAAAAACGGAGAGATTGATGAAAATAGGATTTATTGGCCTTGGCCACATGGGCAACCCCATGGCCCGCAACTTGTTGAAGCACGGGCACACACTTAAAGTCTTTGATGTCGTGCCCGAACTGGTGAAGAAACTCACCGAGCTTGGCGCGGAATCTGCAACCTCACCTGCTTTGTGTTCGCAAGGCGTTGACGTTGTCATCACCATGCTGCCCTCCTCTCCGCACGTACGCTCGGTCTACACCGGCAAAGACAGCGGCATCCTGAGCGGCATTCCGCCCGGCGTACTGTTGATCGACTCGTCAACAATTGACCCCCACACCGCGCGCGATGTGGCGATGGACGCGCGCGCGCATGGCAACAATATGATCGATGCGCCCGTCTCAGGCGGCACGGGTGGCGCGGAAGCCGGTAGCCTCACCTTCATGGTCGGTGGCGATGTGGCCGACTTCGAGAAGGCCAAGCCTATCCTGCAATGCATGGGGCGCAATATCGTTCACTGCGGCGGCGCAGGCAACGGACAGGTCGCCAAGATTTGCAACAACATGATGCTGGCCATTGAGATGATCGCAACGGCTGAAGGCATGGCGCTGGCTGCAAAACTTGGCATGGACCCGAAAGTATTCGCCGGCATCGCCAACACCTCCAGCGGCCGCTGCTGGAGTTCGGATACCTACAATCCCTACCCCGGCGTGCTAGAAAATGTGCCTGCCTCGCGTGGCTATACGGGAGGCTTTGGCGCGGACTTGATGCTGAAAGATTTGACGCTCGTCACCGAGGCAGCAAAAGCCGCGAAACAACCGGTGGTACTAGGTGCGGCGGCGCAGCAGTTGTATCAAATGCATTCAAGCATGGGCAATGGCGCGCTGGATTTTTCAAGCATCATCAAGCTATACAAGAAGGACTAACACAGAGCCCCTCTCCCTTGATGGGAGAGGGGCTTCTTAAAACCAACACGGATATTCAGAACATGATTGAGCACGTCATCGAAGGCCACACCTGCATCATTACGATTGCCAATCCACCAGCCAATACCTGGACGCCGGAGTCATTGAAGGCGATGAAAGCACTCACGGCCGAATTGAACGCCAACAAGAATGTGTACGCCGCTGTCATTACCGGTCAGGGTGAAAAATTCTTCTCCGCTGGTGCGGATCTGAAACGCTTTCAGGGCGGGGACGAAAGTGGCAGGGTCGCCGCGCGCGAATTCATCTCTCTTTTTGGCGGTGCATTTGAAGCGTTTATGAATGCGCGCTTCGTCACCATCGCAGCGATCAACGGCTACGCGATGGGCGGTGGTCTTGAGTGCGCGTTGTCGTGCGATCTGCGCATCGCTGAGGCGCACGCGCAGATGGCGCTACCCGAGCCGGCAGTGGGTTTGTTGCCTGCGGGATGCGGCACGCAGAATCTGCCCTGGCTGGTCGGCGAGGGCTGGGCCAAGCGCATCATTCTCACCAACGAACGCGTAACGGCGGAAACAGCGTTGCGTATCGGATTGGTCGAGGAAGTTGTCGAAAAGGGCAAGAGTCTGGAGGCGGCAAAAGCGATGGCTGAACGTGTTGCGGGGCTATCGCCAAAGTCGGTGGAGTTCTGCAAAGGCCTCATTCATAACGCGCGCAATGGCGTGCCCCGAGGCGCTGGGCTGGCGCTGGAGCGAGAGCGTTTTATGGATTTGTTCGAGTTCGAAGATCAGAAGGAAGGTGTGGCGGCGTTTCTGGAGAAACGGAAGCCGGCGTGGAAGAATTCGTAGTTTTTAAAGCGACTGATTTCTTTGCAACAGTGATGATTAAGCCCTTCTCGTTGGGGAGAAGGGTGGGGATGAGGGGTTACCTCAGCCTGTGCAAATACCCCTCGCCCCAACCCTCTGCTTCGCTTCAAGTGTTCCCTTGTCCCAAGGGAGAGGGAGCTGAAACATTTGGGGTCGGCATCAACCTCTAGCACTAGCGCGCCGTTTCAGCTATTTTTGCTCCGAACGCCGCGCCAGTAATTGCTGTTAACATTTTTCTGATGCCTTCATCAACTGTAACTTTCCTCCTCTCCCCCTCCCATCATGCAACAACACGCCAACGGCGAAATCACCGTAGAACTCCGCAACCGCGTTGCGCATCTGACGCTCAATCGTCCGCAGGCACTCAATGCCCTTTCATACGAAATGGTGCTGTCGATGGCGACGCTGTTTTCGCGCTGGGCAGAAGACCCCGCCATCAACGCCATCGTCATGCGCGGTGCAGGTGAAAAATCCTTCTGCGCTGGCGGCGACATTCGCGCCTTGCGCGAAAGCGCACTCAGCAACGGCAATCTGCACCACGATTTTTTCATCGACGAATATCGGCTGGACTACCAACTGCACCGCTACGTGAAGCCGGTCATCTGTCTGCTTGACGGCATCGTCATGGGCGGTGGCATGGGTATCTCGCAGGGATCTGGCTTTCGCATCGTCGGTCCGAAGACAAAGATGGCGATGCCGGAAACCGGGATCGGCTTGTTTCCCGATGTTGGCGGCAGTTATTTCCTTTCGCGCTCGCCGGTGGGTCTTTATCTCGGTCTGACCGGGCAGATGATCAAGGCATCCGATGCGCTCTACGCCAATCTGGCAGACCGCTTCATGACGAGTGACGCAATCGCCGCGCTGGTCGGGCAGCTGGAGTCGCACACATGGTCGCACAAGCCAGCAAGTGATATTGCGTCGATGATTGATGAGCATGCAACCCTTCCGGCAGAAACACCTGCGCTGGCGCCACTGCAGAGCGCGATTACGCTGCACTTTGCGCCACAAAAAAGCGTCGCCGAAATGATTGCTTCGCTGGAAAGCGAGTCACGGGCCGAATTTCAGCCATGGGCGGCCAAAACGGCGGCACTCCTCAGTAGCCGCTCCCCCACACTCCTGGAAGTCACCCGCTGCCAGCTCAATCGCGGCAGCAAGATGACACTCGCCGAGTGCTTCCGCATGGAGCTTGGCTTGGTTTACCATTGCTTCGAGCACGGCGACTTGATGGAAGGCATTCGCGCAGTGATTCTCGACAAGGATAATGATCCACACTGGAACCCCGCCACACTCGCCGAACTGAAGCCGGAATTGATAGCCGCCTTCTTCGCGCCGCGCTGGGAATCGAATCAACACCCCTTGGCCAATCTCGAACAACTTTTTGGATAAAAAATGCGTCTCGTCACCTATCAGCTATTGAACACGCAGGACCTCAAAACCGGCATCCAGATCAGCCACGATGAGGTGCTCGACATCACAGCGGAATCGCTTGCACGCGGCTCGGCAGTAAAAATGGACACCATGTTGGCCATCATCGCCGGTGGCGACGCCACCATGGCGTTGCTACGCGATATCGCAGCCCACCCAAAGACCGCACCCGTCATGTTAAACACGGCCCTGCTCAAAGCACCGATCACGCGCCCGGCCAAGAACGTATTCTGTGTCGGCTGGAATTATCTGGAACATTTTGAAGAAGGCGGCGCCAAGCTCGAGGACAAGCGGGTGCTGCCAACATGGCCGGTGTTTTTTTCCAAAGCGCCAACTGCTGTAAACGGCCCGTACGATGTCATTCCGTTCGACGCCAGTGTTTCCACCCAACTCGACTGGGAAGTTGAGCTCGGTGTCATCATCGGCAAAAGCGGCAAGAATATTTCCGAAGCGGATGCGATGAGCCATGTGTTCGGCTATACGGTCATCAACGATGTGACCTGGCGCGACATTCAGCGTCGCCATGGCGGACAGTGGGATAAGGGGAAGAGCCTGGACGGCACCTGCCCGATGGGCCCCTGCATTGTCACCGCTGACGCGCTGGAGCACACCAATCTGAATATCACTTGCCGGGTCAATGGCGTCACCAAACAAAGCTCAAACACCAAACATCTCTATTTCAAACTTCCGCGGCTCATCCACGATCTTTCCCTCGGCCAAACGCTGGAAGCTGGGGACATCATTTCCACTGGCACGCCAGAAGGCGTAGGCTTCGCGCGGACGCCGCCGGAGTTCATGAAAGCCGGCGATTTGCTCGAAACCGAAGTCGAAGGGATTGGCGTGATGCGCAATCCGATTGGCAGCTATTAGCGACCTGCCGACGTCGTGGCGCGACAGACTATTAGTTGAAGCGTCAGGTTCGACCCAGCCAGACCAATTTTTGGTTGGCTTGACCGGCGTTCGGGCGCTTGCTGCGATCATGGTCATGTCGTTTCACCTGTTTGGACTGGCAGGACCGCGCTTGTTGGCGTTCAACATTGCCGATTGGCAGATAACCTACCATTGGCTAATTACCTGTAGCTGGCTGGGGGCAAATGTGTTTTTCGTGCTCTCCGGATTTCTGGTGGCAATTCCATTTGTGCGCAGCATCGAAGGTGCCGGAGCACGCGTAAAACTCATTCCGTACCTAATGCGCCGCATTCGTCGCGTGGTGCCTGCGTACTGGTTTCAAATCGTTTTTCTGTGCTTGGTGCTGACCTTCACCGCGACGCTGCCGGGTTGGCAGGCGATCGCAATGCATTTTGCTTTCCTGCAGAATTTCAACCAGGGTTACGCGTCCGCGCTCAATGGCGTTTACTGGACCCTGCCAACTGAATTCGGTTACTACCTGCTGCTGCCGCTGTTTGCAGCCATCGCTCTGTTCTTCAGGTTTCAAAGGAGTGCGGCATGGCGAGTGCTGTCAGTGTTGTTGATCGCATTTGCCATTGGCTATCGGGTCTTGGCCTTTGACACCATTTCCGAAGAAGGCATGGGCAAGAAGTTTTTCACACTGCTACAGTTACCCGGCCTGATCGACCACTTCGCCATCGGCATGCTGTTCGCGTGGGTTTACGCTAGGTATGCGTCGCGAATCTCATCCCGATGGGCTGATGGCATGATGCTCGCTGGCCTTCTCGGCATTGTCACGATGATGGCCGCGCTTGACACCGTTTATCTGCGCTATTGGAACGGGCATTTCCTGCTGTTTGTGGGTTACACCATCACGGCATGCTTCATTGGTCTGTTGGTGCTCGGCGTCGCTATCGCCGGTCCCAAATCGCTATCACGCGCGTTGTTCGCCAATACGCCGATGCTTTATCTTGGCGTGGTGAGTTACAGCCTGTATCTCTGGCATTTGCCAATTCAGCACTGGACGATGAAACTTCTCGATTACTTTTTGATAACCGGCGACCGCCTCGGATCGCTGGTTGCCATCAGTCTGCCGTTGAGTTTGTTGGCGGCGACGATTTCGTACTGGCTGATCGAGCGCCCATTTCTTTCACACCGACCACGACCGAGTACCTGACCCAGCCGGCGTGTCAAGTCAGCGCACCCGCTTTGCGCGCATCGCGACCGACGAACCACGCCGCCCCCGGCCCCAGCAACACCAGCGCCATCGCCAGCGGCAACCAGATCCAGTGATTGTTCATGCACACCGCGATGGCCGCCCAGCCCATGCTGCCCAAACCTTCGAGAATGCTGACCACGCGACTTTCCTGGTAACGTTTTTTCATATTGCGCCGGTCGCCCCGGCGCGGGTTCCAAATCTGGCAGAGCGCCGCCGAAATCATGCCGCCGCCAGCACAAAAAATCAGTACAAAAGCGGCATAGGCATCGACTGTCAACCAGTACAACGTCAGTGGCAGCAGCAATGCCAACACCGGCAACGCCGCTGCAGCCGCTTTGATCCAGCGTACAAAGTTCATCGTTACCGGCGCGGTCCCGATCAGGTCCGGCGCATCCTCAGCGGCGATGGTTAACCAGGCAAGATTTCCGGCAAGCATCGACGTGATCATCACGAAACCCGGCACCAGCAGCCACGCGCTGCGATCACTCTTGAATCCAAGAAACAGCATTGGGATCAAATAGAGAAGCTGCAGCAGCGTTTGCGAAATGATCTGCGGATCGCGGGCGAGCAACTTCCATTCTTTGAGCAGCAAGTTCATCACCATGCCACGCCGAAACTTCACTGGCTTTGATGCTGCCGAGGCGGGTGATCGTGTGGTCCCACCAACCAATGTTTCCTGGGTTCCACTCACAAAGCGCCGGTGGGTGAAATTGATCACCAGCCAGAAGCAGCCCACGCCGACAACCGTCACCACCACCAGCGGCAGCCAGTCGCCAAACATCGCGTGCACCGGCCACCACAACACGCTATCAGGGGCGAACCAGCCGCCATTCTGCGTTTCATGTTTCAGCCACGCGCTGATCGAAGCCTGCTGTTCACGTGGCAGAAAATTTGCACTCTGCGACAACAGGAAGAACGCGGCACCAATCAATGCCGCCAGTACTTGCGAGATCGTCTTCGCTTTGCGCGCGCCAAACAAACGTACCAGCGTCATCGTCAGCCACAATCCAATCGCGGCAGCCAATAGCGCAAACGACACCATCACCGGATAGATGCTCAACAACCCAGGTTTTCCCGAGACCAAACCGGCGTGCGCGAACGGCAGTAACAGCAGGAAAGGCAGCAGGCACGCGGCGAGTGCAATCGCCAATCCGCGCACGGCGAATACAGACCTTGATGACAATGGCGAGGCCAGCAGCAAATCGAGATCACCGCGATCAAAGACGGCCGCTACAGAATGTGCGGTCGTCTGCGAAACCATGATCGACATTAGCAACCACAGGGCTGCCCCGGCCGCAGGAATCAACCATTGCTGGAAGTCCGTGTTGCCCAACACGCGTTCGCCGCGCAGCAGTCCCCAAGCGACGAAATGTACGCAAGCCCAAATGAATCCACCACCGATGAGCACCAGCCACACCCGCTTGCCGCCGATATTTCGCCAGGCCAGGCGCAACTCATGACGTAATAGCCACGGCCAGCTGCCGGTAGCCACAAACTTCACGCGGCTTCCGTGAGATTCAGGAATACATCTTCGAGCGAAGCCCCCGCCGAACCCGATTGCGCGCGCAACTCCTCCAGCGTGCCATCGGCAACAATCTTGCCTTTCTGAATGATGCTGATGCGCTCAGCCAGCCGCTCGGCAATTTCGAGGATGTGCGTCGTCAGCACCACGGTATTACCCTTGGCAACGAAGTCGACCAACATGTCCTTGACGGCCTTGGCGGCATGGGCATCAAGCCCCGTCAACGGCTCATCGAGAATCAACAGTTTTGGCGTGTGGATCAGCGCACCCGCCAACGCCAGCTTCTGTCGCATGCCGCGTGAAAATCCTTCGGTGTATTCATAGCGGTTTTCCCACAACTCCAGCCACTTCAACAAATCCTCGGCCTGCGCGGCTGCGCGTGTTGCGTCGATGCTCCACAGCCCGGCGACGAATTCGAGATATTCCAGCGGGTTCAGTTTGCCGTAGAGCATCGGGTCGTCGGGCAAGAATGCAGTGATGCGCTTGGCGACATCCGCCTCGGTGACGGTGTCGTGACCGAAAATGCCGACCGTGCCGACGTCGGCTTTGAGCAGCCCCGCAACAATTCGCAGTGTCGTGGTTTTGCCCGCGCCGTTGGGACCGAGCAAGGCGTGAAACTGGCCAGGCGGAATGCTCAGGGTGAGACTGTTGACGGCGTACTTGCCGCCGAAATGTTTGACGAGACCGTTGATGGCGAGGGCTGGCGTTTCCATTTGTTCCCCAATGAAAAACCGCCCCTGGGGACGGTTCGGTTCACATGCAAGTGCAAAACTCCAGCACTGGTGCGGTTCTTCAGCACAAAATTCGCCAGAAGCCGCTCCAGTGCTTGTTCTACATTTAGAACAGCGCCTCTTCCATCTGCAACACGCTATCCGCACCAAGCACCACTGCGTCCGCGAACGAAGGCGCCATCGTCAGAATATGGTCGCCATAAAAACGTGCGGTCATGACTTTTGCTTTGAGGTAATCACCATCGCCCTCACCGGCTTTCAATTGCGTGGCGGCCGCCAATGCAGCCCGCGCCATCATCCATCCGCCAGTAACGGTGCCCATCAATTTCAGGTAGTGCACGGCACCCGCGAAAACAGCGGCGGCATTGTTTGGATAAATGGCGGCGATCCACTCGGTGGCGCGCTTGGCGCTCGCGATGCTCTCGGTCAATCTGGCCGCAATCGCTCTGAGGTTGACGTCGTCCATTGCCAGCAAAAGCGCCGGCAATTTGTTCATTTCGGCAATCAGCGCCAACGCGGTTTGGCCACCTTCGCGGCCGACTTTGCGGCCGACCAGATCGTTAGCCTGAATGCCGGTGGTACCTTCGTAAATCGCGGAAATGCGCGAATCGCGGTAATACTGCGCTGCGCCGGTTTCCTCGATAAAGCCCATACCGCCGTGTACCTGAATGCCGAGCGAGCTCACTTCAATACCCACCTCGGTGCTCCAGCCTTTGACGATCGGGATCAGCAGGTCCACCAGTGCCTGATTGAAGCGCTTTTGCTTCTCGTCAGTGGAGCGTTTGGCGATATCGAGGCAGGCCGAGGCGTAGTACGTCAGCGCGCGCGTGGCTTCGGCGTAGGCGCGCATCGTCAGAAGCATGCGCTTGACGTCTGGGTGATAAATAATCGGCACCGATTTTGGCGACTGGCCGAGCGAGGCCGGCACTGGCGTCACCGGACGGCCCTGCACGCGTTCGCGCGCCCACACCAGCGCATGCTGGTAGGCACGCTCCGCGATGGCGACGCCTTCAAGCCCAACGCCCAAGCGCGCAGCGTTCATCATCACAAACATGTATTCGATGCCGCGATTGGGTTCACCGACCACGTAACCCGTCGCACCGCCTGCGTCACCGAACACCATCACACAAGTCGGGCTGGCATGAATGCCCATCTTGTGTTCAATGGATACGCATTTCACGTCGTTGCGCGCACCGATGGAGCCGTCGGCATTGATGAGAAACTTCGGCACCACAAACAGCGAAATGCCTTTCACGCCCTCAGGCGCGCCTTCGATGCGGGCCAGCACCAGATGAATGATGTTCTCGGTGTAGTCATGCTCGCCGTAGGTAATGAAAATTTTCTGCCCGGAGATCTTGTAGCTGCCGTCCGCCTGCGGAACCGCTTTCGAGCGCACCAGCGCCAGATCCGAACCGGCCTGCGGCTCGGTGAGATTCATGGTGCCGGTCCATTTGCCTGCGGCCATATTCGGGATGAATTTGGCCTTCACTTCTTCAGAGGCATGCTCGTCCAATGCCGCAATCGCACCCAAGGTGAGTAACGGGCAGAGTTTGAACGCCATGTTGGCGCTGCCGAGCATTTCTGACACGGGTGTCGCGACTAAATGCGGCAGCCCCTGGCCGCCAAAAGCGAGTGGCGCTTCCAGCTGGCTCCAGCCGCCTTCCACGTATTTCCAATAGGCTTCCTTAAAGCCCTTTGGCGTAGTGACGACGTTGTTGGCGACCTTCGCGCCTTCCATATCGCCGCTGCGATTGAGCGGTGCGAGCACCTCTTTGGAAAACTTGGCGGCTTCGTCAAATATCGCGCTCACCAGATCGGTCGTGACTTCTTCACATCCGGGTAATTTAGCGATCTCGCCCAAGCCGATGACGTGCTCGAGCAGGAAGTTCATGTCTTTCACGGGTGCGTTGTAATCGGACATACATGTCTCCAGTTGTTTCCCGCATAGAGCGGGGAGAGGATTTTGCGAATTGCTATATGGCAGCGGTCAACTGCGGCACGAGCGTGAATAGATCGCCCACCAATCCATAATCGGCCACCTGAAAAATCGGCGCCTCTGGATCTTTATTGATCGCCACGATGACTTTGCTGTCTTTCATCCCAGCCAAATGCTGAATCGCGCCGGAGATGCCGACGGCAATGTAGAGCTCGGGTGCGACGATCTTGCCGGTCTGGCCGACTTGATAATCATTGGGAACGAAGCCCGCATCCACCGCTGCGCGCGATGCACCAAGCGCCGCACCCAATTTGTCGGCCAGCGGCTCCAGCACTTGGCGGTACTTGTCGCCATCGCCCATCCCGCGTCCGCCTGAGACGATACGCTTGGCCGCAACCAGTTCAGGGCGATCAGATTTGGTGAGCTCCTGCTTCAGAACGCGCGATTGTCCGGCATCGGCGGCAGAGGCAATATTTTCAATCGCCGCCGAGCCACCGGTCGCGGCAACCGCATCGAAGCCTGTCGCGCGCACCGTGATGATCTTGATCGCATCTGTGGATTGCACCGTGGCAAATGCGTTGCCCGCATAGATGGGGCGAACGAATGTATCAGGCGATTCAACGCTGATGATTTCCGAAACCTGTGCTACATCCAGCAGCGCTGCCACACGCGGCATCACGTTCTTGCCGTAAGCCGACGCTGAGGCCAGCACATGCGAATAATTTTTTGCGATACCGACCAGCAACGTGGCCAGATTTTCCGGCGAGCCACCGGCATAGTGCGGCGCATCTGCCAGCAGCACTTTGGCGACACCAGCCACTTGCGCTGCTGCCGTAGCGGCTGCTGCACATGCGCTTCCGGCCACCAACAAATGTATTTCGCCACCGATTTTTTGCGCAGCCGCGACGGCGTTGGTGACACCCGGTTTCAAGGCCTGGTTGTCGTGTTCTGCGAGTACAAGAATTGTCATTTTCAGATCACCTTAGCTTCGTTCTTTAGCTTGTCGACGAGTGCCGCAACATCTGCCACGATGACACCGCCTTTGCGCTTCGGCGGTTCCACCACTTTCAGCGTTTTGAGGCGTGGTGTGACATCGACGCCAAGCGCTTCAGGCGTCATCACATCGAGCGGCTTTTTCTTTGCCTTCATGATATTTGGCAAGGTCGCGTAACGGGGCGTATTCAATCGCAAATCGGTCGTGATGATGGCAGGCAATTTGATCTCAATGGTTTCCATGCCACCGTCGATTTCCCGCATCACTTCGGCTACACCTGCGGTCACGGTCACTTTCGATGCGAACGTCGCCTGCGGCCAGTTCAACAGCGCGGCCAGCATCTGCCCGGTTTGGTTGGAATCGTCGTCGATGGCCTGCTTGCCCAGAATTACCATCTGCGGTGATTCCTTTTCGCAAATCGCCTTGAGCAATTTTGCGACGGCTAGCGGTTGAATCTCAGCGCTGGTCTCGACCAGAATCGCCCGATCCGCACCCATCGCGAGCGCAGTACGCAAGGTTTCCTGGCATTGCGTCACGCCGATGGACACGGCGATGATTTCAGTCGCCACGCCGGCTTCCCTGAGCTTGATCGCCTCTTCGACGGAAATTTCGTCGAAAGGATTCATCGACATTTTGATATTGGCCAAGTCCACACCGCTCTGGTCTACTTTGACGCGGACCTTGACGTTGTAATCAACCACACGCTTGACGGGAACGAGAATTTTCATGGGCTCTCGGGGTAGAGAAAAAAGGAATTAAAACGAGCGTTTGAATTATAGACGAGAAGGGGTGGGAGGCGCGCGGGAAGCTGGGATTTTGTGTAGGGCTGAAAGTCCAACTTGATGTGGGTGGCGTGGGTCGCGCGCATTTTGAAGTCGACCAGCCGGTTCGCACCAACCCCACCCTAACCCTCCCCTTCGCAAGGGAGGGAACTGACCGCGCGAGCGCCAACATCCTCGCACAGACTCCTTCCCCCGCTCAGCGGGGGAAGCAACCCGAATGGGGTGCGATGCAACAAACGGTGATCCGCGACGTACTCTCGATAAGAACCACGCCGAAAAACCCGGCAAAATGGCGCTCTAAAAGCTATCGCCCTGCTATTTGGACGCCGACTTCCCCAGCCGATGCTCTATCTCGCCCACAATACCGCGGCGGAACAGCAGTACGCAGACCACGAACGTGGCGCCCATAATAACCGTCACCCATGAACCCAACCCGGAGAGGTAATTCTGCATGGTGATGATGGCACTCGCGCCCACCACCGGCCCAAGAATAGTGCCCATGCCGCCCAGCAGCGTCATCAACACCACTTCACCCGACATCTGCCAGCCCACATCGGTCAACGTGGCAATACCCAACGCGAGTGATTTTGTCGCGCCTGCCAGACCAGCAAGTGCTGCAGACAAGACAAAGGCCATCAACTTGTACCTGTCTACGTCGTAACCCAGCGAAAGCGCACGTGGCTCGTTTTCGCGGATCGACTTCAGCACCTGCCCGAACGGCGAATGGATGATGCGATGGATCAGCCAAAATCCAGCAATGAAAATAGCCAGTACGAAGAAGTACATCACCGTATCGTTAGCCAGATCGAGCAATCCCAGAAACTTCCCGCGCGGAATGCTTTGAATGCCGTCTTCGGCGTAGGTGAATGGTGCCTGCACGCAAAAGAAAAACACCATCTGCGACAACGCCAGTGTAACCATGGCGAAGTAAATACCTTGTCTTCGCACCGCCAGCCAACCGACAAAAAAGCCGATTACTGCGGTGCAGCCGGTACCGAACAAGATGGCAAGTTCCGGGGTCCAGCCCCACACCTTGGCTGCATGTGCGCAGACGTATGCCGCAAAGCCGAAAAACATGGCATGGCCGAATGAGAGCAAGCCGGTAAAGCCGATGAGCAAATTGAACGCGCAGGCAAACAACGCAAAGCATAGGCACGTCATCAAGAAAATCGGATAGCCAATGAACGGCGCAGCAAGTGCGGCGATAAAGAGTACGAGATAGAGGATGGTTGTCTTGTTCATTTCTCTCTACCGAATAGACCAGCCGGGCGAATCAGCAAGACGATTGCCATGATGATGAATACGACCGTGGACGACGCTTCGGGATAAAACACTTTGGTCAATCCTTCGATGATGCCAAGCGCAAGACCGGTGAGGATGGAACCCATGATCGAGCCCATCCCGCCGATCACGACCACGGCAAACACGACGATGATGATGTTGGAGCCCATCAGCGCGCTCACCTGATAAATCGGCGCCGCCAACACACCGGCGAGACCCGCCAATCCCACGCCAAACGCGTAGGTAAGCGTCACCAGCAAGGGCACGTTGATGCCAAACGCCTGCACCAGTTTCGGGTTTTCCGTTCCCGCGCGCAGGTAGGCGCCGAGCCGGGTTTTTTCGATGACGAACCAGGTCGCGAGACAAACGACCGCGGAAGCGAGCACTACCCAGGCGCGATATTTCGGCAAGAACATGAAACCGAGATCGAACACACCACGGAAAATATCGGGCGCATCGTACGGCGCGCCGGACGACCCGTAGGCCTCGCGAAACAGGCCTTCGATAATCAGCGCCAGACCGAACGTGAGCAGCAGGCCGTAGAGATGGTCTAGCTGATAAAGCCAGCGAAGCATTGTTCGCTCAATGATCGCACCGAGCAGCCCGACAACGATGGGAGCCAGGATCAGCGCAAACCAGTAATTGATGCCTGCATATTTGAGCAGCATCCACGAAACCATTGCGCCCACCATGTACAAGGCGCCGTGTGCAAAGTTGACAATATTGAGCATGCCAAAAATGACCGCTAGCCCCAACGACAGCATTGCGTAAAACGCGCCGTTGACCAGCCCAATCGTGAGCTGGCCCATAAAGGCCTGGATGGGAACGCCAAAGATTTCAGTCATGTCGATTCAGCAGAAAATGACGGACCGGCGTGTAGTTAACGCCGACCCGTCAGGACATCAGATAACTACACCTTCTTGAATGCCGGGCAGCGCGAATTGGCCAGCGACTGGAATGCGTCGTCACCTTTCACGGTGCCCTTGAGCTTGTAGTAATCCCACGGCGCCTTTGACTCAGCTGGTGACTTTACCTGGAACAAGTACATGTCGTGCACCATACGGCCATCTTCGCGAACCTTGCCACCCTTGGCGAACATATCGTTGATCGGCATTTCGCGCATCTTCTTCATTACCGCTGCGGTATCGTCGGTGCCCGCCGCTTTCACGGCGTTCAGGTAGTGCAAAGTTGCCGAATAGACGCTGGCGTGGTTCGAGTTTGGCTTCTTCTTCATCACGGCTTCGTATTTGGTTGCCCACGCACGCGTTTCGGCATTCATGTCCCAGTACCAGCCTTCGGTCACGTATAGACCTTGCGCGGTCTTCAGGCCAACCGCGTCCACGTCGGTGATCAGCATCAGCAATGCGGCAAGACTTTGCTTCTTGGTGATGCCGAACTCTGCGGCAGACTTGATACTGTTGACGGTATTAGCACCGGCGTTTGCCAGACCGATGATCTTGGCACCGGAGGACTGCGCTTGCAGCAGGAAAGACGAGAAGTCTTCTGTGGTGAGTGGGTGGCGCACGGCACCGAGCACCTTGCCGCCGGCAGCCTTGACCACGTCGCCCGTGTCCTTTTCAAGCGAGTGACCGAAGGCATAGTCGGCTGTAAGGAAGAACCAGCTATCGCCACCGTCTTTAACAATCGCCTTGCCGACCACATTGCCGAGTGCAATCGTATCCATCAAGTAGTGGATGCTGGTAGCAGGTGCACAATCTTCATTGGTCAGGCGTGCGCTTGCAGCACCATTGATGATCGTGATCTTGTTCTTTTCCTTGCCCAGCGCAGATACGGCCAAAGCAACGCCCGAATTCAGGTTTTCTACTGTCATGTCGACTTTGTCACGGTCAAACCACTGCAGCGTCACGTTCTTGGCGATGTCGGGTTTGTTTTGATGATCAGCGCTGACCACCTGAATTTCCTTACCGAACATCTTGCCGCCAAAGTCAGCCACCGCCATTTTGGCCGCAGCGACTGCGCCTGGCCCGCCGTAATCCGCGTAGACGCCGGACATATCGGTCAACACGCCGATTTTGACGACATCATCAGACAATTTTCCTTCCTGGGCCTGCGCAACCGACATGCCGGCCGCCAATGCTGCTGATACCACTACTGCCATTAGTTTGCGTTTCATGCTTGCTCTCTCCTGTAGTTAATTTAAATCAAGCTGTTTTCAATACGACCATCGTTTCGAATCAAACCCCAAGGTACTCGTGAAGCATCTCCGCTTTCGCCGCCAGTTCATGCTTCTCGACCATTGCCGCAATCCTGCCATGCTCCATTACGTAGTGCCGGTCCGCCAGCGGTGCTGCAAACCGGAAATTCTGTTCGACCATGATGATAGTCAGACCCTTCGCTTTGAGTTCGCGGATCACGCGCCCAAGCGTTTGCACGATGACTGGCGCCAGGCCTTCAGTGATTTCGTCCAGCAATAAAATTTTTGCACCCATGCGAAGGATGCGGGCCATCGCCAGCATTTGCTGCTCGCCGCCCGAAAGGCGCGTGCCCTGGCTGTTGCGGCGTTCTTTGAGATTCGGAAACATCGCATAGATTTCGTCCACCGACATCCCGCCTTCACCGATCTTCGGCGGCAGCAACAGATTTTCTTCACAGCTCAGGCTGGAAAATATGCCGCGCTCCTCGGGACAGTAGCCCAGGCCCAGGCGGGCGATCTTATGTGTGGACAATTGCGTGGCTTCAACGCCATCCACCTTGACTGAGCCCGTCCGCTTACCGGTCAAGCCCAGAATTGCCTTTAGCGTCGTGGTGCGCCCAGCGCCGTTGCGGCCGAGCAATGTAATCAGTTCGCCGCGCTGAATTTCAAAATCAACGCCATGCAGAATATGTGATTCGCCGTACCAGGCCTGCAGATTGGCAACGCTGAGCAGGGCCGCGCTCATACCGCTTCCGGCTCCACCGTGCCGACATAAGCCTCGAGCACCTTGGGGTCTTTTGACACGACTTCGTATGGACCTTCGGCGAGCACCGAGCCGCGCGCCAATACGGTGATCGTGTCAGAGAGATTGGAGACCACGCTCATGTTGTGTTCCACCATCAATACGGTACGGTTCTTGGCAACTTTGCGAATGAGGTCAACCACGCGGCTGACGTCTTCATGCCCCATGCCCTGGGTAGGCTCATCGAGCAACATCAACTCAGGGTCAAGCGCAAGGGTGGTGGCGATTTCAAGCGCACGCTTGCGGCCATAGGGCAGCTCTACCGTTTGCATGTCGGCGAACGTGGTGAGATCGACCGATTCCAGCAACTCCATCGCGCGCGCATTGAGCGTGTGCAAGCTGGATTCGGATTTCCAGAAATGAAAGCTGGTGCCAAGCTTGCGCTGCAAACCGATGCGCACGTTTTCCAGCACGGTCAGGTGTGGGAACACAGCCGAAATCTGGAATGACCGCACCATCCCGCGGCGCGCGACTTGCGCTGGCTTTTCGGCGGTGATGTCGTGGCCGTTATAGACGATAGAACCCGCAGTCACCGGCAGGAATTTGGTCAGCAAGTTAAACACGGTGGTCTTGCCCGCACCATTGGGTCCGATCAATGCGTGAATGGAACCGCGCTTCACCCTGAGATTAACGCGGTCAACTGCCGTAAATCCTTTGAATTCCTTGGTGAGCTCGCGCGTTTCGAGGATGATGTCTGAGGGCATGTATTTTGGTGATCGTGAGAGTGCCGATGCTTAATTCATTACTTGGTGAATTCTAGCATTGAATGCGGCGAAGCCCGGTTCGCGCCTACAGACCATCGTGGCACGCCCGCGCAGTTGCAGATGATTTTATACGCCTTATTGCTGTACGTCGCTAGGCTTAGCCGTGTTTCCCGGCTGCACGCAATCGACCACACGGCGATGAGGCCGTAACTACGCCGGTACAGCTCGAATCAGAATCAAGACTCGGCTGCTACCAACGCAGCAGACGAACTCCAACGTTGGCAATCCTCTCAAGTCGACTTTGCCGTGCAAGCCGCGCCAATGCTGGTTCCTTACCCTATTGCTGCAACTCGCCTAGTTCCCGCAAGCCGTCAGGAAAAATTTGCTCTGCGCCTGACTAAACCATCTGCAACCGGTACCCGAAAGCTGAATCTTGTCGGGACTCGTCGCCGCATTGGTGGTGAGGACCAACTCGCCAAATCGCGGGCCCTGCGCCAGCGGCGTAAACTGAATATTGATCGTGCACACCGCCTGCGGAGCGAGGCTGGCGCCGCAATCGTTGGACTGCACAAAATCGCCTACTACCGCAATATTCGGGAACAGCAGCGCCTGTCCACCGGTGTTGGTGATGGTCACGACTTGGCTCGGTGTTGCCCCGCCGAAGATCACCTCACCGTAGCCGATCGTGGTGGCCGTGAAACTGACGATAGATCGCGGCGCAAGGATGCCGTTGCCGGTCAGCGTCACCGCATTGACGGTGGCAGCATTCTGGGCGTTGCTGGTGATGTTTACTTGTGCCGCTCTTGCACCCGCAGCACTTGGTGTAAACGTCAGGCCAAGTGTGCAATTGCCGCTCGCCGGGATACTGGCGCAACCACTCTGACCCGTGAGGCTAAAGTTACCGGCGTTGGCGCCTGACAGGGCAATGGCGCTGGTGGTGAGTGTGGCTGTGCCGGTATTGCTGATGGTGATGCTACGCGATCCGCTGGTGCTGTTGATGATCTGGTCACCAAAGACAACATTGGCGCTGGTGGCGATCACCGACACCGGTACCGGCGTGCCGGTGCCGGTCAAGTTGACCGAATGCGGACTGCCTTCGGCGTTATCGACGATGAGTACTTGCGAGGTTACGGCCCCTGTGCCCAGTGGCCTGAACACCACCGCAATCTGGCAATCACTGCCGGGTGCGACTGAACTGCCACAGTCGGGAGGTGATGCGGCAGCATCCAGCGGCACGCGGCTGAATGGAGAGCCCACGTTAATACTGGTCAGTATCAGATTGGCAAAACCGGTATTGAAAATCGAGAACATCTGCGCCGGGCTGGTGGTGTTGATCGTGCGTGCGGCAAAGGTGAGCGCGGCGGGCACGACATCAAAGCCCGGCACGGGCACGGCGGTGCCGACACCGGAGAGCGAAATCGTGTGCGGTGAGCCCGGTGCGTTACTCGCAATGGTGATGGTTCCAACGACCGAGGCGACCGTGAGTGGCGTAAAGGTGATGTTGATCGGGCAACTGCCACCGGCTGCGATTGGGGTGGGATTAGGCGCGGTGGAAACACAGGTACTGGTGAAGCCGAAGTTGCCGCTGCCGGTGATACCGCTGATGACAAGGTCGCCATTGCCGCTGTTGGTGAGCGTTATGAGTGTCGCGGGACTGGTGGTATTGATGGTGCGAGAGCCGAAATTGATACTTGATCGCGATAGCGTGACACCCGGCGTCGGCGCAACCGTTACCGTCAGGGTCACACTGTTGGAGGCTGGGCTGCTGCCGGCAGAGGTGACGATGAGCCCCGCTGGTATTGGGCCGGTGTAGGTTCCGGCGATAGCCGAGGTGATCGCGGAGGTGAAACTGCAGGAACCCGACGCCGGGATTGTGAAGCTGGTGGTCTGGCTGTAACTGCCTGCGCCGGGTACCGCTGTCGTGTTGGCGCCAGCACACGTGGAGGAAGTGTTCGGTACCGCCGCGTTGACGAGGCCTGGTGCGTACGGGAAGGTGAATGCGTTGGCCGTCAACGGCGTGGTGTTGGTGTTGGAAATGGTAACGGTGCCGATGGCGTTGCCGCCGACAAAGATGGTTGCCGGGTTGATCGCGACGCTGATGGTCGGTGCAACCAGCCTCAATGCAATGATGATCGTATAGGCCTGGGTAGCGTTGGGCAGGGTGCCGTTGGCGGCCTGAACGGTGAAGGCGAATGAACCTGCCGTTGTCGGTGTACCGCTCAGCGCGCCGCTGGCGGCGTTAAGCACCAGTCCCGCCGGTAGCGCGCCACTGGTGACGGACCAAGTAATTGGCGTGGTCCCACTGGCGGTGAAGCTGTGGCTGTAGGCGGTGGTTGTGGTGCCGTTTGGTGGGGCGCTGCTGGTGATAACGGGCGCGACCGTGGCGGCAACAATGGTGATGGTGACGTTTTGGGTGGCGTTGGGCAGGGTGCCGTTGGCGGCTTGAACGACAAAGCTGAAGCTGCCGACGGTGGTTGGCGTGCCCGAGAGGACGCCGCTGCTCGCGTTAAGGGTCAGGCCCGTCGGTGTCGCACCGCTAGTGATGCTCCAGGTGATCGGGGTGGTGCCGCTGGCGGTGAAGCTGTGGCTGTAGGCTGAGCCAGTGATGCTGCTGGGAGGAGCACTGCTGGTGATGACCGGGCCCGCGGTGGCGGCATTGATCACAATGGTGACGTTCTGGGTGGCGTTGGGCAGGCTGCCGTTGCCGGCCTGGACAACGAAGCTGAAGCTGCCTGTGGCGGTGGCAGTGCCGCTCAATATCCCGCTACTCGCGTTGAGGGTCAGGCCCGTCGGTGCCACGCCGCTAGTGATGCTCCAGGTGATCGGGGTGGTGCCGCTGGCGGTGAAGCTGTGGCTGTAGGCTGAGCCGGTGGTGCCGTTTGCGGGGGTGCTGCTGGTGATGACCGGGGCAACGGTGGCAGCAGCGATGACGATGGTGACGTTCTGGGTGGCGTTTGGCAGCGTGCCGTTGGCGGCTTGCACAACAAAGCTGAAACTGCCTGCGGTCGTTGGCGTGCCGCTCAACACGCCACTGGTAGCGCTTAACGTGAGGCCAATGGGCACGGTACCACTGGCAACAGACCAGGTGATGGGTGTCGTACCGCTGGCGGTGAAAGTTCGGCTGTAGGCCGTGCCGACGGTGCCGTTTGGCGGTGCGGTACTGGTGATGGCCGGGGCAACCGTGGCGGCACTGATGGTGATGGTAACGTTTTGCGTAGCGTTTGGCAGCGTGCCGTTGGCAGCCTGCACGACAAAGCTGAAGCTGCCGGTGGCTGTTGGTGTGCCACTCAGGATGCCGCTGCTGCCGTTGAGGGTGAGGCCGGTCGGTGCAGCACCGCTGCTGATGCTCCAGGTGATCGGCGTGGTGCCGGTGGCGGTGAAGCTGTGGCTGTAGGCGCTACCGGTGGTGCCGTTGGCTGGGGCACTGCTGGTGATGGTTGGGGAGACCGTCGGGGCGGTGATGGTGATGGTAAGACCTTGACTGCCGGTGCCGGTGACGTTGGTTGCACTGATCGTTGCGCTAAAGGTGCCCGTTACCGAAGGCGCGCCTGAAATCACGCCAGTGCCCGTATTGACGGTGAGTCCAACTGGTAGTCCGGCTGCGCCGAAACTCGTTGGTGAATTGGTCGCAGTGATGGAGTAGGTGAAAGCGGAGCCGTTCACCCCACTCGCGGTGGCGGGGCTGCTGATGACGGGCGCAGCAGGAACGCTGTTCCCGGTGAGGCTTGCCAAGGTTGACGATCCGCCACTATCGAAGCGTACATTGGCTGTCTTGGCGCCTAATGATTGCGGCGTGAATCGCACGACACCGGTACAGTTGACTGTGCTGGCGACAATCCCGCTGCAAGTGGTGGAGACCACCTGGAAATCAGTAGCGTTGGTGCCGGTGATGTCGACTGCGTTGATGCTTATCGTGCCAGTTGAGTTATTGGTAAACGTCACGTTCTGCGATGGAGAGTTGGTCAGCACCGTGGTGTTCGGGAATGACACTGGTGATGGCACGACCGTGGCGGCATAGATGGCAATCGTGCCGGAGAGGCCGACGGACAGCGAACCGGCTGAAGTCGGGATCGTAAGTAATCCCGAGGTAGGGCCAGTTGTGGACATTGGGAATGGGCTCAGCTTGACCGTGATCGTGCAACTGCTCATAGGAGCTTGACTGGTCCCGCAAGTGGTACCAGCAATGAAGAACTCCGCCGGACCAATAGCGGGCGTGCCAAGTGTGATGGCCGCAGTGTCGGCATTATTGATGGTCACCGTTTGCGGCAACGATTGTGTGCCTTGCGCGGTCGATGCAAACGTTAACGATGTCGGTGAGGCAGTCACCAGGGGAGCGGCTGCCGTCCCAAACAGATTGAACGTGTAGGTGACAGGCGGTTGAACGGTCACCGGCGCGAATGGCGTGGAAGCGGAGGAAATAGGACCTATGGTCAGTATTGCCCCCTCTCCTGTGGTTGTAGTTGCCCGGCTGTAGGTCACCACAACCTGACAACTCCCGCCCGCAGCTACTGACCCGCAAGTGCTCGACGTTACGGTAAACATAGGCGAATTGCTGGTGGACATCGGTACCGCCACGGCCACGCTGTCGGCATTGAGAAACGTAAAGGTTTGCGACTGGCTACCGCCTGCGGTGATCGAATAATTTGTGTAGGTTGAGGTGTAAACCAGCGGCGTTATCGCCTGCACGGAGAACTCGGAGGTCCCGCCTGTCGTGGCAAACGGCGTCGAGGCGGTCATCGTCGGGTGATAGACGGCAACGCCGGAAGCTGAGATCTGAAACGACACGAATCCCATCGCGTCGGTAGGCAAGGTCGTCACTGACGATTTGAATTGGGCACCTACGCCACGGTTGCTACTATCCACGCCACCTGGATAGTTGTTGAAAAGGTCAATATCGTACGAAGTGGCCGACGCTGAATCCAGGTTAGCACTCACCGTGGTGCTAGGAACGGCGTTATTCCAACCGTAAGTAACGCCGGTAATGACCGGGAAGTTCTGGGCCCTGATTGGCGCGGTGATCGTTCCTCCGTTGGCGTGATAGCAGCTGGGGCTGCTGAGCGTTGCTGAATTTGAGTCGCGAGCGGGGCCTAAATTAATGTCTCCAAGATCGATGCCTTGGATGGTTTGATAGCCAATATCGTTGAAGCGGATGAATACCCCTTGAGGAGAACATTCAGTGGCGGCAACATACACGCCTTTTCCGGCATTTGCGAGAATATCGTTGTACTTGACTGATGCCGGTCCTTTCGTAATTCGTACCCCGTCAGCGAGGTTGTAGCGGATGAAATTGTTCTCGATTCTCGCGTTTGCGACCTGAACCAGGACACCATTGCTCCCGTTTGCCTGGGCAGATGTCCCCGCAATGTTGGTGCCAATGAAATTGTTAATCACTTGCGTGCCAGTGGCACAACTGTCAACCAGAAGCTCGACGCCGTTACCCGTATTGACGGAAATCACATTTCGGGCAGATGCCGCCAAACCACCAATAGTTGCACAGGTGCCACCAGACATCCGGACGCCGACACCGTTGCCTTCTATCCCGGTTTCCGTTGCGTCGGTGCCAATGAAATTACCCTCAATCTTCGCGTCCGCTCCTTTTGAAATAAGGATTCCGGGTTGCCCAATGAATTTCTTGATGGCCAACCCTTTCACGAAAATTCTATCGGCGTTGAGCGTCAGGCCTGCTGCCGGCGGTGTCATGAATGCGCCGTTTAGGACGACAACAATTGACGCGTTGTTGCCGGACCCCAGTGTATTGGCGGATGCGCCGGGCTGCGAATAGCCATTGATCGTGGTGTCGGGGCAGGAGATGGTTGGCAGCGGTGAATTTGGCGAAATGATGTACGGCGCTGGGCCGGGAATATTGAAGTTGACAGTTGCTGTGGACGCGCAGAATCCACCTGCGTTGGCGTCGGTAATTGCCTGCCGTAGCGAACCTGGACCACTGTCGTTTGTGTTGGCTACGGACGCAGTGATGGGTGGCGGCGCAACGCCGGTAACCGCGAGTGGCAGGGCAGTCGGCATGGCGACGTTGGCCGGCGATGTCCCAACATATACCGAATCGTTTAGGGGGCCGACCGCGTTGGGCGTGGACATAATATCAAATGTGCACGACGCGCCAGGGGCGAGCGATCCCGCCGTGAGACACTGGCTCGAGCCAAGTACATTGAAGCCAGCACCGCCGCCGTTGAAAGAGACGCTAATGAGGGAGAGGGTGGTGCCGGAGGTGTTGGTGAAAGTGCCCTGCATGGACGGTGAAACCACGCCAACCGTGCGCATGCCGAAGTCGAGTCCCGTCGCGGGTGCGTAGGTTGCGGTGATGGGTGCAGCCGTCGTCGTGCCCGACAGGGGGTTATTGAATGTCGTGTTCACCCCGCCCGCCGATGCCACAAAAGTGGCGCTACCGCTCGAGGTTGTTGCCGTCGCCAACATAAACGTAATGGTCACATTGCACGTAGCCGACACAGCGAGCGTCGTGGCGCTGCACGTATCCGCCGTTTTGGTGAACCCTGAGCCACTTATGGCCGCGCTCAAAAAACTAACGCTTGACGGTGTAATGTTGGTGAAGGTGAGCGTTTGAGAAATTGCGACGGTCGCAGGCGTCACAAATCCCATGAGTGCGGGCGAACTTGCGAGCGGCGTGAAATAGACATTGCTGAACTCGGATGTATCTCCCGTCGAATTGCGGCGCAAAGTTACCGAGATGTCTTTGCGGAATCCCGACTGTATGTCGCTGAACGGAAATGGTCCCGCAGCGGTCGGATTTTGCGCAATGACGTTGTAGAACAACTGGCCGGAAGGCACGGTCGGCGTCGTCGGGTTTTCGAAAAACTCCAACTTGTGTAGTGTGTTATCAAGTGCTACATAGTTGCCTGAGATGCTGGTACTGCCAGTCCCGCTGGTATCGTATGAGACGCCGGTGATGACGGGCTTCTGAATGCCGCTGTTACCCGAAGTATTGGTGTCGACACCCTTCGCGACCGTCGCAAAAATGCTGTTCTGCGAGATCTGTACGCCGTTGTTAGTCGTACCAATTAAAACGCCGCTGCCTCCTTGCCGGAATATGCGGTTGCCGGTGATGAATGAAAGTCCGCAACCGCCAGAGCACTCGATACCGTGTCCACTTGAAGCGATCACGGACCCACCCGAACGGTCCCCGCCGATCATGTTTGTATTGACTGTGCTGGCGCTGGAGTTGAAAAGCAAAACATTTGCACCCGCATGTGCCGTGATGAGATTGATGCCGGCAAGGGTGCCGTCCCCGATCTGCGCACCACTAGCGCTGCCGTCGATCTTGATGCCTGCGCCGCCATTGGCAAAGGCGTTCATACCGCCCGGATCCGTACCGATATAGTTACCGAGTATTAAGGCATTGTTGCCGTTGACATAGATGGCCTCGAATGAGCAGGAATGGATGGCGAGCCCCTTTATGGTTACATTGAACGCGCCGAGACCGATAACGAAGCAGCTTTTCGTATTCAAATTACCGTTGACAATGATTTGCAGGTTGGCGCTATTGTTCGAAATTGGGCCAGTGTTGGCGCTCGCACCCGTCTGGCTGTAACCATCGATCGTTGTATTTGCACAAGTAATGCCAGGTAGCCCGGTGGACGTAAGAACGATCGAGTGGGGGCCCGCACCCGAGATGTTGAAATTGACAGCCCTGGCTGGCGCGGCGCAGTTGGCGTTCACATCCAATAATGCTTGCCGCAGCGAACCGGCGCCGCTATCGGCCGTATTGGTGACGGTGGCGACGAATGCGCCCGCCACAGCAGGCGTGACACTGTTCGACACAGTCGAGGCTGGTCCGGCGCCAACTGCATTAGTGGCGGTGACGGTGAAGGTGTAGAGCGTACTTGGGGTTAATCCTGGCAAGGTTATCGGCGATGAGGGACCGGCCGCAGTAACGGGGCCGGGATTGGCGGTTACGGTGTAGCCGGTAATGGCGCTGCCGCCGTTGAAGGCGGGCGGCGTGAAAGATACTGTTGCGCTGGCGGCGCCTGCGGTTGCCGAACCGATGGTCGGGGCGTCGGGGGCTACCGGCTGGGCGTAAGCATTGGTGACCGCAGCGACCAGCAGCAGCGATGTGACCATCGAACAGAGGAACTTCATGAGTGCGGACGGTTTAAGCATTTTCGTCACCAATTTTTTCTAGTGTTCTTTGTTTTCGGATTCAAGCAATTTGGTCAAATACAAGTGCTGGTGCGGCGTTCGGGGGGTTTTAGGACTGCGAGGCGCGCTGGTGCTGGTGTTTCAATTCCACATAAATCGAAAACTTAGTCGACAAACATTTCATGCGCCGCAGATTGACTCCGTCCCCCGCAGTCGTGGGGGGTTGAGATGGGAGCGTTTTCATGTTGGAGATCGCCCCTATCCCCTCCTTCCCCCGTCGCCGGGGGAAGGAGTTGGCCTGCGATGACCTGCGCGAAGGGGTGATGTCCACGCTGGCTGCGCCCCATCTCACGTTCTGCATTGCGCTCGGATTCGCGCGGCACAAAACATGCCGCAGGGCGTGTTTTGTGTCCACGCTCATCCACCCCGCCGAGCGAAGGCGATTGCGCCGGAAATGTTGCTCATGTTGTACATCAGGCCCGCTCCTGCGCCTCGGCGACCGGTGAAGAAACCGTCCAGACTTCCGGTTACGCCGCCAGGTGTGCAGTTCGGCGTGCAGGTGATATTGAATACGGCGGGCCGCGGGATGCCGGCGATGCTCGGGCCACCGGCATAGGCCGAAAAATATTGATCGCGATAAATCGGCACACCTGCGGCCGAGCCATTCCAGGTCTGGCCGCCGATGGTGATATTGATCGAGGTATCGACCGTTTTCGCGCTGAAATTAGCGTTGAGGCTGGCTGAATTGAATACGCCGACGCGCCCCCCGGCATCGGTTGGGCGTGTAGAACCGACGACGTCATACACACCGGTGCCGGTGAGTGGCAGCGCTACGGGACCACTCTGTGTGGGGCTGAAAATATAGTGCAGGCTGCTTTGCGCGAGACTTACATTTTGACCACCGATGGTTGCAGTACCGCCGGCCCAGCGGCCCCAGACGAGCCCGGTTGTTGGATCGAATCCGTTGTCGACGACGACCGCTGTTCCTTGCGCGTACGGACGATGACCAATAATTTCATTGCCCGTCGGAAAGGGTGCGGTGAATGCCGTAACCACACCATTGTCGCCCACCGTCACTTCGGCCTGGGTATTCGTCGTGGTAAAAGATCGAATGTAGCTCGCACGCGAAAGCGAACCCGTCGGATCTGACACCAGGCCATCACGATAGGCGGCGGCGGAATTCTGCGATGGGCCGGAATAGGCCACCACACCATTGATCCGTTGGAAGTCAGCACCGTTCTGGCTTGTCTGATCGTAAAGACTGTAGCCAAGGAGGGCGCCGTTCAGGGTGTTGCCCACGAAGCTGCCCTCGATGCTGCCGCCGATGCGCGAATTAGCCGCCGAGCTGGTTCCGGCCGCATTGGTCACCACCACGCGTGAGCCGCTGGCGAAAAACGAATTGAACGAGAACGGCACGTTGTTCGCGGCTAGATTCCAGGTGCCCCCGGCTGCGCCGTTGCCCGCAGGCATGGTCACACCAATGACGGCATTCAAGGTACGCGCTGTGAAATTTACGTCCAGCGTGGCAGTTATCAATGAACCTAACGTACCAAGTTGGTTGGTCGGCGTGGTTGCAGCCTGCCGCGTATAACTCGCTGTGCCGGTCAGCACATCGGAAAGATACGAAGGAAATCCGGCGCCCCCATAGGCCCAGTGCACGCTGCCGCCGACATTGCCGCCAGAGCCACCGTTGCCCGCGCCGAAGCCGAAGCTGGTTGGCGCTTCCCAACGACCCAGTACCATTGTTGTGTTGCCACCAACAGTGACTGTCTGCACGTCGCGCGCCGTGCCGCCGCCCACGTTGGCGCCGGTACCACTCTGGCTACCGGCATAAGCGGTATAGGCACGCAGACTGCCGTTATCTAAGGTGAGGTTTGCAGGAACCGCTTGGTCTGATACGGTCGAGCCGCCAGCCGAAATAACGACATTCTGCAGATTGGCGGGATCGCCACCAAGATTGCCGGTGGCGTCAACAATTGTAAAACCAAGTCCATTGCCGCCGAGTATCGTCGTGCCGGTGGTACCGGTCCCAGTGCCCGTTCCTGTACCCGTTCCCGTGCCAGATCCGGCGTTGCCAGCCTGCTGGGTTTTCGTATCTGTCTTGTCTTCCGGGTCCGGCGCCTTGTCTTTGCCGCCAACCGACACTTTGCTGGACTCCAGCATACTGGGCGGTGTGGGAATGACCTTGGGTGCTTGGCCCAGCACGACTTGCACCGTCTGGTTCGGATTTGTCAGGATCGGCGGGAAGCTGCCATCGAGGCTGGCGACAATGTGGCTTCCCTCAATCGTGTAGTGATTGGTGGTGTCGCCGTTGGATTCGAGGATTCCACCGGAGCCGCGAATCCCTACCGTCGCTACCCTGGTGTTCATCCGATAGCCGGCCTTATTGGGGCCTGTAAGCAACGCGGTGAACGTCCTCAAGCCGCCTTGTACCAGATTGAGGACAGCGCCCGGTGGATCTGTGGGCGACACCGGATATTTTTCAACCAGCAGCCGCGAATTTGAGCGTAACGCCAGCTTTGCGCCATCCACCATCGCCAATTGCGCCATGCCAGTTGGGCCAGTCACGATGACGTCGCGCGGAGTCACCTGGGTACCCGCCACCGGCACGATCCGTTCTGCATTGCGCTCAATCGTCACCGGCCCATAGACGAACGTGAACTGGCCACTTTGCGCATGTGCCGTCAATGCTGTCAGACACAGGACCATGCCGCTGATCGCCAAGGCGAATTTGCGTAACTGGTTGGCCATCGGGGAGAGCGCAGATCTTGATGTGTGCATTGTTTGTCCTTCAATTCATTAAAGGCATATCTGGCGGAGCTGCTACATGTGGCTACAAGAGTGCTGGGCTACTGGTATTCACAACGAATGGTCGAGGAGACTTCATGACGCTTGAATTCGTAGATGGCGATGTTGGACGCATTACGTGAGCCGGCCCACTGCGCACGCATCGCACACTTGGGCTGGAACTTCCAGGTCACCCCCAGGGTGATGTCAGACAACCGGTCACGACCGATCTCAAC
>JBBQFL010000030.1:0-57559 GCA_038321965.1 Burkholderiales bacterium | reverse complement strand
TCTATGCGCTTTTCGCCGATCGACGCTCGTCTCCGGCGCAGGCAGTAAACATTGCCGCGCGGCCAAAGAGCTTTTTGTAGAATCAGTTGACTTCAGTGGGTCCGCACTGGCGGCATATTTTTCGCCAGACCTTCGGGCACGAATGCTAACGTTAACGCATGACTCAAGTTAAGGCGTGGTTTTCACGGCGCCAAACCAGGCCGCCGTACGCTGCGCGCGCGTTTTTCGTGAAATATTGCTTCGCCAGTTCTCGCGGCGTAAATCCCTGCTATTCTTTCCTCTTCCACGGTTGCGCATCGCAAACCCCACACTCACTCACGGCTGTCAACCTCATATCGTCATGAACGCGGCGGCAAAATTAGCGGGCAATATCCGACCCGAATTGCGGTTGCGCAGCTTCATCCTTGCCGTCGTTGCCTATGGCATCGCGATTTTACTGCTGCTGCTCGCCTATGGCGTGAAGTTGATCGGACTGCACGGAGCCATTGCCAGTGTCGTCCTGATTCTCCTGGTAAATCTGGGTTTCTACGCCGCATTCAGATTGGGGATTAACCAGCGTGCGGCCGATTCCACTCTGATGCAGGCGCAGACGTTTTCGGCGATTGCCGTCGTCATGTTTATCGCCTATCAGTTCGAACATGACCGCAGCCTCGCGCTGGCGTGGTGCCTGGTGGTCATGCTGTTCGGCGTGTTTCGATTCAAGCCGCGCGATTTCACCATGACCACACTATTCATGCTGGCCGGTTATGCGCTGGTGATCAACCTGTTGATGAGCTTCAAGCCGACGCAGGTGGACGTCTATATCGAGTGGTATCAATGGGTGTGGCTGGCGCTGATATTGCCGGCCGTCGCATGGATCGGCTCGCGCATCAGTGTCATGCGCGCGCGCATTCTGCGTTCGAATGAAGAATTGACCAACGCGCTGGCGACCATCCAGGATATGGCGACCCACGATTCGCTGACCGGCCTGCCGAATCGCGCGTCGCTCAGCGACACGTTGCAGCACGCGGTCAGCAAGGCCGATCGCAACAAGAATGGATTGGCGTTATTCTTTATCGACCTGGACAATTTCAAGTCGATTAACGATACGCTGGGCCATCCCACCGGGGATCAACTGCTGCGCGAAATGGCGAGACGCATACGCGCCAGCATTCGTGATAGCGATCTGGTCGCGCGGCTCGGTGGTGACGAATTTGTGGTGATGATTGAATCTGTAGCCGAACGCGCCGGCCTGCAATTGTTGGCGACCAAAATTTTGCTTGCCATCAGCGAGCCAGCGCAATTGCAGGGGCACGAGGTCAAGGTAACGGCCAGTATTGGCATCGCCACGTTTCCCGCTGATGGCAAGGACGTGCCTACCTTGCTGGCCAACGCTGATATGGCAATGTATCGGGCCAAGGCGCAAGGGCGCGCGCGCACGAGTGAGTATTCGGCCGACCTTGGTGCAGACGCGGTCGAGCGCTTTGAGATTGAAAAGGGCATGCGCTCGGGCATGCAAAATCACGAATTTCATCTGTATTACCAGCCAAAAATCGATTTCAACAGTGGCAAGATGCTCGGTGTTGAAGCCCTGATTCGCTGGCACCATCCCAAGCTCGGCGTACTCGGGCCGGACAGATTTATTCCAGTTGCCGAAGCGACCAACTTCATTCTGCCTCTCGGCAAATGGGTGATCAACGAAGCCTGCCGGCAGGCGCGCGCCTGGCAGGACGCGAATATGCCGATGTTCCCGATCGCCGTAAATCTGTCAGTCAAACAACTGGCCGACCTATCGCTCTCGCAGGATGTGGCGGATGCCCTGCGCCTGAGCGGCGTCAACCCGGCTATGATTGAATTGGAAGTTACCGAGACGGCGGTTATGCGAAATCTGGATGAGGCCGTCGTCATCCTCGAGTCGTTCCGCGCATTGGGCGTGCGCGTGGCCATCGACGATTTCGGCACTGGCTATTCTTCGCTAGCCTACTTGAAACAACTGCCGGTGGATATTCTCAAAGTTGATCGCGCATTCGTCAAAGACCTGCCGCACAATCGTGATGACCTGGCGATCACCCGTGCAATCATCGCCATGGCGCATGGTCTGTCGATGACAGTCGTCGCCGAAGGGGTTGAACAAAAGCATCAATTTGATTCCCTGCGCGATTCAGGCTGTGACGAGTATCAGGGTTTCTACTGCAGCCCTGCCATGGAGAGTGGCGTGCTGGAAACGTTGTTGCGCAAGCACGGGTTGGTGATTCCAGTCAGTGGCTGACGCTGGTTTGCAGGGTCAAAGTTTGGCGGAAGAAATGGGATTCGCTGAATCCGCGAGAAAAATGAGCGCACAAAGAATGGCTATTGACGAGCCTTTCCGGGCATTTCCGCGCCACGACCCGCGCCAGCACTCAGAAGTGCTCGCGTTTGGTTGTCTGACAACATCGCGGTCAACCAAATCTGAATGCTACAGAGCAACGTTGACTTCCAAGCTTGGCATCGTCCCGCAGGCGGGCGACGATGTCTGAGAATCGTCTTTCGCGGTTGGAAATTGTGCTGGCCATGGAGCTGGCTATTGATCGTGTGCAGGCCAGCCATGCCGGACTGGACGAGCTGTTGGCCACGGTGCACGAGGGCGTTTCCAAGCTCATGGATGCGAGAAATTTTTATGTCGCGCTCTGCGATGACGAGCGTGAACGATTTCGCTTTGCCTATGTGCGTGACGCCCACAATCCAGATGATTTCGCCGAGCAGGGGTGGATTTCGCTTGAGACTGAAAAAAGTACGCTGACTGCCCAGGTCATCAAGAGCGCGCAGCCGCTGCTGGTCGACGACGAATGGTTTCGCGCGCGTACGAGCTGTGGTGTGCTGCCTGCTTACGAGGGAATTATCCCCAACCAATGGATGGGTATGCCCCTGCTACGCGACGACGGCTACGCGGTCGGCGCCATGGTGGTACAGACTTATGAGGCAGCCAGTACTTACAGCAGCGAGGATCAGGCTTTGTTCAAACTGCTGGCCAACAATGTCGCGGCATTTATCGAGCGACTGCAGAGGCTGACGCGGCTTGAACAGGCTGTAAAGGAGCGCACCCAATCGCTGGAGGCCGAGATCAATGAGCGTCGCCACGCGGAAGCGCTACAGCACGCCCTGTTTCGGATCTCCTCACTCAGTGCCGACGAAGGCGACCAGACAACGCTGTGCGCCAAGCTGCATTTGATCATCGGTGATCTGCTTCCGGTCAAGAATTTCTATGTCGCCGAACATGATCCGGATGCCGCCTTCTTTCGCATGGTGTACTACGTCGATGAGACGTGGCGGGGGTCATCGCGGACCAACGAACTGTTCCCCTATGGCGATGGTCTGACATCGCTGGTATTGCGCACGGGAGAAGCGTTGCTGCTTGACCAACAGAAAACGGCGGACCTGATTCGGTCCGGTCGACTCACGCGCGTACTCGGTAACCAGAGCTATGTGCACTGGCTTGGTGTGCCACTGATCATGGGAGAGCAAACCATCGGCGTCATCGTCACGCAGAGCTATGAAGCCAGTGTGACCTACTCGCAGCAGGATTTGGAACTGCTCAAATTCGTCGCGCAGCACGTGTCGGAAGCATTCGGCAAGGTGCGCGCGCGCCTGGCCTTGCAGCAGATTCAAGATGAACTGGTGCAACGCAACCAGGCGCTGGGTGACGCGTTGGCTAACCTGCAGGCCGCACAAGGTGAATTGGTGCGGCAGGAGAGATTGGCGTCGCTTGGTGCGCTGGTGGCCGGGGTGGCGCATGAAATCAACACACCGTTGGGCGTTTGCGTAACGGCGACCAGCCACCTTGAGGAAGAGCTGCAGGTTGCGCTGAATGCCAAGGCACGGGGGCCATTAAGTGAGGAGCTTCTCAGCCAGTTTTTTGAATCAGCGACTGATGCCGTGCGGATACTCAAATCCAATACCCAGCGCGCGGCGAAACTCATCAACAGTTTCAAACAAGTGTCGGTGGATCAGGCGTCCGGGGAGATGCGGACCGTGAATCTGGCGGAATATCTCAATGAGGTGCTCGCGACCTTGCGCCCCAATCTGAAGAACAAGCCGGTGTCAGTCAATATTTCGTGTCCGCCAGACTTCATCATTGACACCTATCCCGGTGCATTGGCGCAGGTCATTACCAATCTGGTCATGAATTCCGTCATACATGGCTTTGAGGGGAGAGGCCGTGGCGCCATTAGCATTGTGGCCTCGCGCGACGGCGACAACCTCGCTTTAAAGTATGCAGACGACGGCAACGGCACCGATGAGACTGGTCTGAAAAAAATATTCGATCCGTTCTATACGACCACACGGGGCAGCGGTGGTAGCGGGCTGGGCGCGCACATCGTTTACAACCTCATCACCGGCCCCCTGGGTGGTCGCGTGCAGGTTAGCAGCGCACCCAATCAAGGCTTGCACTTTGACATTCGCATGCCCGTCAAGCTGGCAGCGCCCTACTCGGGGTAAAGCGCGTTGATCGCGAGCGCCTGATCCAGGTTGTCGATCAGCAGCTTCACAATATTAGTATCCAGATGGGTTCCGCTGACTTCGTGCAAGTATTTCAGGACATCGTTGATCGGCCACGCCGGCTTGTAGCAGCGCACATGGCTCAGCGCATCAAATACATCTGCCACCGCAATGATACGAGCGTATAAATGGATGTCGTCACCAGCCAACCCCCGCGGGTATCCGCTACCATCGATTTTTTCGTGGTGTTGATGCGCAATGGTCGCCGCCGCCGCGATCACCGGCCGCTTTGAGCCATCCAGAATGGAGTGCCCCAGCGTAGGGTGTTTCTTCATGATCGTCCACTCGTCCGGCGTCAGCGAGCCCTCCTTGAGCAGTACCGCATCCGGGGTGGCGATCTTGCCAATATCGTGCATCGGCGCGGCACGGCGAAGAATCTCCGCCTCCTCAGTCGATAGCCCATACGCCAGCGCCAGTACGTGGCTCAATTCCGCCATGCGCTTGACGTGGAAACCTGCCTCATCGGACCGCGACTCAACGGCATCGCCCATACGGTGAATCAGCTCGCCCTGTGTGTCCAGCACTTCCTGGTTCAGTAGAATGTTATCGAAGGCGATGGCGATGCCTGACGAAAATACCTTCAGCAGCTGCATGTCGAAGTCATCGATATCGCCCGCCCCCTTCAGCGCCAACAGCGTGATCTTTTCTGTACGGCTAGGGTAATAACCGACAAAAATATCGCCGTTCAGTCCGGACTTCTTGGCACTCAATGCGTGTGATAGAGCTGCGTTCAGATCAGGATCCAGAACGCTCGCCGCGTTACGCTCAGGGAAGCTGGCAAGCATTTCAAATTCCTGGCCGTTCTGCACGCCGCTGACACCCCGCGCCTGAACCAGCACACCTTTCTCGTTTAGCCGCAGGATGGCCATGATTTGCTCGAGCAACCCGCAGGCAAAATCGCTGAGCCTGCGATGTTCGAACAGACTGTTGGTTGCCTCAAGCACACGCTCCAGGCCATTGCGATAACGCATCTGCAGCAGGCGCGCTTCTTCGACTGCCATGATGTCGCGGTAGCCGCGCAATGCCGTGATCATGACAGTGAAAAAGCGCTTGCGATCCAGCTCGGTCTTTTCCCGGTAATCATTGATGTCGTAGTCAACAATGACCTGCTGCTCCGGCGCCTGCCCCGGCTGCCCGGTACGCAAAACGATGCGCACGAAATGGTTACCCAATTCCTCCCGGCACCAACGCACAAAATCGAGGCCACTACGCTCCGTTTCCATCACCACGTCCAGTAACACCAGGGCAATGTCGGCTTCTTGCTGCAAAATCGCGCGCGCGTCAATGCCGGTGTAGGCGTGAAAAATCTCCAGAGGGCGCCCGTCAAGCTGGAAACGCTTGAAAATCATCGTCGTCACTTCATGGACGTCGGGTTCATCGTCCACAATCAGCACCCGCCAGGGCTTGACTGGTTTTTCGATGGCCGTGACCACGCTACCCGGAGTTGTCATGTTGAGTTCCCGCTCAATTCTGTAAATGCACGCACGGCGACCGATTGACGGCTTGAGCCAGACCGGACGGATTGCGCGATGCACGACTCTCGAAACAATATCACACGTACTCTGCTACTTTTGGCGAAGCGGATTCAATAAACGAATGAAATTCAGCGGCCAGGGACGGAATGCAGCGAGGCATGTCAGATTTGGCGAATCAACAGCTGCAGGTCTACCACACGCCGGTATTCTGCATGGACGTCCACGGCTCGGTTGGCGGCAGGGGCGTACCTGATTGCAACAGCTCGATGGAGATACTGTCCGGGGAGCGCACGAACGCCATACGGCCATCGCGGGGCGGACGATTGATTGTCACGCCCGCATCCATCAGTTTCTGACAGATTGCATAGATGTCGTCGACCGCATACGCCACGTGGCCGAAGTTGCGCGCACTCCCCAGTTCTTCCTTGTCCCAGTTGTGCGTGAGCTCGATGGCGGCAGCTTCATCGCCGGGCGCAGACACGAAGGCGAGCGTGAAGCGCCCGTTGGGATAGTCGTTTTTGCGCGTCAGCACGAGACCAAGCTTGTTGCAGTAAAAATCGAGCGAGGCGTCCAGATCGTTGACGCGGACCATCGTATGCAGATATTTCATGTTGGTTCCAGAGTAGGTTGATCGTTCAATGCAATGTTAACTGTTTGGCGCTGCGCGAAAGGTGATGACCAGCACGTCACGGTAGGCGGGTTTCGCCGGGTTGATCGGTATGACTGGCGTGACGCCATGCATGCAGCGCTCGTCATCGACCAGTGTCATGTCCAGGGGCTGCGTTAGCGTAAAGCTGGTCAGCTGCGCACCGGAGGCATCGTGAATCGTTGTGGTGCCCTCGGCGATATTGTGACGCTTCACCATCAACACCACTACGTACTGCACGCCGTCGCGGTGCACACCTTCCGGTGTCGGCATTGCCTGATGCTGTGCGCCAGCTTCGATCCGGAACTGGTGCACTTCAACATGCCAGCGTTTGCCGGTCAACAATCCGCCGAATACCCGAATGCATAGTGACAGCAGCGCCAACATGCTCGCACCCTCAATGATGTCTGCACGGATTGGCTCGAAATGCCGGGCGATGCCGCCATTAAGATTGTTGTAATCGAGGCTCTGGTAATGCGGCTGATGCGCTTCTGCTTGCGCTACCGTTGCGCCCACGGCAACGCTCAACGTGGCATGACGGCGACGCCGATACCGACCGCCATCGGCCATGTAGGCATCCAGCGGCATGTCATTCCAGCTGGCTTCGAATGCGGGCCAATCGGGCATGGCGCCAAGCAGCTGGCGGGCTTCATCCGCTGCGACAAAGCAAAAGCCGTCGCGGCGGATTTTTTCGTGGAGGGGTTTCATTGTGCGGGGTAGGGATCTTGAAACTGACATGTATGTATACCATGCCAAGGCCGTATTCTCTCTGGCGTGGTAATGGCGGAACTTCTTGCGCCCTGCTAGTCTGGGGTTGCGGATCAACGTGCGGCAATACACGGGTACAAACTAAACTACCGCATTGCAAACCAATCAATTCAATTAGGAGACAGCATGAGCGAACGGCCCGATTTCATACGTCATTGGCGCGACCTGGAGGGCGCCGACAATGCCCACTACGGCGACAGCGACGAGCTGCTTTCCATCGGTGCGCCGGTTGGCAAACTGCTTGGGTTGACGCGCATTGGCATTCATCATGAGCGCCTACCACCCGGACGCCGCACCTCGTATCCGCATGCGGAAAGCGCGGAGGAGGAATTTGCCTTTGTGCTGGAGGGCAATCCAGATGTGTGGATCGACGGCACTCTCCATCGTCTGGAACCTGGCGATTCCGTCGCCTTCCCAGCAGGCACCGGCAACTGCCACACGTTTCTGAATAATACCGATTCGGAGGTGAGGCTGATGGTCATCGGCGAGAAAGCGAAGGCCGAGAACCGGATTCACTATCCGATGAATCAAGTATATGAAAAGACGCGCAAGGATGCGTGGACCGATGTCACGCCAAGGGTGTTGGGCGGGCACGATGGCAAGGCGCGGGCGGGGACGGGGTAAGGCGGCGTGGTTAATGGCGCCAGTTGAAGGACACATTTCCGCCATCGGAACAACAGAGGGCGACAAATTATAGAACGCCATTCGGCGGACATCGCGGGCGCAAATTGGCCGGAGAGCCGCACCAGAGCTAGAGATTAAAAAAATTCATGAGAACACGGACTCCAGCCTCAATTTGCGCTTCTGCCAGTCGGGCATCGCCTTGTTGAGTAACGCGTGGAATTGTTTCCCATGGTTTCTGACCTTGAGATGGCACAACTCGTGAAAGATGACGTACTCGATGCAGGCGAGCGGCGCTTGTATGAGGCTTACGTTTAGCGTGAGCAAACCTGATGCCGACATGCTGCCCCATCTTGTTTGCATCGCGCGCACGGCGAGTCTCGGTTCATCGCTTCCATGCGTGCGCAGTTCCGACAGTGCCAAAGCAAGTTGCTCCGCGAATATCCTCTTCGCCCGCTCGCGATACCAGTCTTCCAGACGCACTTGCACCTCATCAGTAGCCCGCTTCGCAACGTGCACGTTCAGGTAACCTCCAGCAAGCTTGACCGACGGGTTCGATGCAGTCTGAATCCTTAGTCGGTATCTTCGGCCTAGATACAAATGTGTTTCGCCGCTTAGATACTGGCGGTGGGGCGCGCGCGGCTGCAATTGCTTGAAGTAAGCGATTTGCCGCTGAATCCAGCGCATCCGCTTCTGAACCCTTTCGCGAAAAACATCATTGCTGCAGTCGCCAGGGCCGCGCACAACAATCCGCATATCGGGATGTACTTCGATGCTCATGGTTTTGCGCGAAGCGACACGCCGAGTTTCAAAGATGATCTCCTCGCCGTCGTACTCGACTGAATCCCGCTCGAGCATCATGTCGGCATGCGGGCATGTGCAACGTCCATGCTCTTGTCGATGATCGCGTCCATGTCTTCCGGCGAGAGAGAAACGCCGCGCTCGCCCTTCACCACATCGTAAAGATAGTCGTCGATCGCGTTAACGGTGAGCTTCTGCGCGTCGCCGTTATCCCAAAAGCCAACAATGCGATGTGTGAGAAAGATGTCCCAAATATCCTTGGCTGCCTGCGCGGCAATGGTCTCAGCACCCTCGGCCTCGGCAACATGCCTGGCGATCACCGGATGCGTAACACCATAGACTGCTGCCGCATCGCTGTGGTTCTTGAGCATTTCAGGAACGTCATCGGACCGCCGCTTGACCACTGCTTCTTTGATATCGGTGACTCGATTGAGATACTCCAACTCGGAAATCCGGCGCGCCCGATAGTCGTCAATCGCCTGCTGGATTAGCTCGGAGAATTTGCTGTAGAAGGCTGGGTCCTGCTCCAGCCGTTCGGTGATTGCGCGTTTGGTCGCATGCGCGATCATGTCGGCCTTGGCGCTCTGGCTTTTGCGATGCCCCTGTTCTTCCACTACTTTGGTGAACGCCTGCTCGTCGAAAATATTGACAGGCTCATGAAGCTGAATCACTTCGGTCGCGCTGATATGCGTGTCCAGTAATTTCTGGATTTTTGCTTCGTAATCTTTGTAGTTAATCGCTTCGGCATAACGCAGCTTCACCGCAACCTTTAAGTTCTGGAAGCGGCGAAAGTCGTTCTTGTACTGCTTCATCCGCTGATCGGGTGTTGTTGAAATGAACTGTTCGCTCGACAAGGCAATGGCCAATGCACGTCCGTAGGCTGAAAGGCGATCATAGAACTCCATTCGCCTTACTTCATCCGCGAGTAACTGCTCGTAGGCTTCTTCATCCAGTGAATTCTTGACCTCGTTGAACAAGGTCCAGAGTTCCGCATGACGCTGCGGAAGCTGCTTGACCTCATCGCCAATCGGAATCAGCGAGCCGACCAAGTCCTGATTGTCGAAGCCGGCAAGTGCCTCGTAGGCGGTTAGCGCCTTGTCCAGTTCGCCCAGCACGCCCGCGTAGTCGATGATGAAACCGAAGTCCTTGGGCTGGGTGCTCTCATCGTCGTCATAGAGCCGGTTCACCCGCGCAATCGCTTGCAGCAGCGTGTGGTCGCGCAGCATGCGCGTGAGGTACATCACCGCATTGCGTGGCGCATCGAAGCCGGTGATGAGCTTGTCGATGACGATCAGGATTTCCGGTTCCTCGCCAAACTTGAACTGGTTGACGATCTGCTTGTTGTATTCCTCTTCGTTGCCATAGCGCTTCATCATGCGCTGCCAGAAGGCGACCACCTCATCTGTCGATTCGTCCGCATCCGTTTCCTCGAAGCCCTCGCGCTCATTCGGCGCGGACATGATCACGTCCGATGTAACGTGGCCAATCTCATCCAGGTACTTCTTGTACTTGAGCGCCGCCAGCTTGCTCGGTGCCACCAGTTGTGCCTTGAATCCCGTGCCCTGCCAGTTCTCGCGGAAATGCTCGCTGATGTCAAAGGCGCGCATGTAAATGACCTGTTCGGCCTTGTTGAGCGTTTCGGCGCGGCTGTATTTTTTCTTCAAGTCGGCTTTTTGCGCGACGTTTAATCCCTGGGTGTGGCGCTCGAACCAGATGTCAATGGCCTGTTTGTTCTGCTCCAGCTCCACATGTCGGGCCTCGTACAACAGCGGCACCACCGCGCCATCGCGCACCGCCTGATTGATCGGGTAGCTGTCGATCAAGCCGCCAAATTTCCTGAAATTGTTCTTTTGTTCCGAGAGCAATGGCGTACCGGTGAAGCCAAGGTAGCAGGCCCGCGGAAACATTTGCCGCATGCGTGCCGCGAAGGAACCGAAGTTGGTACGGTGGCCCTCGTCCACCAGCATGAAGATTTCCGAGGATTCATCCTTGAAATTTCGCGCCGACAAGGCCTTGTCAAATTTATGGATAAGCGTGGTGATGATGTGCGATTGCTGATCCGCCACCAGCTCCAGCAGATGTCGGCCGCTTTCCGCACGGTCCGGGGAGAGCCCACACGCGGCAAAGGTGTTGCCAAGCTGCTTATCCAGGTCAACCCGATCGGTCACCAACACGACTCGCGGATTGGGAATTTCGACGTCCAGCGCGAGCGCGCGGGCCAGCATCACCATCGTCAGCGATTTGCCTGATCCCTGTGTATGCCAAACCACGCCACCCCGACGTCGGCCCTCGGCATCACGCTGCTTCACCCAATGCAGGACTTTCTGTACCGCAAAATACTGCTGGTAGCGCGCAATCTTGCGCACGCCACCGTCGAATACCGTGAAGCGCCACACCATGTCCAGCAGCCGCTCCGGACGACACAGTGCATAAAGCGCGCGGTCCTGCTCGGTCACCTGCCGGCCCACCACATACGGGGCAGGGTCCTGCCGCGCACCAAGTTCCTGCCAGGCGATGTCGAACAGTGACAAACGAACAGTGTCTTCCAGCGGCTTTTCCAGCAGCCTCGTCAATGCCGGTTCGTCCACATCCTCTTTCCACTTCGCCCAGAACTTGGCGGCCGTGCCGACAGTGGCATAGCGCGCGTCGTTCTTGTTGATGCCTATCGCCATTTGCGCGTAAGTGAACAAGCGTGGAATGTACTCATCGCGCTGGTTGCGGATCATCTGCGAAACGGCCTGCGTGACTTCCTCTTTCGGCGATTTGCACTCGATCACCACAAACGGAATGCCGTTGACGAACAGCACAATGTCAGGCCGCGCGGTCTCGTAGCTGCGCGTGCGCTCGACTGGAAACTCAGCGGTGGCGTGGAAAACATTGTTTTCCGGATGACGCCAGTCCACATAATTCAGCGTAAAGCTCTTTTGCGAGCCTTCCAACGATTGCTCCAACGCCACACCCAGTGTCAGCAGGTCGTAAATGGCCTCGTTAGTTTTCTGCAGGCCGTCGTATTTCACGTTCTTGAGGCGCTGGATGGCGCTCTGAATGTTCTCCTCGCTGAAATGAAATACTTCTCCCTTGTGGCGGATGCGATTTTGCTTCTTTAATTGGGCGCGAAGAATTTCGTCAAAGAGCACGCTGCCCTGTTTGCCGCCGCGCTCGCGTAGTGCGTCTGCGGGTGTGAGATATGTGAAGCCTAGATTGATTAGGAGTTGCAGTGCGGGAATCTGCGAGAGGAACAGTTCGTCGGTGCGGAAGGCTTTGTTTTCGGCGGTCATGCGATGGCCTCAGACTTCGACACTCTCATCCGCCATTGGCCCGTTAGCAGCTTGTTCATTAGGCCGCGCTTTTGCTGGCGAAGCGCCTTGGCATACAAGGCCAGCTTCTCAATCTCCAGTGCAGTTGTGTCGAGGAGTTTGATTACGCGCTCCTGCTTGTCTATTGGTGGTAATTGGATGGCAAATGTACCCAAGTCGTAATAGTAGATACGTACGCGAACACTGCCGTTGCCGGCGGCCTCGAAAAAGCTTTTCCAATGGCGTGAGAATCGAAGGTGATTGAGATAGCCAGGGAGCAGCTTTGACTTATCGCATTCAAAGACAACGTAATCGGGACTCACCAACACGTCGGTTTCGAAATTCGACATGGCGATGGAGCCGATGTTTAGACGCATTGGGTTATACGCAAATCCTTGCGGCCGAACGACTTTATAACGTTCGATCGTGGCGGCAATGGTTTCCTCTCGCATCGGACGCATACCGACTTGTTTCGTAACCGCCATGATTGCTTCCCGTCCCAGTTGTTTACCGTTACGGTCGGTGGATTCTCGGGTGACAGCGTGAAGCTTTTTGAGCGTTGAATGCTGCGGAGTTTGGAGATGGATGTCGCGAAGGTCGTTCAAACGCTTACTCTTTAGTGCGAGCAAGAGTTCGGTGATCTCAACAGCGGCATTCCATTGGGAAAGGACGCGAACTAATGCCTTTTGTTGATCAATCGGAGTGCTTGGCACGGGAAAATCTGCGATGTCACCCTTAGTAATGTTTGGGTCCTTGCGGCTACTACCGGCAAATCGCTTCCAGTAGGCGACTCGGAAATTCAACCACTCCAATAGAAATGCCGGATCAAGCTTTTGAGGATTGGGGAGAATTGCCGTTAGAGCTTGATTAATCGCGCTCTCATGCAAGAGCAGTCCGGTTCGGCCAATCTGATTGAAGCCGCCGTACATGGCGACCAGTACGGCATTTGCTGGAATCAGCTTGCAAGAGGATTTCGATAGGCCCAGCGCGGTAAGCGTTTCTTCCGTTTCGGTGATTCGTCCATTGTTCAAATCAGTGGTTTTCACCCACGGTATACCTCCCCCGAAGTATTCTGGTCGTGCGCGCGACGGGGTGCTTCCACCCATAAAGGTTGCCATTTCGTCGAGACGGACAAGGCGTAATTTCGATTTCATCTATTCTTACTCCGCCCTTTGCACTCACGTCCTGATGCTGGCTCCTTCAGATAATATGGCGCCTGATTGAAGGCGGACGCAACTGCCGAGAAATCCTCGGCAGTTGTGGGTTTCGCCGGTTCGCCCATCACATCGTCCGCGCGGATTTGAACGGCGACGCTTCCATCGGGTGCGATGTAAAGCGTCACCTCGCCGACGCTCACTTCTTTTTATCCAGTTTGTGCTTCGCGCTTTCCAGAGCCTTGATGCTTTTCGCCGGTGACGGCAGCGCTTCAGGCATGGTGCCGCCAATATCGGCGATGGTCTGACGCACCTTCTGGCCGGCGTCAAAGTGTGTCTGGTTGGCTTTTTGTTTTCCGCGTACATTGTCACGGCGAAGCTTCTCCTCCGTTTGGGTCGCGCGAAACAAGTTGGCAGCGAGTTCGGTGCTACCCATATGATCGAGAATTTTTTGGCTCTTCTTGAGATCCTTCAGCTTATGGATTTCTTTTGCGCCGCGTCCACCGTAAAGCCCTTTGTAGCCGTGGTCCTGGAAGATGGCGTAGTCGATGGGCGTTGCCACGCCTGCGGTCTTGGCTGTGGCGGCAAGATGCTTGTTGTGTTCGGTCAGCTCATTGCGGATCGCGAGACGTTTGTCATCTTCAGGCAGGCGACCGAACTCCTTGTCGTCACGTAGTTCCTGCCGACGGGTTTGCATTGCAAAGTAGGTTTGTCCGAACGCGATAACTGGCTTGGACGGATCGCCGTTCTGGACAACGAGGTAGCACGCGTAGCGGGAGAGGCGGTAATCCTCGACTTCGCGTTTGGCACCTGAGCCGATATCGACCATTTTCGCCACTTGGGAAAAATGGTCTGCGGCTGCGTATCCGGAAAGACGGCACGCCTCCATCGCCTTCTCGATCACGCGTTTGAATTTGTCCCATCCAGCGTAATCAAGGAGCGGTTGCAAGTCTCGGGCGAGCCAAAATTCGTAGCCATCGGCAGTTGATTGGCGAATGCTTTCGAATGTGTCGTGATGGTGCTTAGCGATAGGGTTGTCCTTCATAGCCCCAACTCCTTCAAATACGCTTTCATCTTGGCCCGCACGACCGCGAGTTCGCCCTCCAGTTTTTCGATTTCTTTTTCAACCGCAGCAACATCGATTTCCACCTCTTCCTCAAACGTATCCACATAGCGCGGGATGTTGAGGTTGAAGTCGTTCTCGGCGATTTCCTCGAATGTGGCGAGGTGCGCGTACTTGTCCACCCTGGCGCGCGCTGTGACCGTGGAAAGAACCCGCTGGTAGTGCGCTTCGGCAAGGCTGTTCTGATTCTTGCTGGCGACAAACTCGTGGCTGGCATCGACGAACAACACGTCGCGAACACCCTCACGCGCGCCGCCGCGCTCGCGTGAACGGTCGAACAACAGGATCGCCACCGGAATTGAGGTGGTGGGAAAGAGGTTCGCAGGCAGACCGATGACCGTATCCAGCAGGTTCTCTTCGATCATGGCGCGACGGATGCGGCCCTCTGCGCCACCACGGAACAGCACGCCGTGCGGCACCACCACGGCGACACGGCCTTCCTGCGGCAGCGCGATCTCGACCATGTGGCTGATGAAGGCGTAATCGCCCTTTGACTTTGGCGGCACGCCGCGCCAGAAGCGGTTGAAGCGGTCGGTATCGGCATGCTCCGAGCCCCATTTGTCCAGTGAGAATGGAGGATTGGCGACGACGACATTGAAGCGCATCAGCCGGTCCTGCTCGATCAGGGCGGGGCTGTTGAGAGTGTCGCCCCATTCGATGCGCGCGCCGTCCTTGCTGTGCAGGAACATGTTCATGCGCGCCAATGCCCATGTGCTGCCGTTGACTTCCTGACCGAACAGCGCGAAATCGCGCGTGCCTGCACCCTCAACAATGCTGGCCACTTCGATCAACAGGCCGCCGGAGCCGCAAGCCGGATCGCAGATGCGGTCGCCCGCCTTCGGGTTGGCGAGGTGTGCGAGCAGCTTGGAGACTTGCTTGGGTGTATAGAATTCACCGGCTTTCTTGCCTGCGTCGGAGGCGAAGCGCTCAATGAGATAGATATAGGTATCGCCGATCACGTCTTCCGAGACATTGGAGGGGCGCAGATCGAGCTTGTTGAAATCCTCCAGCAGGTTTTTCAAGCGGCGATTGCGGTCCTTGGTTTTGCCGAGATTGGCTTCGGAATTGAAGTCGATGTTGCGGAATACGCCTTCGAGTTTTTCTTTGTTGACTTCTTCAATCTGCGTCAGGACGATGTTGATGAGCTCGCCCACATTGGATTCGTTGCGCCGCTCGAATAGCGAATAGAAATCGGCGAGAAAACGGTCGGTAACCTTCTTCGTTTTCTCGTCCTTGAATTCGACAATTGGCAAGGTGAATCGCTCGCGAGCGAGCTTGCGCAGAATGCGCTCTTCGTCGTCGCCGTACTCCTCGCGATACTTGTCGTAATGATCCTTCCACTGGTCGCTGATGTATTTCAGGAACAGCATGACAAGGATGTAGTCCTTGTACTGCGCCGGGTCGACGACGCCGCGAAAGGTGTCGCAGGCGGCCCATGCGGTGGCGTTGACTTCGGCTTGGGTAAGTTGGTTTGCCATTTATTCTGTCCTCGTTGAATTCGTTGCGCGGAGTGGGTGATTGCCCCGCGCGTGTTGATGCGGCGATCGCGTGTTTATGCGGACTCCTGCGACTGATGCATCGCATGAGTCATCAGAATTCTGTCGACTAGCGATTGCCGCATTTGCGCAATTTTCTGAGCGAGCTGCTGTTCCTTGAGCTGAAGCCCGTTGATGGTTTGAATTCGCTGTTGCGCTTCCAATCGAGGGACTTCAATTTCGAATTGGCGCAGGTCCGCAATGCTGATCATGCGACCCGTCGTACTTGTCGGCATCATCGCCATTTTTTTCTGCGTGGCTGAATGATTCAGATACCACTGAAGGTACGCCGGGGTTATCGAGTCGGTGTGGATTCGGATCAACATCAATGGCGCAGCGATGACGGTATGAGTGAGCGGTGCTGCAACCAGGGCGGCGGTGTTTCGCATCCCGCGAGATTTGAAAATGAGATCGCCGACATGAAGCTGATGCAGCCCATGTGTATCGTCAAGATCGGTCCTGACCATACTCTCTACATGTAGCAAATCAGATTCGTCGATGTCCTTCATCTGCGCGACCGCCATCGTGCCTTTTGGGATGGGCTCGATACGCGTCCGGAATGGGTAGCCGAGGCGGATATCGGCGATATCAGAGAGGAATATTTTCAAGTTGTTGTAACGGCTTTGCTACATAATTGTCGAAATTATCTTGTTGAAACCCAAAAATGTCAAGTGTGTAATCGGTTTACTGTATTTGTTTTAGCGCCGGGCGATATTGTGGCGGGGAGTTATGGCACTAAATCACGAGGTTGCCTGGGGACCTACGCTTCCTCCCTTCCGCAAATGGCAAACACCTGCATTGGCGGCCATCCTGGCGTGAAAAGCCCCGAAGAAGCTCGCCAGTGCTTGTTCTGCGTAAATAAATCTAAGCTACAACCTCAACGCCCTTCCAGAATGCCACGCGCCCCGTAATTTGCTTCGCCGCATCCTTAGGCTCGGGGTAAAACCACGCCGCATTCTTGTTCACGTTGCCATCAACAATCACGTCGTAATAGTGCGCGGTACCTTTCCACGGGCACACCGTCTGATGCGCGCTGGCTTGCAAATTCTCAGCACACACAGTGGCGAGCGGAAAGTAGATATTTCCCTCCACCACCACCGTGTCAGCGTTAGCCGCTTCGGCGATGACTTTGCCCTGCCAGGTTGCTGTCGCCATGCCGATCTCCTGATGCGCGTTTTACTCTGCCGCTTGCACGGTTTCAGGTTGATAGGTCAACAACGGCGGGCAACTGCAGAACACATTCTTGTCGCCGTAAACATTGTCGATGCGGCTGACCGGTGGCCAGTACTTGGTCTGCTTCAATCCCTTGACCGGGAATGCGGCGCGCTGGCGCGAGTAGTCGTGCGCCCATTCGTCACTCATCACCATCGCGGCGGTGTGCGGGGCGTTCCGCAGTGGATTATCGTCGCGGTCTGATTTGCCTTCTTCCACGGCGCGAATTTCTTCACGGATGGTGATCATGGCTTCGATGAAGCGGTCGAGTTCTTCCTTCGATTCGCTCTCGGTGGGCTCTACCATCAGCGTGCCGGAAACGGGGAACGAAAGAGTGGGCGCATGAAAGCCAAAATCGACGAGGCGCTTGGCGATATCCTCGGCGCTGATGCCGGTTTTCTCCTTGAGCACGCGCGGGTCGAGGATGCATTCGTGCGCCACCAAGCCGCTTTTGCCGGTGTACAGCACCGGATAGTGCGGTGCCAGTTTCGCGGCGATGTAGTTGGCGTTCAATATCGCCACCTGTGTGGCTTGCTTGAGTCCCTCGGCGCCCATCAGTGTGATGTACGCCCACGAGATGGTCAGGATGCTGGCGCTGCCGTACGGCGCTGCAGACACGGGGCCGACAGGGTGATCGCGGTCGATAGTCGCGCGCGCGGGCAGGTACGGCGCCAGATGCGCGCGCACCGCGACGGGGCCCACGCCCGGTCCGCCACCGCCGTGCGGAATGCAGAAGGTCTTGTGCAAATTAAGGTGAGATACATCCGCGCCAAACTTACCTGGACGTGCAGTGCCGACCAATGCATTCATGTTTGCACCGTCGAGATAAACCTGGCCACCATGCTCGTGCACGATCCTGCAGATGTCGACGATGGCATCCTCGAACACGCCGTGCGTGGATGGATAGGTCACCATCAGCGCGGCGAGATCGTTCTTGTGCGCTTCAGCTTGGTGCTTCAGATCGGCGATGTCGACGTTGCCGTCACTGTCGCAGGCAACCACCACCACGTCCATGCCGGCAAGGTGTGCGGAAGCCGGGTTGGTGCCGTGCGCGGAACTGGGAATCAGCACGATATTGCGGTGAGCCTCATTGCGGGCGCGGTGGTACGCCTGGATCGCCAGCAGCCCCGCGTATTCGCCCTGCGCGCCGGAGTTCGGCTGCAGTGATACCGCATCGTAGCCGGTGATTTCACAGAGCATTTTTTCGAGATCGGTGATCATTTCGCGATAGCCGACTGTCTGGTCGTCAGGTGCGAAAGGATGGATGTCGGCAAATTCCGGCCAGGTCACCGGGATCATTTCGGTGGTGGCGTTCAACTTCATGGTGCAGGAGCCCAGCGGGATCATGGTGCGGTCCAGCGCTAGATCGCGATCTGCCAGCATGCGCAAGTAGCGCAGCATCGCGGTTTCTGAATGATGACGATTGAATACTGGATGTGTGAGGTATGCGGAGGTACGCTTCAAGTCGGCGGGCAGCATCATATCCACGGAGGCTTCGATGACGGCGAAGGCGGGCGGCATCTTTCCTTCAGGCGCGAATATTTGCCAGAGCACATCGATGTCTTCCGCTGTCGTAGTTTCGTCGAGCGAAACACACACCGAGCCGGCGTCGATGCGGCGCAGATTGACTTTCTTTGCCAGCGCACGCTGAATGATGGCGTCAGTTTCAGCGCTGGTGTGGACCTTCACGGTATCGAAAAATGCCGCGTCAGCGACGTTGTGCCCAAGCAATGACAAGCCTTTTCCAAAGGTTGCCGCAAGTCGGTGTACATAGAGCGCGATGCGCTTCAAGCCAACGGGACCGTGGTACGCAGCGTACATCGAGGCCATCACCGCGAGCAGCGCTTGCGCCGTGCAGATATTGCTGGTCGCTTTTTCGCGGCGGATATGCTGTTCGCGCGTTTGCAGCGTGAGGCGATAGGCGGGGTTGCCCATCGTATCGACCGACACGCCGACAAGACGGCCAGGTAGCTGGCGCTTGTATGCATCCTTGCAAGCCATGAATGCCGCATGCGGGCCGCCAAAACCCATGGGCACGCCGAAGTGCTGCGAATTGCCGATGGCGATGTCCGCGCCCAATTCTCCGGGCGGCGTGAGCAACGTGAGGCTGAGAAGATCAGTAGCCATCGCGACTACGGCACCCTTGATTTGCACCGAGAGAATGAGTTTGCGATAGTCGATCACGGCGCCCGTGGATGCCGGGTATTGCAGCAGCAAACCAAAAATATCGTGTTCTGCCGCTTTGGACGCATCACCGACGATGACTTCTATGCCCTGGCCTTCTGCACGGGTGCGAACCACCTCAATCGTTTGCGGATGGCAAAGATCAGACACCAGGAATTTGGCGCTCTTAGCCTTGGCGAACCGCCTCGCCAGTGACATTGCCTCGGCGGCGGCGGTGCCTTCGTCCAGCAATGAGGCGTTGGCGATATCGAGCCCGGTCAGGTCACTGACCATCGTTTGGAAATTCAGCAAAGCTTCCAGGCGTCCTTGGGAAATTTCCGGCTGGTATGGTGTGTAAGCGGTGTACCAGGCCGGGTTTTCCAGCACGTTGCGGAGAATCACTTTCGGCGTATGCGAATGGTAATAGCCCATGCCGATGTAATTCTTGAACACCTTGTTCTTGCCGGCGAGTGTTTTCATCATCGCCAACACTTCGGGCTCGCTGCGGGCCGATGGCAACGCGAGCGGTGTGGCGCAATGGATGCTCGGCGGTACGACGTCGGCGATGAGTGCGTCCAGCGTGGCGCGGTTGAGTATGCCCAGCATGGCGCGCTGGTCTTCAGCGGCGGGGCCAATATGGCGGGCGATGAAGGCGTCGCGGGAGAGTAGGGAGTCAAGGGTGGGGCGGGTAGTCATTTGTTTTTCTCCACGATCAATCCCCCTCTCCCCAGCCCTCTCCCGCGAGGGGAGAGGGGGCTAGTTCCTCCCTCGCCCCTTGTGGGAGAGGGACCGAGGGAGAGGGGGCAGGTGATCGCTATTGCGTTGCTGGTCTGATTTACCAGATAAAAATAATTGCGTTGGACAGTACTGATTCACTGACAGGCATCAACAGCCTTTACGCCTCACCAATGCTGATTGCGTAATCCGCCGCATTGAGCAGGCCTCCAGTGGTCGCATCGGCCGCAGGCTTCAGCTTGAACAACCATGATTCGTAAGGCTCGCTATTGAGTGTCTCCGGCGAGTCAGTCAGTGGCGTATTCACTGCAATGATTTCACCCGCCACCGGCGCGTAGGCGTCCGACGCAGCTTTAACCGATTCCAGAACCACACAGTTTTCTTTGGCGGCTACCGTTCTCCCCACCTCGGGCAGTTCGATAAAAACCAGATCACCCAATGCATCCTGCGCGTGATCAGTAATGCCAATCGTCAGCGTGCCATCGGGCTCGGTACGGATCCATTCGTGGCTCTCGGTGTATTTCAAATCGGCGGGGATAGTCATGCGGTTTCTCCAGGAGGATTGAAGGATTGAGGAATATTAAATGAGGGATTGACCATTGCGAACGAACGGAATTCTAACTACCAGGCAATCGAGTTGCTTGCCGCGTACTTCCGCCTGCACGGTATCACCGACGGCAATACCAACCGGTATGCGCGCCAGTGCGATCGACATTGATAGTGTCGGCGAGAACGTGCCGCTCGTGATTTCGCCTATGCCTATGCTGGTGTGTATCACCTGATGTGCGCGCAACACGCCGGGGGCTTTCAATACCAGCCCGACCATCTGCATGGCGACTGGTTTCGCTTGCAGCGCTTTGCGACCAACAAAATCGCGCTCGGTTTTGAGGTCCACGGTCCAGGCCAGGCCCGATTCCAGCGGTGAAGCCAGGTCGGTCATGTCCTGGCCATACAAATTCATGCCAGCCTCAAGACGCAAAGTATCGCGCGCGCCCAGGCCACAGGGACTGACGCCGGCCGCCAGCAACTCTTCCCAGAACATGACGGCCTGCGTGGACGGAACGATGATTTCGAAGCCGTCCTCTCCGGTGTAGCCGGTACAGGCCACAAAGAGTTCGCCCACGGTGACGCTATTGAAAGGCTTCATCGCTGCGATGGTGGTTGCGGCTTCCGGCAACATCTCGCCAACAATGCGGCGCGCCTGCGGGCCTTGCACGGCGATCATCGCGACATCGTTTCTCGGTGTGAGTACGACTTCAAAGGCACCTTTGAGCCGCAACGTTTCTAGCCAGGCGATGTCTTTCTCGGCCGTACCAGCATTGACGACCAGGCGGTAATGCGTCGGCGTCAGGAAATAAATGATCAGGTCGTCAATCACGCCGCCATCGGTATTGAGCATGCACGAGTAAAGTGCGCGTCCCGGTGTGGTGAGCTTGTCGATATTGTTGGCAACGGCGTGACGCAGAAATGCCGGTGCACCGGCACCATGTACTTCGACTGCACGCATGTGCGACACATCGAACATGCCCGCGTGGCGGCGCACGGCGTGATGTTCGTCGATCTGTGAGCCGTAGTGCAGCGGCATTTCCCAGCCACCAAAATCAACCAGCTTGGCGCCCGCACTTTGATGGGCTGCGAATAAGGGGGTGCGCTTGAGGACGTCGGGCACGGCAATCTCCGGTAGACACAAATAAAAAGGGAGTATTGCAACAACGTCGGACGATCATCGCCAGAAATTTTGCAATACTCCCCTCTGTCCTTGTACCTGAGAGATTACGGAATCTGACCACGATTCCGTGTGCCCCTTCGGTGGCGTGTGCATGGCCGCTGGCCACCACGTCGCGCTCTCCAGAGAAGCTATGCAGTCCAGGTACGGTTACCTGAGCGATTGACGGGAGTTGCGCCTTCGGCGACGACCAACGCGGTTGATCGTGCTCTCCCCGGACCACAAAACGCTTAAGGACCGAAGGTTAGGCGGAAACGTGACAGGCGTCAAGAAATACCATCGATTGCGGCAATTTTTCGCGGTAGGCGGGCAGCATGAAAATGTTGAATCTCCAGCACCGGCGCGGCTCTTGGCAGAAAAATAGCCTGACAACCCCGCCAATGGCGGGGTTTGTATTCTTTTGCGGAGTAACCCTAATACTCGTACGCGGCCAGAAATCTCGCCAGTGCAGCCGCACCCTTGGGCGATGTCGCGCAAAAGAAATAACAGCCTCGTACCCACGCGAAAATTACGCCCTGCGGTGTAGGCCCGATGACCCAGTTGCGGTCCGACGTGGTCCGAGCAGCCTGGCCGATCTTTTTGATCATGTCTTCGACCAGTTCCTTCGCCTCGCCTTCGTCCCAGCAGAGCGCCAGCTGCACCGTCACTGATTCGCCCTTGCACGAATAGACAGCATTTACCGGATCGTTTGTCAGCTCGCCCGAGGGTGTTGCGTGCGGCCGCTCAAAGTCAGCGACCATATAGGGCAGCAATACTTTGATCTCGGTACCGACCGGAATCATGCGCTGCATGCGCAATAACAAGTCCTGGTTGAACTTGGTCGGCGCCATGGCTACAGCAGGCGCACTTTTTACGGCTTCAACCGCGGCGGGGCGCGGCTCGGCGACCGCTGTGGCGTTCATTCGCTGCGTCGCATCCGGATCAAAGGGCGCTGTTGGGACGGGCGGTCTAGCGCTCGCAGCAGGTGCTTCACCAATTTGCACGCGTTGCATTTTTTGTGTCGCGTCCGGATCAAAAGGCTTTGCCGCAGTCGGCGGTGCGGTAACAGTGGCCTTGGCGATGACTGCAGCGGCGCCGACAACGGCTGCCGACTCGCCTTCTACCGCCGCCGACGGGGCATCGCGTAACAGTTCACCGAGATCTGACTGCAGGAACTGGCCAGCACCTTTGGCAAGGCTGCCGACATCGGAATTGAGTATCTTGCCCGCCTCCTTGGCCAGTGACCCCAGATCCTTGTTAAGGAAAGCCCCAAGTTTTCCCAACGCCATTTTGTTCCACCCGTCCGTTTGGATGTCGCAGAATTTACCACGCCGGTTCGATTCATGTCGTGTCGAGTGTACTGCGCGATGCTTCGCACCGACGAACGGTTTCAACGTGCTTCGAATACGCCGATAAGCTTGTTCTTCTGCACTTCGCGCCAGTCAAATACCCGGCCGTTCATCGCGACGTAGGTATTGGCCGAAAGCAACTCTGCCGCTGCCAGCGCGAACCCCAAATTAAAGAGTGCGTCTGAACCCTGCACAGAATGCGGGATCATGGCGCCGGTAAAGACGATGGTTTTCTCCAGGCCCGCTTCGCCGATAACGGCGGCCGTTTGCGCCATGGTGTCCGTCCCATGAATGACGACAATGCAGTTTTCCGGCGCCGCCCGGCACGCCGCCAGCACGCTTGCACGGTGTTCGTCGAGCATCTCCAGGCTATCGATCAACTGATTGATTTCCAGTGATACGGGTACGGTCACACGTGCCTGCTCAAGGATCGCCGGCAGGTGTGATTGCTTGAACGTGAGTTCGCCCTTGATCGCGTCGTAATGTTTGTCGAACGTGCCGCCCGTGACGATGATGCGGACTGCGGCAGGTGTTGACGATATGAGGGTATTCACGTTGAACCTGGAAAAGGCACTTGGACGGGTCTGAGGCGTGATGGCAGAAATCGTGACGACGGATTACCAATGTGTCAAGTTTAACCAGATTTCCCGGCGGCGGACATCGATGCATTCTGCAGCAAATCGCTGCAACTGAAGGTATGATTGCGCTAACAAAAATGTCGCCTGCACACTCACATCGCCGTTCCCTTGCAGACCTGTGCAGCAGCGCACAGGTTCGGCGCCGCGCGCGCATATGAGCAAGCTGATCGACGCCCTGAAGGAAGCTGAGGCGCAGCGCCGCAAGAAACTCGCGGCAGCAGAGACGCCAGAGACGCCGGCCAGCAAACCGCGCTCTGATGCCGAGACTGCATTCTGGGAAGCATCAGCCGCCGAAGAGCGCGAGCGTGATCTGCTGTTGGCGGCCGAGAAGCAGGCGGCCATCGAACTCGAGGCGGGCCAGTTCGCGCAGCAAAAACTGGTGGTGGAGCAACGCACTTCAATCGTTGCCCAAGCGCGCAAAGCCGCTGAGGCACGCGCGGTTGACGAGGCCATCGCGCGATTGAAGGTGGAACACGATTTGCAACAAAGCATCGTGGCGCGGATGACTGCTGAAAAAGACGCGGTCGCCCTTTCGCAGAAACGCCTGGACGCTGAGCGCAAGCTGGTTGCAGAAATCACCCGGCGCGAAAAAGCCGAAGCTGCACTGCGCGATGCCACTCTCGCCAAAGCCAACGCTGAGCGTGAAGAAGCACGTCTCGCCCAAGAAAAGGTGGAAGCAGAGAAACGCGCCGAAGCCATCCTTCGCGAGCGTGTCGCTGCTGAAGCGCGTGCAATCGACGACGCTCTCGCCAAGATGAAGGCGGACAAGGAAATCGAAGCGGCCGTGAACACCCGGCTGGCGGCGGCGAAACAAGGTGCGACCAGCACGCACGAGCTCGACCGTGTGCAGCAAGAAGCGCGCATTGCAGCGGATGCGCGAGCCGCTGCCGAGGCGTTGGAAGCCGCGGAGAAGCATCGTCGGGCGCGTGCCGAAACCGAAGGCCACACCGAGACTGACCGGACCGCGGCCAGGCTCGCTCGCGAACGCATGGACGCGGAGACGGCTGCCCAGAACGAAGAGGTGGCGCGCATCGAAGCAGAATTGCAGGCGGAGGCTGCCGCAATCGCCCGTGCCAATGCGGAAAACGCGTTAAAGAAAAAAGCCGATGCGCGGGCAAAATCGGCGCGCGATCTCGCCGATGCAGCCAATAAGCGGGCCCGAGCCGAGCGTGATGCCGCCGCATTTGCCGAACAGCGTGCCGCCGCTGAGGTAGAAGCCGAGCAGGTTGCATTGCAGCAGGCCGACGCCGACAAGGCGGCCGAGACAGCGCGGGCTATGCGCGGGGATGCCGATGCCAAATTGACTGCGGCGCGCGAGGCCAAACAGAAAGCCGTGCTGAATGCAGAACAAAGCGCGGATGTGATCGCCAAAGCCAAAGCCGTTATTGAACGGGAGCTGGCGACGAGCAACGACGCGCAGGCTCAAGCGGCAGCGGAAAGCCGGGCTACGCAATTGGCCGAAGAACGAATCGCTGTTGAGGCGGCTGCCCGCGAGGCTGTTGCAAAGCGTGTTGCCGTAGAACAGCAGGCGCTCGCTGCGGCACAGCAGCGCGCCCGCGCCGAACAACAAGCGCTCGCTGAAGCCGCCGCGCGCGCGAAGGCCGAGCTCGATCTAAAGGCCGTCGCAGAGGCGCGACTCGCCCAAGAGCGAGTCGCACAGGCGGCGATCACATCTCGCGAAGCAGCGGACAAGCGTGCTACGGATGCGGCGCAATCACGTGTCCGCAGCGAAGAGGAACTAGCCGCAGTTTTTGCGGCGACCCAGGCAGCCGGGCAAGCGTTGCCGCAACAGAAAGTGGCAATCAACTCGCCCACGGATCGTGCCGAGTTGGACCGTGAGGCAGTGAAGCAGGCGGCTGCGCAGAGCGAGATCGAAGCCAAAGCGAAAGCGGCAGCGGTGCTGCGGTCCAAACTTGAAAAAGAGGCGCTTGCCGCTGCCATCGCGCGTGCCGAGGCCGAGCAGAAGGCGGCTGAGGATACGGCCCAGTGCGAGAAGGCTGAGGCGGAACTGAAGGCCACAATAGAATCGCGCATTGCTGCCGAACGAACTGCCGAGGCCGCTGTACTTGCGCGCCGGGCAGGGGACAAACGTGTAGCAGATCTGGCGGCGCAGCGCCAACAGAAGGAACAGGAACTGGCCAAGGCTGTCGCCGCGACCAGGGCAGCCGAACAGTCGCTTGCTCAGCATGAGGAAGCCATCAAACTGGCGTCGGATCGCACCAAGCTTGATCGCGAAGCGCAATTGCAAGCCAATGCGCAGCTCGACGTTGAAACCAGAGCGCGGGCGTCTGCGGTGGTTCGTGCGAAGTTTGAGCAGGAAGCGACCGCAGCAGCCAAGCTCCGCGCTGAAGCCGAACAGAAGGCGGCGAACGAAGCCGCGCGGCGCGAAAAGGCCGAGACGGAACTCGCGACCGCAGCAGATGCACGAATCGTTGCGGAGCGTGCAGCCGAGGCAGCGGCGTTGGCGCGAAAGGACGGCGACAATCGCGTTGCCGTGTTGTCGAGTCTGCGCAACCAGAAAGAGCTCGAACTGGCCGCAGTCATTGAGTCGACCAAGGTTGCACAGCAGACGCTTGCCCAGCATGAGGCCGCTGTCAAGGTGGCGTCCGATCAGGCCGGGATTGACCGCATTGCCCAGCAACAGGCTGGTGCAAAGCAGGAAGCTGATGTCAAGCTGCGTGCGAGCACCTCTGCGCGTGCCAGCATCGAGCGTGACGCGCTCGCCGCAGCCCGGCAACGCGCCGAAGCCGAGAGTGCCGCGGCAAAGGAAGCCGTTCTACGCGAACAGGCGGAGCGGGAGTTGGTGACGCTTGCCGAAACACGTATGGTCGCTGAACGTGAAGCTGAAGCCGCAGCCCTGGCACGACAAGGTAGCGACAAGCGAGCAAGTGAAGTTGCTGCCCTGCGCAATCAAAAGGAAAAGGAGCTGCAATTGCTGGTCGCGTCAACGGCGGCTGCCGAACAGGCGCTGGCCACACACGAAGCGGCGATCAAAAACGCGTCGGACAGCAGCCAGCTTGATCGCGAAGTTGAACAGCAAGTGTCAACCCAGCGGGAAAAGGCAGCAAAGGCCAGGGCCGCCGCTGCGGTGCAGATCAAGATTGAACATGAAGCGCTTGCCGCTGCGCAGGCGCGTGCCGCTGCCGAGCGTGCGCTCAAAGTTGATGCCGAAGCGCAAACGCGGAGTGAAAACGAGCTTGCTGCCGCCGTTGAGGCGCGAGCCAACGCTGATCGTGAAGAAGCGCAAATTACCGAGCAACGCTATGAGGCCGAAAAACGCCTGGTCGAAGCGGTGAAGAAACGTAAGCTGGCCGACGAAGCCGCCCTTGCCGCCGCGACGAAAAAGGCGGCGCAGGACGATGCCGCTGCGCGCATCGCCGCCGAGCGAACATTGACCGAGAATGCACTCATCGAAACTGCTCGTCAGCGGGCTGCGGCTGAAACGGCAGCGAAAGAAAGTGCCGTGCATCGTGCCGAGCAGGAACGCGAGATGCTGGAATCCGAAAAAGTACGTGCTGCAAGCGAAGAGGCTGCGACCGACGCTGCACGCGTCAGGACCGAGGCCGAACGAGCGCTGGATCGCATTGCCAACGAACGCAATGAGTTTAGAGAAATGCAGCAGATGCCGGTAGACATGCCGCAGCCGCTTCCATATCGCGAACCACCCAAACTGCGCCCACGACCAACCAGCCCGGTCATTGTTGCGCTGGTAGCACTGGTGATGGGTGCAGGTGCCGGCTACATGGCAAGGTCTCCCGAATTCATGGGAGAGCCCGCCGCCGTTGTGTCGGCAGCGGCCCGTCCCGCAGCGGTAAACCCGGTGTCAGTATTGCTTCCGGTACGCGAAGAAGGCGAGCCCGTGATTGAATTGCGGCTGGATCGCGCTCTTGAATCACTATCCCACATCAAGCCGTCCATCGAGGCTGGCGACAAGAAAACCTAGCAACGCGTCGCGGACCCCATTTCCAACGAAAGCAAGAAAATGTATCTGACGTACTTCAACGGTCAGTGGACCGAAGGCAACACCCCCTTGTTTGGCGCGATGGACCATAGCGTCTGGCTGGGTTCATCTGTGTTTGATGGCGCGCGTTCCATTCGCGGCCAGATCCCGGATCTGAAACTCCATCTTGAGCGGGTAATCCGCTCGGCAACCAGCCTCGGCATGATTTGTCCGCACACGGTCGAAGAAATGACCCGGCTTTGCCTGGAAGGAATCAGCAAGTTTCCCAAAGATGCGGAGCTTTATATTCGCCCACTGGTGTTCGCGACTGATGGCCTGCTCATTCCGGTAGCGGACAAATCCCGCTTCGCGCTCACTTTGTTCGATGCGCCCATGCCGCCGTTCACCGGGTTTTCAGCCTGCCTGTCAGTGCTGCGCCGCGCCGACCCCTCGATGGCGCCCACTGACGCCAAGGCTTCATGCCTGTATCCAAATTCCACGCGAGCCTTGCGTGAGGCGAAAGAGCGCGGCTTTGATAACGCAGTGGTATGCGACAGTAAAGGCCAGGTCGCCGAATTCGCCACGGCCAATATATTCTTTGTGACGCTGGCCGGTAAAGTTGTGACACCCGCGCCGAATGGCACATTCCTCTGTGGCATCACGCGTGCGCGTGTGATCGGCCTGCTTGCAGAGGCAGGGGTGAACGTCGAAGAACGGGCTGTATTGGCGGCTGAGCTGGAGTCGGCGGTTGAAATTTTCAATACAGGCAACTTTGGCAAGGTCACGCCTTGCACGCGCTATGAATCGCGGACGTTGCCGGTTGGTCCGATTGCCACCCTAGCGAAAGAAAAATACATGGTGTTTTCGGCTGGAGCGCAGATTTAGGGTTAATTTGCGGCTTTGAAGAGTGGTGGCGCTTGCTGAGGCTAACCCCACCCTAGCCCTCCCCTTCGCAGGGGAGGCGACTGACCGCGCCGGAGCGTGGGGAGTCGCGAGAAATTCAACGCTTGACCGCGATGCGCCGAGGTCCTCGCAAAAGTTCCTTCCCCCGGCAACGGGGGAACAACCACAGGGGTTGCGCCAGGCTAGGATGGGGGCGATCCAAGCGCAAAACATTGCTCGCATTTTAATCCGCACGCGCCATCCCCGCCGCAATTCCAACCAATTGCGGCAGCAGCGAAATCGACTTACCTATCCAGCAGAAACCAATTCCTCACGCGTCACCAGAAACACAACCCCATCACCCGCACTGGTTTCTACCCACGTAACTGGCAAGGCCGGGAACGCGATCTCCATTCCCTCCCGGTTGAAACCGACTTCGACCACCAGCAATCCGCCTTCGTTGAGATGCTTTGGCGCTTCACGCAGAATCACGCGCACATGGTCCAATCCATCGAGTCCGCTGGCCAGCGCCATCTCCGGTTCGCGCCGGTATTCTTGCGGTAGCGCGGACATTGATTTCGCGGTGACGTATGGCGGGTTCGACACAATGAGGTCGTAAGTGCGCCCGACTAATTCGTCAAACATGTTTGAACGTATCGCTTGAACGCGATCTGTCAGTTCGTATTCGCCGATATTGCGGCGCGCAACATCCAGCGCGTCGGTAGAAAGATCGACGGCATCGACGACCGCATTCTGGAACGTGAGTGCGGTCAGGATGGCGAGGCACCCTGAACCGGTGCACAGGTCAAGCGCGCTTTCCACCGCCTCGGGATCATCCACCCACGGTGACAAGTCTTCGCGCAGCAATTCTGCAATAAAACTGCGCGGCACGATCACGCGCTGATCCACATAAAACTTATAGGCCCCCAGCCACGCTTCGTTGGTGAGGTACGCCGCTGGAATGCGCTCTTTCACGCGCCGCTCGATCACGTTAAATACGGCATCGCGTTCGACTGACGTGAGCCGTGCATCCAAGAACGGGTCGAGTTTGTCCGGCGGCAATTTGAGCGTATGCAGAACCAGATACGCTGCCTCGTCAAACGCATCGGCCGAGCCATGGCCAAAGAACAATTTGCCTTCATTGAATACGCTGACGGCAAAGCGGATCAGGTCGCGCACAGTGACAAGTTCGCCTCTGGCCAATTCAAACAATGTTTCTTGAGGCGATGCCATGGCTTACCCGTTTGGAGACAACAACACTTGCAGTGTGTGAAAGTACACATCGTGCAAGCGATCAATGTCGTTCAGTGCAACACACTCATCGATTTTATGAATGGTGGCATTGATAGGGCCGAACTCGGCAATCTGATCGCAGATATCAGCGATGAAGCGGCCGTCTGATGTGCCGCCAGCAGTGGACAGCTGCGGCGTGACGCCAGCGATCTTCTCAACCGACGCGACCAATGCCTCCACCAGCTTGCCGCGCTTGGTGAGAAACGGTTTTCCGCCCAGTGTCCACTTGATATCGAAGTCGAGGCCGTGTTTGCGAAGGATATCTTCAGTGCGCGACTGCAGATTCGCTGCCGTGCTGGCGGTGGAAAAGCGAAAATTGAAATAGACCTCGACGGTATCGGGAATAACGTTGAACGCGCCTGTGCCGCTGTTGAGATTGGATATCTGAAATGAGGTGGCGGGAAAGTACTCATTGCCCTCGTCCCAGGCCGCGGTGCTCAACTCGGTGAGCGCAGGAGCGAACAGGTGGATTGGGTTATCGGCCAGATGCGGGTAGGCGATATGGCCCTGCACGCCTTTCACGACCAGGCGCGCGGAAAGTGAGCCGCGCCTGCCGTTGCGAATGACATCGCCGAAATGTTCGGTGGAGGACGGCTCGCCGACGATGGTGTAATCGATCCGCTCGTTTTGTGTTTTCAGCCAATCCACCACACGTACCGTGCCGTTGATGGCCTGTCCCTCTTCGTCGCTGGTGATGAGCAGTGCGATCGAACCCGCGTGATTTGGATGCGCTGTCACGAATGCTTCTGCTGCAGTCACAAAGGCCGCAACACCGGTTTTCATGTCTGCCGCGCCACGCCCAAAGAGCATGCCATCGCGCTCGGTCGGCACGAAGGGGTCGGTATGCCATTTATCCAGCGGGCCGGTGGGCACTACATCGGTGTGTCCAGCAAAACAAAGCAGCGGTTTCGCGTGGCCATGGCGCGCCCAAAGATTGGTCACGCCATCGCAGTCGAACGTTTCGCAAACGAAGCCCAGCGGTCTGAGTCGGTCGATGATCAGTTGCTGGCAGCCAGCGTCGTTTGGCGTAATCGAGCGGCGCGAAATCAGTTCGCGAGCGAGCTTGAGCGTGCCGCTCATTCTCGCATCAAGGCCGGTGGCAGCGACGAAATCGGCATCTAGGTGGCAGGGCCGATTGGGGCGCCATTGCGCGCCGCCAGCAAAGGCCCGACTCTCGCCTCCACGTATTGCTTCAGGCCACGCTTGAGGCCGAGCACAAAAAACAATTCGGTCATGATGAACAGAGGCCCGATGACCAAGCCCATGACGTCGTCGGTAAATGCGGGTTTCAGCCCCTCGAACTTGTGCCCAACAAACTGAATGATCCACCCCATCACGAACACCGCAAGTGCCAGCCCCATGATGATGCCGGTGTTGTCGACGCGAGCGTTTACGTAAACGGCCACGAGATAACAGAAGAAAAACAGGAAAGCCAACATGGCGGTGCCGAGGGCGGTATCAAGAAACAGGTAATAAGCGGCCGCGATGACGACGCCAATTAGTGCCAGATTGATGCCAAATACAGTCCAGGGCACCAGTGCCAGCACCACGGAAAAAACGATCATCGGCACGCCGACAATATGCGTGGCGATATTGCGGCGATCACGGTGATAGGCCGCGTACTGGGTGATCTGTTGTTCGAGATTGCGCATACGAATATCCGGTGAGGTGTTGCAGTGCCGTCATTTTATCAGGCGCGGGCGGGCGAGTTGCTGTCAAATGGAGTGACGAACACAAGCATTGGCGCGGCCTCTGGCAGGAAAAGGGGTCAAAAGCCGCTCCAGTTCTGGATTCTTAGTTTTTTTCGCTACGCATGACCAACGCAACGCCAGCCGCGGACACCAGCAACCCGGCTATCGCCAGCGCCCGCAACGATTCGCCGAACAGTGCGAACGCCATCACCGCGGTCACTGATGGCGTAAGAAAAAAGAGGCTGGCGACTTTTGAGGCTGCACCGCGCCGGATTAACAGATAGAGCAGACTGATCGCGCTTATGGAGAGCACGATCGATAGCCAGAATAGCGCGAAGACGAATTGCCCGGTCCACTGCACGTTGCGCGTTTCGGTCGCGAACGCCAGCACCCACAGCAGGAGAGCCGTGGCGGCGTATTGGATGACGCCGCCAGTGCGCAAATCCATGTCAGCGCAGAAGCGTTTCTGGTAAAGCGTGCCGAAGGTCATTCCCAACAGGCCGATGCCCGCCGCGCCCAGTGCCGGCCAATTCGATGTGCCCAGCGAATACTTGCTCAGAATGACCATAACCACGCCGGTGAGCCCAAGCGCCATGCCCAGCCATTGGCGCGCATTGAGCTTTTCGTGCAGAAACAGGTTGGCAAATACCGCAGTCAGGATCGGTTGTAACCCCGCGATGAGCGCCACGAAACCCAGCGGCAATTGCATCTGGATAGCGAACAGGACACCGCATAGATAGGTCGCGTGAACCAGCAGTCCGGCGACCGCGATATGGCCGACGGCAACGGCGTTGCGCGGCCATGCGGCGCGCGTGAATGCGATCACAAGAAACAAAATGCACAGCACCAGCAGCATCCGCAAACCCATAAACGTGAAAGGCTCGGCAAACGGCGCGCCAAGTTTCATGCCGATAAAGCCGGTGCTCCAAAGCACGACGAACAGGCCGGGCGTGATAGCGACGAAAGCGGTCTGCGCGGACGATTCTGCTGGCGCGGTGGGAGGCAATGCGGATTTCGACATCGGTGGTGAAGGCAATATTCGAATCGTGGCGGCGAAACTGCGGGTTGAAGGCGGGATTTGCACTACCATTTTACGTGATGAAACTCGCGTTACTCTTTCATCGCAGTACGGTTGAAGCCAATTTAAGCAACGGGAGACGACAATGTTCGAAGGATTCACACGGAAAAAATTGCGCGCTAACGGCGTTGAAATCAACACGCTGGTAAAGGGCGATGGGCCGCCGCTCCTGCTGCTGCATGGTTATCCGCAGTCGCACCTGATCTGGCATCGCGTCGTCGACGAACTCGTCAAGCGTTACACGGTGGTGGCGACTGATCTGCGCGGTTACGGTGATAGCGAAAAACCTATGGGGCTCGCGGATCATTCGAATTACAGCAAACGCGAAATGGCGCGCGATCAGGTTGAGGTGATGCGCCTGCTAGGTTTTGAATCGTTCTACCTGTGCGGCCACGACCGTGGCGGTCGTGTCGCGCATCGCCTGGCGGTCGACTATCCCAATGCGGTTAAGCGCATGATGCTGCTCGATATCTCACCCACTCTCACCATGTACGAACAAACCAGTATGGAGTTCGCGCGCGCCTACTGGTGGTGGTTTTTTCTCATCCAGCCGGCGCCTTTTCCCGAGGCCATGATCGCTGCCGCGCCGGAGACTTTTTTGCAAAAGAAAATCGGCTGGGGCCACGCCGGCCTGTCCGCGTTCACGCCCGAAACCTACGTGGCCTACTTGGCCCATGTGAGCGACCCCGCTACCATGCATGCCATGTGCGAAGACTACCGCGCCGCGGCCTCCATCGATCTTGAGCACGATCGTGCGGACCGCGCGGCAGGCAGGAAAGTTACTTGCCCGATCCATGTCATTTGGGGTGAGCATGGTGTCGTGAACCGGTGTTTCAAGCCGGTCGAGGATTGGCGAAAGGTGGCAGATGATGTGCGTGGAAGTACGTTGCCGTGCGGGCATTACGTGCCGGAGGAGGTGCCGGAGGCGTTGTTGCAAGTGATGCTGGATTTTTTCCGTGCGTCATGCACTCCGGCACGGGCAGAGTGAGTTTTTGTACGCAGATCGCCATTTGACGAGCGTCTTCGGCCATTTTGTGTCTGGAATCCGCGCCAGCGCTTGGTCTAGGAAAATTGACAATCTTATTGCCGAGGATTATCCCGTACGCAGTCAAGGATTGCCTCGCCGCAAAGTGGTAAAACGGCTCAACCTCAATTGGAATGGAGTCGATCGTGGACAAATTCAAAATCGCCGTCATCGCTGGTGATGGTATCGGCAAGGAAGTCATCCCGGAGGGCATTCGTGTACTGGAAGCAGCGGGGCGCAAATTCGATCTCCATTTCCAGTTTGACGAGCAGCCGTGGAGTTGCGACTACTTTGCCGCGCATGGAAAAATGATGCCCGATGGTGGTCTCGCAGAAATTCGTCATCATGATGCTATCTATCTCGGCGCGGTGGGTTTTCCGACCGTGCCTGACCACGTCTCGCTTTGGGGGCTGTTGATTCCCATTCGGCGCGAATTTCAGCTTTACGCCAACATCCGCCCGGTGCGCTTGATGCCCGGCATCCCGTCGCCGTTGGCGGGCCGAAAGCCGGGCGACATCGATTTCTGGGTGGTACGCGAAAACAATGAAGGTGAGTATTCGTCAATAGGCGGCAGGCTCTATGGCGGCACTGAGCACGAGATGTGTATGCAGCAAACCATCTTCACGCGACGCGGCGTTGACCGCATTTTGAAGTTCGCATTTGAGTTGGCGAAAACGCGAAAGCGCAAACACGTCACCTCTGCCACCAAGTCAAACGGAATCGCCATCACCATGCCGTACTGGGACGAGCGCTTCAAGGAAATGTCCGCCAAATATCCGGATATCAAAACCGCCCAGTACCACATCGATATTCTCACTGCGCATTTTGTGCAGCATCCGGACTGGTTCGATGTGGTCGTCGGCTCCAATCTTTTCGGCGACATTCTCTCCGACCTCGGCCCAGCTTGTACCGGCACGATCGGCATTGCACCGTCCGCAAATCTAAATCCGGAACGCGAATTTCCATCCTGCTTCGAGCCGGTACACGGCAGCGCGCCGGACATCTATGGCAAGGGCATTGCCAATCCCATTGGGCAGATATGGTCGGGGGCAATGATGCTTGAACATCTTCGACACAAAACGGCGGGAGATGCTATCGTGAAAGCGATTGAAGCCGTGCTGGTTAACGGTCCGCGTACACCCGACATGGGCGGCACTGCGACTACCAAAGATGTTGGCAAGGCAATTGCAGAAGCGGTTTGATATTGCACGATAGAGCACAAAACAATAACTGGAGGAAGTGATGAAACGAGTGATCAGCGTATTTCTTGCGGCGTCATTGGCATGGTTTTGTGGCGCGGCGGCGGCGCAATCGACTTATCCTGATAAGCCGGTACGATATATTCTGCCGTTTGCGCCTGGCGGTGAATCCGACATCGGCGCTCGCCTGCAAGGTGCGGTCTACAAAAGGAAATTCGGCCAGGACTTGATCATCGAATCCAAGCCCGGTGCCGGTGGCGCGCTCGCCTGGTCGCAGACCAATTCGTTTCCTGGCGATGGCTACACGCTGATGAGCACCAATCTCCCGCATCTCGTGTTGCAGCCGCTTGAGGGAATCGTGCAATACAAGACGGAAGATATCGCCAATGTGTATTTTTACCACTACACGCCTGACGCGATTGTGGTGAGAAGTGAGTCGCCGTTCAAATCATATAAAGACCTGATCGCAGCAGCTAAAGCGAAACCCGGAACCGTTTCTATCGCAGGCTCGGGAACGAATTCAGCCAATCACATGGCGACCGAGCGATTAAATGCCGCCGCCGGCATCAAGACCAACTACGTGCCTTACAAGGGGACCGGCGACCTTATTGCCTCATTGCTGGGCGGCCATGTGGACATGGCAATGTCGTATGTGACGCTGGCGATTTCACAAAAGACGACAACACGCATGCTCGCCATCGCCACTGAAAAACGCCACCCGCAGTTCCCCGATGTGCCCACGTTCAAGGAGCTTGGCATCGACTGGGTCGACGGCGCATACCGCGGCATCGCCTTGCCGAAATCGGCGACGCCGGAAATGCGCAAAAAAGTTTCGGACATGTTCAGCGAAATCAATCGCGACCCAGAATTTCGTCAGCGTATGGCAGATGGCGGTTTCGAACTGACCGACATCACTTACGACAAAATGTCGGCGTTCATGGCCGAGCGCACAAAGGTTTACACACAAGTCGCCAGGAGCATGGGATTAGTGAAATAGCGCCGCTGGCGCCGCTGCGCGGACCCGCGTTGAACAGTGTGGCGGCGTGGTGTCCGGTTGTTTCTTGATGAGTGTCAATCTGACTTGATTGGTCAGCATGCCGTCAGCCAAGCCATGTGAAATGCGTGTTGTAAGTTGGATTAGAATGGAACGAATAATATTCGGGGGAATGCACAGATGCTGAAGAATCCAAAAGACTTTTGGTCAGGCGTGATGTTCGCCGTCGTTGGTTTTGCGTTTGCCATCATCGTAAAGGTCCACGACTACCCGATGGGGACGGCCAGCAGAATGGGCGCAGGTTATTTCCCGTTTGTGTTGGGCAACATCATGGGTGTACTCGGCTTGATCGTCATTGCGCAGTCATTGGTCACCAGCGGCGGGCCCATCAGCAAGTTCGCCTGGCGGCCGTTGTTCTGGGTGCTGCTCGCCTTCGTTATCTTCGGCTTGACCGCCAAATTCCTCGGCCTCGTCATCGCGATACTGTTGCTGGTGGTGATTTCGTCGTACGGAGGGCATGAACACAAGTGGAAGGAGGCCATCATCTCCAGCATCATCCTCGCTGCCAGTTCGATTGGCGTGTTCGTGTACGGCTTGAAATTGCCGTTCCCGATTTGGCCTGAATTTTTCGGTTAAGGAACGATGATGGAACAACTGATTGCAAACCTTTCGTTGGGCTTTGGCGTAGCACTCACGCTGAACAACTTGATGTACTGTCTGATCGGCTGCCTGCTGGGCACCTTGATCGGCGTATTGCCCGGCATCGGACCGGTCGCCACCATTGCCATGCTGCTGCCGGCAACGTTCACCTTGCCGCCCGAGTCCTCGCTGATCATGCTGGCCGGCATTTACTACGGCGCACAATACGGGGGCTCCACAACCGCGATCCTGATCAACATCCCTGGGGAGTCATCCTCGGTGGTCACGGCGCTGGATGGCTACCAGATGGCCCGACAGGGTCGCGCAGGGCCGGCGCTGGCGACGGCAGCGCTTGGTTCCTTCTTTGCCGGCACGGTTGCCACCGTCCTGCTTGCAGTCGCCGCACCGCCACTGGCGCAAATTGCCTTCAAATTTGGTCCTGCGGAGTATTTTTCACTCATGACATTGGGCCTGATCGCGGCTGTGGTGTTGGCGCACGGCTCGGTGTTAAAAGCGATAGCGATGATCGTGTTGGGCCTGTTGCTCGGCTTGGTCGGTACCGACGTGAACTCTGGCATGGCGAGATTTAGCTTCGGCGTTCCGGAGTTGACCGATGGCATCGGCTTCGTGGCAGTAGCCATGGGCGTTTTCGGGCTGGCTGAAATCATGAAAAACCTTGAAGAAGGCGAGGAGGTGCGCGAGGTCTTTTTGGCCAAGGTCACCAATTTGTGGCCCACCAAGCAGGATTTCAAAGACTCATGGGGTGCCGTATTGCGTGGTACCGGACTGGGTTCTTTGCTAGGGATTCTGCCGGGTGGTGGCGCCGTGCTGGCTTCTTTTGCAGCCTACACGCTTGAGAAAAAGCTGGCCAAAGACTCGTCCAAATTTGGAAAGGGCGATATTCGTGGTGTCGCGTCGCCCGAATCGGCCAACAATGCCGCAGCGCAAACGTCATTCATTCCGCTGTTGACATTGGGTATTCCACCCAATCCGGTGATGGCGCTGATGGTTGGCGCGATGATCATTCAGGGTATTCAGCCCGGACCGCAGGTAATGTCGGAACGCCCGCAACTGTTTTGGGGAATGATCGCCAGCATGTGGGTGGGTAACCTGATGCTGGTGGTGCTGAATCTGCCGCTGATCGGCATGTGGATCAAACTACTGACCGTGCCGTACCGAATGCTGTACCCGGCCATATTGGTGTTTTGCGCAATCGGCGTGTACTCATTGTCGAATGCGTCCTTCGACGTGGTCATTACCGCCGCATTCGGGTTTCTCGGCTACCTGTTCCTGAAACTGGAATGTGAGCCTGCGCCGTTGCTGTTGGGCTTTATTCTCGGTCCAATGATGGAAGAAAATTTGCGTAGAGCGATGTTGCTTTCGCGGGGTGATCCGATGACTTTCGTTACGCGCCCACTCTCCGCAAGCCTGCTCGCGGTAGCGCTGCTGCTGCTGATCATCATCATGTTGCCGGCGATTCGCAAGAAGCGCGAAGAAGCATTTGTCGAAGAGTAAGCAGCCTCGACTTTCCCGGACAAGAATCCCCGCTAATTGCGGGGTTTCTCATTGCGGTCATGATTTCTGCGTAACATCCAGTCGCATTTGTCACGCGTAAAATGTCGATATGAATGAATTGACGCCTCCCCGGAAGCCCGAGCCACACGAATGCTGCGGCACCGGCTGTATTCCCTGCGTAATGGATATTTACGAGGAAGAGCTTTACGAATACGAAAAAGCGCTCAAGCGGATGTCCGCGCTCGGCGCACCGTCGGGTGCTATAGCCGTATCAGGGCAGGTAGTTCAGCCAGCGAATTCAACATTCGATCCGGTGTAACGCCTAGTTGCTCCACGGGCGCTAACGTGCGGTTGATCCAGAATGTTGTAAAGCCAAACGCCTTGGCGCCTGCGGCATCCCAGCCGTTGCTGGATATAAAGGCGATCTCGCCAGGCGCCACACCCAGGCGATCGCTGCAGAGTTGATATACCCGAGGCTCAGGCTTGAAGATGCCTATCTCATTGACACTGATCACCGCATCAAAAAACTTGCCGATGTTGTTGTGTGAGACGACTGCGTTGAGCATCTCGGGGGCGCCGTTGGAGAGGATGGCGCGCTTCACCATCGGAAAATTGTGCTGTAGCTGCTGAAGGACAGGAAGTGTGTCGTCGAACAGCGCCAACCTGCGGTAAGCGTCATCGAGCCTTGCCAAGGCCACATCCGAATACGGCAGGCCCAACGATTCGCACGCGAATTGCAAACTCTCGCGCGTGACTTGATTGAAGTCCACATAGCGCCCCATCAGGCTGCGCAGCCACGAATACTCCAGCTGTTTGCTGCGCCATAGTTGAGACAATGTGCTGCCCTTGCCTGGAAAAAGCAGTTCGCAAGTTTCAACTACCGAATGGACATTGAACAATGTGCCGTAGGCATCGAAGACGATAGCGCGGATCGTTTTTGGTAACGTTGACATAGGAGCGGGGACTTCGATGAAGGGTAAAATCCAATGCTAACGCATGTCCGCAAATACCGTGAGTACCAATCGCCATGACTGATTTCTCCTACGATTTTCCCTATACGTCGCAGCGCATGCCGGTGATGGCTAAAAACGTCGTCGCCACCTCGCAGCCGCTTGCCGCCCAAGCCGGGCTGTTGATGTTGCAGCAGGGCGGTAATGCGGTCGATGCCGCCATTGCCACCGCAATTGCGCTCACTGTAGTGGAGCCGACCAGCAATGGCATCGGCTCGGATGGTTTCGCGATTCTGTGGGATGGTCAGGCCTTGCATGGTCTGAATGCGTCTGGTCGCTCTCCTGCAGGGTGGACGCCCGAATATTTTTCGGCCAAATATCCGGGTGCGAAAACCGTGCCGGCGCGTGGTGTCGATTCGATCAACATGCCGGGCGCGGTATCGCAGTGGGTATCGTTGTGGGAAAAGTTTGGCGCGCTGCCGTTTGAAAAATTGTTTGCGCCCGCGATTCGCTATGCGCGCGATGGCTTTCTCGTCTCGCCGATTACGGCAGTGAGCTGGGCGCGGCAGGCCGAATTGTTGAAAGATCAGCCCGATTTCGTTCGCGACTTCACGGTGGCGGGACGCGCACCGCATGCGGGTGAAAAATGGATTTTGGATGGGCAGGCAAGCACGCTGGAGGACATTGCCGCCACCCGTGGCGCCAGTTTCTATCAAGGCGCACTGGCGCAGAAAATGGCCACGCACGCAGCGCAATTGGGCGGCGTACTCAATGCTAGCGATTTGGCCGCACATACCTGCGATTGGGTCGGCACCATCCATATGGATTATCGCGATGTGCGGCTACATGAAATTCCACCCAATGGCCAGGGTCTGGCGGCACTGCTTGCATTGGGGATTCTGGAGAACTTCGATCTTGCTTCACACAGGGTCGATTCCGCAACCAGTGTTCACTTGCAGATTGAAGCCATGAAGCTGGCCTTTGCTGACGCGTATCGCTACATCGCTGATGAGCGCTTCATGGATGTGCCGGTGCCGGCGCTGCTCGATAAAGCCTATTTGAAATCGCGTGCCGCACTCATCAACGCGAAACATGCAAGTGTACCGACGCACGGTTTTCCCAAACACGGTGGTACCGTGTATCTCACCACAGCAGATGCCAGCGGCATGATGGTGAGCCTGATTCAATCCAACTACATGGGTTTCGGTTCAGGCGTGGTGGTACCGGGTACCGGGATTTCATTACAGAATCGCGGTCACGGCTTTGTGCTTGAGCAAGGGCACCCCAATCAGGTTGCACCGAACAAGCGGCCATTCCAGACCATCATTCCCGGCTTTCTTACTGATCTTGCCAATACGCCACTGATGAGCTTTGGCGTGATGGGTGGCCATATGCAGGCGCAGGGGCATTTGCAGATGATCGTTCGCATTTGCGACTACGGGCAGAATCCGCAGGCTGCTTCCGACGCGCCGCGCTGGATCGTCAATCCCGACGGCACGGTCGGTTTGGAAGAGGGCTTGAAAGCCGGCATTGGCGCGGCACTCGAAGGCATGGGCCATAAAATCGCGCTGGCTGAAGCGGTCAACTTCGCCTTTGGTGGCGCGCAACTTATTTGGCGACTGGGTGAAGATGGCTATGTGGCGGGAAGTGACCATCGCAAGGATGGCAGCGCGGTCGGGTATTGAACAGTTTCCGCATCCCTGAGCCTGAATCCGGCTGAGTTGGCCGCGCAGTAACGGTTTCCGCCCGTTCATCGGCTATAGACGCCAGTGTGAGAATGTTCACAATATGTAGCGCCGCTCGCCCGTATATTAGGGCTCTAAATAACAATATTGGTACGTGAGTGCAATTGTATTGACGTATCGCGCGCCAGACTGTGATTCTCGACCTTCGCACACTCATGATTGTGATGACAGCAACCTCGCTGCTGCTGGCGGTGTCGCTGATGGTCGCGGTCGGTCCGCGTTTTCGCGATGGTTTGGGCGATTGGACGGCGGCGCTGCTGCTACAGGCCGCTGTGTTCGGGCTGTATTCGGCCCGTAACGTCTGGCCAGACTTTGCCACCATCGTTTTGCCGAACGCGTTGTTCATCACTTGCATGACGTTACAGGCGGCGGCGATCCTCGAGTTTTATGGCAAACAATTGGATCAGCGTTGGCATGTCCTGCCAGCATTGTTGGTGGCAATCCTGTTCGCCGTGACGATCGATAAATATGCGTTGCGCGTCGTTTTGGCCGGAGGGCTATTTGGCAGTGGGATGTTGGCGCTTGCCATTCTCGTACAGTGGCGCAGTCGCGAAGACCGCAGTTCGGCGCGATGGCTGTTGCTGACCGGCTTCATGATCGGCGCCGTGACGATGTATTCGCGTGCGGTGGTCGGCCTACTGCTGCCGTCCGCCGTACCGGGTTTCATGGTCGCGACGCCTTTCCAGGGCATCACTTACATTTTTGGCTTCGCGACCATCCTCGTCACGTCGGTCGGTTTCTTGTTGCTACACAAAGAGCGTAGCGAGGAAGCGGCGCAAAAACTGGCGCTCACTGATCCGCTCACGGGCGCTTTCAATCGGCGTACATTTCTTGAATTGGCCGAGAAGGAAATCGCCCGCACCCGGCGGGCAAAAGGCGCGCTGTCGCTGGTAATGCTCGATCTGGATCACTTCAAGGAAATAAACGACCGCTATGGGCATCTTGCGGGCGACGCAGTCTTGAGGGGCGTTGTCACAACGGTGCTGACTTGCCTGCGCAAGGAAGACTTGCTGGTCCGCTACGGGGGCGAAGAATTTTGCATCCTGCTACCCAGCGTGGCCATTAATCGTGCAAAGGCCATGGCTGAACGTATGCGGGAAGTGATCGAGCGAACAAATTTTCCCCATAACGGGCGCTCGCTGCAAGTCACAGTGAGCATCGGGGTGGCAGGCTTGTCGAATACCGGCAGCGAAGGGGTGGAAACACTGGTGAGCCGTGCAGATGAAGCGCTATACGCGGCCAAGAAGTCGGGTCGCAATCGCGTTGTCACCTATCCCTCCAATACGACGCTGGGAATTCTGATGATGGGTCGGCGATAGCGTAAGGCCAAGGCAAAAACACTAGCACCAGAGCGCCCATCAGAGCCAAAAATGCCTGACAGCCGCTCCGTTGCTTGAGTTTGTGAGTCTAGTCGTTGAGTTTGTCGGCCAACACAGGTTCCACAGACCCGCCGCCCGCAGAGCTCATGGGCTTTGCTACAAACCACGCCTTTATCTTCGCCCCGAGCGTGTCGCAATACGTGTAGAGCACCGGAACCACCACCAGCGTCAGCAGGGTCGAAGTGATGACACCGCCGATGATGGCGCGGCCCATCGGCGCCTGCGTCTCGCCACCGTCTCCCAGACCCAATGACATCGGCAACATGCCAAACACCATCGCCATCGTCGTCATCAAAATCGGCCGTAGCCTGACCTGGCCTGCATCGAGAATCGCCTGGCTGCGCGTCTTGCCTTCGCGAATGCCCTGATTGGTAAAGTCCACCAGCAGGATCGCGTTCTTGGTGACCAAACCCATCAACATGATGAAGCCGATCATCGAGAACAGGTTTAGCGTAGTGCCGGTCAACAGCAAGGCAAGAAACACGCCGATGAGCGCCAATGGTAACGACGCCATGATCGCAATCGGCTGCAGAAAGCTACCGAATTGCGACGCCAGGATGAGGTAAATGAAGATGACCGCCAGACCAAGTGCCGCCATCATTGCCATGAACGACTCATTCATCTCCTGCGTTTGTCCGCCAACATTGAAGCGGTAACCCGCGGGTAGATCCGGCTCAAGTTTCTTCAGGAGTTCTTGAACTTCGGTGCCGGCGTCGCCGGACGGGCGCCCTTCGACACCGGCATAGAGCGACACCCGACGCTGCAAGTCGAGGCGTTTGACTTGCTGGGCACTGAAGGTGGGTACAAATTCCGCCACCTGACGCAACACCACCATACGCGGTGTGCCATCCGCATTGGGGCGGTTGCTGGTCATGTAAAGATCACCGAGATCGCTGGCGATGCGACGATCAGACTTCGGCAGACGCACATTGACGTCATAGTTCTGGCCGTCGCCTGCTTGCCAGTGTGAGACCACATCACCGGCAATCAATGGACGCAAGGCTCGGCCGATCTGTGCGGTATTGACGCCAAGATCACTCGCCAGTTCGTTGTTGATGCGAATGGCAATCGTCGGGTTGGCGCCGCGCTCGCTACTCTCAAGGTCAGTGATCCCCTTTATTTTGGCGACCTGCTTCATCACGCCCTGCGACAATTCGGTCAGTTTTTCGGCATCAGGTCCGAGGATCGAAATGAAGATTGGCTTGTTGAAACCGACGGAAAGCTCAATCCCGGCGATGGTGGCGAGCTTGGCGCGAATCGCCTGCTCCAGGTCCTTCTGCGAGCGCCGAGGCGTGACTTTCCTGTCCACCAGTTTGAGATTGATACGCGAATAGTTCTTGCCGTCATCCGTGCCCACGTTAGTATCGGCAATGGCAATTTCCGGGAACGATTTAAGAGCTTCTTCCACCTGGCGCGTTTTCGCATCGGTGTACTCCAGGCTGGAGCCGATTGGCGTATTGAGACGCAGGGAAATAAAGCCCTGATCGGTCTCTGGCACAAACTCGGTGCCAATCAGGGGTACGATAAAAAAGCTGCCGATAAAAGCTACAAACGCAATCACCAGCACCTTGATGCGATGTGCGAGCGCCCAGTTGAGCATCACGCCGTAAATTCGGTGTGCCTTTTCCACGAGATGCTCGACACCATTCATCAAACGGCCCAGCCATGGGACGCTTTTGAAGCGATCGCCAACCGGATCGTGCCAGATTGAGGAAAGCATCGGATCGAGCGTGAAACTAACGAACAGTGAGACCAGTACGGCAACTGCCACGGTAATGCCAAACTGCAGGAAGTATCGGCCGATGATGCCACTCATGAAGGCGATGGGCACGAATACAGCGATGATCGCGAAGGTCGTTGCCATGACGGCGAGGCCTATTTCTTCTGTGCCCTCCTTGGCCGCGCGTAAATGATCCTTGCCCATGGCAAGGTGGCGCACGATGTTCTCGCGAACGACGATGGCATCATCGATAAGCAATCCGATGCAAAGACTCAACGCCATCAAGGTGAGGAAATTCAGCGTAAAGCCGAACGCGTGCAGGGCGATGAATGTGGAAATCACCGCAATCGGCAAGGTGAGCCCGGTGATGACCGTGCTGCGCCAGGAGTGCAGAAACAAAAAGACAATAACCACCGTGAGAATCGCACCTTCGAGGATGGTCGCCTTCACATTGTTAAGCGAACTCTTGATGTCGTCGGCCGTCGAGTTGATCAGCTTGATTTCAACGCCCTCGGGTAGACGCGTTTTCAAGTCTTCAATGGCATTGCGAATGCCGTCGCCGGTTTCGATGACGTTGGCATCCTGTACCTTGAATACGCCGACGCTAATCGAACGCTTGCCATTGATGCGGGCAATGGAGGTTTCTTCTTCCTGGCCATCGACGACTTCGGCGACCTGGCGCAGATAGACCGGCGCGCTGCCCTGACGGGTCACGATGATGTTCTCAAACCCTTTGGGATCTTTGATCTTGCCTTCGACCCGCACCAGCTGCTCGGTGCCGCCACGGGTAATGGAGCCGGACGGGAAATCCTGATTGGTTGCCTGAATGGCTGATATGACCTGATCGACACCTACGCCATAAGCCTGCATCTGCGAAGGCTTCAGGTAAATGAGCACCTGTCGCACCACGCTGCCGTTGACGTTGACGTTGCCGACGCCGGGCGCGTTCTGCAGGCGCTTGACGATAATTTGCTCGGTCAGGGTCGAGAGTTCGCGCGGCGAATGCTTGTCCGAGACGATGGCCAGATTCACCACCGGCTGCTGGTCCTGCCAGTCTGCCCGGCTAACGAGCGGGTCTTTGGCTTCGCGCGGGAAGCCCGGGCGAATCTGAGCGATCTTGTCGCGGACCTCCTGGGTCGCCGAGGCCATGTCGGTACTGAGACGGAACTCGGCATTGATGAAGCCGATGCCTTCCCGCGTGGTGGCGTAAATTTTCTTCACGCCATTGACGGTATTGAGCACGTTCTCAATCGGCTTGATCAGGTCGTTCTCAACCTGCTCCGGCGAAGCACCCGGATAGGCGACGTTGACAAACACGAAGGGATTGCTGACATTGGGCATCTGCTCGACCGGCAGCCGGTTGTACGAGAATATGCCAAGAACGAGTAGCGCCACCATGACCATGGTGGCAAAAACGGGTTGGTTGATGCTGGTTTTGGTGATCCACATGATGGGCTCCTAGCTCGCCTTGACTGGCGTTGCAGGAGCCGCAGGCGTAGCGCCAGGAACCTTGACGATTGCGCTGGCGCCTGCTTTCAATCCGACCATTCTTGCCGCCACTACTTGCACACCTGTTTCAAGGCCGGTCTTTACTTCCACCAGTCCCGCCTGCGCCTCGCTCAACCCTAATGTGACATTGCGCTTGGCAACCTTGCCCGCTTCGAGGATAAAGACATACGACTGTCCGGCGTCGTCTCGCACAGCCGCGAGCGGCACCACTGTTGAAGGCTGGGTCTTGTCCAGAACCAGCAAGCCCTTGGCAAACATGCCACCCTTGAGCGCGCCATCGCGATTGGCGACCGACAAATAAAGCGTGATGGAGCGTGAACCTTGCTCAGTGATGGGGTTGATGCGTTCAACACGACCTTCAAAAATACGATCACCAAAGCCGTCAACTTTGAACGTGGCGAGCTGGCCGACTTTTACGCTGGGAATTTCGGATGCCGCTGCTGGTGCCTCAATTTCCATTTTCGCCAGGTCGACGACCGTAAACATCGGGCTATCCGGCCCGACCTTTTCGCCGCCGTTTACCATCCGCTTGGCGAGAATCCCGCTAATCGGGGAGCGTATGACGGCATCCTGTTTGGCGTTGCGCGCGAGCTGCACTTGCGCCTCAGCCGAGCGCACCGAGGCGGCACTGGCTTCGAGCGTGCTGTGAGTGGTGTCGAACGCATTTTGCGAAATGAAATTCTGTTTCAGCAGTTTGAGATTGCTCTCGCGATTCTTGTCAGCGATGGACCATCTGGCCTTCACTTCTTCGAGCGCTGCCACCTGTGCATCGAGTCTCGCGTTTAGATCAGCGGTGTCAATTTGCGCCAGTACCTGTCCGCGGGAGACGGTTTCGCCTTCCCGAGCCAAGACTTTTTGAACTTCACCGGAGACTTTTGATTTCACCGTCGATTGCACCAGAGGCGAAAGCGAGCCGGAGAAAGGCAACGTGCGGGTCAACGATTTTTGCTCGACAGTTGCAATGTCTGCTGGCGCAAACTCCAGCGTGACCTCGACGGCTTTTTTGCCGTCGTCTTTCTTGGCAGAACTGGCCCGCCAGGCGACGAGTGAACCGGCGACGACGGCGACTGAAATAATCGCGAGCGTCAATTTGACCCAGCCCTGCCGTTTATGCAGGCCCGGCGCGTTGGAAGACGTGTTGTTGCGGTTTTTAAATAGCATGTTGGCCTTTTTGTAAGTTCCCTCGGACCGGGGCAATTTGCGCCCGCTGAGGACGAATTGCCAATTGGATGCGACGAAATGCGCAAACAGATTTATCGGGCGGAGTCCACGCCGATGAAATGCATACCAAAAGGCATGATCGGGAGTTTTGCTGCCAAAGTGTGTCCGTGGATACGGACAGCGCGCGGCCTGGACTAGCCGAATGGCAATTGTGCTGTCCTGACATGAGGAATCATGCTTCTGTCCCAGAGTTGGGTCGAGCGCTGTAACAGCGCATTGGCTGTCGGTGCTGACGACAACCCTGCGACAGGCTGGCCCAAAAAACGCAGCGCCGACAGCAGCAGGCCGTGCGTGTCGCCATCCCCTGTGGAGATGGCGCTGGCGAGAGTTTGCTTGGAGAGTTTTTGCCCCTGCGCGTTCACGGCGACCGGAATATGCAGGTATTGCGGTGTAGGCAGGCCCAGCAGTTTTTGCAGGTAAATTTGCCGCGCGGTGGAATCCAGCAAGTCGGCACCGCGTACGACGTGACTAATGCCTTGCGCAGCATCGTCTACCACGACCGCAAGCTGGTAGGCAAAAAGTCCGTCGCGTCGCTTCAATACAAAATCGCCGATTTCCTGTTCGATGCGCTGTTCAATCTCGCCTTGTACCATGTCGGCGAAGGCAGTTTTTTCGGAAGTCGTTCGCACTCGGGTCGCCACGATGGGCGCAGCGCCTCCCCGATCCACAGCGATGTTCAAACTGCGGCATGTTCCCGGATACACCGGTCCTTCAAGCCCTGCTGTAGCCGAATCCGCGATTTCTTTTCGGGAGCAGACGCACGCGTAGGTCAGTCCACGCGCATTCAGTTTCTGAATTGCGTCCTCATACAATGGCTTTCGCATACTCTGGGTTTCGACCTCTTCATCCCAGTGCATGCCAAAAGATTGAAGCGAACTCAAAATCTCGGTGGCATATTCAGCCTTGCATCGCGTCTCGTCGATGTCTTCGATCCGCACCAGCCATTTACCGCCATGGGCTTTGGCGTCGAGATAACTTGCCAGCGCTGCAACGAGCGAGCCGAAATGCAGCGGCCCCGTCGGCGAGGGAGCGAAGCGGCCTACGTAACTCATAATGTTGCTACTTGACCGTTGGAGGGTAGAGCGTGATTTATCGAATTGCAGAACAGGCCGATTGGCAGAGCGCCCAGCACAATGGCGCGTTTGCAAGCGCTGACTTGGCGGAGGAGGGTTTTATCCACTGCTCCGAGCGACATCAGGTCGCGCGAACCGCGAAGAAATATTACGCTGGAAAAACCGCGCTCATCCTGCTCGAAATCGATGAGACCATGTTGGGGGCAACGCTGGTGCGTGAAGACCTGTCCGGGTCGGGTATGTTCCCGCATGTTTACGCGCCAATTCCACTCGCTGCAATCATCCGTCATTTCGATTTTGGCGTCGCGCGTGATGGCGGTTTTAGCTGGCCGGCGGGATTGGCTTGGGCATCGGACAGCAGTGATTCAATCGTGCCGGGCTCCTGAAACTGCCGGATAAACCAGCGTAGCGCTTTGCCGGTACGGTTGGGTCGCCAGGCAATGACGGTCTCGCCGCCTGTCTTGTTGATTTCGACCTTGAGAACGTTAAGCCGACCCGCCCGCGCCTCCTGCTCAGCAATTTTTTGTGGCAGGAATCCAACACCCAGACCCGCTATGTGCGCCGCGACCTTCGCCTGCATTGAGGGCACGGTAAGCACGTCTTGGCCGGACAGTAGGCCGACAGTTCTCACCGGGAGATTGCGGGATGAGTCGGCAACGCTGACGGCGCGATATTTGAGTATGGTCGCCTCGCTCAAGGGTTGAGCCTCCTGGCAAATCGGGTGAAACGGCGCGGCCACAAAGGCAAACTGAAGATTACATAGGGGCATGCTGGCGTATCCACCACCTGACGGCGTGTCGCCGGACGCACCAATTACAAGATCGGCGCGGCCGGAAATCAGTGCATCCCAGTTTCCACCCAACACCTCGGTCATGAGCTTGATACGCGTACCCGATGCTTCGCGATCAAATGCCGTCAGTAGTGAAAACATCCGTTGCAGGTCAATGATTGTATCGATTGCAATGCGCAGCTCCGTTTCCCAGCCCTTCGCAACTTGCTGAATGCGACATTCGAGATCGGTCGCCGCGCGCAACAGCAATCGCCCCTCAGACAGCAACTCAAAACCCGCCCCCGTGAGTTTCGCGCGATGTCCGCGTCGGTCGAATAGCAGGACGTCCAGATCCTGCTCCAGTTGCTGGACGGTATAGGTGATTGCAGACGGAACGCGGTGCAGCTCGGCCGCCGCAGCGGCAAATGATCCACCGCGATCAATCGCATCCAATACCTGAATTGCGTCGAGCGATAGTCGCATGTTCAAAAAAATTGAATAAGATGAACAGAATTATCCGCTTGAATCATCGCCTGGTCCAGCCCAAACTAGCGTTATTACTTGCCAATGCGGCAGATCAATGAGGTCAAAATGATTGAACTAAGAAAGAGTAACGAGCGTGGCTACGCCGACCACGGCTGGCTGAAGAGTTTTCACAGCTTTTCATTTGCCGATTACTACGACACCAAGCATATGGGCTTTGGCCCGTTGCGGGTGATCAATGAAGATCGCGTTGCGGCCGGCATGGGTTTCGGCAAACACGGACACCGCGACATGGAAATTATCAGCTATGTTCTCGACGGCGCGTTGGCGCACGAAGACAGCATGGGCAATGGCTCGGCGATCAAGCCGGGTGACGTACAGCGAATGAGTGCAGGCACCGGTGTCATGCACAGTGAGTTCAATCACTCCAAGACCGGGGCTACGCACTTTCTGCAGATATGGATCGTGCCAAATATGACAGGCATCGCGCCGTCATATGAAGAGAAACATTTCGACTCCGCATCCAAGCGCGGCCAATTGCGGCTGATTGGATCCGAGGACGGTCGTGAGGGCTCCGTCGTTATTCATCAGGATGCACGCCTTTATGCAGGGTTGTTTGACGGTGATGAGCAGGCGGAGATCTCGATTGCGCCGGGTCGACTTTGCTACGTGCACGTCGCGTGCGGAAGCGTGTCTGTAAACGGCCAGACGCTTACAGCGGGTGATGCCACCAAACTGACCGATGTGCCCGGCGTTCGACTCGACAAAGGCACGGGCGCCGAAGTGTTGGTGTTCGATCTGCCGCAGTTAGCAAGTCTTTCGGGGAGCGTCATATGAATACGACATCATTCGCGCAGATTATTGATTCCCAATGGGCAAATGTTGGCGACAACCTGAAGGTCCGCCGCGCACTGCCTGTGCCACTACGAAAATCGCTTGGTCCGTGGGTGTTTCTTGATCACTTCGGTCCAATGCCGACCGATCCGCAAGGGCAGGGTGTACCGCCCCATCCTCACGCGGGCATCGAAACGGTAACGTACCTTCTCGAAGGGGGCATGGCGCATCGCGATTCGGCTGGCCACGAAGGCCGGGTCGAGGCAGGTGGCGCGCAATGGATGACCTCCGGACGCGGCATCGTGCATGCCGAGAAACCATTCGATCCCGCCGCTGCTGATGGTGATCAGGCACAGGTAAGTTTCACGTTGCATGGCATGCAACTCTGGACCAGCCTGCCACGCGCACTGAAGATGATGCCGCCCCGGTATCAGCAAATCAGTGCTGCCGAAGTACCCTATATGGCCAATGATGGTGCTACTGTCCGCGTGATCGCCGGTGAGAGCGATGGACTGAAGGGGCCGGCCGATGTACTGATGCCGCTGTTCCTATGGCATGTTGCGCTCGAGCCGGGCGCACAGTGGCAGGGGCAGTTGCCTGCGGCTATGGAGGCTGGCGTGTATGTGATGGCGGGCGAGGTGACGCTAGGCGGCATTGAAGCGCCGCTGCGCGTCGGGCAGCTTGGCATCGTCGAAGAAAGCACTGATGCAGTGCCACGGTCGATCACGATTCGCAATCGTGGCAACGCGTTGGCACATATCATGTTGCTCGGTGGCGCACCTGCGGAAGGGCCGCTTGTCTTTCATGGCCCGTTCGTGATGAATTCAGTAGAGCAAATCCGCACTGCCGAAAAAGCCTACGTAAGTGGCCAGATGGGTGTGCTCGCAGAAGTCTGATCCTCAACAACTTAAAACTACTAATGGAGACCAAATGACCCAAGCAAGAATTCTCGCCTTCGCCGGTAGCGCGCGCAAAGAATCGTGGAACCGCAAGGTGCTCAACGTCGCGGTGCAAGGCGCACGCGATGCGGGCGCCGAAGTAACCGTGGTAAATCTGGGTGACTACCCCATGCCAATTTATGACGCCGACTGGCACGAAGCCAATGGCGTGCCGGAAAATATGCTCAAGCTTCGCGAGCTGATGATGCCAGCCAATGGTCTACTCATCGCCAGCCCTGAATACAACGCATCTATTACGCCGCTGCTGAAAAATACACTCGATTGGCTATCCCAGTCCGTAGATGGCGCGAGCGGCAGTGCGCCGTATGCCAACAAGATTGGTGCTCTGCTTGGCGCATCCAACGGTGCGTTCGGCACCATCCGGGCGCTACCTCACATCTCCTACATCCTGTCGAATTTGGGTGTATTCATGTTGCCGGTTATCGCTGTACCGGGGGTCGCGCAAGCGTTCGATGCGACCGGCAATATGACCAGCGAGCGCACGCTAAATATGCTGACCGAACTGGGTGCAAGATTGGCGCGCACCATTGAAAAGCTGGGCTGATTGGCGCGTAATTGATATTCGCTATCGGCCGCATAGAAGGGTTTCACTGGCGCCATTCTTGGTGACCGCGCAAACTCCACACTTGAATCGCAATCATTAAGGAAATCATGGGAAAGAAAACCGCAAACAGCCTGCCAATCGATTTGGGAATCAGTGAAAAAGATCGCGCAGCCATTGCGCAGGGCCTTTCGCATTTGCTGGCTGACACCTATACGCTTTACCTGAAAACACATAATTTTCACTGGAACGTGAAGGGCCCGATGTTTCAGACCTTGCATCTCATGTTTGAGACGCAATACACAGAACTTGCGCTCGCCGTTGACCTGATCGCGGAGCGCATTCGCGCGCTGGGTTTCCCAGCACCAGGCACCTACAGCGAATACGCCAAGCTTTCGTCAATCAAAGAAACCAGCGGAGTACCCGCTGCAGTAGAAATGATCCGGTTGCTGGTAGAGGGGCAGGAAGCAGTCACGCGTACCGCGAGGAAAATGTTCCCGATCGTTGACAAGGCCAGTGACGAACCCACTGCAGATTTGCTCACGCAACGCATGCAGGTCCACGAGAAGACGGCATGGATGCTTCGTGCCTTATTGGAAAAATGATATTGAGTTTGTAAGATTCGCCCTCAGCTTGCGACTCAGCACTTTCAACCGAACGGAAAATCATGGCAACCATTGAACTCACCAAAGAAAACTTCAGCGCGACGATTGAAAACAATGACGTCGTTGTCGTCGATTTCTGGGCGCCGTGGTGCGGCCCCTGCCGCATGTTTGCGCCGACATTTGAAGCGGTATCCGAGCAGTATCCGAAGGTAGTGTTTGCCAAACTCAATACCGAAGACCAGCAGGAGCTGGCCGCATCGTTCAATATCCGTTCGATCCCGACGCTGATGGTATTTCGCGAAAAGGTCATCATCTTCACGCAAGCGGGTATGTTGCCGAAGGCGGGATTCGAGCAGGTTGTGCAAAAATCACTTGAGGTTGATATGGTCAAGGTGCATGCGGAGATTGCGGCGCAGGAGACGCAGCCGGCGTAGTCCGTTCCTCGCGATTCCAACGGCATGTTGCCGTCGGTATGGGTGCGTTTGAACGTGAGGGTCCAGCATGAGTAGTTTTGATTCTTGGCGATCCGCCGGGTCCATATTCAATTCCGGTTGCGGCCCGCTGTTTACCAGAATCGAGGGTGCTGGGGTACCGCTGCTTTTTATCCACGGGTTTCCAACGGCATCCTGGGATTGGGCAAAAATCTGGCCTGCATTTACGCCACATTTTCATTGCCTCACGATGGATATGTTGGGTTTCGGCTTCTCTGCAAAGCCCAGCGCCGCAGCCTATTCCATCAGCTTGCAGGCGGACTTGTTCGAAGCATTGTTGCGACATCACGCCGTCGATCACTATTGCTGCATCGCGCATGACTATGGCGACACGGTCGCACAGGAGCTCCTCGCCCGTCAGGGCACAGGCTCACCACGCATGACACGGCTGGTGTTGCTCAATGGCGGCCTGTTCCCGGAAACGCATAAGCCGCTATTGCTACAGACGCTGTTGGCCGGTCCCTTGGGTTCGCTGGTGGCGAGACTGACAACACGAGCGAAGTTCGCGGCCAATATGCAACGTATCTGCAAGCACTCTCTTGAGGAGTTGGAAATTGACGCCATGTGGACCCTCGTCACGAACAATGGCGGTTTGCAGGTGCTGCCAAAGCTGATTGGCTATATGGCCGAGCGCAGGACGCATCGGGCCCGCTGGGTTGGTGCTTTGCAGCACAGTGCCGTGCCGATTCGACTGATCGATGGTGTGGACGACCCGATTTCGGGTGCGCATATGGTGGCGCGTTATCGGCAGCTAGTGCCACATCCGGATGTTATTGAACTTGCCGGGGTTGGTCATTATCCGCAGCTGGAGGCGCCGACTGAAGTCGTAAGCGCTGCGCTGCCATTTCTAAGGGATGGCAAGGATATTTATGATTTCTGATCCGGTTTGCTGATCATAAAACGTAGATCAAGCATTGACGCGCCTTTGCAACTGATATTGCCTCGATCACCGCACCAGATGGCGATCTGCGGTTTCATAGCCTAACGCGTCTAGAGGCCAACCAGCGATGCCAAACCACGAATACCGCATCCGCCCGCCAATGCGCGGGTGTAGCCGTCGCACATTTGCGATAATGCGCCCACTTCTCTCTGACGACTGCCACCATGCTCCCATCGTTCTTGCCGCTTCGTGACGCTTTCCTCGCCGATGAAACTCGTACACTCGATCAACTGATCCCGGTTGCCAAACTCGGTCCAGAAGAAAACAAGCGTGCAACTGCGACGGCGCGATCACTCGTCGAATCCGTGCGCGCCCGCCAGCAAAGGCACACGGGCATGCAATCGTTTCTGACGCAATACGATCTCTCGTCGCAGGAAGGCGTGTTGCTGATGTGCGTGGCGGAAGCGCTGCTGCGGATTCCGGATGCGGCGACAGCCGACAAACTGATCAAGGACAAATTCTCGCAAGGAGACTGGAAAAAACATCTGGGCGCTTCAGACTCCTTGCTGGTGAATGCCGGAACCTGGGGCATGATGCTTACCGGCAAATTGGTCGCGCCAACCTCAGTCAGTTTTGCCGATGTGGGGGGATGGTTGACGCGCATAGCGGCGAAGGCTGGTGAACCGATTGTTCGCGCTTCATTGCGTCAGGGCATGAAGCTGATGGCCGAACAATTCGTCATGGGCCGCAATATCGCGGACGCGTTGCATCGCGCCGAATTAGATGATCAGGCCAAGTATCGGCATTCCTACGACATGCTCGGTGAAGCCGCAATGACCGCGCAGGACGCCGAGCGCTACTTTGTTGCCTACCAGGATGCGATCAAGGCGATTTCGACCGCCGTGAAGCCGGGGCAGAGCGTGTTCGAGGCACCGGGTATTTCAGTGAAGATTTCGGCCTTGCATCCGCGTTATGAGTTGGCGCATCGCGAACGGGTCATGAAGGAACTGCTGCCTAAATTGTTGACGCTCGCCGCGATGGCGCGCGACGGCGGGATCGGTTTGACGCTGGATGCTGAGGAAACCGAGCGGCTGGAGCTCTCGCTTGAATTGTTCGCGGCCGTTTTTGGCGATGCGCGATTCGCGGGTTATGAGGGCATGGGTCTTGCCGTGCAGGCCTATCAAAAACGCGCCAGCCATGTGATCGACTGGTTAACTGCGCTTTCTTTGAAGCATGGCCGGCGAATGATGACGAGGCTGGTGAAGGGTGCGTACTGGGATACCGAGATCAAACGCGCGCAGATGCAGGGCTTCAGCGGCTATCCGGTGTTCACCCGCAAGGCAAATACCGATGTTTCGTACCTCGCCTGTGCGGCGAAGATGCTGGCACAGCCGCAAGCGTTTTACTGTCAGTTCGCCACCCACAATGCGCACACGGTCGCAACCATTCTTGAGCGTGCTGGTAGTGTTGAGAACAAAAAACAATTCGAATTCCAGCGGCTGCATGGCATGGGCATGGAGCTTTATGAAGAGGTGCTGGCGAGTCACAATGCCGCCTGCCGCGTTTACGCGCCGGTGGGTACGCATGAAGACCTGCTGCCCTACCTCGTCCGCCGTTTGCTGGAAAATGGTGCGAATTCGTCGTTCGTCAATCGCATCGCTGACCCCGATGTTTCGATTGACGATGTTATTAATGATCCTATTGCCGCGTGCGAGGCAAATCCGCAGAAGGCAAATCTGAAGCTGCCGTTGCCGAAGAATTTGTTTGCAGCGTCAGATGTCAGTCGCTTGAATTCCGGTGGCTTTAGCTTTGCCGATGTTGCCGCTACGGAAGCCCTGCGCGCGGCGATGGATGCCACTCTAAAGCGCACAGATTTTGTCGCAAAACCGCTCATTGCCGGTGACGCCATGCGCGGCGCGCCGATTGATGCCCTGTGCCCAAGCACAATGCAGAAAATCGGTGTGGTCGAGGAAGCTGATGAGCAATTACTTGATCTGGCGCTGGAGATCGCCTCCAAGTGGCCCGGCCTGCCGGGTGGCGCGCGCGCCGCGATCCTGGAGCGGGCCGCCGATTTGCTGGAAGCGCGCCACGCATTTTTCATGGCGCTGTGCGTTCGTGAGGCGGGGAAAACACTCCCGGATGCGCTCGGCGAAGTACGGGAAGCCGTCGATTTTTGCCGGTACTACGCGGCGTTGGCGCGCCAGCATTTTGTCGAGCCCGAACTGCTCCCGGGTCCAACGGGGGAGAGCAACGAATTCTCGTTGCACGGTCGTGGCGTATTCGCGTCGATTTCGCCGTGGAATTTTCCGCTCGCCATTTTTCTTGGGCAAGTTTCTGCCGCATTTGCTGCCGGCAATGCCGTCGTCGCCAAGCCGGCTGAGCAAACGCCGATCATCGCATTTGAAGCGGTCAAGCTGCTGCTGGAAGCGGGCATGCCCAAAGACGCCATCGCATTGCTGCCGGGGCGCGGCGAGATTATCGGCGCCAAGCTAGTCAGTGACAGCCGCGTTGCCGGCGTCGCCTTTACCGGTGGCACGTCCACCGCGCAGGCGATCAATCGCAGTCTCGCCAATCGCACTGGACCAATCATTCCGTTTATCGCTGAGACCGGCGGGCTGAACGCCATGATCGCGGATTCTTCGGCTCTGCCGGAACAAATCGTCAACGATGTGATTGCGTCGGCCTTCAACAGCGCCGGACAGCGTTGTTCGGCATTGCGTATTCTGTGTGTGCAAAAAGACATCTTCCCGCGGCTGGCAACCTTGCTCGGCGGCGCCATGCAGGAATTGCGTTTGGGCGACCCCGCCAGACTCGATACCGATATCGGTCCAGTCATCGACCGTGAGGCGTTCGAGATGCTGGTGGCGCACCGTGAGCGGATGGCGCAACAGTTCAAGTCCATCGGCCAAACCCAGTTGCCGCGCGATATTCCGGCTGGACATTTCTTTGCGCCTTGCGCGTTCGAGATCCCGGCATTCGATGCGATCAAGAGCGAGGTGTTTGGGCCGATACTGCATGTATATGCGTTTGAGGCCGAACACATGATGGATGTGGTCGACGCAATCAACCGCAGCGGTTATGGACTGACACTGGGAATTCATTCGCGCATCGAGGAAACGATTCGCGCCATCCGCGCCCGGGCTCGCGTCGGCAATGTGTACGTCAATCGGAATCAGATCGGCGCGGTTGTCGGTGTGCAGCCATTCGGCGGCGAAGGTTTGAGCGGTACCGGGCCGAAAGCGGGTGGACCCCATTATCTATTCCGCTTTGCCTCTGAACGTACGTTTACCGTCAATACAGCGGCGGCGGGCGGCAATGCGGCGTTGATCGCGAGTTCGGAGTGAAGTGGTGCAGGATTGGTTGTTTCATAAGCCTATGATGTGATGGTAAGTCGACCTAACATACTGTGGGTGTATCGGATGCAAAGTCTGTTGCGTGGTATCTGTGTTTGTTCTTTGTTTGCATTCGCGGGCTGCGCACAACTCGTCACGCCTTATCCATCTCCGTCGGGGCTGAACCTGCAATTTGCGTCTGTACAGCCCTTTTCATTAGCGTTGGTCGGCGAAGCCGCACCGCCGGCGTGGGAGCCTTGGGTGCTTTCGCGCTTTCTGGCGAAAACCAAATACCGAATCGTCGAGCATGACGGTGAACGCGTACTGGAGGCTGACGCAAATGTATCGGCGTCGGGCATGTTGCAGCCGCTTACAGTGGCCGCAACCGATTACCCCTATCTGCATTGGCGCTGGAAAGTGCCGCGGTTGATTGCGGATGCAGACAACGCCAGCCGTCACGCAGATGATTCGCCGGTCCGCGTCATCGTTGCCTTCGACGGCGATAAATCCAAGTTTGATTTTGAGGACAGCGCGCTCGCGCAAACTGTGAAACTGTTTAGCGGGCGTGAAATGCCGTACGCGACGATCCAGTACATTTGGGAAAACAAGCTACCCAAGGAAACAGTAATCGACAATTCGAAAACCTCGCGGGCAAAAATGCTGGTGGTGGAATCCGGCCCCGAACGACTCGGACAATGGATTAATTTTCAACGGAACGTAAAGCAGGATTACGAGCGTCTGTTCGGCGAGCCTGCTGGATCAATCATTTTTATCGGCGTGATGACCGACTCGAACGCGACTGGATCGCACATCAGTGCTTATTACGGAGATATCAGGTTATCGCGCGAGGAGTAAGTAATAAACCTATAAACGGCAGTTGAACCGCGATGGTGCTAACGTAGAGTGATACTGGACGCGGGTTTCCGGGGAGTTTTATGTTGCGGGAGGACTCACCCAATGGGTGAAGCGAAACGTAAGGCATTAGCGAGTCGGCAAGAGCCGATTACACTCGATACGTTTGGTGGTCGAATCCATGTTGAGTGGGATCCGATTGCAGCGGTGACACCGCTCGGGCAG
>JBBQFL010000029.1:0-59429 GCA_038321965.1 Burkholderiales bacterium | reverse complement strand
TGGCAGCGCTTGGGCGGACGACCTCACTGCGCTATCGGCGATACGGACCGGATTGCGAGCGCGCTTTGCCAGTTCAGCAGCGGGCCAGCCCGCATTGATCGCAGCAGGCTTGGAGCGCGCCTTGCGCATCATGTGGCAGCGATGGTGCGCGGGGCAACCACCTGCGCCTATCGATGTGGGTGATCATCAAATCAACCTCGACTCGCCTCCACCGGCACAAGATGAACATACAAATGCTCAGTAAGCACCGATGACAAATGTGAAGCCGGCTAGAAATGAACCATGCCCCTGTGGCAGCGGGAAGAAACACAAGAAATGTTGTGGACTTGAAGCGCCTTCTGTAGCTCGTCGAGCTTGGCGACCGGTCGGCCCCGCTGCGCCCGACAGTATTGCCAAAAGCATGGCGCCGACTCACGACGAAATGACTCAGCTTGTCGCCTTATTCAATGACGGGCGCTTTACAGAGCTGGAAACCGTGGCGCGCCAGCTGGTCGAACAATTTCCGGATGCGGGGTTTGTTTGGAAAGTGCTTGCCGTTGTACTTCAAGTTCAGGGAAAAGGAGCACTAACCGCCTTTCGGACGACCACAAAGCTATTACCGGGCGATGCCGAGGCGCACAATAATTTGGCCGCTGCCCTCAATGATATCGGACAACTAGATGAGGCATTGACGAGCTGTCGCAAAGCGCTCGAAATTAACCCCGCTTACGCAGAGGCGCACTACAACTTGAGCAATATCTTGCGAGATCTAGGAAAACTCGAGGACGCTGTCGCCAGTTGTCATCGCGCGATTGAAATCAAACCGGATTATGCTGAGGCGCACAACAACCTCGGCGTTATCCTTCAAAGATTAGGACGATTCGATGCCGCGATGGCGAGTTGTCGAAGCGCGTTGGCGACCAACTCTGATTTCGTTGCCGCGCACTGCAACTTGGGTAACGCAATGCAAGCCCTCGGACAATACCATGACGCGACGACCAGCTATCGCCGGGCGCTGGAAATCAAACCCGATTTCGCTCAAGCGCACAGCAATTTGGGAAATTTACTCCGGGTCATCGGACAATTCGACGACGCTGTGGAGAGTTGTTTCCGGGCACTGGAAATAAGCCCCGACTACGCAGACGCACACAACAATATCGGTATGGTCTTGCAGGATATCGGAAAACTTGATGACGCAGCGGCGAGCTATCGCCGGGCGGTGTCAATCAACGCCAATTTTGCTGAGGCACATAACAATCTGGGAAATATCTTGCAGCTGTTCGGGCAGCTGGATGACGCCGCAAAGAGCTACGGACGGGCAATTGCGATCAAACCTGATTTCGCTGAAGCGCACAGCAATCTTGGTTCTGTATACAGACTTCAAGGTAATTTACAAAAGGCCAAGGCCAGCTACCAAAAATCACAGATCTTGGGCTTTGATGGCGCTTGGGTTCTAGACGCGTTGATGCTCCCTGCGATTATGGGTACCCGCGAGGAAGTACTGGAGAGCCGCGCACAGTTTGAACATGACTTGGTCCAATTGACGGCCAAAGCGCAGCCGCTGAACGACCCGTTGAAGGACAGCGCTGGCGCAAATTTTTATCTTGCTTATCATGGCTTGAATGACCGTGATTTACAGGTCAAGTTGGCTAGATACTACGAACGAGTGTGCCCGTCCTTGCAATATTCGGCTACACATTGCATGACACCCAAATCGGATACTCACGAAAAAATCCGCATCGGTTTTTTTTCCAAGTTCTTGTACAACCATTCGATATCCATCTGCTTTAGCAAAATTATCGAATTACTTTCTTTGCGCTCACAGTTTGAAGTATTCCTGATTTCCGATCAGACGGCGGACGCTACCATTTACTCAAATGTGGTTGGTACGCAGGTAAGAGTGCCGCGTAACTTGGTTCAAGCCAGAGAAATAATGGCAAGTTTGAAGCTTGATATTCTGACTTATCTTGATATCGGCATGGAGCCGCTAAGCTACTTTTTGGCATTTGCACGACTAGCGCGTGTACAGTGTGTTCTCGCTGGCCATCCAGTAACAACAGGCATCGCAAATATCGATTATTTCCTGTCGAATGACTTGATGGAGCCTTCTGACTGCGCAGATCATTACAGTGAAACACTTATTCGTTTGCCGAATAACGTGTCCTATTTTTCGCGTCCTGTTTTGCCCAGCGCACTCAAAACCCGCGGAGAATTTGGGCTCAAGGACGAGGCGCTTTTGTATATGTGCCCTATGCGGCTGCAAAAAATGCATCCGGACTTTGATGAAGCGATTGCACGAATTCTGCAATTGGATAGAGAAGGCGTGATCGTATTGTTTGATGATATTCAGTTGCCATTTGGAAAAGCAATCCTGCTGGAACGCTTCAAAAGGACGATCCAAGCGGATGTACTTGAACGCATAATATTCTTGCCTTGGCTATCCGACCCAACAGATTTATTAAGTGCTATCGCGTGCGCCGACGTAATTCTGGATCCATTTCATTTCGGCATTGGGTCCACTGCGATGATGGTGTTCGCAACGGGTACACCACTCGTGACGAAACCGAGCAACTACATGCGTGGGCGCGTCGGTATGGGGTTTTGCAAGATGATGAAGGTGCCTGAATGCGTTGCCGATGACTCAGAGGATTATTCGCAAAAAGCGGTGCAGATTGCTCGCAATTCGACGCTGCGCGCAAAGATCGTCGAAAAGATCAAAAAAAACAGCCCGATACTGTATGAGAACTCACTATGTGTCGATGATTTGGCAGCATTTTTTTGCTCGGTTGATATATTGCGAACGAACAAGTAATTGGCGCCCATTCATGGCTCTTACCGATACAAACATAGCGGTTCACGTTGATGCTATACAGATGCAAACGCTCTATTTCGGCCCATATTGCAGCCAGGTGTTCCATGTCAGCGGTCGATCAGCGAACCACGAACGATCAAATCCCGGTTTGGCAAACAGCGCCCAACTCTGCCGTGGATGCAGCCAGTCCAACATCTGAAATTCGTAGCCGCATGCGCTGGCTGTCTGGGCGATATAAGTCGGCGTATATTCCACGCACTGAGGGTAAATCCAGCCTGACTTTTCGGTATCAGCTTCACCCGTGATAAACGTCGCGAGTAGCACACCACCAGGCGTGAGCGCGTCACGAATTTCGGTCAAATGCTTGGACAACAGGTTACGTCCGCAGTGACTGAAAATCGACTGTGCAATCGCAAAATCAAAAAAGTCTTTTTTGCCAATTAGCTTGGTTGAGTCAGTGTACGAAAACGTTGGTTTTTTCAATGACAATATATCGTGGCCCAGCTCCAAGGACACGCCATCGTCCACCAGCCATTTATTTGGTTCCAAACCGCAGTAGTTTCCCTCATTTAGATAAGGGATCAGCAAGCGACCTAGCCGCAAGGAACCACAGCCAACGTCTAGCAGACGGTGGCGTCCACGCAGCCCCAACGATGTGAGCAAGCCAAAACACATGGCGGCGACGAGGTCGTAGTCATCTGGCGGGCCGACATAGGCACGGTAGTGGGCGGCACCAGCCCCTAAACCAACACCAAGTTGTTCAGATTGAGTACCAAAGTGCCTGATTGCAGACAATTGTTGCAGTTCGGCTTTGATGCTGTGATGGTCTATTGTCATTGGTATTTGATCCAGGAAGGAGGGCCGGTGACTGAGGCGCAGCCAAGAAAAAAAAGGCCACCCGAAGGTGGCCTTCCGAAGCACCTGCCAGGCGGCAGGTGCATTTTCCAAAAAAATTACTCTATGCCGCTCAGGTTTGTGTAAGCACCATTCGCGTTGTTGAAGAAGCTTTGAATTTCCATCTTGGTCGTTGGTGCCGTGAAACGAATACGTGGACGAACGCTTGCTGGAAAGTTGGCTACGCCAAGTGCATTCTCAAGGAAAGCCTGTGACAAACGTACCGTACCACCCGTTGGGATGGTCCCGCTGACGGCCACTGCTGTTCCAACAACACCTGTGTTCTCGTCGATCAATGCCGCACTGACGATTGCAGCAGCACCGCCGTTCCAGATGCGCACGGTTTGGATATAACCCGTTACCGCCGACGGGATGTAATTACGCATATCCACCGATGAACCGTTGCGGATGATATTGCCAGCTACAACGGGCCCAATAGAAGCAACCGAGTAAGCCGCAGATGCTGCAACTGGGTTCAACGTTGCCGTGTAAGCTTGAATCGGAACCGCCGTATTGCCGGTGACCGTATAGCAAAGTTGCGAGTTGGCGGTTGTAGCAGTAGCGCCAACGTTAAACGTTGCCGTGGTTTGGGTCACTGAGGTAGATGCCAAGTCTACAGTCGTGCACGTAGCGCTGGCGGACAGGAAAATATTAGCAGGTGTGATAACAGCCGGAGTCCCAGTCGTTGCCGCAGCCGAGAAATCACCCGACACTAACAACTTGGTACCACCAGCGCCAACCGACATCAAGTTTGCCAAGGTAATCGGAGCGCCCGCTGCAGTCAAGCCAGGTGAAGCGACAAGCGAGTAATTAACCGTACCAAGGTATGCGGTCAACGACGCACTAGGAGCCAAGAACTTGCTAAATGATGGGCTCGCTGCTACGTCAGCAGTCACGTTTGTTCCATTGGTGCCGACAAGAGCAAAGCTTGATGCAAATGTAATATACGGGGCGAATGCCTTGGCAACGATACGACCGTTTGTACCACCAGCTTGTGCTTGTGAGGGCTGGTCATACATCGAGTAGGACGCTTGGATCGTAGTGGTATTGGTGATGGTTTGACCACCAGCAACCGTAACCAGTGAATTTGCATCGCAACCGCCCATGCCAGCTGTCACTGAGAAGTAAATAACGCCGGTGCCGAGTCCGTTAATCGCACCAGCCGTACAAGCTTGAGCAGCGGTAGTAGGCACGACAGTAACAGTTGCTGCTGTAGAAAATTTAGCCCCGTTGTCCAACTCCATACGCACATAGCGCACTTCGGTGTTGTTCATCGAGTAGCCCGTCTTCACGAGGATGTCCAACACGTTAGACGCATTAGTCAGTGTTACGGGTGCCGCGACCGTTGCGACGATTTCTGACGCATATTTGGCGGGTACGACTGGCACCGTGTCTAGATTAACTGCGGCGAATGCACCACCGGACACAAGTAGCGCGCTGGCAACAGCAGCTTGCATTACATGGTTACGTTTTTTCATTGAATGCTCCATAAAGTTTGACAATTATAATTGCTTATGAGACGCATGATTTGCAAATCATGTGCGAAACGAAATTCACACCTCACAAGTCTATTCACCCTATATTTCACTGTCAAGTAGATTCTTGCATTTCAGTGTCAAGTAGATTCTTTAGTTAGAACAACACGTCCCAGTGGGTTTCTCAAAAAACCAACAAGTGCAAATGCGGCCTCGCGCAGACGGGTATTTCGTTTCTGTTCACACTCATTGGTCACGATTTTTTTCGGAGAGCGGACTTTGCGCCCATCCGCCGAGTTGTTTCCTGAAGGCCTCGGTCACAGCCTGAGCGTCATTGTCGTCCTCGATAATGTAGGGGGTGATCAAAACGATTAGCTCGGTGCGGTCGCTCTTGCCGGTGTTGTTGCGGAAAAGCTGGCCCAATACGGGAATATCCTTCAGCAGTGGAATGCCTGCGTTACCATCGGATTTTGTGTTGGATATCAGCCCCCCCAGAAGCACGGTTGCACCAGTTTTGAGCGTGAGCTTGGTCTGTACTTTCCGCGTGCTGAAGGTCGGCGAAGTGGAGACCCCAGTGGTAGTAGCCTGCGCTGCACTCACCTCTTGAGCAACGTCAAGATCGACGCGATCACCGGAATGGATCACCGGTCGCACATTGAGGATGACGCCGGTATTCTTGTACTGAATCGATTGTGGAACCGTCGTTGTGTTGGTTGTTAGCACACCACCCGTGGTTGCAACCTGCTGGGAGGTAATGATAGGGACTTCCTGTCCAACCTGAATGGTCGCGGTTTCGCCATTGCGCGCAACCACGCGCGGGCTGGAGAGAATGGTCGCACGGTTCGAACTGGCAAGGGCATTTAGTACCAGGCGGGTGTCACCAATATTGTCGAGCAATCGGAAGTTGAATCCTGATGAACCAATGGATAGCCCGCCGAGAGTACCGCCGGTGTAGCTGCGACCGCTGGTCAGGTTGGCTTCTTTGGCAAGCCATTCAATGCCAAGTTGTGAGCTATCCGTCAGGGTGATTTCCGCGACCGTGACTTCTATCAGCGCCGCCCTGGCGGGTTTGTCCAGGGTTTGCAGCAGATTTCGAATTCCGCCGTAGTCTTCGCTTTGCCCCGTAAAAATCAGCGTGTTGCTGCCCCGGTCTACGACTACCTGTGCGGATCGTCCTGCTGCCGGCGCGGCGCCTCCTGCGGCAGTTGCCGCGCCTGGGGGAGCGGACCCACCCATCAGTTGTTGAAGGGTTTTGGCCAAATTTTCCGCATCGGTGTATTTCACCTGATAGCTAAAAATGTTGCGCCCTGCTCCCCTTTCGTTCGGTTTGTCCAGATCCTTTGCCCAGGCGACTACGTGTTCAAGGATTTTTTCGCTGCCTGCAAAAACGAAAATGGCATTGGCGCCTGCAACCGGGAGCAGAGTCACGGGTTGGATAAAGCCAACTTCTGCTTTGGTTGACGTACCGTAACCTTCGGTCTGCAGAATTTCGCCTAACCTCTTTGCCAATTCGTCGGCCGACCAGAATTGGGGAGTGATGCGTATGCTCTGGCGTCCCTTCATTAGCGGTTGGTCCAATACATGGATCGCTTCCAGCGCAGCGACTACATCGTCAGAATTGCCGTTGAGCAAAATTGCATTTCGCACCGGATCCTCCTGCAGCTTGACCTTGTCTCCGAACATGGAGCGAAGCCAACCTGCGACGTCACCGTTACGCACCGCTTGCAACTCCACCAATTGAAAGATAGGCCGCAGCGGAAGCGGCGTTTCTGGCAGCGCACGCCCGCGACGGATTTCCGGGAGGTAGCCGAGGCTGGCCCCGTCCGGCACAAAACGGATCAATCCGCCAATATCAATGACCGCAATGCCGTAACTTTTCAACAGCAGGCGGGTAGTACTTCCCACTTGGCTGGGAGTTTGAAGATCGCCAGTTCGCAAGGTCACAAGGTCTTTTCGAGCCGCCACAGCCGGGTCAAGATTAACATTCTTCTTCAGGATGGCTGCGTACACGGCCTGAATGAAGCTGGGCAACGGAATTTGTTCAAAAGAAAGGACGATGTCAGCTTTTTCCACGCCCCCCGACGGTACCTCAGTGGAGGCGGGCTTACCTGTTTGCGACCGTTCTACCGTCGCTGGCTTAGGTGTTTCGCTAATACGCATACTCTGCTCGCGCGCTTGTTCGTCTTCCTGTTGCAGTACGCTATATGCCGCGACCTTCTTGGGCAATTCTAGCGGTGGCGGGATCAAGGGGGCGTCAACAGCACAGGCGGTGAGCAGCAGCGCTGGCGCCAGGAGGGTATAAAAATAGAGAGTTTTGAACATTGCTTGCGATGATACCTTGTCTTAGTGATGGCTTAGTAGGTGATATGACTCTTATGGCTGTTAAACGTTTCTAGGTTTGAGGCCCCGCAATGACGGCCCTCCCTGCCAGAAGTTGTAGAAAAATGACGCGTGCATTACGTTGGCAGTTCCGCGGTCATGACGAGCGCCGGTTCGGTGTCGAGAGATTCACGATAAACGGACAGCCAATATCGGCGAGCCTTCACAGACCCTTTTGACCTGTGATGTCCGCCGATGCTGGAGCTTGCCGAGAATTATCAGAAAAACACAATTTCGACGCTTGAAAAAAACTACTTCTGCCTCGACAAAAATACCCGTAGATTTCTCTTTTGCGCCAACGTGTTGCGTCGCCATGACGGTGAGCACTAGTCTCTACCAAGATCCAGCCAAATCATCGTTTCTCACATTCAAGGGCTAATATGTCTTGCGGCACTGGCAGTCTGTCGGATCGGTGCCTCTTCGGCAACATATGCCATTTTTCCGCTCAAGCGTCCTTGTGGGTAGATGTACAGGCTGCGTTTTTGACCATTGATGAGCAAGCAAAGTCGGTCGCTTTCGATGGTCAGGATTTTGCTACCGCCCGGCAGGGTGTCGCCAACAACAAGCGTCTGCTCGGGCAGATTGTCTTTCTTGATAATGACGTAGCGCTCTTGTCCTCTTACCATGGCACCGATGAAACGCCATTCTGGTTCAGTGTCGCTGGGCTGCGCAACGTCAGCCAACTTGCCCCATAAGCTGGCGCCGTTCAACGTTGCGATTGCTTCCTTTGTCTTAATTACCGTCCGGACCGGGACTTTCCACGGCCCCTCTGCCAACAGCACGGGCCCAACGACCACGGGCGCTGGCACAACAAGCCAAGCAAGGGCGGCAATGGCGCCAATAATTAGTAGGAAAGCGAAAAAACGTCGTGCGGTCACAATAATGCTCGTTTCAAAACATCACCTGCTCGCCCTGAACTGGTTGAAGGTCTGCGATAGTTCATATGCGTTTCGAAAAACGCACTACATGCTGGTAAACCGACTGTAGTGCCTACAATCAAGCAGTTTTCAAGTTGAAACTCCGTTCTCGTACTTTTAGTCATGGCCGAACCGCTGTTGTGTTTCCATTGTTTGCACCAATGGCTTTTTCTGGTCCTGAAGGCTTCTGGAAATAAGCGACCAGAACCATGTCAGCCCTCGGTAAGGGCAAACTGCGAACAACCAGAGATTCGATGATGATTTGTTTGTCGTGGTCTTCCAGGCGCCCAATCAGGGCATACAAACCTTTCGGCGTGAAATCAAAACCGATTTTGGCGCTCACTTTCCAGATATCGGGGTTTGGCGCTGGCGGTGTTTTGACTGCGGTGTTTTTATCCTGCGTATTGTCTTCTTGAGCCGCCACGGAAACCACAGCACGAACAAGGTTCGATTGTTGCACTGCTTGGTTGAGCCAATCCTGAAACGTGGCTTGGGCTAGACCAATGGTGCCTTCATGCCACATGCGGCTTTCCAGCTCAAGCTGCAGCGCGCGGACAGGTTCTACACGTGCTGCCCATTCTGACTGATTGGCCTCGGCTTGGAGGCGCGCCACTTTCTTGGCCACCGTCTGGTATTGGCTCGCGGCAAGTCGCGATTCATCTCGCAATATTAGAAGCCCGTACAACCAGATGATGCCAATAATTAGCAACACCCCAAGGCGCAGGCGCGGGTTATCTTGTATTTTGGCTATAAGGGACGTAACTGATTCGGTAAGGATCATCGTCTAGGTTTTCGGACTTGATTTCGTCGGCTCGGGTGCATTTCCTATTTTCTCCGTTCCGCCCTGTGCTGCCGCGCCTATTGAAACTGAAGAAATCTCGGTTTGTGGCAGCGAATCCATCGTAAGTGTCAGTGCGTTGGCATCATTGGAGGGCACAGCCTGCACATTCCTGAACCAGCCAGAATCCTGCAGTTGCTTGACCAGAAAACCGTTTGATAATTTGTTTGGAGAAGCTATAGTAATTTTCAGCTTTCCGTTCTGATAATCCCATTCAGTAACGTAAGTGTCGTTTTTAGGCAACTTGGTGGCAACCTCGGCCAACATGGCAAGCTGTGTTGAATACGGGTTAATTGCTCGCAATGTTTCGATCCGGGCCAAACCATCCAGAGCCTTACGTCGCGCTTCGAGCAATGGCTGTGCGCTTTGTCCGACTTCCGCCAACCGGGTTCTGAGCTGTCCTGTAGCTTGCCGGGTCTTGATCAATTCCGTACTTTGCCAGATAGTGAAAGCCACCAAAACGAGAGCAACACCTCTGACGCACAAAGTTTCATACGGCCATGCTTGTCCTTGGCCCTTACGCAGGTCGGCCGATTTTGCCCACGGCTGCTTAAGCCACATCAGAGATTGCGCGGCAGGGATGCCTACGTTGACGTCAGGTGCAATGCCGGCATCTCGTTGGAAATTCAACCAATCAGAAGCACTGGGCGGTTCGGCCCACCAGCGGCTATGGACGGGACGCTGCACTTCCCAAATTTGTCCTTCTACCCCATCCAGGCATGCAACCAAGCGCAGGCCCGCGTTCAGCGGAAGATGCAGCAGACTCTCGGGAATGATGCGGGTAGACGCCAGCGCCAGTTTTTGTGCGGCCAAATCCATTGACAGACGATCCGCATCCCACGCCCAGACAAGCGCGACCTCGTTGGCCCATACAACGTACTGGCCGGTGATGGCATACGGGCTCCATTGCTGAATTAGCAGGCGCAGCGCCTGAGGCCGCTGCGCCTTCGACACATGCTTAAGATCGAAACGGCTAAACCGGTATAGCGAACGACCTAGCACCCACTGCGCTGCGCCAAACCTGCTAAGGGCGGGAGTGATAGCAGCGTGGCGCTGACTATAGCGCCTAATTGGCAGATACAGGGAGGGCCAAACGCGCGGGAAGGGGAAGGATTTTGTTGGCATCTTGAGTCAAGGAAGTCAGACCAGTCTTGAGGTAGTAGTCAATACGCCATGGTGCCAGAGCAGCGTTCGGCGTGAGGGATATCTGACTACGAATCGCCCACGGAATTTTATCGCTTTCCTGAGTCACGCGTATGTTGTCACTAGGTAAAAATATGACGCTTTCTGGATCCAGCCCCGATTGACCCAATACCTTACCTAGTTGGGACACACTAGCAAATGGGGCAATAGAACGCATCTTGACCAAATCGTCGGCAATTTTCGCGTTGCTACCCGGTAACGCTGCCAGCGCTTCCCTCGGGGCGGTATTGGGATTGAAACCGAAGACGCGTGCAGCAGTTACAATTTCGGCCAATCTTTGATCCTTCCATAGTACAGCTTGGTCGCGCCAGCCAATTACATTTTGCAATTGCCATGGTGTCACCAGCCAGTCGTTGGGTGGCAGGGGTAGACCGCGTGCCAGGTATTCAGCCGACTCGGCCCCGTTGAGGCGACGCAGGTCGTCGGTATCCGTGTAGTCATTCAGCGTGTCCAGCAATGCATCACGGTTTTCTGCGGGCACACCCATTTGACCGAGTAGCCGCAGCAGCACTTCTGGCTGGATGAAGTTGACATTGATCAGGCCACGGCTGTCCTGCAGGCGCACGATATCCCCGCCGCCGCTACGATAGGGGCGGTTGTCCAGCACAATGGCCGCTTGTGCAGTCGGCCCTAAACCGAAAACGCTTGTAGGTGTCGTGCCGAGGCGGAAGAGTATTTCGGCGCGGGTACCGGACATTGCCACCAATGCCTCACTCGTGAGCTGCGACTGCCGGGCCAACGACGCAGAATTGGCGACACGCTCGGCAAAATAAGCCGCGCCAATAGAAATAATGGCGAGCATCCACAGTGTAACAACCAATACAAAGCCTTTCTGGCGGCAAACGATCGGATCACTGTTTAAGTTAGCAAATCCGTGCCGCTCGTTCGCAGGTGACTTTGATATTGCACTCATGAGTGCGCGCAAGGCGGGGGGGAGAAGCAAAATGCTGCGTGCTCACCGTGAGGTATGTGGCGCGGTTCTACGTGGGAGATCGACGAGCCTAGTCCACAAACATTTTTCTGAGTCTCAACGTGAACTGCTTTCAAATAAGAAATAGCCGGAGCGGACATGGTTAAAGGGCCTCGAATTGCTTGCGGCGCAGCATTGGCGTGTCTGCTCCGCGGGGGGCAGCCACGATCACGCGCAATAGTTCCGCTGTGCCACTTTCCAAATAAATGGCGCTCGGCAGTTGCGGCCATTTTCCGAGGAACGGAGGCCAATTGTCATGCGCTTCGTTTCCCGCATCCATGTAGATGAAGCGCCCGGTATTGCTTTGCCACGAGAGAATCGGCTTTGCTTTTTTTCCGCCAGTATCACCGTAGTACAGCGAAGTGAGGCCACTCGGCGCATCGAATTCCAGCCGCCAGGCAAAGGCGGCTGGCGTACCGGTTTCCTGATCCAGCGGGGTGAGCGTGAAGCCGCTCATTTGCCGCTGATCACCACGAAACCGCTGGGGACCCCCGGGATCGTCCGGCATCAGACCGTTGATGGTCTGCCTGAACCAGTCGGCATACATAGCACCGTTCTGCGTGTGAAATATCTCACTGGAAAATTGTGTTTGCAGTCGAAACACCTGTTGGAGTGATTGCAGCAAGATGGCGACGATGAATCCGGTAATGATTAGTACCACGAAAATTTCAAGTAGGGTAAAGCCCCAAGATCGGCCACGGCATTGAAAGGCTCTCATGGCGGAAGAATTTCGCGAACTTTTTTGTAGCCCACCTTGCGCAGCCGGAAATCAAACCAAGGCCGTACTTGCCCGTTTTCCACCTTGACTAGCGTGTCATATAGTGCGAGTTGATAAAGACCAGTTCCGTCTTGAATCAGCGTCTCGTGCTTTGATTCCCAACGGATTTTATATTGCCCGAGACTGACCGTCCCCTCCGGTTTAAGCATCGGATTAACGCTATCCATGTATTCCAGGATATTTTGGGTGGCCTCTGCGCGTGCATTAGCTTCGTGTATGCTGTTGAGTGTCATTATGTTGCTATTGATCCAGCCAAACAGGGCGTAGCCCACGCCACTGATGAGTACCATCGCGACCACGGCTTCGAGCATGGAAAATCCGCGCTGATGTGATCGCTTCATCCCTCATTTCCGCGGATAGCTTCAAGCCGACAAAGTGGGGGGGCAAGTTGGAACGCCTCCTTTCCGCCGTCTGGATCATTGATGATCAGCTTGCCGCCAGTGCAAAACCCCCGCGAAGAAAAGTGCAGTGACATGGGCAAGTCAATGCGCCAGCCAGCCGGAAGTAGCAACGGATAGTCTTTTAGCTGTCCGCCACTTTCCGCAGAGGATTCGAGCACTATCGACTTGCCAGCGGAATAGGCGAGATAGCCAAGCCCTTCAATCTGATCCTTTATGGCGGTTCGCTGGCTGGAATTTTCCACACTAGCGTAAAGAGTTACCAGACGCGGGAGCGCAATGCTGGTCACCAGCCCGACGATCACCATGACCACAATGATTTCAATCAGCGTAAAGCCTGTTGCCCCCGGATTTGTCATCCCGGCTTGCCTAGGCTATGAAAATCAAACCTGCCCACAATGATGGCGCGCCTAGTTGACCAAGCGCACTCACTGCGGAGGCAAATAGCCAACGTCCGTGTCATAACCTTCGCCGCCACGTTTTTTGTCCGCACCCAAAGAATAGAGCGCAAACGGTTGGCCATTGGAGCCAGGCACACTGTATTGGTATGGGGTGTCCCAGGGGTCCTTCGGCAAATCTTCGTCCAGATAGGGGCCGCGCCAACGGGCTTTGAGTTTTTCGTCTGCGGGCGGCGTATTAAGCATGGTGAGCCCCTCGGCTTCGGTCGGGAATCGTCCAATATCTAGCCGCAGCGCTTCGAGCGTACCTTTGATCATCTTTACTTGCGTCTGGGCTGTCTGCACCCTGGCCTTGTCTACATTCGCAAACAGTTTCGGACCGATCACTCCAGCTATCAGCGCGATGATGGCCAACACAATCATAATTTCCATCAATGTAAAGCCGCGGGGCGATTGTTTAATGTTCATTTTTTCTCTTGATTTCTCTTACAACGGAATATTGTTCAGGCTGGTAATGGCCAGCATCACGGCAATCATGATAGTGCCAATGACGATACCGATGGTCAATATAGCGAGCGGCTCCAGCAGGATCAGGAAACGCTTCAGGCGTTGCTGGCCGGAAGTCTCGTATAACCCCGCCAAGGTGCGCAACATTTTTGGTAGTTCGCCAGAACGCTCGCCCACCCGTACGAGATTCAAACCTGTGACATTGAGCATTTGCCCACCGGCCAGCGCTTCAGCGATTTTCTTGCCGCCGCGCACTTCACGAAGCGCCTGTTGAAGTTTGTGTTTCACCGCATTCAGACGCATGCCGTCCTGTGCAAGTTCCATTGCTTTGAGGATCGGCACGCGATTTTCTAATAAGGTCCCTAGCATTGCGGCCCATCGCCCGATTTCCGTTTCAATCAGCCAAGCCCCCAGAATCGGCGCGCGCGACAAGGTTTGCAGTATGCGGGCACGCAACAAGGGGTTTGCCAGCATGGCAATTGCCGTCAACACCACCGCTAGCGCGCCCAATCCGACCCACAACAGATTTTCTTTGACGAACAAGCCCATAGTAAGCACCCAGACGGAAATATCCGGTAGCTGCGCGCGGGTATTTTTAAGCAAGCTGGCAAATTTCGGCACGACGACGATAAAGATAAGCAAGGTGGCTGAGATGCCCGAAAACACCAGAATACCTGGATAGATCAACGCATTGCGCATTTCACTCCGAATACGCTGCTCGTACTCCATCTGGGTGGCGGCACTTTCAAGTGCGTGGGCGAGCTTGCCCGTTTGCTCACCCGCCGCGACCAGTTGAAAAAGGTAGTCCGGCCATTCGATTTGTGCACTCTTCAAACTCTGCGAGAAACTCCCGCCTCCCCGTAGTTTGCCGTGAATATGGGCGAACGCTGTGCCAATCGTGCTATCAGTATGTGTTTGGCCGATAGATTCGACTGCCTCTGCGAGTGAAATGCCCGCGTGCAAAAGGGTCGCAAGTTCTCGCACAACGAGTGTTTTGTCTTGCTGGCTGGCGCGCTTTGGGTACTTAGCGCGGCTTGTCTCAGTCGCAACACGTCCGGTCGCCATAATTTCGACTGGCGTCAGATCCATTTGCTGCAGCAATCTCGTGGCTTCGCGTTCGCCTGCTGCACTGATATGGCCAGTGACGGGCTGCCCCTGAGCATTGACCGCCTGATATTGAAAGTCCATCGCTATATTTGCAGAAATCGAATAATCGTCACGGAATGAAGTCTTCCAGTTGCGCGCCTGCGCGCGGCCCATCAATAGTTTGGAAATGCGTATCGAGGGATAAAAGCGCTGCGCCGTGCTCCAAACTGCTATCAACGTCGAAGCCGCCTCAAGGATGCGCAAACTTGCTAGTCACTAGTGTTCTTGAACAACCATTTCACCTCCCACCGCCCTCTTCCATGCTTTCCCCCGCGCCAGTCACGCGCAGGACTTCGTCAACACTGGTCAAGCCGCGCCAAGCCTTAATCAAGCCATCTTCGCGCAAACTACGGTAGCCATCGCGGCGTGCGATGTCGACCATCTCGCCAGCCGTTGCCCGCCTCATCACGGCATCTTGAATCGCAGCGGTGACCTCGACCAACTCGTAGATACCCACCCGCCCGCGATAGCCGCTGCCTCTGCATTGCGGGCAGCCATGCGGAATTCGCCATGTTGGTGCGCTCGCCAGTTGTTTGGGATAGCGCTCTTCTAGTTGTTTTGCGATTTCCGCAATGGCCGTCGGCGGCTCGGCGGGGGTCGCACAACTTCCACATAGTCTTCTCACCAAACGCTGCGCTTGCACCGCCCTGACGGACGACGCCACCAAAAATGGTTCGACCCCCATATCAAGCAGGCGTGTAAATGCGCTCAGGGCATCATTGGTGTGTAGCGTGGAAAGTACCAAGTGTCCGGTCAACGCCGATTGCACCGCAATTTCAGCCGTTTCCAGATCGCGGATTTCGCCGATCATGATGACGTCCGGGTCTTGTCGCAGGATCGCACGCAGCGCGCGGGCGAAGTCGTAGCCGATTTCACTATGCGTCTGAATCTGCGTAATGCCGGGTAGCTTGTATTCGACCGGGTCTTCGACGGTAATGATCTTTTTGCTGCGGTCGTTGGCAGAGTCTAGCGCTGCATAGAGGCTGGTACTTTTGCCGGAGCCGGTTGGGCCTGTAACTAACACGATGCCATGCGGCTCGTGGGACCAACGGCTGAATTGTGCCAGATGGTCAGACTCCATGCCCAGCCATTCCAGGTTAAGGTTGGAACGCTCCTTGGGCAAAAGCCGCATCACGATGGATTCGCCATGCACACCCGGCAATGCCGATACGCGTATGTCCATCTCTGCACCACTTGCCCGCATGGTAATGCGACCGTCCTGAGGAAGTCGGCGCTCGGCGATGTCCATACCCGAAAGCAGCTTGATCCGCGATGCGACGGCGTCGAAACGGTCGCGTGGCTGGTTAAGGCGCGCCTGCATCACACCGTCGATCCGGTAGCGGACTTCAAACGCATTTTCTTCCGGCTCGATGTGAATATCCGAGGCGTCTTCGTCAATAGCCTGCGCGAGGATATTGCCTACCAGCTCAATGATGGGTGCTTCTTCCGCGAGTTCGCGCAGGTGTGCTACCTCATCTGCATACTCCGCTTCTGGGCGCAGTTGGATCAGTTTGAGTAAACGTTCGAGATCCTGCGTTTTCACAAAATGCCAGGACTGTGATTGACCAGCGAAAGTAATCGCCAGCGTCTCCTGCAAATAGCTGTCGATGGGGTTCCGCGCGGCACAATGGATCACCGCATCGGCACTCTCCCAGACGACAAGTTGCTGATCGACAAACCATTCCGGTGAAAAACCGCTTTTCTGGATCGCGCTGACTATTTCGGTGCCATGTACAGGAAGTTGATCGGCAGCGAGCAAAGTGAGGCCGAGTTGTTCAGACAGCACCGGAAGCAGCGCGTCCTCCGATAGCGCTCCCATCCTGACCAACACGGATCCGATCCGCCCTTTGAATTGGCGTTGAAATGCCAGGGACTTCTCCAAGTCCTGCGCGCTGATCAAGCCACGTTCAAGCAGGAGCTCGCCAATGACCTTGTGGCTAGCGGTCGGAGAAGGTTGAATTTCGGGTTGTGCGGCTTGCATAGTGAACTGAGATTCTATCCTTTCATAAGTAGACTTGGGCGCAATTGCTGCGACACTCTGTCAGGTTTGTGAACTCACGCAGCACGCAAATAGGTTTCCAATTTCGGGCTAAGTGGATAGGCAGAAATGTGCAACATCGATAATTACGACGTCAGTCGCTGATGTGCCGAAAGACCATTGATGTGCATGTTTCTGCACTATCCTCAGTCGTGCGCAAGTGAATTTCTGGTGTTTCAGGCAATTGGTATTCGCTGTCAATGCCAGTGAAATTCTTCAGGTCTCCACGGCGCGCCTTTGCGTAGAGCCCCTTCGCGTCCCGTTTCTCACAAGCTTCTAGCGACGCATCGACAAATACCTCAACAAATTCGCCAGCTGCAAAAAGCGACCGTGCAAGCCTTCTCTCTGACCGAAAAGGCGAAATGAGGGAGACCAACACAATTAACCCAGCGTCGACCATCAATTTTGCTACTTCGGCAACACGCCGGATATTCTCCACGCGGTCGCCTTCCGTGAAACCCAGATCGCGGTTGAGCCCATGGCGGATATTGTCACCATCAAGAAGGTACGTGTGCTTTCCCGCCACATGAAGTCTCTTTTCCAACAGATTCGCGATCGTCGATTTACCCGAGCCGGAAAGGCCGGTAAACCAGACGCATCGCGCTGTTTGTAGCTTGATCAGTTCACGCGCGCGCCTATTTATCTCCAACGTTTGCCAATGAATGTTCGATGCGCGGCGCAGCGCAAATTCGATCATGCCGGCGCCGACAGTCTCAAGCGTGAATTTATCGATAAGTATAAAACCACCAAGTGTGCGATTGATTTTGTAGGGTTCAAACACGACGGGCTGGCTGAGTGCCAGATTTACCATCGCAATTTCGTTAAGCCGGAGCGATTTGGCGGCAAGGCGGGCACCAGTCTCAATATCCTCACAATATTTGATTTCCGTGACCGTCGCGGTGACCTCCTTACCGTGCAGCTTGAGCCAGTAGGGCCGTCCAGGAATCATCGGACGTTCTGCCATCCACAATAAACGCGCCTCGAATTGATCGGCCGCTTCTGCCGGATACTCGGCTGCGACGATCACATCCCCCCTGCTGACATCCACTTCTTCGGCAAAGGTCACAGCAACAGACTCGCCATTGGATCGCGTTCCAAATGCACGCTCACCGACGAAAATTTCTTTAACAGTCGCACAAACCCCGGACGGCAATATGCAAACTTTTTGTCCAACGTTCACCTCGCCTGCAGCAATACGCCCGCATACGCCACGAAAATCCTGATGCGGACGGTTGATGAATTGAACGGGCAAACGCAATGGTTTCGCAGCTGCCTCCGCAGGATCCTCGATAGCCGTGTTGATCGAATTCAGATATTCAAGTAACGGCGGACCTGAGTACCAAAGCATATTCAGACTGCGCACAGAAATATTGTCCCCTTCAAGGGCTGACATCGGTATTGCCGTCAGCGAGGAAAACTTCAGTTCAGCGCAAAACTCTCGATACTGCGATTCAATACTTTCGAATACCGCAGCATCAAAGCGCACCATATCCATCTTATTGATGGCCAGCACTACGTGACGAATGCCCATCATGGCGACGATCCGCGAATGTCGCCTCGTCTGCGTTAGTAAGCCCTTCCGGGCATCGATTAGCAGAATCGCAAGTTCTGCGGTTGATGCCCCGGTAGCCATGTTGCGTGTGTATTGTTCATGTCCAGGCGTGTCAGCGACGATGAACTTGCGTTTCTCGGTACTAAAGAAGCGGTATGCCACGTCGATCGTAATGCCCTGCTCGCGCTCTGCTTGCAACCCATCGACGAGAAGAGCGAAATCGATACGCTCACCCTGCGTACCATATTGCTTGGAGTCCATCTCGAGCGCTTGAAGCTGGTCATCAAAAATGCACTTTGATTCATGCAGGAGGCGTCCAATAAGTGTCGATTTACCGTCATCGACACTGCCGCAGGTAATAAAGCGCAGTGTCCCAACGTCCACGTCGACAGCCGCAGGTAGGCTGGATTCTTCTAACCCCGTGACCGCCATCAGAAATACCCCTCCTGTTTTTTCTTTTCCATTGAACCCGGCTTATCGGTGTCAATCCTGCGCCCTTGTCGTTCAGAGAATTGTGCAGTGATGGTTTCCGCTATTACTGCATCCAGCGTCGTCGCAACACTCTCTATGGCGCCAGACAACGGGTAGCAGCCGAGCGTGCGAAATCGTACTGAACGCATGTGTGGTTTCTCCCCAGGCCGCAACGGCAGTCGATCATCATCGACCATAATCCAGCCACCGTCGCGCTCTACAACAGGGCGCTGCTTTGCGAAGTAAAGCGGGACAAGCGGGATATCTTCTTGTTTGATGTATTGCCACACATCGAGTTCAGTCCAATTGGATAACGGGAAAACGCGAATACTCTCTCCTGGTTTGACATGGGTGTTATAGAGATTCCAGAGTTCCGGTCTTTGCGCCTTGGGGTCCCAACGGTGGCCGGCGCCGCGAAAGGAAAAGATACGCTCCTTTGCGCGGGATTTTTCTTCGTCACGGCGTGCACCGCCGAATACCACCTCGAACTGGTGCGCGTCGAGCACTTGTTTGAGCGCCTCCGTCTTCATCACATCCGTGTAATAGCTTGAGCCGTGGGTAAACGGAGTGATGCCGGCTTCCAACGCGGCACGGTTGGTGTGGACAATCAGCTCCATACCAGACTCGGCCGCCATTCGCGCGCGATGCGTGTACATTTCGCGAAATTTCCAAGTCGTATCCACGTGTAGCAACGGAAAAGGTGGCGGGGCCGGGAAGAACGCCTTCTTCGCGAGGTGAAGCATCACCGAAGAGTCTTTACCAATTGAATACATCAGCACCGGTTTACGTGCATTGGTCACCGCCTCGCGGAAGATTTCCAAACTCTCCGCTTCAAGCAGTCTTAGGCCGGAAATCTTGTCAACGCTCACCCCTGAATACCCCGTGTCAATTGATTGGATGCTGACAGATTTTGGCAAACAGGCGTGTTCGACCGCCAATCCCAAATGACGAAAATCAAAACCCCCACTATTGGCGCGCATTTCCAGCCTTTTTCGCCCCAACCACCGCGCCAAATGGCGATCTACGCGAGCCGCCGAACTATTTAAACGATTGCGCCGCGGTTAAAAGGGGATAGGTCACCGAGAAAACAATATTAAGAAATTTCTGCAGTTCAGCAACTGGTGCGTTCGACACGTAAAGCAGGTCTTTGTTGTTCATCTGAAAGCTCTGCGCAACAAAGAAGCTCGCGGGATCACGTAGATCTATCCGGTAGATCACCGGTACTTTTCCGTCTGCGGTGCTTACTACCGGTTGGCGTGGCCATGCAAGTGCATTGGCTGGCTCGAAGCGGAAGATGAAAACACCTTGCGGATCCGACCGCTCGTCTCGCAAACCGCCGGTGCGTGCCAGTGCTTGGGCAAGCGAAATACCCTGTGCTTCAAAGCTAATCTCCTCATTCTTACCGGTTGCGCCCAGCGCGGAAAAACTAAGCGGCTGGAACATTGCTGTTACGACATCACCACGGTTGAGCAAAAAGTTTTGTTTTGGGTCGCGGATGATGCTGTCGAGCGGCATCGCCAACACGCTGTCGCCTCGCGTAATCTGAATCGTCATCTTGTTTACCGGCTGCCGAACCCCGCCAGCTGCGGCGAGCGCGTCCAGCAGTCTTTCACCACCGGGGGTTAGCGGCAAACGCGTACTATTGGTAACCTCCCCCACAATAGTGACGTTTGATGACACATTTTTCGTAAGCCGAACAAAGACTTCCGGCTGATTCGCTTTTCCCGTCAGGCGCTTCACGATTTCCATTTCGACCGCCTGTAGCGACTGACCCGCCGCTAGAATTCTGCCAGCGAAGGGGACACTTATGTATCCTTCGCTATTCACCATTTGATCGGGAATGGTGGCTGCACGTGATCCAGCCGTTGCGCCACGAAAATCTATGGCGCCCTGCGAAAACAGCGTTGCCGGTGGCGCTTCCCAAATCGAAATTTCAACGCTATCACCTTTACCAATCAATTGATTAGGTGAGTCACTGGTCACGAAAGCGTCCGAAAACTGCCGCGTTTGGCGTTGGTCAAACAACTGTTTTGCGATGCGGTCAGTTACATCGACTATTTGAATGCCATTGAGATTTGCTTGTGTCGATTTTGGGTCAGCATCCGACCGGACAAAACCACTCGTTGGAATGGATCCGCAGCCTGGAAGGACAAGGAGCACGCCGACCATGACGGCGAGCGGGAAGTTCAGTACGCGAATCTGCATTTTTGTCGCCATATGAGTGAGGGCCGATTATTACACACGCGAAGGATGTAACCGGATGTTGCACTTTTGAATGTTTTCATATTCGACGCCCCTGATTTCCCACCTTTACACGTAGGTTCCTGCCGCGGACTTTCGATGCACAATGGGATAGAATCTGTCACATTGACAACAGAACATACCCGCCTGACCGTTGTATTTTTTTGCCCTGACTATTTTTGGGGTATGACGGTTTTTGGCGCGCCGTTGCAATGCGTTGGAAGTACGTTAGGTAAGTTGTAGAGAAGCAATATCGTATTGTTTTTTATATTTTCATCGGTAATAGTTTGCAAGTACTCATGAAACTTGCCGCATGCGCGCTGACCGGACAAAACAGACGTTGCCCAGTTAACTGATGTGCCAGGGTGGTTAATAAGACTATGACAAAAAAAGTTGCGGTGATTGGTTGTGCGTTTAGATTTCCGGGATCAACGAGCCAGAATTATTGGCCAAGCCTGCTCGAAGGTCGCGACCTAGTCACTGAAGTCGACGCCTCGCGCTGGGAAAAAGAACCGTTCTTGCACCCAAGCAAAAACCACCCAGGCACAAGCTATTCCTTTGCAGCCGGCTCGATTGGCGACATCAGTAAATTTGATGCTGCCTTTTTTGGCATTTCGCCACGTGAAGCGGCATTGATGGATCCCCAGCAGCGACTCCTGCTGGAAATGTCGTGGGAGGCATTGGAAAACTCAGGCGTGAAACCATCGACGCTCAAAGGCAGTCGCTGTGGCGTCTACATAGGGATCGCGAGTGCCGATTACTCCTACAGATTGGCTGACGACCTCGGCACCGTCGACGCGAGTGTCGCCACCGGCAACACCGCGAGCATTGCCGCAAACCGCTTGTCTTACGTCTTCGACCTCCGCGGGCCCAGTCTCGCGATTGACACCGCTTGCTCTTCCTCTCTGGTTGCGTTCCACCAAGCCTGTCAGTCAATTCTCTGTGGCGAAACCGTACAGGCTCTGACCGGGGGCGTCAGCCTGCACTCTCACCCGTTTGGCTTTATCAGTTTTTCAAAGGCATCCATGCTTTCCAGACGTGGCCGCTGCAATGTGTTCGATGCCGATGGCGATGGTTATGTGCGCTCGGAAGGCGGTGGTATATTTTTCCTTAAGGATTACGATGCAGCCGTCGCGGATGGCAACCAGATACTTGCTGTGGTCGCCAATACGGCCGTCAATACGGATGGTCGCAAATCCGGCTTGACTGTTCCTAGTTCAGCAGCTCAAAGCGCGCTTCTCGAAGAAGTTTACTCAAGGGCGAATATTGAACCTGACGATATCGATTACATCGAAGCGCACGGCACTGGAACTGCTGTCGGTGACCCCATCGAAACTCATGCGCTAGGCGTGGCAATCGGGAAACGCCGACGCGCCAAGCACCCACTTCTCATTGGCTCGGTCAAGAGCAATATGGGACATCTTGAAGCCGCCTCTGGTGTCGCCGGATTGGTTAAGGCCTTGCATTGCGTCCAATATCGTGTAGTACCAGCAACGATTGGCATTAAGAACCCAAATCCTAATATCCATTTTGATGATTGGAACATCGAAGTAGCGCGCGAAACGACGCAACTTAAAAAAAGCGGCAAACTCATCGTCGGCACAAACTCGTTCGGGTTTGGTGGCGCCAATGCCCACGTCATTCTCGAAAGTTATGATAGTCCGCAGGGAAAGGTGCCGCGTCCGACAAACATTCACGACGTACCGATTGTTATTTCGGCGAAAACCAGTGCGGCGCTTAAGGTTGCTGCTGCAGATTTCGCTGACTTTATCCGGTCCAAGCCGCTCGCCCCATTTTACGACGTGGCCTTTAACACGTGTTTTGCGCGCGACTGGCACGAGCACCGCGCAATCGTTTTTGGACATTCGGCCCCAGCCGTTATTGCCGCACTTGAGAACTTTGGCGCTGGCGCAGACAAGACCGGCGACTTGGACTATGGAACTGCCATTGAGGCGGCAGCTGGACCTGCGTTCATCTACTCTGGAAATGGCTCGCAATGGGTTGGGATGGGTAAGGCGCTACTGGCCGAAGATACCGTCTTTCGAAACGCGGTTCGCGAAGTGGATGTGATTTTTCAGCGCTTCGCGAATTACTCAATTGAAGATGAATTGGCTAGCGACGCGAGTTGGGGCAATGGTGAAAACCGCTACGAGCGTACAGAAATCGCTCAGCCAGCGTTGTTTGCCGTGCAAGTCGGCATCACCCAGATGTTGCGACATCGTGGCATCAAGCCGACCGCCGTGGCTGGACATAGCGTCGGTGAAGTGGCTGCGGCTTGGGCGTCCGGCGCCCTTTCATTGGCCGCGGCTGTAGAAGTCATTTTTCATCGTAGCCAGCTTCAAGGAAGAACCAAAGGTCTCGGCGTAATGAGTGCGGTTCTAGCAGACGCGAAGAAAACTGGTTTACTCATTGACGAATTGAACTTAGGTGGCGTCGTTGTCGTCGCGGGCATCAACAGTAGCCGTGGTGTTACGGTTGCGGGCTCTAAAGAAGCTATCACGTTGTTTGAAGGCGAGCTCGCCAAGCGCAGCATGACATACAAGCGGCTGGATATCGATTACGCGTTTCATAGTCCTTCAATGGACGGCATAGAACTCGAAGTACTACGCGCGCTTGCCAAATTGCGCCCTAGTGAAACATCCATTCCGTTCTTCTCAACCGTGACCGGCGAAATGCTTGACGGGCGCGAATTGCGAGCCGCATATTGGTGGCACAACATCAGGCTGCCGGTATTATTTTCACAAGTGGTCAAAGGTTTACAAGCAAAGGGTAACAACGTCTTCATAGAAATTGGGCCACATGCAGTTTTGCGTGGGTACCTCAATGATGCCGTGAAAGAAAGCGTAAAGGAGAATGCACGTCCCGGTCGGGTCATTGTCACGCTCGGTCGCAACGAAGCAACGCCACAAAGAGTGTGGAGCGCGGCAAATCAGGCGATTATCGCCGGCTGTGCGATCGACTGGGCTCAACTTTTGCCGTGGCGCGGCCGCTTCATCAATTTGCCAAACTATCCCTGGCAGCGCGAGACGCATTGGCATCCAACGACCGCCCAGGCAGGGGGGGCACTTACACGCCGAAAAGATCACCCACTCCTAGGTTATAGACTGGCGCAGCATGAACTGACTTGGGAAAATGTCATTGATACCAGACAGTATCCAGCGTTGGCAGATCACGTTGTTGGCGATGCGACCGTTTTCCCTGGTTCTGGCTTTGTAGAATTGGCTGTCGCGGCCGCGTTATTTACCTACGGGGGTGAAAGTGCATCGATAGAGGAATTGGAAATTCGTTCGCCGCTCGTGTTGAGCGACGAACACTCAAAAATTGTGAGGGTATCAATTGATCCCGCTGACGGCGCCTTAACGGTTCGGGCGCGCGAACTGGGCGGCGAGGAAGCGTGGAACATTCATGCGGTTGGCAGAATATTAAGAGAGCCCAGCCAACATGTTTTCGACGCGGAGAACTTCGCACTTCCGGCACGCCCGCCGGATTTCGACAAGTCCAGCCATGAAAAAATCGCGCTCGCAGCAGGGCTCCGTTACGGCCCCGCGTTCAGCGCGATTGGACGGGGCTGGATTAACCGGCGTACCGCTTGGGCAGAATTTGAAGTACCCGTTGAAATCGAGGAAGAAATCGCCGGTACCAATGTTCATCCCGCTCTGCTCGATTGTACTTTCCAGTTAATCATTCAACTCCTGCGTGAGCATCCGGCAACACAGGACGCCGCGCAAAGTGGGCTTACATTTGTCCCCACGAGAATTGAACGAATTACCTTCAGATACGGCGTCGCGGGCGTTCCAACCCGTCCAGCTTCGGCGCGCGCAACCTTGTTGCGGTATACGCGTCAGTCATTGGTAGCCGAATTTACCGTATTTGACACAAACGGGCGCGCGATCGCCTGCCTACAGGGCGTCAGATTCCGGAGCATCAGATTACAAAAGAGTGCGGCCGATCGCGTCAGATTACTCGAAGAACGCGCCATTCCGGCTCCTCACAAGATGTCAACCGTGCCGGCATCCGCGCTAACGTTTGCCGAAGTACATCTCGCGATGAACGAGACCATTAGACGATGTGCGGTTGCGGGCATTCACCGTCGCTATATTGACGAAGTGGACCCCTTGTTGGATGAAGTTTGCAGTCAATTTGGCATTGGTACGCTGCGTGGATTGAGCGATAACAAACATGATTTGTCACACACATTTCTGGAATCACTGTACGCCTCGTTTCCCGAAACTGCGCCTTTTCTTAGACACATCATTGGCGCCGCCAAAGACGATGGCTTTCTCGCAGAGACCGAATTAGGCTACAGTTTCTTGGCGATAGACGCCAGCCAGCCATTGCCGGAAGCGATCTGGAATAGTTTGGTGTCAGATTATCCGGACTGCTTTGATATAGTCCATCAGGTTGGCCAAGTCGGCTACCACTTAAGCGCGACGCTTGGTAAGCCGCCAGTCGACGAGTCCCCACTGCACCAGCACTCCCCTCGCCTGTCAGTCATTGCCCATGTAATTGGGGCGTTAGGCCGACAGAGGATTGGCGAGACGCTTCGCGACATCATTTCAACTGCACAATCACGGTTGATAGATGATCAGCGCCTGGGAATCATCGAAATAAGTGAATCTCCGCCGTTGTTTGCCGCCGACATTTGCGCCGCCATTGATTTCGATTTTTGCGACTACCACTATTTCACGCCTTCGACTGCGGCGCTGCAACAAACGCACCGTATGCTGGAACGCTTTCCGCATATGAAAGCAACCCTGCTTGCAGCCGACGATACCCGAATAGAACCAATCAGTCCGCATAGAGCCCAACTGATTTTCGTGTCACTTGACTTCACGACACTAGATCGGGCGTTACATGCGTTGGATGTAGCCAGGGAGCGACTCGCACCCGGCGGCTCAATCGTCATTGTTGGCATGCACCCATCGCGCTGGATGGACTTTACCTACGGTGAAAATGTTGAATGGTGGTGCAAGACTGCGGACGGCAATTTGGTTTCTACTCAACAATCATCGCGCTTTTGGCTGCAACAATTGACGAAGCGCGGCTTCGGAACCCCCTCCGAGATTGATTTTTCTTCTGACATTAAATGCGGCCCCTACTTGCTGGTCGCAAGCGCTAACGGCGGCGCCCGCCAGCAAACTTCGTCACTGGAGCAAGTGGAGAGTAAGTCGTGGTTGATTGTCGCAGACGGGGCCGGTCACTCTGCTCGGGTTAGTGCAAAGGTATCTGCCAGATTTAGGGAAGCAGGTCACATAGTCGCGTGTACTACCGCCACGGACGTCGTTTCACTTCGCGACGCTTTATCCAGTATTCGGCGTGAAACCGGTCGCGTCGATGGTGTATTGCATTTGGCGGGTCTGCGGTTGCCTGAAAAGCTTTTGCCCGCGTTGGCAGATCTTGCCCACCATGAAGCCCGATGCCTCGTTGCCAGAGCCATCTCGCAAGCCTGTGAAGACGCCAAAACGCCAACAACATGTTGGATCGTCACATCAGGTGCCATGCACTCTTTGTTGCCAGCAGCATCGCAAGGCGACGCCGGCGCGGGTGAGTGGTCAGCTGATGCGGCGCTTTGGGGTTGGGGCCGCGCGATGATGAATGAGGCGAGCAATGCGGCGATTAGGCTGGTGGATTTGCCAGCCCTGCGCGCGAAAGATGAACTTACAGATGCGCTTGCACGGGAACTAATGCAATCCGATGAGGAACTGGAGATTATTTTAGGACTTAACGGCGCGCGCTTCGTACCTCGCATTGGACTTGCTAAACACGACCTGTCATCGCTTGGTGCGGCAATTCTCGACGCAGGCGACCACGACGTTGAGTTCGCCTCCGGCGCAACAAGACAGAACAAAGATTCCAGTCAACACACAAAACAAGACGTCACTATGCGACTGGGATTTGATTTCCCGGGGCAGTTGCGAAACTTGCGCTGGGAATCTCACCCGCGGGCTACGCCACAGAATGACGAAATCGAAGTTGAGGTTCAAGCGACTGGCTTGAATTTTCGCGACATCATGTATGCGCTCGGATTGCTGTCAGACGAAGCGATTGAAAACGGCTTTGCAGGTCCAACGCTTGGCCTTGAGTTTTCAGGCGTTGTTCTGTCTGCTGGACGCGAGACTAGCGGCTTTTCGCCTGGCGACCGTGTGGTCGGATTTGGGCCGTCTTGTTTCGCGAACCGCGTTATTACGAATTGGACCGCGCTTTCCCATATTCCGCGCGGCTTGTCCTTCGAAGCCGCGGCAACGATTCCCAGCACATTTTTCACCGTCTATTATTCACTCTTACATCTTGCCCAACTGGAGCCGGGAGAAACCGTATTAATCCACGGCGCGGCAGGTGGTGTCGGTATTGCGGCGATTCAAATTGCAAAATGGCGTGGGGCAATCATCCACGCCACTGCCGGGTCAGATGAGAAGCGCGATTTTCTGCGATTGCTAGGGGTTGAGCATATCTATGATTCTCGTACGCTTGGTTTTGCCGACGACATCATGGCAGAAACCGATGGCTGCGGAGTGGATGTTGTGCTGAATTCGCTCGCTGGCGAGGCAATCAATCGCAATTTGCGCATTCTCAAACCGTTTGGCCGCTTCATCGAGTTAGGTAAGCGTGACTATTACGAAAATACCAAGATTGGGCTAAGGCCATTTCGCAACAACATCAGCTATTTTGGCGTTGATGCGGATCAGTTGATGAGCGAGCGGCCCGCATTGACGCGTCGACTTTTTGGCGAAATGATGCGCTTGTTCGACGAGGGCGTACTCCATCCATTGCCGTATCACGCCTTTGAGGCTGAGGATATTGTCGACGGGTTCCGGTACATGCAGCAGGCGCGTCAAATAGGCAAGATAGTAATCACCTATCATCACGAGATCATCCCGACACATACAGTTCATGTTAATCAAGTCTCTGAAATTTCAGATGCCGCCGGTGAATCAAAATCGTCACGATTGGCACTGTCGAAAGACGCCACTTACCTTGTAACGGGAGGCCTGAGTGGATTTGGCCTGAAGTCTGCTCACTGGCTTGCTTCAAGAGGTGCAAAGCACCTTGTGTTGCTTGGACGCCGCGGCGCGGCGACTGACGAGGCGAGTGCAGCTCTCAAATCACTTGAAGGTGCGGGCGTATGCGTTCGTGCGGTCGCGTGTGACGTAAGTGACGAATACGCCATTTCCGAGCTACTCGACGACATCGCAATTTCGATGCCGCCGCTAAGGGGAATTATTCACGCAGCTGCCGTAATTGAAGACAGTCTTATCCGCAATGTCATGGCCGAGCAGCTACACAAGGTACTTGCGCCCAAGGTGCTGGGTGCGCAATACCTGCATGCAAAAACCCAGCATTTGCGCTTGAATTTTTTCGTATTGTTTTCTTCAGCGACAACTTTGTTTGGCAATCCTGGTCAAGGAAGCTACGTGGCAGCGAACGCAGCGCTCGAATCGCTTGCAATCTATCGGCGAACTGCTGGCTTGGCGGCCACCTGCGTACGCTGGGGTGCCATTGATGACGTAGGTTTTTTGGCGCGAAACGAGAAGCTCAAAGACGCGCTGCAACATAGAATGGGCGGCTCCGCACTTCATTCCGGTGCAGCACTTGATGAACTCGAGAAAATGCTGATTCTGAACCAATCTGGACTTGGCGTAATGGAGCTTGATTGGCGTGCTCTTTCGAGGTTTCTGCCGACAGCAGGTAGCCCGCGTTTTAGCGATTTAGCCAAACTAGGTGGAGATGCACAAGGCGAAGAAACGAACGCTGACGATATTCAGCGGTTGCTCGCAGAGTTGCCAGACGAAGCATTGCTTCCGACTTTTATCGAAATGATCAAGGTTGAAGTCGCGGAAATACTTCGCGCATCGGTCGACAAGCTCGATACAAATCAATCCATGTTTGAAATGGGACTTGACTCGCTAATGGGTGTGGAACTGGCCATTGCGCTTGAGGGCAGATTTGGAGTGCGACTCCCTGTCATGGCGTTAAGTGAGAGTCCGACAATTGCCAAGCTTGCCGCGCGCATGATTGCGCAACTACGTGGAACGGATGGAAGTGTGGCTACAAACGGTTCAACACCACCGACCCAAATTCAACAAGTTCAACAGGTCGTGCTGCAGCATGCAGCTGGCGTTAGCGACGAGTCTGTGGAGGAGTTTGTAAGCGAAATTGCTGCTGCCGACCCGGCGGTCCAACGTCGAATGATTCAGTAGTATGCGGCCTAAAACCATATCCGGCCTAACCGCGCAGCTGAAGGATAAACTCATTCAGCAGGCGCTGGAACGCAGGTTACGGCATGCAACGCAATCGGACAATACCCCCATGAGCTTGGTGGCGGGCTTCGGCTCGCCTGACAAAATTCCAGAGCAACATTACAAGTTTCATTTGCATCCGGGCTACCAGCAAATTCGAATCATGAACGATGGTGCGGCGCGCCTGGGAATTGGCAACCCATTTTTCAAGTTGCACGAAGGTACCGCCGGCAATACCAGCGTCATCGGCACGAAGACTTACGTCAACTATGCGAGCTATAACTACTTGGGGCTGTCCGGGCATCCGGCAGTGACTGATGCGGCGAAGGCCGCGATCGATCGCTACGGCACATCTGTTTCCGCGAGCCGGCTAGTATCTGGTGAACGCCCTATTCATAGACAACTCGAACAGGCGCTAGCGCGAGTCTACGGTGTGGATGACGCAATAACATTCGTAAGCGGCCACGCGACGAATGTAACGACCATTGGGTACTTATTTGGCCCAAAGGATCTCGTTTTGCATGACGAGTTTGTACATAACAGCGCGCTACAGGGCATTCAGCTTTCTGGGGCACGGCGTCTTTCATTTCCCCACAATGACTGGCAAGCGCTAGACAGTATTCTTACTGAACAGCGCCGGCACTTTGACAGAGTGCTCATCGTTCTTGAGGGTATCTACAGCATGGACGGCGATTTTCCTGACTTGCCGCGATTTGTCGAAATCAAGCGTCGGCACTTCGCGTTCTTGATGGTTGATGAGGCGCACTCGTTTGGTGTGATGGGTAAGCGCGGGCTTGGCATTAGAGAGCACTTTGGACTGGCAGGAAATGATGTTGACATCTGGATGGGAACGCTGAGTAAATCCCTCGCCGGTTGCGGGGGTTACGTGGCGGGTGAAACGGCATTGGTGGAACACCTTAAATTTCTGGCCCCAGGATTTCTATATAGTGTCGGCATGCCACCGCCGGTCGCCGCGTCTTCACTCGCTGCCCTGCAATGCATGCAAAATGAGCCGGAACGTACCGCGCGACTTGTCGAACGGGGACAACAGTTTCTTCAAGAGGCGCGAGCAGCCGGGATCAATACTGGGAGCAGCGCCGGGCTTGCTGTTGTACCAGCCATTATTGGCAGCTCACTGAGTACCGCACGGGTATCTGCAGCGATGTTTGAACGCGGCATCAATGTTCAGCCAATTTTGTATCCAGCCGTTCCAGAGAAGTCGGCGCGTTTGCGCTTTTTCATTTCTTGCCAACACACGCAGTCGCAAATTCACGATACCGTCGAAGCACTAGCGCAAGAGATTCGGCGTATTTAGTATTTCCTCATATCGATAGTGCCAAATCACCTGTTCGCCGCCTTCAACCAACTTAAGCGTCTGCTGCAAACGCCGGCGGCCACTAATACACAGTCCCCCTTCCCGCCGACACGCAATTTTGTGTTGGACATACTCGCAGAGGGGCGACGCAAGAATACAATCCAGCTGCTTCTTGAAGTTGACGCAAAAGCGATTCGTGCTCAAATTGACACGAAGACAGCGCAGTCAGGTCACAAAATATCAATTACAACCTACGTAGCTGGTGTATTGGCACGAACGGTAGCTGCTGCCCCCAGGATGCATGCCTATTTGCACAGAGGCCGAAAGTTGGTCATGTTCGCCGACGTAGATCTGTCGGTGATGGTCGAGCGTGAAGTGGATGGCGCCTTGCTGCCGTTGCCATTCATTGTCCGAGCAGCCAATCAAAAGAGCTTTGAAGAACTCAATATAGCGCTAATACAGGCAAAGTCGGCTCAACTCTATGCAGATGGGCCGCTTTCCGCGCTGGAGTCTAGTTTCTTTTCTCTGCCACGAACGTTGCGGAGAATTGTCTGGCATCTGGCTCGCAGCGATGCCCATCTTTTTCGACAGCTCGCAGGGACGGTTGGCGTTACGTCGATGGGTATGCACGCAACCGGTCGCGCAATTGTCATTCCAATCACGCCTATGACGCTGACGCTCTCCATTGGGGCAATTCATACACAACCAGCGATGCAAAACGGAATTCTGGTTGAACACGAGTCATTGCAATTGAATCTGTCTGCCGATCACGACATCATCGATGGCGCACCGCTGATGCGATTTGGAGCCACTTTCAAGGAGAACCTTGAAAGCGGCATGTCGTAGCTAATCGTCAGCCCTATTCGCATCGTCAAGTCCCGTGAGCAGGGACTCCAATTGTGCAAAGTGCTGCTCCCATGTCGGGAGTCTGAAATTTTCCATTCGCGATAATTGCGCGCGTCGCATTTCGCTGGTTGGCGATGAGTACTCTTTGATCAACGCTTGCCACCGCATTGTATCCAAGGGGTCAGCATATTCCGGAATTTCTGCAGCAAACTCGCGAAATACGGCGAGGTCGCTGGCGATAACAGGGACGCCTTCGGCCAGCGCTTCGATAAGCGGCATTCCGTATCCTTCAACAAAACTGGGGAATAGCAACGCTTGAGCATGGTGGAGATAAGTCGCAAGTTCAACATCACCACAACGCGAAAGCTCAAATACATAACCGCGCAACAATTCGCTACGCTCTAGTAGATCCACAACGTTTTCGCACTCCCAACCGCGTTGCCCAATAATGATCAGGCGCGGCACATTTTCGCCCGATTCCTCTCGCAGGCGACGCCAGAGTTGCAGCAACATCAGGTGATTCTTCCGAGGTTCAATGGTGCTGAGTACGACAAAATAAGGCTCCGCAATTGGCCGAGTCACCGGCTTCATGCGTGTCAACCCGGGCGCGAGCGGCGCAACAACGGACAGTGGCATTTCTCGGGAAATGTTCCTGGAAAAAACGAGGAGTTTTGCCAGCGTGTCCTTCGAATTGGCAACGATACCGTGCGCTATTCTCAAGACGTTTCGCATGCGCAGCGTATGTTTCTGCAACTCTCCCGGGCGACAGTATTCTGGGTGTGTGATTGGAATCAGGTCGTGGACCATGAAGACCAGCCTTACGCCGCACTTTCGCAGTCCAATTGCGTACTGTTCGTCTCCAAGTCCCATGTGACCTGTATTGAACAGAATGGCACCTCTGTATGCTCCTGAAGCCCATGCCCCCTTAAATAGGGCAAGAATCAGGCGGGGGCTCAACAACCAATGTTCAAAACGATGGATTGCGGGTTCATACAAAAAGCGAAATAGCCGTTCCGACTCATTTCGCGGCAAGACAACGAGCAGACCTTTGTAGCTTAGAACGGCGTGCGCAGTGGAAACATAATGGCGCAAATACTCGAGACTTACGCGATCGATGCCGGTAGGTAGCCGGTTCGCGAACCGGCGAAATAGCAATCGAGAAATATCTATTAGGATCTCTGACATTTGTCGACTGAACTAGCAACAAATGCTGAGAGCGGCACGATGACCGAGTTCAGCCATGTCACTAAACCCGAATGGTGACGCGATGTGGTCTTGCTATTGAGTGACGGAGAAATGCGACCGTCAAAAATGTGGCAACAAAAAGCATTGCATCACGCAAGAAAATAGACTGGCAAACAAGATTAATTGGTCGGGGCGAGAAGATTCGAACTTCCGACCCCTTGCACCCCATGCAAGTGCGCTACCAGGCTGCGCTACGCCCCGACCGAAGTATAATTATACCGGCTAAGTAACCAGTCTTAGCGCAGCTACGCATTCAGCATCGTGACGATACTTTTCAATTCGCTTTTGACCAGACTAAAATCGAGACCTGTTTCCGTTTTTAATATTTTCGACGGGGCCGCGACTGGCTCATCCAATCGATTGCGTGCGCCATTGATCGTAAACCCATGCTCATAAAGTAGTTCCCTGATACGCCTGATGAGGAGCACTTCATGGTGCTGATAATAACGCCGGTTACCGCGTCGCTTAAGCGGCTTTAGCTGCGTGAATTCCTGCTCCCAATATCGCAGCACATGGGGTTTGACGCCACACAACTCGCTAACCTCGCCAATCGTAAAGTATCGCTTGGCTGGAATGATCGGCAAACTACTGTTGAGCGACGGTTCCATTGAAGGACTTCTCCACAAGGTTCTTCAGCTTTTGACTTGCGTGAAACGTCACGACCCGACGAGCAGTAATCGGAATTTCTTCGCCCGTCTTTGGATTTCGGCCCGGCCTCTGCGGCTTATCGCGCAACTGAAAATTCCCGAAGCCGGATAGCTTTACGCTATCGCCATTTTCCAATGCCAGGCGAATTTCCTCGAAAAAAGACTCGACCATATCTTTGGCCTCGCGCTTGTTTAAGCCCACTTTTTCGAACATTAAGTCCGCAAGCTCTGCTTTTGTCAGCGTGGCGTTCATTTACTCTTTATTTTCTTAGGGTTGCGCCAAATTCTTTATTGATTACATGAAGTATTTCAGAGACTTTTTCGTCGGCCTCCGAATCTACTAAAGTTCTATCAGTATCCTGCATAAGTATCCGGAAGGCAACACTTTTCTTCCCTGCACCGACGCTCTCACCTCGGTACAGATCAAACGGAGTGAATTCGATAACAGTTGGCACTTTTGCCCCGCATACGGCGTCCGCGAGCGATTGTATTTCCACGGCGTCATCGACAACGACTGCAATATCACGTCGTAGGATTGGCGTACGAGAGATTGGCTTAAATGATGGGGCCTCAAGACCCTTAATTACCGAAATGTCTATTTCGAATAATATCGGAGCACTTGGCAAATCATATTTTTGCTGCCATTGCGGGTGAAGCTCACCAATCATACCGACTGCCTCGCCGCCTACACTAATTTTCGCCGCCCTGCCCGGATGAAAGGCGCAAAGCGTAGCCTTCTCGAAACGTGGCTGCAATCCTCTAAGCAGAGTCTCGACTTCCCCTTTCACGGTGAAAAAGTCCATTGATGCTCCTTTTTGTCCGCCTTCACCCCATTGCTCCGGAAAGCGTGCCCCGTAGGCAATTCCCCCCAATATTTCCGGTTGAGCTTCCATTTTGGTTACGTCTTGCAGAAAACAACGTCCAAGTTCAAACAATTTCGCGCGTGATTCGCCATGATTGACATTGTGTTTGATCGCAGCGATCAAACCGCCAATCAAGTTGGAACGCATTGCGCTCATTTGACTTGAAATAGGATTAGCAACTTTCACTGGTGTGGAGTTACCCGCGAAATCCGCCTCCCATTCAGCGGGCGTGAAACTGTAATTAATGACCTCTTGATAGCCGAGGCCGACCATTTCATGCCTTAGAGAAGTCTTTGTCCGCAGCGAGCCTGACACCGGCAAGATTGCAATTGCGGAAATTGGCGGGTTCGCGGGAACATTGGCGTAGCCATGAATCCGGGCGATCTCCTCTATGAAGTCTTCTTCAATATTCATATCAAAGCGATATTTAGGCGGGATTACCGAAAAGCCGCTGCTGCAAACTGTTACCTGACATTGCAGACTCGCGAGAATGGACAGCATCTCATCCGTCCTGATATTCATCCCAAGCAGCTGCACTACCCTGGCCGGTCTTACGATTACTGTTTTTTCATCAAGTAACTCTCCAACAACTTCGACAATTGGCCCCGTTCTGGCGGATTTGCCGCCGCAAATGCTCAATGCGAGTTGAGTTGCATACTCTAATGCGGCCCGTGCACCTTCAGGGTTTACGCCGCGCTCGAAGCGGTAAGCCGCGTCAGAGCTAATGCCAAGGCGCCGCGCCTTACCTTGAATCACGTCAGGTGAAAAATACGCAGACTCAAACAGAACGTCCGTCGTGTTTTTAGTGACCATGCTTTCCAGTCCTCCCATCACACCTGCAAGTGCGATAGGGCCACTGTTGTCGGCAATCACCAACATATCTGGCCGCAATTGAACAGCCTGCGAATTCAAGAGAGTCATCGACTCGTCTGGTTCAGCAAACCTTACGTCAATTGCGCCGTCGAGCTTTTGATAATCAAAAGCATGCATAGGCTGGCCGCGCTCAAGGTTGACATAGTTGGTAATGTCAACTAACGGGGAAATCGAACGGAATCCCGCACGTTCAAGTCGACGCTTCATCCATGGCGGTGACGATGCGTCCAGATTCATGCCGGTAATGACGCGTCCTAGATACCTCCGGCATGCACTCGGAGCAGAAATAGCGATGGCGACTGCCGTCAATTCGTCGGTCAGAGTTACAGGCACGACCGGTAACGTCAACTTGCTTTGACTAATGGCGGCCAAGTCACGTGCGATACCTATCATGGACAAGCAGTCGCCGCGATTTGGCGTCATTTTCAACGTCAAATAGATGTCGTCCAGATCAAGGTAGGTGCGAATGTCCTGGCCAACTGGCGCGTCGTCGGGCAATACGAGTAGTCCAGCGTGCTCATCAGACAAGCCTAGCTCGCGGGCTGAACATAGCATGCCATTGGATTCGATACCCCGTAATTTCGCCGCCTTGATTTCGAGCCCAGGCAGTATCGCGCCAACCAATGCACACGGGACACGCATGCCAGGCACCACATTTGGTGCTCCACAAACTATTTGCAAAAGTGAACCGGTTCCGGCATCAACATCGCAAATTCGCAGTTTGTCTGCGTTTGGATGTGGCGCCGCTGTTTTCACTTCAGCAACAATGATTTGACTGAAAGGTGCAGCAACGGGCGCAATTTCTTCGACTTCCAAACCGGCCATGGTCAGCATATGGGCGAGCTCCTCGACCGATGCTCGAATATCGACCAACTCTTTGAGCCAATTTAACGAAACTTTCATCTTTAATTCCTCGTTAGCGAAACTGGCTAAGAAACTTGATATCGTTCTCGAAGAAAAGGCGCAGGTCGTTCACGCCATACTTCAGCATCGCCAGTCGATCCAAACCCATACCGAACGCGAAGCCAGAATATGCCTCAGGATCAATCCCACCGTTACGCAGCACCTGTGGGTGGACAACGCCGGCACCACCAATTTCAAGCCACTTGATCTTTCCACCTTTGTTTTCCCACTCCATATCGACCTCCACGCCGGGCTCGACGAATGGAAAGAACGACGGCCGAAAACGAATCTGCAGATCGTCGCGTTCAAAAAATGCGCGGAAAAACTGCGTGAGCGTTCCTTTCAGATCCGCCAAACTAATCCCCTTGTCGATCCACAGACCTTCTATTTGGTGGAACATTGGCGAATGAGTGGCATCGTGGTCGCATCGATATACGCGCCCAGGACAAATGATGCGGATGGGAGGCTTGTTGGCTTCCATGTGGCGTATTTGCACGGGGGAAGTGTGTGGTCGCAACACATGCGGCGAGTCAGCGATATAAAACGTATCCTGCATTGAGCGTGCAGGATGATTGGGTGGCGTGTTCAACGCGGTAAAGCAATAGTAGTCAGTCTCAATTTCCGGGCCGTCTGCGACCGAAAAACCCATTGTCGCGAATAGTGCTTCGAGCCGCTCCAAACAAAGCGTTACGGGATGCAGCCCGCCAAGGCCTATCGATTTTCCTGGAAGCGTGACATCGATCGCTTCCGCGTTTAGTTTTCTCTCCAGCTCGGCCTTCGCAATGCGTGTTCTAGCGCTGTCTATCAACAATTCAACCTGTACTTTTGCACGGTTTATGGCCGCGCCAGCGGTTTTCTTCTCGTCCGCGCTTAACGACGAAAGTCCCTTCAGGTGCTCTGTGAGTGAGCCCGTTTTGCCGAGATATCTTGCTTTGACTTGCTCTAACTCAGGCATGGATGTCACTGTGCCTAAAGTTGAGGTAGCGTCGGTCAGAATAGCTTCTAGGGTACTCATTTGAATTCACTTTATCGGTAGCGGGCCGGATTGGCACAAAAAACAAAAGGCCCGATTCACGGGCCTTTTGCGTTTCTACTTGAACAGAAAAACTAGATTCCTACGCAGCGAGGCCTGCTTTGGCTTGCTCCACGAAACGTGCGAAGGCAGCCTTATCCATCACAGCGAGATCCGCGAGCACTTTGCGATCCACCTCAATAGATGCGCGCTTCAAACCGTTGATGAATCTCGAATAGGTCATCCCGCCTGCGCGCACAGCTGCGTTGATGCGAGCAATCCACAATGCTCTGAAGACACGCTTTTTATTACGACGGTCACGATACGCGTACTGCCCTGCTTTCATTACCGCTTCTTTTGCGATACGAAAAACCTTGCTGCGACGACCGCGATAGCCCTTTGCGAGATCCAATACTTTTTTGTGACGCGCGCGCGCTGTTACACCACGTTTTACTCTTGGCATGGTGACTCCCCTTACGCGTAGGGCAACATGCGATGCACGCTGACCAGATTGGTTGCATGAATCTCAGCCGTGCCACGCAATTGACGCTTGTTCTTGGTGGTTTTCTTGGTGAGAATGTGGCGCTTGAACGCCATGGAGCGCTTGATCGAGCCGCTACCGCGCGGCTTGAACCGCTTGGCGGCGCCGCTCTTGGTTTTCATCTTTGGCATATTTCTACCTTTTGATTGCATTGCCGCAGCAGGTGATGGAACCTTTCCACACTTTGAACCTGAAGTCGACTTGTTTGCACCGTTGGCTGCTTATAGCCGGGGCGGTACGCCCCATGAAATCAGTGTTTCTTTCTTGGACCGACCATCATCACCATCTGACGGCCCTCCATCTTTGGAAACTGCTCAACCTGCCCCAGTTCCGTCAAATCTGCCTCAACACGCTTCAGCAATGCCATTCCCAATTCCTGATGGGCCATTTCACGACCACGAAAACGCAGCGTTATTTTCGTTTTATCACCCTCTTCCAAAAAACGCTTGAGATTACGTACTTTGATGTTGTAGTCCCCATCGTCCGTACCAGGTCGAAACTTCACTTCTTTCACCTGAATCTGCTTTTGCTTTAGCTTTGCCTCATGGGCTTTCTTGGCTTCGCGGTACTTGAATTTGCCAAAATCCATGATTCGACAAACCGGCGGCTTTGCGGTCGGTGCAATTTCCACCAAATCCAACTGCGCCTCTTCCGCCTGCCGATTGGCTTCAGCCAAACTCACAATCCCGATTGGCTCACTCTCAGGGCCAAGCAACCGAACTTCCGTCACATTTGTGATTTCAGAATTGATTCGGACGTCTTTTTCAGTAGCGATAAAACTCTCCCAGAAATTACTTTTAACCTTGGGTATTGATCATCAACACCTTAAGCACTTCGTGCAAACACTCCTAGACTACGACGTATGCTTGGTCGCAATTTCGGTATTCACATATGAAATAAAGCCGTCAAGCGTCATAGGCGGAAGGTTTTCACCCCCACCTTTACCATCTCTAACACGCGCTGTAACGGTATTTGCCTGCATTTCCTTATCGCCAAGAACCAGCAGAAAAGGAACTTTATGCACGCTATGTTCTCGAATTTTATAGGAAATCTTCTCATTACGCAAATCCGGGGAGACACGAATGCCAGCAGCTTTTAGTCCCACAACAACAGCTTGAACATAAGTCGCCTGGTTTTCCGTGACATTCATCGCCACGACCTGAACAGGAGCAAGCCAGACCGGCATTGAACCGGCGTGATTTTCAATCAATATGCCGATGAAGCGCTCCAATGAACCGACGATCGCCCGATGTAACATGACCGGAGCCTTTCGAGCACTATGATCGTCAACATACTCAGCGCCCAATCGCACTGGCATGTTGAAATCTACCTGCAACGTGCCGAGTTGCCAGACGCGTCCGATGGCATCTTTCAAGGAATATTCTATTTTTGGACCATAGAACGCCCCCTCCCCTTTAAGCTCCTCCCACGCCACACCGCAGGAGTTCAGGGAATCAGACAGTGCCTTTTCGGCCTTATCCCATGACTCTTCAGATCCCACACGCTTGTCCGGACGCGTTGAAAGCTTGTAAATTATGTCGGTGAATCCGAAGTCGGCATATACCTTTTGTAACAGCCGCGTGAAATCCAGACATTCCTGCTGAATCTGATCTTCGGTGCAGAAAATATGGCCATCGTCCTGTACAAAGCCACGAACGCGCATGATTCCGTGTAACGCGCCAGATGGCTCATTACGATGGCAAGACCCAAATTCGCCATAACGAAGTGGCAAGTCGCGGTACGAACGAAGATCTGAATTAAACACCTGGATGTGACCCGGACAATTCATCGGCTTGATCGCGTAATCATGTTTCTCCGACTCAGTCGTGAACATGTTCTCTTTATAGTTCTCCCAATGGCCAGAGCGCTCCCAGAGAGACCGAGCGAGAATTTGTGGGCAGCGTATTTCTTGGTACCCGTTGTCCTGGTATACACGTCGCATGTATTGCTCGACCTGCTGCCAAATGACCCAGCCCTTCGGGTGCCAGAAGATCATGCCTGGTGCTTCGTCCTGCATGTGGAACAGATCAAGCTGTTTTCCAAGCTTGCGATGATCGCGCTTCTCAGCTTCCTCAAGCATCATGACGTACTGTTCTTGATCCTCCTTTCTTGCCCAAGCGGTACCGTAAATTCGTTGCAACATTTCGTTCTTCGAGTCACCTCGCCAATATGCGCCGGCGAGCTTCATCAATTTGAAAACCTTTAATTTGCCTGTCGACGGAACATGCGGCCCACGGCATAAGTCGGTGAACCCCCCCTCGACGTAAAGGGATACATCCTCGTCCTCCGGGATGGACGAAATTATTTCGGCCTTGTATGCCTCTCCAATGCTCTTGAAATACGCGATAGCTTCATCACGGGGCACGACCTTTCGTATTACCGGCTCGTCTTTCTTCGCCAGTTCCGCCATCTTTCGTTCAATGGCGACCAAATCGTCCGGCGTGAACGGACGTTTGTACGAGAAGTCGTAAAAGAAACCATTCTCGATTACTGGCCCAATCGTCACTTGCGCTTCTGGAAACAACTCCTTGACAGCGTACGCCAGCAGGTGGGCAGTGGAATGACGAATTATGTCAACGCCTTCAGGGTCTTTGTTCGTAATGATCGCGAGTTCACTGTCACTGCTTACGCGGTAGCTAGTGTCCACCACTTTCCCGTTTACCTTACCGGCAAGTGCAGCTTTACCCAGGCCGGCACCAATGCTCGCAGCAATCTCACCAACGGTGATCGGTCCTTCAAATTGTCGGACCGACTTGTCCGGTAGCGTAATTGCAATCATGTTTGACTCCTGAATCTCAAAAATAAAAAAGCGCGGAAAAACCGCGCTTTAAAAAATATTTAGACGTAACGAAACCGCGCGGCTAGCTTAAATAAATCCCCATCGTAGTCAGCGGTGTCATAACCATTTTGTTATCCGCGAGTGACGCGGCCCTTCCGTTGCAAGTTTACGAGGCAGTTTAAACCACCTAAGATCAAGTGAGTATAGAGCAATTCATATTCACCTTCAATCGACATATTGAAAAGCCCGTAGTATCCTGCGAACTTGTTGTTTGAGGCAATTTCGCGGCCAGAAAAAAGCGTCTGCCATCGTGTGCGAGCTAATAAAGCTGCACACATTTTGCGCTGCCGTTTATTCTTTGCTTGCGATTATTTTTTACTAACCAGGGAGACAACCAGTGAAAGTAGAACAAATCCTGCAACTGCCATCGATGCCGGCCGCAAGTCCGAGCTATCCGATGGGCCCATACCGGTTCATAAACCGTGAGTTTATGATCGTCACTTACGAAACGGACAAAGATTTGCTTCGCCAAGCCGTACCCGAACCTCTTGAACCCAATCCCGACGGACATGTCCTTTATGAATGGATTCGAATGCCCGATAGCTCCGGATTTGGCGATTACACTGAGAGTGGCGTCGTTATACCCTGCTTTTACAAGGGCGAGCCCATCAACTTCACCGCACAAATGTATCTGGATGATGAACCGCCCATTTCAGCCGGACGTGAAATTTGGGGTTTCCCAAAAAAATATGCTTTGCCGAAGTTGGAAGTCTGCTCTGATACGCTAACCGGCACGCTCAGCTATGCAGGCCAAATGGTCGCGATGGGAACGATGGCTTACAAGCACCAGACGGCGCCTGGCGGTGTTGACGCGCAAGCCAAAGGCATGACCAGAACTTCATGCAATCTGAAGATCATTCCGGATGTTGATGGCACGCCAAAAATTTGTCAGCTAGTGGCCTATAACCTGATAGACATAACCGTCAAGGGCGTGTGGCTTTCGCCGGCCCGCCTCCACCTGATTCCCCACGTGAATGCACCTGCAGCAGATCTACCAATCAAGCGCATTGTTGGCGGAAAACATTTCATCAGCGATCTCACCCTGCCGCACGGCCGCGTGTTGTTCGACTACCTCAAAGACGCATAACTGGATCGGGAGACATAAACCATGAACAAAAAAGATGTGATCGGTCTGGCATCAATGCCTTTGCAGAGTCCAACGTATCCACGCGGGCCATACAGATTTTTTAATCGCCAGTATCTGGTAATCCGCTACAAAACCGACGCAGATGCGATTCGTGCACACCTGCCGGAACCGCTTGAACCTGTTGGCGACACGGTGTCTGTCCAATGGCTCGACTTACCTGATGGTGAAGGATTCGGTGCTTATTCAGCTGCCGCTCAAATCATTCCATGCACATTCAAAGGTGAGCAATGCAATTTTGTCAGCCAGATGTATGTAGACAATTCACCCCCGCTTGCCGGTGGCCGAGAAATTTGGGGCTATCCGATGAAGTACGGTAAGGCAGTTTTGAAAGTTGAGGGCGATACGCTAAAAGGCAGCCTCACATACGCCACACAGCAAGTTGCCACTGGAACAATGGTATACAAGCATGACGCATTTCGTAAAGACTACTCGGCGGAGCAGGAACTGCTTGGTCGCACCCAAGTGACATTGAAGCTAATACCGGACATCAACGGCAAACCTGCGATTGCTCAGCTTGTGGGCATCAATTTCACGGATGTCGTCATCAAAGGCGCATGGACTGGCGCAGCCCGTTTAGAGCTTGTCCCCGCTGTAAATTGTCCGCTGGCTGACCTACCGGTCAAGCACGTCGTCGGTGGTTTACAGATGGTAACGGATATGACCCTGCCGTACGGCCGCGTCTTGCACGACTACCTCGCGAAGTAAATCCAGTCGAAACGAAAAACGGCGAATTGGTCAACCCGATTCGCCGTTTTTTAATAATGCAGATAATTCCAGCAAAGTATTAGAGGAATTCCCGCTTCAAATCGACAGTGGATCGAACGCCAAGGTCCTTGAATCGCTTTTCAATCCACTCCGCTGCACACTCGCGGCCTCGATCACGCAGCGAAGTCAGGAAATCCCATTCGCAGCCAAACTTGCTGGAAATTGACAAATCCGCCAGTGCAGTGTCCGCGCGAATTGAATGTATGAGTACATACTTAAAGTCTTTGCGGTACTCTTCTTTGATTTTTCCTTGGTCCAATAGCTGTTGCAGAAAATAGACTGATCGCAACTCTTTCATCAAGGAGGAGTTGAACGTGATTTCATTAACCCGATTGGCGATTTCGCTAGACTGCGTTGGCGGCCCATCGCGCTCGATTGGATTAATTTGAACGATTACGACGTCGCGGGCCTCCGTATGGTTGAACAAGGGATACAGCACCGGATTGCCCATGTAACCGCCATCCCAATAATGTTCTCCATCAATCTCCACGGCCTGAAACAAAAATGGCAGGCATGCTGATGCAAGTACAACATCCGATGTAATTTCAGGTGTACGGAAAACTCTTACTTTGCCCGTTCGCACGTTTGTAGCCGAAAGGAATAGCTTTGTTGACTTGCTGGCGCCGAGCTCTTCAAAGTTCACGTGTTCTTCCAGAACCTCGCGTAACGGATTGAAATTCATTGGGTTCAGCTGATAAGGCGAAAAAGTACTGGTCAGCAGCTTGAATCCCTCAGAGGCTACCGACCTCTCCATGTACCAGCCCCCAAACATCTGCTCCCACGGTGTTCGTTTTACCATGCTGTATTTCTGACCGGCGTCGGAAACCGCCTGCCAATAATTTTGCAGAACCTCGCGCGCATTGTCTTTGCTCTTCAACGCTCCGTAAGCATAGACCACTGCGTTCATGGAGCCTGCACTTGTGCCGGAGAGGCCCTCAATATCAAGTCGACCATCTTCAAGAAACCTATCGAGCACGCCCCAGGCAAAAGCACCATGCGCACCACCGCCTTGTAGCGCCAGGTTAATGCGTTTGACTCCGCCTTGCTGCGACGCCGACTTGCTGGCGCGGATGGCTGCAGGCGTGCGCGTACTTCGCTTCACGGTCGCAGCCCTACTGTTGGCTTTCATCGATCTCTCCTGATTGCTTGTGTGCTTTCTGGTCGTTTTTCTCGGACGACTCAGACAATCGTACTCACAAAAAAGCGGCGAAAGGGTTGAACCAATTCGCCGCTCATTTGTTTGAGGCTTGGTATTACGCTCGAAAGGAGTTACAGGAATTCGCGCTTTAAGTCTACAGTCGATCGCACGCCCAGATGTTCAAAATTATGTTGCAGCCATTCCGTTGCTAACGCGCGGCCACGATCTCTGAGCATCGTCAGGAAAGCCCAGTCGCTGGACATTTTGCTGGCAGATGACAGATCAGACATTGCGTTATCCGCGCGCACCGAGTGGATCAGCACGTACTTCAATTTATCGCGATGCTCATCCTTTATCCAGCCATTGTCGAGAAGTTGCTGGACAAAATACACTGAGCGCAATTCCTTGATCAGCGAAGAATTAAACGTGATTTCATTGAGGCGGTTAGCGATATCAGCCGATGTCGTTGGCGGACCTGGCCGCTCGATCGGATTAATGTGCAAAATTACGCAGTCGCGAGAGTCGGTGTAATAAAACAGCGGGTACAGAACTGGATTGCCCATGTATCCGCCGTCCCAATAATGCTCGCCGTTGATTTCGACTGCCTGAAAAACCTGTGGAAGACAGGCCGATGCAAGCACCGTGGCTGAGGTGACCTCGTGGGTATGAAAAATTCTCACCTTGCCGGTACGAACGTTGGTTGCACAGATAAACAATTTTGTGAGCTTGCTACGCTCGAGTTCCTCAAAATCAACCTGCTGCTCAAGCACTTCTTTCAACGGGTTGTAATTCATTGGATTCATTTGATAAGGCGACAATGTGCTCATCATCGATTTCATCATGTCCTGCATCGGATTTTCCTTCGGCATCAGCCCAAGATCCCAAGGCATTTTCTTCGGTGCAAACTTTTGTCCCGCATCTGAAATAGCCTTCCAAAAGTCGTGCATCGCCTGTCGCGCGCCATCGTTTCCCTTCAACATGCCATAGGCATACACCACCGCATTCATGGAACCGGCGCTGGTGCCTGAGAGGCCCTCAACCTGGACGCGACCGTCCTCAAGAAATTTATCCATGACGCCCCAACCAAAGGCACCATGCGCGCCGCCACCCTGCAGCGCCATATTTATGATCTTTGGCTCGGTCCGTTTGATAATCGCCGGCCCAGCTATCGCAACTGGACTTTTCACAGCGGATTTGGTTCGAGTTTTCTTTGCAGTTGACTTGGTTGCAGCCTTCGTTGCGCTTGCCGGGGCGCTCTTCGTCGCGCTCGATGCAGCCTTCGCTTTGGTAGTGGTTTTAGCATTCATTCTCAAACCTTTCTTGCCCGTGGGCGGTTGGTGCATTGACGATCAGGAAGTCGACACAGCAGCGCACATCGCGCTGCCAGAACGAAATTGCGAATGCCCGATATCAATGCGCGGTCCAGCCACCCTCAACCATGATATTCGTACCAGTAATGGAGGCCGCTGAGTCGCTGCACAGGAAAATTGCGGTACCGGCAACCTGTTCAGTGGTAACGAACTGCTTGGTTGGCTGAGCTGCAAGCAGGACGTCTTTCTTCACCTGCTCTACCGTCATGCCGCGCGCTTTTGCTGTGTCGGGAATTTGTTTTTCCACAAGCGGTGTCAGTACATAGCCAGGACAAATAGCATTACAGGTGACACCTTTTTCTGCAACTTCCAACGCGACCGTCTTGGTAAACCCCATGATGCCGTGCTTGGATGCTACATAAGCCGACTTGAACGGTGAGGCAACCATGGCATGCGCTGAGGCAACGTTAATAATGCGGCCCCAGCCCTTGGATTTCATGTAGGGAACCGCCATCTTTGTAGTGTGAAACGCAGATGACATATTGATTGCAATGATGGCATCCCATTTTGCCGTTGGGAAATCTTCAACAGGGCAGACATGCTGAATGCCGGCATTGTTAACAAGAATGTCAACGCCACCAAAATCAGCGGCGGCCTTTTTCATCATCGCCTCGATTTGGTCAGGCTTGCTCATGTCGGCGCCGTCGTAAGTTACTTTGATACCGAATTTCGAGGCCAGACCAGAGCGAATCGCTTCAATTTCAGCGGCATCGCCAAAGCCATTCAAGACAAGATTGACCCCCTCCTTCGCGAACCCTTCAGCAATACCCAATCCAATCCCGCTTGTAGATCCCGTCACAACTGCTGTTTTTCCCTTTAGCATGGCCTGCTCTCCCTTTAGAAGTTAACAAAAATTTCCCGCCGTTTGCTTGCTCAAGTAATACAACGATCATTGCAATTGCTGGCAGTTCGCCACGGTGCGTGAGACCTGCGCGAATCTCGAATTATGCACGCTTACAATTGTTTGCGGGTTTTTTTGTCAGCAATGTTAATTCCGATGCCGAATGCTTACGCGTGGCGTTGCATCTCCTGGCTCACGAGCCGGCTCGCGAGATTTGCTAACTACCGATTGCGGTCACCAACTATTTATGTACGGAGGGGACACCAAGATGCGGCGAATGCCGCTTTGAAATTCGCATTGTCCAGGACAGGGAAATGCTGAGAAATAAGTTGGTAGGCACGATTGGACTCGAACCAACGACCCCCACCATGTCAAGGTGGTGCTCTAACCAGCTGAGCTACGTGCCTGCCGCTGAGCAGCAAGCCGTTATTTTAGCCCATTGACTACACTCATCGCAATGTAATCATGCGAATTCGCAAACTAAAGCCTGATTACCTGCGCCTGATCGTTACGACTCCCGGCACATCGCTGACTGCTCGCAATACACGTTGCAGGTGTTCCGCAAGGCGTACTTCGACCGTAAATCGCATTGATGCCCGATTCCCCCGCGACTGCGTATTAACGCCAACCACATTAACTCGCTCATGCGACAGTGCCTCCGATACGTCGCGCAATAGGCCCTGGCGATCTTCGGCTTCCAGCTCGAAATCCGCAAGGAAAGGCTGGTCTCCGGTATTGCCCCACTCAGCAGGCATCAGGCGTTGTAGCTGGTCTAGTTTGAGTGCTGTGATATTCACGCAGTCGACGCGGTGCACTGTCACGCCGCGCGCTTTGGTCACGAAGCCTATGATCTGGTCGGGTGGCACCGGTTTGCAACATTTAGCCACCATCGTCGCGATATTGTTGACGCCCAACACGACTACGCCACCCGATGCCTTGGATGTCGCCGCAGAAGCACTTGCCGCCAATACTGGCGGCTCATCCGCCTCGGCCGCTGCCACGGACTTTATTGAGGAAAGTTCGCGCGACTCACGTATTGCGACTTCGATCTGGTGTGCAGTTATTTCATTTCGACCAATCGCCGCCAGACACTCGTCCAGTTGCTTGTGTCCTAGCGCAACGGTGAGCTTGTCCAGGGCCAGCGATGTTGCACCGGCACGCGCCAATTCACGGTCCATGGTTTGGCGTCCGTGTGCAACGTCGACCTCGAAATACTCCTGCCTAAACCATGCGCGCACCTTGCTTAGCGCGCGATGGCTCGACAGGAAACCCAATTGCGGGTTGATCCAGTCGCGAGATGGCCCGCCAATCTTGGCTGCAAGAATCTCCACACGCTGCGCGTTTTGCAACTTCGTATTTAGCGAAACGATCTGGCCATCCAGTTTGGCGCCGCGACACCGATGTCCCAAATCAGTATGTACGTGATAGGCAAAATCAACCGGCGTAGATCCGGTTGGTAAGTCTACAACTTTGCCTTGTGGCGTGAAGACGTAAATAGTGTCGTTGAACAAGCCTTGCTTAACTTGCTCGGAAAAACCCACTTGGTCGACGAGTTCACGTTTCCACTCCAGGACTTGCCGAAGCCAGGCTATTTTGTTGTCAAATTTCTTGTCGGCAGTCGTCTTGTGAGCGGCGCCTTCTTTATAGCGCCAGTGTGCTGCGACGCCGTGTTCAGAAGCGGCATGCATTTCGCGAGTTCGAATCTGCACTTCAAGTGTCTTGCCCTCAGGGCCAACGACAGCCGTGTGCAATGACCGATAGCCATTCGCTTTCGGCTGCGCAATGTAGTCGTCAAATTCGCCTTGAATCGGTTGCCACAGATCGTGGGCGAGTCCCAATACTACATAGCAATCGGCGACGCTGTCCACCAACACGCGAATCGCGCGAATATCGTACAGCCGCTCGAACGGGACATTCTTCGACTGCATTTTTCGGTGAATGGAAAAAATATGCTTCGGCCGACCAGCAAGTTCGGCATCGATGCCGAGTGCTTTCATTTCGATTCGCAGCGCTTCAAGTACTCGCGCAATGTAGGCTTCGCGTTCGTTGCGCTTTCCATCGAGTAACAACGCGATACGCTTATAGAGTTCCGGCTCAAGAAATCGGAAACTGAAATCTTCCAATTCCCATTTGACTTGAAACACGCCCAGCCGGTTTGCAAGGGGCGCGAACAAATCCTTTGTTTGCTGTGCTGCCACCCGTCGCGCGCTATCATCTGCCCTGGTAATCGAACGCATAAAAACGACGCGTTCAGCGAGCTTGATCAGAACCACACGTACGTCATCGGCGAGCGCAAGCAGCATTTTTCTGAGCGTCTCAAGCCCAAGACTACTTGCACCGCTCGCGGGCTGCGCCGAAATGCCGTCGATTCGCCCCGCTCGGAGCACACCGTCAACCAGGTCCCATACATCACCGCCAAAAGTATCGGAAATGATTACGGAGTCTATGGCATTGCGAGGCATGCCGGTGACAAGCAATGCCGCCGCACAGGTTTCGTCGTCGCTATCGATACTCACCAGAATCGCGACAATATCAAGGGCTTTTTCAAGCAGTTTATTACGCGCATCCAGCGCGCTGGCCTGCGCCGCCGCCACCACAAAATCAAGTGCACGAACAGAAACTGATCGATCAGTTAGCGCCGTTCGAATTGCCGAAACTGCATCAGCCGGATAAAAATCCTCAATCAACATGGCCATTATTTTATGCGAAGGCTGGATAGCCCTTCGTGCGCAAACTTGAAAAAAAGGTATATTTAGGCACGGGGGTTGCTTTGCAATTTTGTTTCAACGTCGCGGGCTCGTAAGCTTGGCTCTCATGCGCTCATCTAAAGCCACCATACCTACAAAACTTACCTATGGCGCTCAAACCTTTTTATGACGAGATGTACGCGGCAGACGGCAGTGTTCGACCGCAATATGCCGGCTTCGCCAACTGGCTGAAAAATACGCCCCCGGAAAAGATTGAACAGAATCGTGAGGCGGCCGATTTAATGTTCCATCGTGTTGGCATTACCTTCGCGGTATATGGCGAAACCACCGGTACCGAGCGTCTCATCCCGTTCGACATCGTGCCGCACGTCATCCCCGGAAAAAAATGGGACGACGTTGCGCGCGGATTGACGCAGCGTATTACCGCCCTGAACGCGTTTTTGCATGACATCTATCACCAGCAGGACATTCTCAAGGCTGGCAAAGTGCCGACGGAACTTGTGACGGGTAATAACCAGTTTCGCCCCGAAATGATGCATGTCAACGTGCCGGGAGGCATTTACGCACATGTTGCAGGCATCGACTTGGTAAAAGACGCTGACGGCGAGTACTACGTGCTGGAAGACAACCTGCGCACGCCGTCGGGCGTGTCCTACCTCCTTGAAAACCGCAAGATGATGATGCGGTTGTTTCCTGAGTTGTTCGCCGCGCAGACCATTCGACCAGTTGCGCACTACCCGGACATGCTGCTCGAAACATTACGAAATGCAGCGCCCGCCGGCGTCGACAATCCCACCATCGTGCTAATGACACCCGGCAACTTCAATTCCGCCTATTTTGAGCACGCCTTCCTGGCGCAACAGATGGGCATTGAGCTGGTCGAGGGGGTAGATCTATTTGTCAACGACAACACCGTCTTCATGCGCACCACCCAGGGACCACAAAAGGTCGATGTCATCTATCGACGGATCGATGACGACTTCATCGATCCACTCGCTTTCCGGCCGGACTCCATGCTCGGTGTGCCGGGCCTCATGGCCGCTTATCGCGCGGGCCGGGTGACGTTGGCCAACGCCGTTGGAACGGGTGTGGCCGATGACAAGTCGCTATATCCCTACGTCCCGGAAATGATCCGCTTCTATCTCGGTGAAGAGCCGATTCTCAAAAATGTGCACACCTATATTTTGACCAACAAGGTTGATCTGGATTACGTCATCGCCAACATGGCTGATTTGGTCATCAAGGAGACACAGGGTTCAGGAGGCTACGGGATGCTCGTTGGCCCGACGTCGACAAAGGACGAACGCGAGCGCTACAAGCGCCGGGTACTTGACGCGCCCGAGCGATTCATCGCGCAGCCGACATTGTCGCTCTCCACCTGCCCAACTTTCGTCGGCAAAGACCTTGAGCCGCGACATATCGATCTGCGGCCTTATATTTTGTCCGGCAAGTCCGTCCATTTTGTGCCCGGCGGCTTGACGCGGGTGGCGCTGCGCGAGGGATCGTTAGTGGTTAATTCCTCGCAGGGTGGCGGCGTAAAAGATACCTGGGTGGTGGATTGAGATGCTGAGCAGAACCGCTTCTACTCTCTACTGGATGTCGCGTTACGTGGAGCGCGCCGAAAACACGGCGCGCATTCTCGACGTCGCCTATCGCATGTCGCTGTTGACCAAGGATTCGGACCTTCAAGATCAGGAATGGTTTGCACCACTGAATATCACCGGCACACTTTTTCCATTCAGCGGCCGACACTCCATCGTGTGCGCTAAAGAAGTGTTGCACTTCGTGGCACTGGATGCCGAAAACCCATCGTCGATTTATAGTTGCGCCAAACGCGCCCGTGAAAATGCCCGTGCCGTTCGCGGCTCAATCACCAGTGAAATGTGGGAAGTGCTCAATGCCACCTGGCTGGAAATGCAGAACATGGATGAGGATCGCTTGTACGCGCGCGGTATCTCCACTTTTTTTGACTGGGTAAAGGAGCGCTCTCACCTGTTTCGCGGCGTGACCTTTGGCACCATGCGCCGGGACGATGCATTTCAGTTTCATCGCCTCGGTACCTATATGGAACGCGCCGATAACACCGCACGCATGCTGGACGTGAAATACCATGTACTGCTGCCCAGCATAGAAGATGTCGGCGGTGCAGTGGACTATTACCAGTGGTCCGCCGTTCTGCGCTCCGTTTCAGCCTACGAATCCTATCGAAAAGTGTACAGCGACACGGTGACGCCGGTTCGCATCGCCGAATTGTTGATATTGCGGGTGGACATTCCGCGCTCACTGCATTTTTGCATGCACGATGTTTACAAAATACTTTGCGAAGTACAAAACCGCTCCTCGGCTGAAGCGACCAGGCAGGCCGGCGAGATCTACGCCGCGCTACAGTTCGGGCGGATCAGCAACATTTTCAGTACCGGATTACATGAATACCTGACCGAATTTCTGGAAGCTACTGATCGCCTTGGCGAGGAAATCACCCAGTCATTTTTTGCGCCGGAAGTTATTGGCGCAGTTGCCGCAGAAGAAAAATAGTTTGCATCTGGAGAAGTTGAAATGACCTATTGCGTAGCCCTGCGCCTGGACTCAGGGATGATTTTTGCCTCTGATTCGCGTACCAATGCCGGCGTCGACCACATCGCCACTTTTTGCAAGATGCGCGTCTACGAGAAGACTGGCGACCGCGTCATCGTCCTGCTCTCCAGCGGCAACCTCGCCATTACGCAGGGAGTGATCAATATCCTTGATCGTCATCGCAATGCGCCACAGGGCGAAAACACGATCTGGTCGGTCAGTTCGATGTTTGACGTTGCCGCACTTGCCGGAGATGCCCTCCGCGAGATGCAGCTTCGGGATGGAAAAATGCTGATGCAAAGTGGCATTGAGGCGTCGGCAAACATCATCGTCGGTGGGCAAATCGCCGGTGAAGACGAACGCCTATTTCACATTTACTCACAAGGCAATTTCATCGAAGCCTCCGACGAGACTCCCTATTTCCAGCTGGGTGAAGCTAAATACGGCAAACCCATCCTTGATCGTGTACTGACTCCCGGTACACCGCAAAAGGAAGCCGCGAAATGCGTGTTGATTTCCTTTGATTCGACAATCAAATCGAATATTTCCGTCGGCTTACCGATTGACATGCTTTGGTATCCGAAGGACTCGTTGCGCGTCGGCGTGCAGCAACGTATTCGCGAAGGCGACCCGTATTTCTCGATGTTGCGCCAGCGCTGGGGCGGCGGATTGCGTCGCGTGTTTGGAGAGCTGCCTGATCCTGACTGGATGGAGTAGCACAAATGACCATCCGCGTCGCGCTCCATCACCAGACTCACTACAAGTTTGACCGCGCGATCAACCTCTCGCCGCACGAAGTTCGACTGCGTCCTGCCGCACACTGCCGCACCCCCATCGAAAGCTACTCCCTGACCGTCAGGCCGCAGAAACACTTCCTAAATTGGCAACAGGATCCCTACGGCAACTGGCTGGCGCGGCTGGTTTTCCCGGAAAAGACCCGCGAGCTTTCCATCACCGTTGATCTCGTCGCCGAGATGACGGTTATCAACCCGTTCGATTTTTTTATCGAGCAATACGCCGAGCAATTTCCGTTCTCCTATACGTCGGAAAACGTGCGCGAACTCGCCGCCTATCTTGACGTCGATCCGCCAGGTGAATTGCTGCTGGCCTGGATTGAAGAAGCGCGTAAGTCGATACTGAATAAACCCATTATCACGATCGATTTCATCATTGCGTTGAACACCCGTCTTCAGCACGACATTAAATACCTGATTCGGATGGAGCCTGGTGTGCAAACACCCGAGAAAACGCTGGAATCGCGGATGGGCTCCTGTCGCGATAGTGGCTGGCTGCTGGTGCAGATACTTCGCCATTTCGGCATTGCCGCGCGGTTCGCATCCGGATATCTGATTCAACTGGTTGCCGATCAAAAGGGGCTCGACGGCCCCAGCGGCACGGACAAAGATTTCACCGACTTGCATGCTTGGGCTGAAGCCTATCTGCCTGGCGCCGGATGGGTGGGTCTTGACCCGACGTCTGGCTTGTTGGCCGGCGAAGGCCATATTCCGCTTGCCTGCGCCGCCATCCCGACCTCGGCGGCGCCGGTATCGGGCTTCACCGACGTCTGCGAATCCACGCTTGACTTTGAAATGACCGTCACGCGCATTCACGAAGACCCGCGCGTAACAAAACCCTATGACAACGCGCAGTGGTCTGCCATTGAAAAGCTGGGTGGCGTGATCGATCGCGAGCTTGAGGTGGGCGATGTTCGCCTGACCATGGGCGGCGAACCCACCTTCGTTTCGATAGACGATATGGAAGGACCGGAGTGGAACGTAACCGCCCTCTCGCCAAAAAAATTCGAACTCTCCGTAGCGCTTTTGCGCAAGTTGAAGCCCAAGTTTTCGCCAGGTGCGTTCCTACATTTTGGCCAGGGGAAATGGTATCCCGGCGAGCCATTGCCGAGATGGGCACTGTCATGCTGTTGGCGTCCGGATGGCGTGCCGGTCTGGAAGGACGACAGCCTCATCGCCTACGCGCCAGCCAAGACGCCGCTTGCAAGACCCGCGGCCAAAGCCTTCGCATTTGAGCTCGCGTCTCAGCTCGGGTTGCATACGGATTATGCGATGCCCGCCTTTGAAAGCGTTCTGCGCACCATTCGTGACGAAGCCGAATTGCCCGACAACGTAGATCCACTCAATCCAGGTCTCAAATTGGCCTCTGCGCGCAGCAAACTTGTGGAGCAGCTGTCGGGTGCAATTGGCGAGCCCATCGGCTACGTGCTGCCGTTGAAAGCAACCGAACGAAAGATTGCTGACGCGCCCACCGATTGGGCATCAAGCCTGTGGCCGCTGAAGGCGAAGCACTTGTTCGTCATTGAAGGCGATTCGCCGATCGGCTTCCGCTTGCCGCTGAATTCATTACCTGCCATCGCGCCGAAAGACGCTGAAGTCATTATTCCGACTGACCCTTTCGCTGACCAGACTGCATTGTCAAAGAAAGCTCATCAAAAGACTGCAAGCAGTCCGCCGGTAAAACCAACGCTTCCCGTTTTGAAAAAAGGCGAGTCGGCCAAGGAAATCGTTCGCACCGCTCTGTGCGTGGAAGTGCGCGAAGGCATGCTGTACACGTTCCTGCCGCCACTGGCATTGCTGGAAGACTATCTCGCACTCGTTGCGGCCATCGAAGCCACTGCCGCAAAGCTACAAATGCCCGTGCGGATCGAAGGCTACGCGCCACCATCCGACAAACGCATCCTGAAATTTGCGATCACCCCTGACCCAGGCGTGATCGAAGTGAACATTCATCCGTCGTCGTCGTGGGCTCAACTGGTTTCGAATACGACCACACTCTACGAGGAAGCCCGGCTATCCAGGCTCGGCACCGAAAAATTCATGCTCGATGGTCGTCACACAGGCACCGGCGGCGGCAATCACGTCACCGTTGGCGGGCTGACGCCGGCGGACAGCCCGATGCTCCGCCGTCCTGATTTGCTGCGCAGCCTCATCACCTACTGGCAGAATCATCCCGCACTCTCTTACCTGTTTTCCGGCACGTTTATCGGTCCAACCTCGCAAAGTCCACGGGTGGATGAAGCAAGACACGATTCTTTGTACGAGCTCGAAATCGCGTTCGAGCAAATGGACGCCGAAATCGCGTTGGCAAAGAAGCGGGAAACCGACAAGCCGTGGCTGGTTGATCGCCTGCTGCGCCATTTCCTCGTCGATCTGACCGGTAATACTCATCGTGCCGAATTCTCCATTGATAAGCTCTACTCGCCCGACGGCCCGACCGGTCGTTTGGGACTACTGGAATTCCGCGCGTTTGAAATGCCGCCGCATCCGCAGATGAGCCTCACGCAAATGTTGCTACTGCGGGCGCTGATCGCAAGATTCTGGAAGTCGCCCTATCGAGGCAAACTGATTCGCTGGGGCACCGAACTGCACGACCGTTTCATGCTGCCGTACTTTGTGGCGCAGGACATGAAAAGTGTCGTCGAAGACTTGAATGAGGCAGGATACCCGGTGCGGTTTGACTGGTTTGCGCCGTTTCTCGAATTCCGTTTTCCGCGTTATGGCACCGTCGCCTATCAAGGCGTGGAGCTGGAACTGCGCCAGGCCATCGAGCCGTGGCATGTGCTGGGAGAAGAAATGGCCGGCAGCAGTACCGCACGCTATGTGGATTCTTCACTTGAACGCATGCAGGTTCGCGTGACCGGCATGACCCAGCAGCGCCATGCGATCACCTGCAATGGACGGGTGGTACCGATGACCCCGACCGGTACGCCGGGCGAGTTTGTCGCCGGTGTCCGCTATCGTGCATGGGCACCGCCGTCAGCGATGCACCCGACGATTGGCGTGCAAGCACCACTGGTCTTCGACATCGTTGATACCTGGGCGCGGCGCTCGGTCGGTGGTTGCACCTATCACGTCACCCACCCAGGCGGTCGCAGCTACGACGATTTCCCCATCAATGCCTTCGCCGCCGAAGCACGCCGCGTCGCGCGATTTCAGAAGATTGGCCATACGCCCGGGCCGATGGATTTCAAACCGGAAGGCCGCAATCCGTCGTCGCCCTTCACGCTGGATTTACGTCGGCAACCGGATTTTGATGCGGCGCAAATGATGCCGATCCGTGCCGCTGATCAATAGTGCAGTTGCGCAGCGGAAATTCACGTGAGCACGCCTTGCGTATTGCCAATGTCGAACTGACTGCGTGCGTGGACTTGCCGTCAGCCATGCCAGCACAATCAAGCACGCCACCTCCCCGCGATCCCTCGTGCTATGCTCATTTGCGTCTCTAAGCGTCACGTTCTGAGGCGTCTTGAATCAAACTGCGTTCACTAATCGCCAAGTCTTTTGGCGCGCCCGCCATGTCCTCGCAAGTGCCCTCGCCACCACCGCCACCAGATTCACTCACCAATTTGCTGCACGAATGGCGTCAAGGGAGTGGCACGGCGTTTACGAGCTTGATCGATCAGGTGTATGTGCGTCTGCATAGCATGGCGGCCCAGCGGGTGAATCAGGCCGGGCGTTCGGCTACGCTCTCGCCGACCGAGTTGTTGCATGAAGTGCTTATCGACGTGATGCCCTCACCCATGGATTGGCAAAGTCGCGCGCATTTTTTTGCCACCATGTCGCTCGCCATTCGCTCAATGTTGGTCGACCACGCCCGCGCCCGCGCCGCCAGGAAGCGCGGCGGCGACCAACTCCAAGTAACGCTTACCGATGTTGACGGTGCACTTGTCGCCCCGCTGGAAATGCTCATGCTTGATCAAGCGCTTAACCAACTGGAGCAAGAAGACCCGCGCAGTGGCCAAGTGCTGCACCTAACCTATTTTGCCGGCCTTGAGCCCGAAGAAATTGCCAATGTACTAAACGTATCCCTGGCCACGGTATCCCGTGATTTACGCTTCGCGCGCGCGTGGGTACATGAGGCCTTTGCGGATGGACGCTAGTGCGCGCAACCGATGCCATTCGCGCCAAGCTCATTGATGAAACCTGACCATCCGCTTGGCGTTCGCGAACTCTTTGACGCAGTTATCGAATTGATTGATAGCTCGCGTGAGGCGCGGCTGCGCGGGCTTGGTGCTGACGAGGCACTCATTGCCAAAGTACTGAGGATGATCCGCACCAGTGATCGTACGCAGACCACACAGGTTGGACGCATTGTCAAAGGCATGCTCGACGATACGACAAGCCTTGGGATTGGTGACGTGATCGGTGCGTGGCGCATCGACAACGAAATCGGCGAAGGTGGCATGGGTCGCGTCTTTCTGGTTGAACGCAACGATGGCCATTTCAGGCAGACCGCCGCACTCAAATTTCTGCGCGGGCTACCACGCGGTGAGATGCTGGAATATTTCACCCGCGAGCGGCAAGTGCTGGCCTCGTTGACGCACCCGAATATTGCGCGACTCCTTGATGGCGGTGCCACCGAGGCGGGACTACCCTATCTGGTGATGGAATTCGTTGATGGCATCGCGATCAACGACTACTGCACGCAGCAACGACTGAGTATCGACGCGATTCTCAGGTTGTTTATGACGGCGTGCGAGGCTGTCGCGTTTGCCCATCGGCAGTTGATTGTGCATTGTGATTTGAAGCCATCGAACCTGTTGGTGAGTCGCGATGGCCGCCCGGTACTGCTCGACTTTGGCATCGCGCGACTGACAGATCGCGTCGGTGAAGAGGCCGGTCAATCAAACCAGTCTGCTCAAGATACGTCTCCGACGTCTCCTGCCTTCACCCCGCGCTATTCGAGCCCTGAGCAACGCGCGCAGCGGCCGCTATCTACCGCCAGCGATATCTATAGCCTGGGTGTGATGCTACGCGAACTGGTTGGGTTCACTGACCAGACCAATACGGCAAGTCTTGCCCGGCGCGTGCGCGAACTCAACGCCATTTGTGTTCGCGCCACCGAGCACGACCCCGCCGCGCGCTACGCCACGGTGGATGCGTTGACGGCTGATATTCAGCGCTATCTTGCTAACGAGGCACTGCAGGCGATGCCGGCAACGGCTGTGTATCGGGCGCGTAAATTGATCGACCGACGCTGGCCAGTGGTAATTGGTATTGCATTGTTCGCGGTAATGGTTGTCGGCTTCACTGTGCGGGTTGTGATTGATCGTGATCGCGCAATCGATGCCGAGCAGCGCGCGCTCAACGAACGCGATGCCACCCGACTCGCCGAAATCGAAACGGCGAAGCAACGCGACAAGACAGCACTGGAACGTGATCGCGCCACCATTGCCGAACGTGCAACCAAAATACAGCGCAATGTGGCGTTGACCGAGCGTGACAACGCTCAGGCTTCTGAAGCGAAAGCGTTGGCAGAGCGCAATCGTGCCGTCCAGGCCGAAGCTGCATCGAATCAAACCAGCGAATTTCTGGCATCCATTTTTGAGAACAGCAACCCTGACGCTGAAATTACCGACATACCGGCGCAAAGGCTGTTGGCTACAGCGGAAGCGCGTCTTGAAATCGATTCGCAGGGCCAGGGGGAGACACACTCGGCGCTCTTTGCGGCGCTGGCGCGTGCGCAGGCCAATATGGGCAACCACGCGCGCGCGCGCGAGCTCTATCTGCGCTCGATCAGGATTGAACGTAACCGCAATCGGCCACTTGTGCTCGCAGAGTTGCTGGATCGTCTCGCGAAACTGTCAAGCACTGCGACTGGCAATTCGAGCGCTGAGCGCGAGGCGCGCGAGGCACTCGCATTGCGTGAAAAATTTGCGGGGCCAAATGCCGATGAAACCGCAGAGTCACTCAGGGTGTTGGGAGGGATACTGGCCAATTCACGGCGTGCTGATTCGGCCGAGCCATTGCTGTTGCGCAGCGTAAGCATTCGCGAACAAGTGCGCAACAAAAGTGGAATGCCAAGTGTCGGCCTGGCCGATTCGTTGAGCATGCTGAGCCGGAGCTATTCTCAACGCAGGCAATTCGACAAAGCGATTGCGACCATGCGGCAAGCAATGAAAGCGCGTGCGGCTGCCGCCGGTATTGACAATGAAGCCTATATCCTCGAACTCAGGGGGTTCGGTCGACTGCTATCGCGTGCTGAACACTTCACTGAGGCAGAAGCCGTACTCAGGCAGGCATTGGCCAGCTACAAAGCACTGCGAGGCGCATCAAATTCAAGTTACGCCGCGTTGCTCGCGGAACTTGCACGGTATCTTGCCGATAGCGGTCGTCCGCGAGAAGCATTGCCCATGTACGCTGAAGCATTGGCGATCACGGAGGCAAAGAAAGGTGGCGACAAAGCCGTATTTGGTGTGATGCTCAGCAATGCTGCCGCTGCAGCCCACTTGGCCGGTGACGAGGACACAGCGCTGCGCCACTACGCCAAGGCAATTGAGGTGTTAGCGGGTGTTCGCGGTGATCGCAATCTAGCGGTTTCACGTCACCGAAGCCAGTACGCCGCCGTACTTATGAGTGCGGGCCAGCTGGCGCAGGCGCGTGAAAAGATTGATCTCTCCATGAAGATGCGCATCGAAATACTCGGTTCGGAGCATGAAGATGTACTTCGATCACGGCTGTTGCTCGCCGAATGGTTTGTCAGGTCGGGGGATCTTGTTGGGGCGCAGGTTCAGCTAGATCTGGTGACCGCTTTAGAGGCGAAAATCGACCTGCCGCCGTTGCATGCGCAGTCTGTTCGATTGCGCGCGTTGTTGAATGCGCTGAACGGCAACATCGAGTTGGCGCTGGCTGGCCTCGAAAAAGCGGAGCAATTGGATCGCCAGCAATGGCAGATACCTGATCCGCGTTATTACCTGAGTACGTTGGATCGATCTGAGTTGCTGGCGAACAGCGCAAGGCCGGAAGATAAAGCGACCAGTCTGCGTCTGGCCAACGAAATGTTCGCCGGTCTTGCCGACTTGCTGGTGGCGGATGCACCGATACTGGCGAGAGTCAAAAAACTACAACGGCAATAGATGGGCAACTACTTTGCGCGCGGTAGCCATTCGGGTTCACTGCGAGGACTGCGCACCGTCGGCACGCAGCTGCCGGTCACGGTCAGCGTATAGCATCGGCGACAGTGGCTGAACCAACGTGAACGGTCAGCCTAAGGCGTTATTGCGTTTGGCCTTGATGTTGTGCAGGCCGGCAGTAATTGATCAGGTGCCCGTTTGACCGCAGTTGCTGCCTAGACCATGAAGATCCGAACGCAGCGGATTGGCTGAGAATAACTGCTTCCACATCCTCGGTGTCAGTTCCTGAACGCGTGACGCCGGGTGTTGTCCCACCCGCTGCAGGACGTCGACCAGATAGTCATACGGATTGATGTCGTGCAGCCGGCAGGTCGCAATCAGGCTTTGCACAATCCCGACATGCTTGGCACCGAGCTCCGTCCAGCAAAAAAGCCAGCTACGCCTGCCCATCGGAATCACCCGCAGCGCACGTTCCAGATGATTGGTGTCGATGGCCACATCCGGGTCGTCCAGATACACCGATAGTCCGACCCGACACTCACGGATATAAGCCAGCGCGCCTAGCAGCCTGTCGGACTCAAGCTGAATACCCACCGCATAGCCCGCCGCAGGTAGCGTATGTGGCCGAGAAAACAGGAAATTACGCGCGATAGCTATTGAGAAGAGGGTCTGCGCGCGGATATCGACTCGTTTACGCTG
>JBBQFL010000028.1:0-60790 GCA_038321965.1 Burkholderiales bacterium | reverse complement strand
ACTGCCGTCGATCACGCCAACCGGGGCGGGGGGACAAGACAGGATTTGCGTGTCGCGCCGCTTGATCACCGGCCGAACATACTTGAGGATCACATAGCTGCCTGGGCGTTGTGCCAGACGGTAGCTGATCTTCTCGCTGATGACCTCATAGTCGTCCGCGCCTAAGCCGGCAACGTCCGGGTTAAGGACATTGATGGTTTCGACCGGCACCTTCTTCTCGTCGAAGAACAGGCTCGATTCGTCAGCGCCATCGGTGGGCTGGTTCGGTTTGGACGCGCGCTCGTGACTGGCGATGCGCGTTTTCTTGTTCGGTGGCACGACATCGGGAATGGCATCAAAGGATTTGCCCAGCGTTCCTTGCACGCCATCGGTCTCGGCTAAGCGCTTCTCGCTCTTCTGCCCGAATATCTGCCGCTGGAACCACGCCACCTGGCGCCGCAGGTTGACGATTTCATGGCCCTGCTTGACGATTTCGCTCTCTTGCTTGCTGACCAGTTCGATCAATTCGGCCGGTGCCAACGCCTTCATTTCGTGCTCGGATTTGGTGACGAAATCAACAGCGGAATGGGTCGCAAATTTCATGCCTTCATTATACCGCGAACGATGGTTTTATTGGGTGTTTTTAGCTATGAAAACGATGTTTTTTGATAGCGTTTTCTGACCCGTTTTGGCTCGATCCCTTCGAGTAATAATTTCAACCCTGTCCAGTCCATTTCCAGGGTCGCAACGTTATCCCAATTGCCGATCAGCCGTCCCTGTTCGAGACGCTTGGACCAGACGCATAATCCGCTCCGATCAAAGTACAGGACCTTGATCTGGGTGGCGCGCCGATTGATGAATACGAACAAATGACCCGACAGGGGATCCTGTTGCAGGCGGTGTCGCGTCAGGGCATACAGACCGTCAAAGGACAGGCGCATGCTGACCGGCTCACCGTAGAGAAAGAACCGCACTTGCCCTTCCGGGAAAAACATCAGTGCCTCGCAATGTGCAGCACCATGCCGCCACCCAGATCGAGGCGTATGTTGATTGCAGCCGGTTGGTGGTGGGCGACGTGTGTGTCGATCAAGGCGGTCGTGCTGATTGCACGATGACGCACCGGTCCAAGGTCGATGAATGGTGAAGCCGCAGCCACCGGTAACGCGCGCGGGGCCGCCAGGGCATTGCCCTGGCTGTTGCGAAGACGCGTCCGCCATCCATAGAACGATGCCACCGACACCGCTTCGCTTTGACAGAATGCCTCGACCGTTAGCTTGCTTGCTGCGAAGCGCGCTAGCCGATTCCGCCATGCCACTTCCCGTTGCGCTCCAACTGACCCTGATGCTCGTTTGCTCATTTGCCTCTCCGTGTTGTTGAACGTGAGGGCATTGTGCCGAGACTGTGATCCGGTGACTATGACGCCGTGGGGTTAACGGTTACTTGTATTCGGCCTTCTTTCCCAGCGAAGCAAATGACTCCTTATTCCATTTTTTCTTAATGGTTAGATTGGAAAGAACAAGGGGTTCAAGGCTAAGTTTCGTGTCGCCAAGTTTTTGGACACCAAAAAATTGCGCAATTGTCATTAACCGCTGCTTACCGTCTAATACTATTAGCTTCGTTGGATTTTTCTTGTCTCTAGCCAAAACAATGTGTGGAACCGGGTAATTAAGCGCGAGGGATTCGATGAATTTGCTTTTGCGCGGATCTCGCCAAGCAAAGCGGCGTTGGAATTGCGGGCTCAATTCAATATTGCCCTTTCGCAACTGGTTTACCAACGTATCGACTGTCCAATCCGTAGTTGTAATTGAGCTCGATAAGACAGATTGTAGGTCCGGCTCTTCTTGCTCTTCCGAAATTTCCTCATTTTCGTCAATCTGTTCAACTTCCAAATCTGACAGCGGACTTTTTTTCTTAGCAGCCATGTTTGTTCCAATCTTGGTTTAAACATCCAATCTAGCCTTGATGGTTGTTCGCACGCGTACCCAATTGCCCAGTCTGCGCGAGAGCCAGTACTCAGGCCGGTTCCAATATTACAGCGTCACAAGCGGCCTTTGCTGCGTTTAATCTGAGTCAGCCACATCGCGCACAGTGGGTAATCCGGTCGGTGCGCCAACATTTTCACGCAGCATCACCATGGGCAAGTGGGTCAGCTCGATACCGCCGACGGACTACCATTTGTCCATAGAGATGGGCGTTTCTTAACTGTCGACGACAAGGCGGCCTCGTCTGGTGATGAAATCGACAGTCTGACCATCTCTCTACCCAAATTCATGGCATTTATGTAAGCTTGGTACGGAAGCCCCAAAGTACCCAAACATCATGGGCTGACCCGGATCGATCATTTCTATTGGATTTAGAAAAATGAAAAAAACGTTTATCGTTTTGTTGATCGCAGTGGCCAGCGCGGCGCACGCCGGTTCCAAAGAGGGGGCCGCAGCTTATAAACGTGGTGATTTCCAGACAGCCCTTGCGGAGCTTTTGCCATTGGCAAAACAAGGTGACGCCAAAGCACAAGCGCAGATGGGCATGATGTACTTCAATGGAAGCGGAGTGGCACAGGATTATGCTCAGGCTTTGTATTGGACGAAGAAGAGTGCTGAGCAAGGATTATCGGACGCGCAATATGGGCTGGGGATAATGTACGCCGATGGACTTGGCGTCAAAAAAAACGTCGAGGAGGCTTTGGGCTGGTATCAAAAAGCGGCCGAGCAAGGCGATCCGCGCGCCCAATACAACCTGGCGTTTCTTTACGGGGGCACGCCTGGCATTGCTCCAGATATCGAGAAGGCGAAATATTGGTTTAGGAAATCTGCCGATCAAGGATGGCCAGAAGCGCAAGCAGTGCTGGGTAATGCCTACCGGCTAGGCAAAGCGGGCCTCCAGCAAGACTATGCGGAAGCTCTGAAGTGGCTCAGAAAGGCCACTGCCCAGAATGATGCACAGGGGCAGCACGGCCTTGCTGTCATGACCAAATTTGGTCAGGGCATCCCAAAAAATGAAAAAGAAGCTGCGCGATTGTATCGACTGGCAGCGGCTCAAGGTAATGCCGAGGCCGAAGGTGAGTTGGCTTTGATGTACGACAATGGATTAGGTGTGCCAAAAAACGCTTCAGAGGCTACAAGGCTGTATCGACTGGCTGCCAACCATGGGATTACTTTTGCACAAATCAATCTCGCTATCAAGTACATGACTGGCAAAGGAATCAAGCAAAATTATTTCGAGGCCGCAAAATTATTGAAGATGGGCGCCGACAAGGGCGGTGCTTTGTCGCAATATCTTCTCGCCGACTTGTATTTTAAAGGGCTTGGAGTTCCGCAAGATCAAAAGGCCGGCATTGCACTCTTGCGAGGTTCTGCTGAACAAATATTTTCGGCAGCTTTAAATACGCTTGCTGTTAAGTATGCAAAGGGCGAAGGTGTCCCACAATCTAATATCGCGGCATATGCTCTGTTTAACGTTGCTGCGTCAGACGATCAAGCGGACGCAAACAAAGCGACGAATAATCGAGAAGGTTTGTCGAAGAATATGAGCGCGCGAGATATCGAAGTTGCCCAACACTTGACCCGAGAGATGATGCAACCTAACAATTTGCTGAAGGCGCTTGATGGGCAATTCGCGGTACGTGATCGCTAATTTTGCGAGTCCGCACTAGATAGGCGCGTCGAACTCTGTAACTTTCGTTCGCGCGCAATTACTCAGAAATTACGCAAGACCAAGAATTGCAGGCGAAAAAAAAAGCCCAGAATTTCTCCTGAGCTTTTTCTTTTTTCTACCAAATTCTTGGTAGGCCGTGCGGGATTCGAACCTGCGACCAACGGATTAAAAGTCCGCTGCTCTACCAACTGAGCTAACGACCCAACATAAAACGGATACAACAAATGGCGCTCTTGCGACAAGTCCGCTGCTCTTCCACGGAAAGCCATGCAGGGCTTTCCGGTTCGCCGGGCGTGAAGCATGCTTCACGAAACCCCCGTCTCACCCAACTGAGCTAACGACCCAACATTGTTACGAAATCAACTCTTTCTATTCGTGCCGTGACAACATCAGCCGCTGACAGCGAAGCCCTAAATTATAATGCCACCGACATTTCTGGTCAAATGTTTGTCACTTTTGGAACCGCACTCTCAGCATTTCAAGTGTCGCGCGCAGTGTTTGCGACTCGCCACCTTCGGGGCGCCCCGGGCGCGATTTCGGATTCCACGCGAACAAGTCAATGTGAATCCAGGCCTGATCTTTCGGTATGAAATGTTCCAGAAAAAGTGCCGCGGTAACCGCGCCCGCCTGCGGCCCACCAGTGTTAACCAAGTCGGCGATTGCCGGTTCAATCATCGCGTTGTACGGCTGCCAGAGTGGCATACGCCATAAGGGGTCACGCGTTTTTTCGCTGGCGCGAATGAGATCCGAAATCCACGATTCATCGTTGCAAAACGTGGCGGGTAACTCCGGCCCAAGGGCAACGCGTGCGGCGCCCGTGAGAGTAGCGAAATCGATAATGATGGCGGGCTTACTTTCGGCGGCGAGTGCCAGCGCATCCGACAGCACAATGCGTCCCTCAGCGTCAGTATTGCCGATTTCCACGCTCAGCCCTTTGCGTGTGGCGATGACATCGCCAGGCCGGTAGGCATTGCCACTGATCGCGTTTTCCACTGCTGGCACGAGCATATGAAGATAGACGGGTAACTTCTCGGCCATGATCAGCCGGGCCAGGCCAAGAGCGTGTGCGCCACCGCCCATATCTTTCTTCATCCAGCGCATGCCATCGGCGCCCTTGATGTCGAGGCCGCCAGTATCGAAGCAAACGCCTTTGCCGACTAGGGCTATTCGCGGGTGCGATGCGTCGCCCCAGGTCAATTCGATGAGGCGCGGCGGCCTGTGGCTGGCACGGCCAACTGCATGGATCGCCGGAAAGTTGTCTGTCAACAATTCGTCGCCGACCCACTCGCGAAAACCAGCGCCGAATTCTCTGGCTAATTCTCGTGCCACGTTAGAGAGATGTAGTGGCCCCATGTCTTCCGTTGGCGTGTTGACGAGGTCACGGATGAGCGTGGCAGACGCAACGAATCGCTCAGCTCGCGAAACTCCTTCGCTCGAGGCGATGACCAGATTTGCCGGTGCGCGCGCTGCTTTCTTGTAGCGATCAAACTGGTAACTTCCCAGTCCCCAGCTCAATGCCGCGGCAAATGGATCCAGGGTGTCGTGATGAGTTGAGATCGAGTAGTTTCCCGGCGGTAACGAGAGCGGCAGATGCGACAGCGCGTAAACATCTTCGGCATCCTTGACGCCGACCAATACTTGTTCGACAACGCCTTCCGCCGTAGGTATAAGCGCATGGGTGTGTCCCTTTGCCTTGAAACCGGTGGCAACCAGCCAAGAGCGCGTACGTACATCCGCATGCGCGAGGTAGGCTTCAAAGCTTGAGCTATGGATGACAACAAGCCGTACGGCTTTTTCGGCAGCGGACAAATCGGTAGTAACGGCCATGGTTGATGTCGACTAGTAAATAATGCCGACCAGCGCACCGCAAGACAATGTGGCCAAGGTCCCCGCAATCAGACTCTTATAGCCCAGATCGATAATGTCGTTGCGCCGCTCGGGACAGATTGTGCCCAGTCCGCCAATCATGATGCCGATCGAGGCGAAGTTGGCAAAGCCGCAGAGTGCGTAAATCATGATGACGCGGCTACGTACGGACAGTGCGTCCGGAGATAACTTGGCAAGGTCGAGGAAGGCGATGAACTCGTTCAATACGGTCTTGGTGCCCATTAACGATCCAGCGGTCTGCGCCTCGCTCCATGGAATCCCGATCAGCCAGACCACCGGCCGCATGATCCAGCCGAGGATGCCTTGCAGGGTAGGAGCGGAATCTTTGTCAAATGGGATGCCGATAATCATGTTCGTTAGCGCGATCAATGCTGTCAACACGATCAGCATGGCCGCGACGTTGATGTAGCTGGAAACGCCATCGACGGTACCTTGTGTGATGGCATCCATCACACTGCTTGACGGCCGATCAGTGGCGATATCACCGTCCGTGACAGGTCCCTCGTGTGGGACCATCAGTGCTGAAAAGGCGATGGCAGCAGGCGCGCTGATGAACGAGACGATCAATATATGGCCAATGGCATCCGGGACCACAGGCGCGAGGATGACACCGTACAAAACCATCACAGTGCCGGCGATGCCGGCCATACCGCCAGCCATCGTGATGAAGAGCTCGCCGCGCGAGAGTTTGGCCAGATACGGCTTGATAAACATCGGCGCTTCGACTGTGCCGAGGAAAATGTTGGCCGCGGTCGAAACGCCAACCGCACCGCCAATGCCAATAGTTTTTTTCAAAATCCACGAGAACACGTTGACAATTAACGGGAGGATTCGCCAGTAAAACAGCAGCGAAGAAAGCGCCGAGACGACAATGATGAGCGGCAGTGCCATCGTCATCAACACAAACGTACTGCCGCCATCCTTGACAGCGAACGGCGCATCGGCTGGGTTGCCGGAAGCACCGAGATAACCGAACACGAAATTTGTCCCCACCCGTGTCGCGGCAGCAACACCATTGAGCGCATCGTTTAGCGCGGCGGAAGCATCCTTGAACCAGGGAAATTTGAACAGCAAAACGAACATGATGACCTGCAGGATAATCGCGCCGAACACGGTACGCCAATTGACGACGCTACGCTTCTCGGAAATCACCCAGGCGATCGCATACATCGCGATGAATCCCATCAAACTCTGCATTGCGAGCGCCATTGTCTTGTTACTCCTGTTGTCGAGTGTCCATGCGTAAAACTGGTGAAGGTACGTGACAGATGCACTTTGAAAAATACATCGCATGCAACATTTTGCAAAGGGAAAATGATACGCGTATTTGCGGCGTCGATTCGTCGACCGCTATTGAGCGCGTGCAGCGGTGTCAGGCCACGCACAAATGTTCGCGTAAAATGCGCGCTTACATTTTCGAGGTGTCGCGATGAATCTTAAGCACAATTTGTTTGTACTCGCCGTTGCTGTGCTGAGTGCCTCCTGTGCACAAGTGCCGAAGACAGACCCGTCTCTTGGCGTGCCGCCCGTAAGCGCCACTGTTTCGGTGAAGATTATTGCGTTTAACGATTTTCACGGCAATCTGCGCACGCCCAGTCTGCGCGTTGGCGTGCCTGACGCGGCGCAATCAACTGGTATCCGGTTTGATCCGGCCGGCGGGATCGAACAATTCAGCGCGCTGGTTCAGAGCCTGAAGGCAAAGAACAAAAATGTTGCGGTAGTCTCCGCTGGTGATATGGTCGGTGCAACGCCATTACTTTCGGCATTGTTCAAGGACGAGCCGACGATGGAGGCGATGAACCTGATCGGCGTCGATATCCATGCGGTGGGAAATCACGAATTCGACTACGGCATCAAGCATCTGAGACGCCTGAAGGACGGCGGCTGCAAGATAGACGAAAAGTCCGGTCAGCCTGATTGCGGCGGACGTCCGCCTTACCAGGGCGCAAAGTTCGAATTTCTAGCGGCAAATGTAATCGAAAACGCGACCGGCAAGCCGCTGTTTCCGGCGTATACAGTGAAAGTATTCGATGGCGTGAAGATTGGATTCATCGGGCTTACGACACTGTCGACCCCCGCAATCGTGCGACCAGGTGGCACTGTCGGGCTGACATTCAAGGAAGAGGTCGAGACGATCAATAAACTGGTACCGGAGCTTAAGGCGCAGGGCGTCGAATCGATTGTGGTGTTGATGCATGAGGGCGGGATGCAATCCGGCAGTGTCAATCAGTGCGTCGATTTTCAGGGGCGCGCAAGGGACATTGCTGAGAATATTGATGCGTCCGTACAGGTTGTAATTACAGCGCATACACACCGCTACCATATTTGTGAAATTGGCAACAAGCTGGTCACCAGCGCAGGCAGCTACGGCACGCTCGTCACAGATATCGACTTGGTTCTTGATCGCGCGACGGGCAAAGTAATCAGCAAAACAGCAATGAATTTAGTGGTCGACCCACAAGGCCCCAAGGATGCCGCCCTAACAGCTTTGGTCGACGTGTACGCGAAGCTGTCAGCCCCGCTGGAGAACCGTGTTGTGGGCAAGCTCACGCGTGAAGTAAACGCTGTGGTTGGTCCGACGGGCGAATCGACACTCGGCAATCTGATCGCCGATGCACATTTGTTTGGCACGGCCGCACCCGATAGGGGCGGCGCAGTGATTGCTTTCAACAATCCCGGCAGTCTGCGCGCGCCGATTATTCCTGATGTAGATGGGGGCGTGAAATACGGTGAGTTGTTCAAGGCGCAGCCATTTCAAAATGACTTGATCGTCATGACAATGACCGGTCAACAAGTGAAAGCACTGCTGGAACAGCAATTCAACAATAGTGATCGTGCGCGTTTGCTCGGTGTTTCAAAGGGCTTTACTTACACTTGGGACAATGCACGTCCGAAGGGTGAAAAAATTGTCCCTGGCTCGATGAAATTGAATGGCGTGCCGCTTCAGTCAGGCTTGCAATATCGGATAACGGCAAACAGCTTTCTCGCGGGCGGTAGCGAAGGAATGGGTTTATTTCGCGCCGGAACTGACCGCCAGGTTGGCGTGCTTGATCTGGAAGCGCTTGTTGAAATGATTTCGGCGGGGTCACCGTATACGCCCCCCGGCGTTGGCAGAATTACGCGCATCAATTGAAGTCAGCCACATCGCATTTCAGATTGGCTGTTTTCGTTGTGGTGGTTATCTGAAAAACTGTTGCGCGAATACAACATTTTTGATCAGTGAACGCTTCATTTTTCAGTTAGCAATTTAATGTTTCCTCAATGCTGAAGACTGTAAAGCTTTGTTATTTATACTAAAACAGCTATTTGCCTGACTAAATGGTCAGCGTGTAATTCACTTCCATTCTTGAATCCGTCATAATCGACCGGTAGAACGTAGGTGGGTCAAGACTACCGCAAGTGCAGCTGGTTCCTATGTTGGTTTGACGTATGCAAGTGCGTGCGGATTGCGGAAATTTTTCAAAATCTCTAATCGGGGTTACTTCATGACAAAGACTCACCGGATCGGACTATCCAAGATAGCCTTAAGTGTGGCAATCGCACTCGCTGCAATTCCAGCAATGGCGCAAAACACGACGTCTGCCGTTGGCGGACGCATAACCGGTGCCGACGGCAAGCCTGCCGGCGGCGCGCTGGTGTCCATCGTGCACAAAGATTCCGGATCGGTGAATACGACGACGACCGACACCGAAGGCCGCTACAGCGCGAAAGGCTTACGCGTCGGCGGTCCCTATACCATCACAATTACCAAGGACGGCGTGACGGAAAAACGCGACGGCGTCTACCTGCAACTGGCTGAGACCGCAAGTGTCGATGCAAAGCTTGGCGGGGCGCAAGCAGTCGACACGATTCTCGTCACCGGCCAAAACATAGGTTCGGACAAATTCAGCAATACGGCAATGGGCGCTGGTACGGCTATCAGCCGTCAGGAACTCGATGCATACGCATCCATCAAGCGCAACCTGCAAGACTACGCACGTATCGACCCGCGGGTCGCGCAAACTGACAAAGAGCGCGGCGAAGTTTCCGTGGCGGGTCAAAACGCGCGCTATAACTCAATCACTATTGATAGCGTGGCGATCAACGACACGTTCGGTCTTGAGTCCAATGGCCTGCCGACATTAAAGCAGCCCATCTCAATCGATGCGATTCAATCGGTGCAGGTAAACGTTTCGAACTACGACGTCACCCAGAAAGGTTACACCGGTGCCAACGTCAATGCCGTCACCAAATCAGGTACCAACGATTTCAAAGGCAGCTTGTCATATGTGTACCGTGACGACAAATGGGTCGGGCAACGGTACAACCGTGCTGCAGATACATATAGCGATGCACCGAAGTTCGAAGAAACAACCAAGGGTTTCACGCTTGGCGGTCCGATTATCAAGGACAAGCTGTTTTTCTTCGTTGGCTACGAAGAGCTCAAGAGCACGCGCAATGCGCCAGCACTTGGCCCCATCGGCAGCCCGTTGACCAACATCGGCATTACGCCTAGCGCCATTGCCAGTGCGCAGGCAATTGCGAAGGGCACCTATAACATTGACATTGGCTCAGGCGACATCCCGAGCGGCACACAATTGTCGGCAAAGGACACGCTGGTCAAACTGGACTGGAACATAAATTCGACGCACCGCGCCAACTTGCGATACACCAAGACCGATCAAGCTGAACCGATTTTTCCTAACTTTTTCGCAACACCTAATACCGCGCTTTCGCTGAGCTCGAACTGGTACACCCAAATCAAGACCATCGAGACAATCGTCGGCCAGGTATTCAGTGACTGGACGCCAAATTTCTCAACGGAATTGAAAGTCTCCAATCGCGACTACCACAGCGAGCCGAAGAACAATTCTTCACTGCCTCAGATTTCACTGAGCTTTACCGGCGCGTTGCCAGTCGGCACACCGACCAGTGTGCTAGGTGGTACGCGGAATCTATTGTTCGGTACCGAGCGCAGCCGTCACACCAACATTCTCGACACCAAAACAATCGATGGTTATTTCGGTGCCAACTGGACGCAGGGCGAGCACGAGATCAAGTTCGCGACGGACTACACGCAGAACAAGATTTATAACGCCTTCCTGCAGGATACAAAAGGAAACTACGTATTTAGCTGCCAAAACAGCAGCGCCACCTATACGTACTCATTTGGTGCTATCGCCTGCGGAACTGCAACGGCTGACGCCATACAGGCAGCCGTGCTGGAGAACTTCACACGTGGTCGTCCAACCTCATATTCCGTTCAGGTGCCTCTCGTTGCCGGCGGCTCGCTCGCCGACGGTATCGCCAGCTTCAAGCTCAAAAATTATGGCGGGGCTCTGCAGGACACATGGACAGTCAACCCGAACCTGACGATGATGTTCGGTCTTCGCGTCGACAGCGCCGCGACCAATGACCGGCCGAAGACAAACGTAGCCGCTGCTGCGCCATTGGTAGCGGGTAACGCCTCCACGGGCGTACGCCAGTCAGGCGGTTTTGGTCGGGACAATACCAATACGATTGACGGCCAATACCTGGTCCAGCCACGTGTCGGCTTCAACTACACGTTTGACAGCAAGCTGCCGATGCAAGTGCGTGGGGGGCTCGGTTTGTTTCAGGGTGCGGCGGCAAACGTCTGGTTGTCCAACCCATTTTCCAATCCTGGCGTCGCCACGGGCTTTATTGGGTGCGGCTCTAACGGTAACGCCGCATGTCCGGTCGCCGGCGGAATTTTCAGGGCAGATCCGACAGCGCAAATTGCCAATCTGGGTGCACCACCAGCACCTAGCGTCGATTTCCTGGAAAACGGGCTGAGTCAACCGGCAGTTTGGAAAGCGAATCTCGCGTTTGAGCACGAGTTGCCATGGTTTGGAATCGTCGCGGGTGTCGAGTACCTCTATACGCAAAACGAAAGCGGCATCTATTACCAGCACTTGAATTTGGGCGCGCCTACAAGAATCGGTAGCGATGGGCGCGAAATTTACTATACGGCAACCGCAATCAATCCAAATTGCTGGCAGCCAGGCGGAGCGCGCATCACCACGGGAATTGTCGGGGGTACCAATTGCGCGACCGACAACCGCACTCGGGCGTTGAGCAATCCTGCATACAACAACGTGTTGCTCGCAGCAAAAACCAACGAAGGGCGCGGTAATTTGGCCACAGTTTCGTTGAGCCGTCCGATGAAGAACAACTGGGCCTGGTCATTTTCGTATACCTACACGGATGCGACCGAAGTCAGTGGCCTGTCTTCCTCAGTGTCTAATTCGAACTGGGCTGCACGCGCTGTGCTCAATCCTAACGAAAGCACTTCCGCAAACTCGGTGTACCTCGTCAAGGATCGCCTCAACGCCACCCTAAACTGGCGCCATAACTTTATCGGCAACCTTAAGACCGAAGTCGGCTTTTTTGTGGAAGGCCGCTCAGGCAAGCCGTATAGCTGGACCTTTGCCAACGACGCAAACGGTGACGGCCTCGGTGGTAACGACTTGATGTATGTGCCAAAGGCACCGGGTTCAGGTGAGGTCGTATTCCTCGGCGATACAGGTGCGAACCATCCAAACGAAGACAAGTTCTGGCAGATCGTCAACGCGAATGGCGGCTTGGCAAAAAATGCAGGTCGGGTTGTAAAGCGCAACGAGAATTTCTCGCCTTGGTCAAATAGCATTGACATGCGCATCAGCCAGCAACTTCCAAGCTTCTTCAAAGATCACAAAGCGACGTTTACCTTTGATATCCTAAACGTTGCCAATTTGATCAACAAGCGCTGGGGCCGTATCGATGAAATCGGCTTCCAGTCCAACGGGGGTCAGCCACGCAGTTTCGTGAACTTTGTCGGTATTGATGCTTCGGGCCGCTACGTCTATAGCCTGGCAAACAATGTCACCGATTTCACGACACGGCAGAACAGCGGCGAATCACAATGGGCTTTGCAGGCGACTTTCCGTTACGAGTTCTAAGTCGCTTGGCCGTAACGGCACGACGAATACGGCCGGTGGCAACACCGGCCGTTTTTCTTGGGGCTTGAGGAGGATGGCGAAGGTATAATTCTGACCGTGAAGCAACTCATTCTCGACCTCATTCCCAGTCCCGCTCCGACGCTTGAAAATTTTGTTCCCGGCCGCAACAGCGAAGCGCTGAAAGCCATGCTGGATGCGGCTTTGGGGCAATCACCCGCAAAGATCGTCTACTTGTGGGGTGAGACCAGCAGCGGAAAATCGCATCTCGTGCAATCAGTCTCAAACGCGGCCAATGGCGCTGGCTATTTTGCCGACCACGCTGGCGCTTTGCCTGAGACGGCGATGAACTTCGTGGTAGATGACGTTGACGCCGTAAATGCTAACGACCAGATTGGGGTTTTCAACCTCATCAATCTGATCATCGCCAATCCCGCGGACCATTTTCTGCTTGTCACTGGCAATGCAGCGCCACGTGACTTGAGCGTCCGGCGCGATCTTGCTTCGCGTCTTGGTCAGGGTCTGGCCTTCCAGCTGTTCCCGCTTTCCGATGCTGAAAAATCTACCGCGCTAAAGGCACATGCGCACAGTCGCGGGTTTGCCTTACGTGACGATGTGATCACTTACCTGTTGCGCCATTCCCGGCGTGACTTGGCGTCGCTCATGCGATTTCTTGATGCACTTGACCAATACTCCCTCGAAACCGGGCGAGAGATCACCTTGCCGCTGTTGCGCGAAATGGCGCAACCAAGTCTGGTATGAAACTGGCCCTGTTCGATCTCGATTACACACTGCTCACGGGCGATAGCGATCACGCGTGGGGCCAGTTTCTAGTCGAAGAAGGCTTGGTCAATGGTGCCGAATATGCGCGCAGGAATGATTATTACTGGGGCCAATATAAAGCCGGAACGCTCGATATCCGCGAATACCTGGCATTCACGCTCGCCTCAATTGCGGGCAAGTCGACGACCGAGTTGGCGCCGTTGCATCAGCGCTATATGACGAAGAAAATTGAGCCCATGATCGGTGCCAAAGCGTTGGCCATGCTGGCTAATCACACCAATGATCTGTGTGCCATTGTCACTGCCACCAATGCTTTTATCACGGCGCCAATCGCGCAGCGCTTTGGCGTGGCGCATCTGATTGCCTGCAACGTTGAACTTGTCGATGGCCGCTATACTGGACTCCCGATTGGCGAACCCTCCTTCCGGGATGGTAAGGTCAGGCGGGTACATGAATGGCTGGCGACAATGGATAGAGCGATTGGGGACTTTGAGCGCAGCTATTTCTATAGCGACTCACACAATGACCTCGCCCTCATGGAAGCTGTTAGCGATCCGGTCGCCGTTAATCCCGATGACAGTCTTCGCTCACACGCCGAGAAGAACGGCTGGCCGATTGTTTCAACAAGATAAAGACGACGCGTGATCAAGAAATTCATTGAAAAAGTATTCGGGACCAGGAAAAAGCCAAAGCAGACTGCGCCCAAGGAGCGCGTTTATGCGCGCGATGAACATGGCATTCAGCGTGATGAACTTTCCAATGCTGCGATTAGCGTCTGCGAAGGACTGCACCGCGCAGGGTACAAAGGCTTTGTGGTTGGCGGCGCGGTTCGCGATTTGCTGCTGGGGCGCCACCCCAAGGACTACGACGTCGCCACTGACGCGACGCCCGAACAGGTTCGTGCCGTGTTTCGCCGTGCGCGCATCATTGGCCGTCGATTCAAACTCGTGCACGTCATGTTTCGTGATGAGACAGTGGAAGTCTCCACATTTCGGGCAAACCATCCTGCTGCCGACGCAGATGAGCAAGATGGCCGATCCGATGAGCATGGCCGGCTGCTTCGCGACAACGTTTACGGCAATCAGCAGGAAGACGCAATCCGCCGCGACTTCACCATGAATGCGCTGTTTTACGATCCGGAGCGTGAAGAAGTCTGGGATTGCGTGAACGGCTTTGCGGACATCAAACAGAAACGTGTCGTGATGATCGGCGACCCGACCGCGCGCTATCGCGAGGACCCGGTGCGCATGTTGCGCGCCGCCAGGCTGGCAGCGAAACTGGGCTTCACGATAGATGCGCCGACGGAGGCGCCGATTGCAGAGCTGGCCCCATTGCTCGACAACGTGCCGACCGCAAGACTATTCGATGAGATGCAGAAAATGCTGTTCTCCGGACACGCGCTCAACGGTATCGAGAAACTGCGGTCTCTGGGATTGCACCTGGGCATCCTGCCGGTGCTGGATTCGCTGTTCGCCGACCCCGGCGCCAAGGCGTTCGTCACGCTCGCCCTGCAGCGCACCGACGAACGCATCGCGCTCGACAAAGGCGTGTCACCGCCATTTCTGTTTGCGGCTCTTTTCTGGTGGCCGATGGTGCAACGTTGGCGTGCGCTGGAAGCGAAGGGTGTGCGACCGTTGCAAGCGATGCATGAAGCGATGGATGATGTTCTCGATCAGCAACGCAAGACCCTCGCCGTGCCGCGGCGACTGGATCCGCTGATCAAGGAATTGTGGGCCGCACAGCCGCGTTTCCCGCATCGCTCACAGCGTCAGGCCTTTCGTACACTGACGCACCCGCGCTTTCGTGCCAGCTACGATTTTTATGCTTTGCGCGCGGAGGCGGGCGACGCAGATACGGAAATCGCCGCTTGGTGGGAACGCTTCCAATTTGCAGATGAGCCGACAAGAGAAGGCATGTTGCTGCCGGACAACGAGCCAAAGGCCAAGAAGCGCCGTCGCAGCAAGAAAAAAACCGTCGTGGGCGATGATCAGGGATCGCTGGATTTGTCCCAACCGTCACCGGCACTTCCTGCAGAAACGGCTGCATGACCATCTCGGATGCCAACTTGTCGGCGCCACGGTCGACAGTATTCATCGCGCTCGGCAGCAACATCGACAACCCGCTGTTGCATGTACAGCGCGCCCTGCGTGATATCGACGAGTTACCGGAAACCGCATTGTCGAAAGTCTCATCTCTGTATGAAACAGCACCGGTGGGGATCAAGGATCAGCCGCATTTTGTGAATGCTGTTGCACAGATCGTAACCACGCTGTCGTCTCACGACTTGCTGATGCGGCTGCACGTGATCGAAGCGCAACATGGCCGTCTCAGAAATAGCGCAAGCGAAGTGAGGAATGGCCCGCGAACACTAGATTTGGATATCCTATTGTTCGACAATTCGCAGATAAGTGAGCGCGGCCTCACCGTCCCGCACCCGCGCATGCACGAGCGTGCGTTTGTGTTGCAGCCCTTGGTTGAGATTGCGCCACAGGTCGCCATTCCGGGAAAGGGTTTGGCAAAAGAATTCCTGGCGTCAATGGATGTTGCCGACGTGAGTCGCCTGAAATGCGAAGAACAAACTTGACAACACTGCAGGTCATATTGGCGAGGCTAGATCGCCATTCGACGGGCCTTTCCAGGCCTAAATGTCTGGAGAGGCTCGCCAATACTGGTGTTTTTCATTTGACCGCACCGACCGAGATAGCACAATGAAGTATCGCTATATCGTCGTCGAAGGGCCTATCGGCTGTGGCAAATCAACGTTGGCTCGACTGCTGGCTGAACACTACCGGGCTGATCTGCTGCTAGAAGATCCCGGTGCCAATCCGTTCCTGCCTTTGTTCTATCGCGATATGAAACGCCATGCGCTTTCGACGCAAATGTTTTTTCTGTTTCAGCGCATCAATCAACTCGCCTCAGTTCGTCAGCCAGACCTGTTCGACAATAAAACGATTGCCGATTACATGCTGGCAAAGGATGCGTTGTTTGCCAAACTCACGCTGGATGACAACGAATTCAATCTCTATTCGCAGCTCTACAATCACCTCAAGCCGCAAGCGCCGACACCAGATCTGGTGATCTATTTGCAGGCGTCGGTTGGTCAATTGATGACGCGAATCCAGCGCCGTGCAAGACCGATGGAAAAGGGCATCAGTGAAGATTATCTGTTGCGATTATCCGAGTCTTACACCCGGCATTTTTACGACTACCAGGATTCGCCATTGCTGATCGTCAACAGCGACCCATTCAATTTCGCGGACAACCGTGAACACATGGATATGCTAATCAAGCGTGTCGAAAACCAGCGCGGCAAGCGCGAATACGTCAACGCAGCCTAACCAGCCACAATGGATATCGTTTCCACGACCGCAGCGCTGCGGGCACGTCTGCGGACTGAAACAAACGCCGTGCTGGTACCGACGATGGGAAGCCTGCACGCCGGCCACATTGACTTGATGCGAGTGGCGCGGGCGCGGGTGGGCAGCAAAGGGTGCATCGTCGTTTCCATTTTCGTCAATCGCCTGCAGTTCGGCCCGCAGGAAGATTTCGGCCGTTATCCAAGGACATTGGTGGAGGATTGCGAGAAGTGTCGCGCCGTCGGTGTCGATGTTGTCTTCGCGCCTGACGAGGCTGAGGTGTATCCGGAGCAACAAGCCTACCTGGTGGAACCGCCAGAAATTCAACACATACTCGAAGGTGCGGTGCGGCCCGGGCACTATCGCGGCGTGGCCACTGTCGTTCTCAAACTATTCAACATGGTGCAACCGCAGATTGCAGTGTTCGGCAAAAAGGACTATCAGCAATGCCGCGTGCTCGACAACATGGTGCGGCAATTGAATCTGCCCATCGAGTTCGTGCTTGCCGAAACGGTACGGGCCGCAGACGGACTGGCACTCTCATCACGTAATGGGTATCTCAGCGCAGCCGAGCGTGCCGAGGCGCCGCAGCTCAGTGCCGTGTTGCGAACTATCGCGGCGGCGCTGTGCGCGGGTAGTCAAGATTTCGCTGTACTCGAAGCGAATGCGCAGAACACGCTAAGGCTGCGTAGTTGGCAGCCGGATTACGTGGCGATCCGGCGGCAGGAAGATCTCATGTTGCCCTCAGTCGATGATCGCGCACTGGTCGTGTTGGCAGCCGCCCGGCTGGGTACCACGCGGCTCATCGATAACATTGAAGTCGTGAAATCAAGCGGCTCGTAAAGAATCAACGATCTTCATACGTGCAGCTTTGACGGCAGGCAAAAAGCCCCCGACAAAGCCCATCACCAGTGAAAAAATCAAGGTCTGCACAACGATCTTGAAAGTCAGCAAGAAGCTGAATGCGAGTTGCGAAAACGACTGGAAATTCATCGTTGAAATGGTAATCGATTGTAGAAACGCCGCGCATGCCAAGCCAGCGATGCCGCCCACCAAACCCAACAACAACGATTCGATCAGGAATGCCACGAGTATCGACGGCTGCCTGAACCCTAGCGCACGCAAGGTGCCGATTTCGCCGGTACGCATCGCGACCGAGGAATACATAGTGATTGCAGCGCCGATCATCGCGCCTACCGAAAAGATGACCGAAAGAAATATGCCCAGGAAAGAAATAAAGGTGGACAGGGCACGCGACTGGTCTTCATAAAAAAGCCGTTCGCGCTTGCCTTCGAGAGCAATGCGGATATCGTCCTCCACGGCTTTGACAAGAGAGTCGAAGGCGTCAACGCTGGTTATTTTGACGATGACCGAAGAGTAGTTCACGCGCCTGAAAGCTTGCATCAGTTGTTCTACATCGCCCCAGACTTCGGAGTCGAACGCGCTCTTGCCCGCGTCGAACGTGCCGACGACGAGCCACTCGCGTTGCGCAAAACGCAGCTTCTGGCCGATCGCCACACCATCGAATTCTTCGTGAATATTTTTGCCGACCACGATCTCGGAGGAGCCGGGTTTGAACATCCTGCCCTTGACAATTTTCACCTGCGGTCTGAGCACCTGTGCCATCGGCGAGACGCCGCGCGTGACGATGTTGGAGCCCTTGTCCTGACCCGTCTTGGTCAATGAAATGAGCACTAGCGATTCCTTCGATGCCATCGCATTGCCATCGGCACCGCGCGCGACCTGCGGCTGGCTCTCGACCAGTGCCGCCTGATCGCGCGTCACCCCGCTCTGGATTTCGGTCTCCGCGCCCTTGCGAATGAATATCACATTGTCGATGCTGCCGGTGCCGACCATGGTGCGGTTCAGACCAGCATCCAACATCAGCACGGCAGCGAATACGAACGCAACCAGGGCCATGCCGCCAGCGGTGAGGAGTGTGGTCAGCTTTCGCGTCCACAGATTGCGAAAAATGTAATTGAATGGGATTTTCATGGTGTGGACACGGTCACAATTTGCTGAGGCTCATCCCACGTGCCTGAGGCCGTCGACAATCTTGATTCGCGCACTGCGCCAGCTTGGCACCAGCGCAGCAATGACGCCGACTGCCAAGGCACATGCGAGTTGCATGAGCACAGTGGCTTGCGACACCTTGAATACCGCAAACACGGCAGCGGCGATGATGCCAACGCCTTTGGCCAGCGGAAAGGTCAGCAAAACTCCCAAGCCGCCGCCAATCAACGAAAGCATAATTGCTTCGCCAAAAATCAGCGCAGCAACAAAGCCCGGCCCAAATCCTAGCGCCTTCAGCGTCGCGTATTCAGTCAGACGTTCGCGCGCGGTCATGGCCATGGTGTTGGCGACCACCGCCATGATGATGAAGATCACCACAAACGAAACAATGCGTATGGTCAGGATGATCTGTTCCATTTGCGCGATGAATCCGAGCTGAAAAGATTTTTCAGTCTCGGTGAGCGTTTCGGCAAGCGAATTCTTGAATTGGGCATCGATTGCTTTGGAGATGTCCGCCGTACGCGAAGGATCGTCCACTTCAATGACGAAGGTGCCGATCTGCTCCATGCGGCGCGGATATTTCTGTTTCAGCCACTCGTTGACATAGTCCCAATGGAAATACATTTGCCGGGTGACGGTGGTGTCATCCTTGGCATCGAAGATCGCTCGCAGGGTGAACGTCCAGGTGCCGGAAAAAATGGTGCCGCGAATCGGGATCGTGTCGCCGATCTTCCAGCCGAATTCGTCGGCCAGTTTCCGTCCGACAGCCGCGCCCTGACGGTCGCGCTTGAAGGCACTGAGCTGGTCGGCCGGCATGATGAATTCCGGATAGAGATCGAAGAAATTTTCATGGTCAACGGCAAACTGCGGAAAGAAATTGCGCGGCTCTTTGTAAATGCCGCCGAACCAGTTGAGCAGCGTGACCGCTTTGACGCCGTTCACCGCTCGCATGCGTTCGCGATAGTAGATCGGCATCGGGAATACCAGCGAAATCGAATTGCGTGTCACCAGACGCGATGCAGAAGACGCGTTCGAACCCGCAAACCAGGCATCCACCACGGTTTGCAAAAGTCCAAACGCGACGATGGCGATGACGAGGCCGGTGATCGTCAAGCTGGAGCGCAGCTTGGCGCGGAACACATTCTTAAAGATAAGCTTGAAGTAAAACACTACATTCCATTTATCTATTTAATTGCGTTGATATTTTGGCATCTTCACTGGTTTTCTCCTTCCCCCGTGGCCAGGGGAAGGAGCAAATCGTGATCGTCGCGTTACTCAGCATCGAAGTTGATAAAAATTCATGGCAAATATTAATGCGTTAACAGTTTTGAAATGAAATCAGCTGGCCACCGGCTCACCGAGAAGCTCGCCTTTTTCAAGGTGAACGATACGCTTGGCGGCCTCAGCGGCATGTGCATCGTGGGTCACCATGATGATGGTCTTGCCCATTTCTTCATTCAGGCGTTTGAGCATGCCCAGCACGTCGCTTGCCGATTGTTTGTCGAGGTCACCAGTCGGCTCGTCGCAGACCAGAATGGTCGGGTCGGTGACGATGGCGCGCGCAATCGCGACACGCTGCTGCTGGCCACCGGAGAGCTCATTGGGATAGTGCTCCATGCGATCGGCAAGGCCCACCAGCGCCAGTGTCATTGTCACGCGTTGGCGGCGCTCCGATTTTGAAAGGTTGGTCAGTTGCAGCGGTAGCTCGACATTCTCGAACGCGGTCAATACCGGCATGAGGTTATAAAACTGGAAAATGAATCCAATGTTCGCGGCGCGCCAGTCGGCAAGATCGCTTTCCGATAGTTCGGTGATGTCCTGCCCATCTATTCTCAAAATGCCGGAGTCCGGTTTGTCGATGCCGGCAATCAAATTGAGAAGCGTCGATTTGCCCGATCCCGAGGGCCCCATGAGTGAGACAAAGTCGCCGCGGGCGATGTCGAGCGTGATGTCATGCAGTACCGGGACGAGTTGCTCGCCGCGCGTATAGCCTTTGACGAGATGTTTGATTTCAACGAGAGTTTGCGACATGGCGCGAGGCTACTTATTTTTTCTGAACGGCGACAATGCCGCCATCTTTTAATTTTTCGGAAGGATTCAACACCACTTTGTCACCGGGTTTCACGGCCGATACCTGCACCAGATCACCGACTTTGCTGGCGACATTGATTTCCGTTTGCTTGACGATATTCTTGTCATTGATGATAAACAACACGTCCTTCCCGTCGCGCTTGGCAATCGCTGACTGCTGCACGGCGGTGACGGGCTTTCTTTCTTCCGGCTTCAGTTCGCGCTGCAGGAATGAGACCTTCGCGCTCATGTCGGGCAATACGCGCCTATCCTTCTCGACGAATTCGATCTTGACCAACACCGTCGCCTTGGAGCGATCCACCGTCGGCACGATACGGCTCAACTTGCCGAGCAAACGCAGATCCGGAAAGGCATCGAGCTGAATTTCAACCGGCTGCCCGACCATGACCTTGCCCAGCGAAACCTCGGAAACATCGGCTTCAACTTCCAGCGTGGACATATCAGCCATGTTCACGACCGCACCTTTGGAGTCCGCCGCTGAAGAGAACGGCGTGATGATGTCGCCAACGTTGGCATTCTTGGTCAACACCACGCCGTCGAATGGCGCGCGGATCAATGTCTGCTCAACCGTCACTTGTGCGGCGCGGACATTCGCTTCGGCGACACCGATGGCGCCATTAAACGAGGCGACCGAGGCCTTGGCCTTGTCGAAGCGAGCGAGGGCGGCGTCGAAGGAGGCGGAGGAAATGAAATTTTTCTTGACCAGATCTTCAGAGCGTTTCAGATTAGCCTCAGCATCGCGCAACTCGGCCAGCCCCTGTTCGAGATTTGCCTTGGCTGCACGCAGACTCGCCTGCGCCTGATCCTGGCTTGCGGTGACATCGCGATTTTCAATCCGGGCGAGGATCTCGCCAGCCTTGACCACGGAGCCTTCCTGTACGCCCAGATATTCAAGGCGTCCCGTCGCCTTGGTCGACACCGCCGCCTTGGTGCGTGCCGAAACACGCCCCGTGGCGTTGAGTGCCGTGATCGCCTGTGAGGGATAGGCGCTGGCAACGATGCCTGCTTCGACCTGCTGTGGACCGCCGCCGCGAAGTGCAATGAAAGTGCCGATTAGGACAACCACGATCGCGCCGATGATCCACCATTTTTTGCGACCGCTCTTCTTGCCGGAAAATGCTTTCTGGTCACGCGAAATCGTGAGTTTTGAGAGATCGGTTGTTGACACGTTGTTCCCTGATTGGCTTTGCGAAATGATGCGCTGAATTATAGGTCATCGAATACAAGCAGCCCGAGCGAAAAGCGGCGAACGTCTATCTTGGCAGCGCCAGATGCAATTCCAGTGCGCGAATGGAATCTCCTATTGATTTGGAACGATGTTCGCTTTATTCATCGTTCCAAATTTCTCTCCCTCTCCCTTGGGACAAGGGAACACTTGAAGCGAAGCAGAGGGCTGGGGGTTTTGTGGGGAATTCGCGGAGCATGCTCTGCGCCCACCAAACGGCATTCCGATGTAGCGGAATGCGCGCACTGCAAGTGAGGGGTATCAGCCGATGACCTCTTCGTGCCGGTTCAATAGTCGAACATTCGCAAAACGCATTCGAGCGTAGGGTGCCCCGGCTGAACAAAGGAATCGACGACAGTGAAGTGATTTGCGTCCTCAACTTCCTGAGGCGTTTCGCATATTTGCGGCCACGCAGCGGACAGCTGCCGCGACTGGTTACGAAAGGCGCGGCTCTCCAGCGCACCCACGGCGAGATGCAGCGGCACCTTTAGCAAGGATTCAAGTTTGATCGGCGAGGCCGCGCGGGCGAGGTGCTGGTTCAACCGCAGTTCGATGTTCATGGAGCAATGTATCAGTGGCTCAAGATCGTAAACACCGCTCAGCGCCATGCCGCCAATTATCCCGCTGGCATCGCAATTTCGTTGCCGCCAATCAGTGGCGTAAAGCATGGACACCAAGTGTCCACCGGCAGAATGTCCGGTCAGCGCGATGCGCTCCATCGGCAGTTGGTGATCGCTGCCGTTTTTGAGCAGCCATGCGAGCGCGTCGCGGCAATCCTCGATGACTTCGCTCAAATGCACCGTTGGGCAGAGGCGATAGTTGATTGCGGCAACACTTAGTCCGGTTGCGAGGAATGGTGCAGCAACAAAGGAAAAATCGGATTTGTCGAGAGAGCGCCAGTAGCCGCCGTGGATGAATACCACCGTGCCGCGTGGGTTGGGCGCGTGGAAAATATCAAGTCGGTGACGCGCCTCGGTTCCGTAGGCGAGATCGAGTGTGCAAGATACGCTCGCGCGAAAAGCTGCCGAATCGCTCCGCCAGCGTTCGAAGATGGCGGGGTGTTCGGGCACAAGAGCGCGGTTGTTGTACTCGGCTTCGAGAGCGTGGTTGATTGCGTGCATGCGATATCGTAACCGGGAAGGTTCACGGATGTGTCGGGACCTCGGAAAATGACGAACACAAGGACTGGCGCGGTGTTTCAGGCATTTTGTGCCTGAGAAGCTCGCCCCTGCTGGAGTTTGGGGTGCGCCTTGGGCAGCCGGAATGTGTCTGCCTCGATGGAGGCGATTCAGACATGCTTCGCCGCATGCGGCTCAGCACCGTTTGCAGCTTTGGCTGCAAACGTCCAAGCGATGTCCCCCGGACATCACTTAGTCGAACCGGAGTGCCGATTCTCATCCAAACCCCCAGCACCAAATTGAAAAGGCCCACCGAGGTGGGCCTTTTCAATTTGGTACCGAGAGCCGGAATCGAACCGGCACGCCCTTGCAGGCGCCAGATTTTGAGTCTGGTGCGTCTACCAGTTCCGCCATCCCGGCAATAATCTGGACCGTTAATTTCAACGATTTGGTAGGAGCAGAATTATAGCGTAATCTGCGCGCCAACCTGAAGTGGAAAATGAACCTCACCGATTTCGACTACCACCTGCCTGACGAACTGATCGCACAGCACCCGGCCGCAACGCGCGCCGGCAGCCGTCTGCTGCACGTTGACGGCAACAGCGGCGTGATCACGGATCGGCAATTCGCCGATCTAGCGGCGTTTATTGCACCCAATGACATTCTTGTCTTCAACGACACCAAGGTCATCAAGGCGCGGTTGCATGGGCGCAAGGAAACCGGCGGAAGTGCGGAGGTCTTGGTTGAGCGCGTACTCGCGGATGGGCGGCACGCGCTGGCGCATGTGCGTGCGTCGAAATCGCCGAAACCCGGTAGCCGTCTCATGTTTGCAGATGGCATCGTCGCAACGATGGTGGTGCGAGTGGATGACTTGTTCCAGTTGCAATTCGAGGGTGACTTCACGGTGCACGAAATCCTGGAACGCTACGGCGAAGTGCCGCTGCCGCCGTACATCACCCATCTGGCGGATCAGGAAGACGAGCAGCGCTACCAGACGGTCTACGCGAAGCATGTTGGCTCTGTCGCCGCGCCCACCGCCGGACTACATTTCGATGAGGCCATGCTGGCGGCCTTGCGCGCGAAGGGTGTAGCCCTCGGCTATGTGACCTTGCACGTCGGTGCAGGTACGTTTCAACCGGTGCGGGACAATGATATTTCCAAGCACGTCATGCACAGTGAATGGTACGACGTGCCACTGGAAACTGTCTCAGCCATTGCCAGCGCTAAGTCGGCTGGTGGGCGGGTAATTGCAGTCGGTACCACCAGTATGCGCACGCTGGAGGCCGCGTCCCGCAACGGCAGTTTGCAGGCGGAAACGGCGGAGACACGCATCATGATTACGCCGGGATACGCGTTTCGTACCGTTGACCGGCTCATTACCAACTTCCACCTGCCGAAGTCGACATTGATGATGCTGGTGTCAGCGTTTGCGGGAACGGAAAATATTCAGCGTGCGTACGCACACGCGGTCGCCGAGCGGTACCGGTTTTTCAGTTACGGGGATGCGATGTTGCTGGAACGGCGTGACGCGTAACGCACTGAAGGTTTAGCATGGGTGAGGATTTCATGACTTTTTGTGCCTGAGATGCCCGTCACATATAGTGTTTATGTGATTCGCTCCATCAGTACAACGAATAAAGTATTCACGACCATTGCTACGCCTGCCAATCCAATTGCGACCAAGAACCAAACAATAGCTCGATACATCCAATGAGGTGCTTTCAGTTCGATCCAACGCAGCAGCGGCGATAGCCAAATCTCCGGGATCAAAACAACGATTAGTAGCAAGCACCAACTGAGCAGCGTTGCGAATCGACCGAAAGCTATCGCAGTAGCTCGCCCATGCTGGAATACATCCCATACTGCAAATCCAAAGAAGGCGAACACCAACACCCCAAAAGCGATGAGGAGAAACGGGAGCCCAACTTTGCGCTCTCTGCTTATCAAACCACTCAGCTCAAATGCACGCGGCTTTGCGCACTCACATGCTGTTTCAGGAACTCCATCTGATCGGCGAGGATGCGGCGATTGGCCAGAATCAGAAACTCGGCGCGGTTCGGCACATATGGCGCGTACACCAGTTCCATATGCGCCTCTTCGGGAAGACGGCTGCCTTTACGCTCGTTGCAGGAGCGGCACGCAGAAACGACATTCATCCAGGTATCGATACCGCGGCGCGAATACGGAATGATATGGTCGCGGGTTAATTTAGAGTGCGAGAAAATGCCGCCGCAATAGCCGCAGACGTGGCGATCACGGTGGAACAGTTCACGATTATTCAGCGGCGGGACTTGATTGAAACTTTTCATGGCCATCGCTTTGCCGCGAATGGCGATGATCGATGCGGCGCTGACGGTAGAGACTTCGCCCGTGTCGCGGCTCTTGCCGCCGTTCACCGTGAATGCCTCCGAACCGGTTTCCCAGGCTACTCGTTCCTTGGCGTAGTACCAGACAGCGTGTTGCCAGGTTACCCAGCGATGGGGGATGCCGTTCTGGTCAAGAGTGAGAATCAGCGGATAACGTTTCGCTTCGGCTGAAAACAGCGAGAACGCTGGCTCCAATGCCTCCTTGGCGGCTTTGTCTATCGGCGTTGGCGTCAGATGCAACTTGACCGTTTTTCCACCTGCCTTGCCGTGTGGACCTGTCTTGCTCCGATGCTGCACAGTGCTAATCCTTTCTCCGCTTGGCGGAATGAGGGGTGACCGGCGATAATGCATGTGAACAGTTTCTGGTACGTCGGGGCAGTGGCCCCACCCAGAGGCTAATCCATTTTTTCACTGTTGAGAAGCCCCCATGAATCTTGATCGAGTTGACGCAGGCCGTGACGTACCAAATGATGTAAACGTCGTGATCGAAATTCCGATGAACGGCGATCCCATCAAATACGAATTGGACAAGGCCACGGGAGCATTGTTCATCGACCGTTTCATGTCCACGTCCATGCACTACCCGTGCAACTACGGCTATATTCCGCGCACGCTGTCGGGTGATGGCGATCCGGTCGATGTACTGGTGGTGACGCCTTTCCCCTTGATTCCTGGCGTAGTGGTGCGTTGCCGTCCGGTCGGGATGTTGAAAATGATCGACGAGGCCGGTGCTGACGAGAAATTGCTGGCGGTGCCGATCGACAAGCTCACGCCGATTTATCGCAATGTGCAGTCCTCGCGCGATTTGCCTGAGCTCACGCAAACACAGATCACGCATTTTTTTGAGCATTACAAAGATCTCGAACCCGGTAAGTGGGTGCAGGTGCAGGGCTGGGTCGGTGCTGAAGAGGCCAAAAAGGCCATTCTCGACGGTGTCGCACGCTACGATGCGGAGAAGTAGCCGCTACGCCGGAGTCGGCAACTCGGCGGTCGTCATCCGCGAGACGATGTAAGCCGTACGTCTGTTTACCGACCAAGTTTCCAAGACTGGTCTATAGCGGAGAGCGGTATGCAAAAAACGATAGCAACAACACTCATCAGTGCGATGTATTTGATAGCGGGCGATGTCTCGGCGGCTGGCTGCAACGGCCCGCAGCGCATAAGCAGTGGGCCCGCCACGGTCAGCGTCGCCGAGCTGTACACATCCGAGGGCTGCGACAGTTGCCCTCCTGCTGACAAGTGGTTTTCGAGCCTAAACTTCAAGAAAGACGGCGTGGTGCCGTTGGCGTTTCACGTCGACTATTGGGATTACATCGGCTGGAAAGATCGCTTCGCCAGCGCCGCGTACGGGGAGCGGCAGCGCGAATCAGTGCGGCGGCAAGGTGGACGCACTTCGTATACACCGCAAGTCATGGTCAATGGCCAGGACCAACGCATCTGGAGTGATCAGTCGCGTTTTAGTTCAAGTTTGCAGACCATCGCTGCGCGCACGCCCCGCGCTAATCTGGCCCTTGAATTTACGACGGCTGCAGTTGGCTTGGACATCGCGCTGACTGCCACATTGCCGCAGCTTGCTGACCGTGCCGATGCGGCCGTGTTCATAGGCATTACGGAAAATAGTCTTTCCAATCGTGTGACGGCCGGTGAAAATCGCGGCGTCACCTTGAAACACGACCATGTCGTCCGCGCCATGTACGGGCCATTGGGCGGAGATGCTAGCGGTCGCGCCGAAGGAAAGCTGCTCGTCAAGCGGCCGATCACGCTTGCGCAAGACTGGAAACGTGGGGACTTGTCGCTGGTGACGTTCGTGCAGAATTTGCGTACCGGTGAGATTTATCAGGCGCTAAGCGCGCCTCTGTGCGCCAGCCTGTAACGACACACCTCATTCGCCCGAAAATTTCTGTAGGACATAGCGCGCCCAAATTTACTGACTGCAAAACACGGTTATGATGCGCCTCGATCAATTTGAAATACCGGCAGACATAACCATGACACCACCGCAACCGTACACCGTTCAAATCGTCGAATGGACCGAGCGACATGACGCATTGACCAAGATTCGCACGGATGTCTTTGTTGAAGAGCAACAGGTGCCGGCAGAAATCGTGATGGATACTTTAGACCCGGACGGCGTTCATGTTGCCGCGCTTGACGAGGGTGGCAATGTCATCGGTACCGGCAGATTGATACTCAACAATCCTGTGCCGCGCATCGGCCGTATGGTGGTAATGAAATCGTGGCGTAGTGCGGGTGTCGGCAGCAAGATTCTCGACATTCTCTGCAAGGCAGCCAAAGTCCGCGGCTTCGGTGAAGTGGAGCTGCACTCTCAGACCCATGCTTCCCCGTTTTACTTCAAGCGCGGGTTTCTATCCCACGGCAGTGAATTTTTTGAGGCAGGCATTCCGCATCAGGAAATGCGCAAGCACATCTAACGCCAGCCCGTTACGCAGTCGTTGGCAGCGCATACGGCAAGCGCTTGAGCGTCACTGCCGGGCCGTCAGGCGCAGCATATCTAAGGTTGTTTTGAGCAATGGCGTCGATCTGCGCGACAACCAGCATGTCGAACCCACCATTCGGTGCAGCTGCGACATTCGCGACTTCGGCTGCGGCCTGATCACCGAAGGCCTCACTGTAGAGCTTGTCGCCGGGGGCCGCCGCGATGGTGCAGTGTGCCAAAACCATACGGCGTTTCAAAATGCCGCGATACTGGGTGCGGGCCACAATTTCCTGACCTGGATAGCAACCCTTTTTGAAACTAACGCCGCCGACCAGCTCGAAGTTTGCCATCTGTGGCACAAAGGCATCCTGCGTTCCGGGCAAGATGCTAACAATACCCTGCTGGATCGAAAGCCAGTCCCACAGCCCCGCACCCACAGGCAATGCTTGTTCGGCGAGCTGATTCCAAAGCGCAATGGCATTTTCAGGGTTGGCAATGACGACATACCGGTCTGTCGAGAGTTTGATTACTCGACCAACGTCAGTGTGCACAGTGGACATAACATTTCCAGGTATGGCTCTAGCGGAAGTGCGCAACAGTGTTTCTGCCGTTGGCCCGGCAACACCAAAGCGAACCCAGTTGTCGCTTTCGTCGGACAATGTCACTTTGGCGCGTAGCACGAACATCTGCAGTCGTTTCTGAATAGCCGCCTGCAACGCCCGCGGCATCAACAGATAAAGCCCTTGTTTGCCTGGCCACATTAACGGCGTAACCAGGAGGCGCCCCTTGGGAGAACACCAGCCATTCCATTGTGCGGCACCCTCCGCCAGTGCAACTACCTCGTTGCAGAACTGACCATGCAGGAACGTGGCAGCATCTTCACCTGCCGCAACCATCAGCCCGAAATGGGAGAGGTCACAAATAACGGCACTATTCGCCAGCGCCGCAAATTCGGCGCTCGATGCAGAGGTGAACGCTGTGACGCGTCCATCGGAAAACTGTGCCCCTTGTCGGGTGAGTTCGGAGGTCCAGCGCTCGCTCATGTGAGAATATTCCTGTTTATCACAACTATTCTAGTTTGGTTCGCATGCAGATAGTTCAAGAGTCAGCAAATACGGTAACCGATACGCGCTGGATCGTGCTGCGCGTATCGCGCATCAACATCGCGTTGAACAGCATTGGTGTGCTGATGGCCATTGGTGCAATGGCATTTCTGCCACTTCCACAATGGTTGCGAATTTCGATGGCGCTGTTGTTTTTGGCGGCCTTTGCCTGGGATTTGAAGCTGATATTGTTGAAAAGTCGTGACTCTGTCGGTGCGTTCTACGTGTTCGATCTCGATTCGTCTGTTCACGCATACGCGCCGGATACACGGTCTGCAAAACTCGGTATTCGGGTACGCTACGCAATCGCTGGACTGATCGGCGTGCGGGAGGCGGAAGGAGCCGTCCTGAGCGGCGCATTCGTTTCTCCCTGGTTTACTGCAGTCCGATATGCGCTACCGGATGATCCGCGATGGCGTAAATGGTGGCCACATATCCTCCCGATTTGGCCAGACTGCATTGCCGCCGACCAATTCCGCCGCCTTCGCGTTGCCCTGAAATGGAAGTAACGGCCGCGGCAATAGAAGAGTCAAAGCAAGGCGTCCGGTATAATCTGGTTTTGCCGCTTCAAGCGTTTTTTCCGCATGAATTCCCCTTCTGTTGAGTCTGTTGCGCCGCAACCAATCCTCAAGTTGCGCGGTGCCAAAGCGCTTTCGCCTTTTCGCATGGAGAAGCTGCTTTCATTACTGAGAGTCGTTGCCCCGCATATTCGGGACATTGATTGTGCATATATCCATTTCGTCCAGGCAAGTCATGAACTTGACGAGCATGATCATGAGGTGCTGGCGAAATTGCTGACCTATGGCGGTCCGCGTGCAGAAGTCGGCAAGGGCGAGATTTTCCTGGTCGTTCCGCGTATCGGTACGATTTCTCCCTGGGCATCCAAAGCTACGGATATCGCCCGAAACTGTGGCTTGACCGCCGTAAAGCGTATCGAACGCGGCATCGTTTTTTCCGTGCATTGTGACAAGCCGCTTGAGGATCGCGACCGCGAAGTGATCGCGCGTGCCATTCACGATCCCATGACTGAAACGGTTCGGTTCGGACTTGACAGCGCTGATCAATTGTTTGCACTGCAAGCAGCGCAGCCTTTCGCAACGGTTCCCGTGATCGCAGAGGGCAAGGCAGCGCTGGTGCGCGCAAACACAGAGAATGGTCTCGCGTTGTCGCCCGATGAAATTGATTATCTATTCGATTACTTTCGCCGAATCGCTCGCGATCCGACGGACGCCGAATTGATGATGTTCGCGCAAGCCAACTCCGAACATTGCCGGCACAAGATTTTTAACGCGTCTTGGAGCATTGACGGTGTTGAGCAGGACAACACGCTGTTTGGCATGATCCGGAATACGCACAAACTCAGCCCGAACGGCACGATTGTGGCGTATTCGGACAACTCTTCGGTCATGCAGGGCGGCGAGATCGATCGATTCTTTCCGAACGCAAACGGCGTGTTTGAATTTCATGGCGACGAAATCCACATCCTGATGAAAGTGGAAACGCACAATCACCCGACCGCGATTGCACCCTGGCCGGGTGCTGCCACCGGTTCCGGCGGTGAAATTCGTGACGAGGGTGCTACCGGAATCGGCTCGAAGCCAAAAGCGGGCCTGACCGGATTTTCCGTTTCGAACCTCAATATCGCTGGCCACGGCCGACCCTGGGAGGCCAAATACGGCAAGCCATCGCGTATCGCCTCCGCATTGCAAATTATGATCGAAGGTCCGCTAGGTGGGGCCGCATTCAACAACGAATTTGGCCGCGTAAATCTTACCGGCTATTTCCGCACTTACGAGCAAACACATGGCAGCGTGGTCTGGGGTTATCACAAGCCGATCATGATTGCCGGCGGACTGGGCAATATTTCCGCCGCACATACACATAAGAAGCCATTGCCGCCGGGTACATTGCTGATTCAGATCGGCGGGCCAGGAATGCGCATCGGTTTGGGTGGCGGTGCGGCTTCATCGATGACGTCGGGCACCAATTCCGAAGCACTGGATTTTGACTCAGTACAACGCGCCAACGCAGAGATGCAGCGGCGTTGTCAGGAGGTCATCGACGCCTGCTGGGCGCGAGGCAAGGCAAATCCGATCTTGAGCATTCATGATGTCGGCGCCGGCGGACTCTCAAACGCATTACCTGAGCTGGCCCACGGCGGCGGTGCAGGCGCGCACTTCGATCTACGGGCGGTGCATTCCGAGGAGCCGGGCATGTCGCCCCGCGAAATCTGGAGCAATGAATCCCAGGAGCGCTATGTAATGGCGATCGCGCCGGAATCGCTAATCGAGTTCCAGCAGATGTGCGCGCGCGAAAGATGCCCCTGTGCGGTGCTCGGCGCAGCAACGGAAAGCCAGCAACTCGTGGTGTCTGATCCCTTGTTTGGCAATAACGCTGTAGATATGGATATGCAGGTGCTGCTGGGCAAACCACCGCGCATGCATCGTGAAGTTATATCGGTTGCCCCTGCAAAATTCGCATTCGACACCAGCAACATCGAGTTGAAAGAGGCTGCTTATCGCGTGTTGCGACTGCCCACGGTCGCGGACAAATCCTTCCTGATCAATATCGGCGATCGCTCGGTCGGCGGCTTGACTGCACGCGACCAGTTTGTGGGGCCATGGCAGGTACCCGTCGCTGATTGCGCCGTCACGTTGATGGGTTTCAACACTTTGCAGGGCGAGGCGATGGCGATGGGAGAGCGAACGCCAATTGCGTTGATTGACGCGCCTGCATCGGGACGCATGGCTGTTGGCGAAGCCATCACCAATATCGCGGCCGCAGACATCGATGCAATCAGCGATATCAAACTTTCCGCAAACTGGATGGCTGCGGCCGGTTACCCGGGTGAAGACGCGCGTTTGTTCGAAACCGTCAGAGCGGTTGGTATGGAGCTTTGTCCTGAACTAGGGATTTCGATACCCGTGGGCAAGGATTCCTTATCAATGAAAACGACATGGACCGAAGGCGCTGAAACGAAGCAAGTCGTTGCACCAGTGTCCCTCGTCATCTCGGCATTCGCTAGGGTGAAGGATGCCAGCGCTACACTGACGCCAGAGTTATCCAGAGCGTTTTCTACAAGCGACACCGAGTTGGTGTTGATCGACATGGGTGAAGGCCGCAATCGTTTGGGGGCGTCCTGTCTCGCGCAGGTATTCGCCCAAGTGGGCGATGATGCGCCGGACCTGAACAACGCCGAGAAACTCAGCGGTTTTTTTGCCGGCTTGCGCAGTCTCGCGCGTGCTGAAAAAATCCTCGCCTACCACGACCGCTCTGATGGCGGTCTGTTTGTAACGTTGGTTGAAATGATGTTCGCCTCGCATGTGGGCGTGACCATCTATCTTGATGCGCTTACCTTTGCCGAACGTGAAACGGATGTTGACAGCTACGACGCGGCCGAGACATCAATGAAGTTGGCCGAGAATGAAACCGTGCTGGCGGCGCTTTTTAGTGAAGAACTGGGTGCGGTTATCCAGATTCGCAAGCGCGATCGCGCGGCGGTGATGCAAACGTTGCGGGAAGCGGGTTTGGGTGCCTGCTCACATGTGATCGGACACCTTAATGCGAGTGACGAATTGCGTGTCGTTCGTACAGCCAAACCGTTGTTGGTCGAAAAACGTGTTGATCTGCAACGCGCCTGGAGTGAAACGAGCTATCTGATCCAGTCTCTTCGGGACAATCCGCTGACCGCCAAGGAGGAGTTTGATCGTATTCTGGATCACGATGATCCAGGCATGAGTGCAAAACTCACCTTTGATCCGGCTGAAAACATTGCATCTTCGCTCAACGTCTCCGGCGCCAAACCAAAAATCGCCATCCTCAGGGAGCAGGGCGTGAATGGGCAGCTGGAAATGGCGCACGCCTTTACGAAGGCGGGATTCGCGGCGGTCGACGTACATATGAGCGACATTATCGCTGGCCGAATTTCGCTAAACGATTTCAAAGGACTTGCCGCCTGTGGCGGTTTTTCGTACGGGGACGTTCTCGGCGCTGGAGAAGGTTGGGCCAAATCAATACTTTTTAATGAGCGTGCACGAAACGAGTTTGAAAAATTCTTTCGTCGAGATGATTCGTTCGCGTTGGGCGTGTGCAACGGTTGCCAGATGATGTCCAATCTGCACGCGATCATTCCGGGCGCTGAAAACTGGCCACATTTTGAGCGCAACAAGAGCGAGCAATACGAGGCGCGCACCGTGCTTTTGGAAATTCGCCAGTCGCCATCTATTTTGTTTACCGATATGGCGGGTTCACGCATTCCGGTAGCGACGGCGCATGGAGAAGGCCAGGCAGTCTTTCGGGATCAGGCACAACAAGATGCCATTCGCTGGCTGTCTGCGGCTGAGTTTGTAGACAGTCACGGAAGAGCTACAGAACGCTTCCCCGCTAACCCGAATGGTTCGCCGCTGGGCATGACGGCATTTACCGTTCCCGATGGCCGCTTCACGATCATGATGCCGCATCCCGAGCGGGTGAGCCTCGCCGTGAATCTTTCCTGGCATCCTGGAGACTGGAAGAATGAGAGTCCGTGGATGCGCATGTTCTACAACGCACGGAAGTGGCTCGGCTAAAAAAGTCTATGTCTGGCGCGGCTTCTAGGTCCAAAATGCCTGCGAAGGCCCACCGATAATAGAGTTTCAATAATTAGTCGATGGCCTAGTTTTCAAACCTTGCTTCAAAAGCATTCGCGTAAGCGCTCTCGCCATACTCAAAATGGCCGTCTGGCGTTTCGCCAAGGTAAGTTGCTTCGACGGTTACCTTCACGTAGCGGTCCAGTTTTTGCCAGATGGCGTAAGTTATCGTGCGTGCAATATCAGCAGGCTTTTCGCCGGCACGAATTTCGTGGTCTGCGGTGAGCGTGATGGCGATTGCCTCCTTGACCTTGCCACGCTCGATTTCCTCGGGCTTGCACCAGTTGGCCGTAAACGCTTCCACCACCTGCGGCACTTCGCGCGGCAACAACGGCGAGACGCAAACCTCAAGCCGGAAGAGGTTGCCAGCTTTCGCGAACTGTACTCGGACAGGAATGTTCATATGGACAAGTTAATGCAACGCGTCGTCTTTCGCAATGCTAGGCAAGCTACAAAGTTTGGTTTAGCATCAGTGGTTCGTCGCTGGCTGTCTATTGGTTTCAACATGTCGTAGCGACAAACAAAAAAGGCAGCCGAGGCTGCCCTTTTTGTACCGTGGCTGGAATATTGCCACAGCGTATTTCAGTCGCCGCGTTTGTGGTGTCCTTCTGCAGCCAATCTCAAAATCTATTTTTCTTCGATCTTGGCTTTACCGCGCAATTCCTGCACAAGTTTCGCGACTTGTTCTTGTTGCGCCTGCTGACGAAATTTGTCTTTTACTTCGTCAAACGTAGGCACCTTCATTGCGCGTGAGTCATCGACACGGATCACGTGGTAGCCGAATGGTGACTTGACCGGATTTTCGGACAACTGGCCTTTGACTTGTACCTTCACGGCAGCTGCGAATTCGGGAACATATCGACCTGCTGGAGCCCAATCGAGATCACCGCCGTTATCTTTGGAGCCGGTATCCTTGGATTTTTCTTTCGCAAGCTTTTCAAACGTTTCGCCACGCTTGATGGAGGCGATGATCGCTTTCGCTTCGTCTTCTTTATCGACCAGGATGTGACGCACTTTGAATTCCTTGTCGCCCAGTTGTACGACGTATTTGTCATAGTCGGTCTTCAACTGCTCGTCGCTGATCGGATTGGCTTTGACGTAGTCTTCAAAAAACGCGCGGATCAGAACAGCCTGACGCGCCATGTCCATTTGCGCCGCGACTGTGGCTGACTTGTCGATGCCTTTCTTCTTTGCGGCTTGCGACAGCACCTCGCGATTGACAAGTTCGTCTTTCATCGCGTTGGCAAAATCCGGGGATGCCGGTTGGCCGGCCTGCTCGCGCTCGCGGTTCATTGCGTCAAAATAAGCATTCGGGATGATGACGCCATTCACGCTAACGCGACCGTCGACTTTTGCAGCTTTGGACTGAGCGAAGGCGACAGGGGCGGATGCCGCAGCGATGGCGACGGAAAGGGCGACAACGATGGTCTTGAGTTTGTATTGCATAAGTCTTCCTCTATTAAGTGAAACAATCAAAAATACGTAAACCTGACTACATCTATTGCATGCGCGCATCGATCTTCAGAGCATGAATGTGCGTTTGCATTAATTCGGCCAGCAATTCATAAATCATGCGATGGCGCGCAACCAGCGATTTGCCGACGAATGCGTCCGAGACGATGGTCAATTCAAAATGCGTGCCATCGGTCGCACCGGTTCGATTTGCATGATCGTTCGCTCCAGCATGTCCGGCATGGGCAGCAGAGTCATCAGTGACTTCGATGAGACTCGGCGACAGGGCCTGAAGCCGGCTGACAATCTGATCGCGAATTGTATTCATATCGTGCGACTAAAACACGCGCTTGAACGGCTTTACGTTGACCGATGCGAATACGCCGGCGGTACAGTACGGGTCTTCCGAAGCCCACGCGATTGCAGCCTCGCGCGAGGCGAACTCAGCGACAATCAGCGACCCTGAAAATCCAGCAGGCCCTGGATCGTCAGTATCGATCAGCGGGTGCGGACCAGCGAGAATCAGTCGTCCATCAGCCTGCAATTGTGTCAGTCGCGCAACGTGCGCCGGACGGTTGGCCAAACGGCGTTCTAGCGCACCGGGCATTTCCTCACAGATGATCGCGTATAGCATCGAAAAAATCCTGCTTTGGTAGGTTCGGTCGCTACGACTCTTTAGGTGTTTGCGCAACTTCGTCCGGCAAATATTTCGCCATCCAGAAAGCTTGCCCAATCACAAACAAAAAACTCAACGCAGACCCACCGAATACCTTCACTTTGACCCACGCGTCCAATGACAGCGTAAGCGCGAAGTACTGGTTCAGCGTCGCCAACGCCAGAAAAAAAATCCCCCAGGCCATCGACAACTTCCTCCAAACGTGGTCGGGGAGCTCAATTTCCTGGCCCAGCACGCTCTTGAGAGGATTCTTGCGTAGTGCCACGGCGCCCAGAATCGTCAGGCCCATCAACCCATAAAACAGCGTCCACTTGATCTTGATGTAAAACTCGTCATGCAACAGGATGGTCGCGCTACCAAAAATCAGGATGAACGCCAAGGCAATCCACTGAATGGGTTTGACCCGCTCGCGCCGCCAAAGCGTCCAGCCGATTTGCAAAATGGTCGCGGCAATGGCCACGCCCGTGGCGACATAAATATCGGCGAGCTTGTAGGCGCCAAAGAACAGTATGACCGGCAGGAAATCCAGAAGCAGTTTCATCTAGCAGAGCAGTGGTTGTGCAAAAATCCAGGCGCAAAAACAATAACTTGGTATTTTCTCATGATTAGTGGACTCGCGTCCAACGGGCGATTTCGCTTTCGATCAGGTGCCTGGTATCGGCCGGGAAGCCCGGCTGCGACGCCACCGAGTGCGCTTCTGAATAAAAACCCGCGCGCTCGTCGGGAAGATATTGATTGAGTCTGTCGAAGGCAAAGCGCATGAATTCGAGGTCACCGGTCCTGATCGCGGTGATGGCAAAATTGAGATTGAGAAGCCGCCATGGCCGCTGCGGATTCGACCGTTCCAGGTCAGCCTCGTGTCCGGGCGAAATATGATGGATGAAGCCCTGCATCATGGCGAAGACGGCTGCCATTTCCTGTTTGGATGTGGCCGAATTTGACCTCGCGGCCAATGCGTTAACCACTGGTTCCACCACGGTAATTGGCACTGCGTGACGCATTGCCCAATAGCTAACGCCTATTTCAACCGTCTGGAGATTGACTAGATGTTCCGGCACGTCAAGACGAATCAGCCAGCTTTCCAATTCCGCCAGCGAGCGCAATGCCGCGTCAACTGCGTCGGCGGTGTCTTCCATCGGTAGTTGGCTATCTGGTCCAAATTCGCGATCCAGCTGTCGCATCAGCGCCAGAAAAGCACCTGTCACCGCTAGCGGCATTTTTGTATTCGACGCAGCGCCACGCTCAGCTCCAGCCAACAGTTCGCTCGATGCCGCCTGCAGGGCGTCTGCTGCCATACGAAATTGCTCCTCAACCGGTACAGCGTTGTCCTCGGACTGGCCGAGTCCGGCGTTAAACATTAGGCGGATCGGTTTGATTTCCATCGTTGAGATCAATTTTCCATGTCAAGCCTGACGCTTGCAGTGGCCAGCGCGGCAGAGAAATGCGGTGAATCGGGCCTGCTATGATTGCGGATTACAACAATAGTTTGAATGTTTTTGTGCAGAATTTTGATTGTCATAACCACTCCACCTACTCAGACGGGCTGTTGCGACCGAAGGATCTGGTGGAGCTTGCGAAAAAAAGCGGCTGCGACGCGGTAGCGTTGACAGACCACGACAACACTGGCGGCCTGGCGGAAGCCGCCGCCGCCGCTTTGGAAGCGAACATTCGCTTCATATGCGGCGTCGAGCTTTCGGTTAGCTGGCCCGGGCAACCGCAGACGTCTGAGACAGTAGATATTAGCCCGATTACGATTCATGTGGTGGGCCTTGGCATCGATCCGGACAATTCTGCATTGATGGCAGGGATCGCCTCTATACGTCACGGTCGACTGGACCGCGCGCGGCAAATGGGTGCCAGTTTATCGAAGATGGGCATCAACGGCATTTTCGAAGAAGCGTTCGCCTTGGCTGAAAACAAGGACATGATCAGTCGTACACATTTTGCGCGCGCAATGGTTGCACGCGGATTGGCAAAGAATGTAGGTGCTGTTTTTGGTAAATATCTCACTCCCGGTAAGCCCGGCTTCACGGCCCATCAGTGGGCAAACCTTCGCGATGCTATCCACTGGATCACGAGTGCGGGCGGTGTAGCGGTGCTGGCTCATCCTGGCAGATACAAATTGTCAAAGCAGGAAATGCGCGCATTGCTCACTGAATTCAGAGATGCCGGAGGGGCGGCTATTGAAGTGGTCACCGGTAGCCATGAGAAGCATCAGTACGCTGAATACGCAACGTATGCGCGGGAGTTTGGCTTTATGGCGTCCCGCGGCTCCGATTTTCATGGGCCTGATGAGAGCCGTTGGCAGCCGGGCGCGCTACCGCCGCTACCGACAGACCTGACGCCGGTCTGGTCGGTTTTGCAATGAGTCAGTTCTTTACGCTGCATCGCACACATCCGGAAATCCGCCTAATCAAAAGGGCAGTCGAGATCGTGCGAAAAGGGGGGCTGATTGCGTATCCAACTGACTCCTGCTACGCGCTGGGCTGCCACATCGGCGATAAAGCCGCCATGGAGCGCATCCGCCGCGTGCGTGGGGTTGATGAACGGCACCACTTCACGCTGGTATGCCGCGATCTGTCCGATATAGGTACTTTTGCCAAGGTGAATAACGCACAGTATCGATTGCTGAAAGCACACACTCCCGGCACCTATACTTTTATTCTTGACGCCACACGGGAGCTACCGCGGCGGCTGGCGCACCCCAAACGCGCCACTGTTGGCGTGCGGGTGCCCGAACACCCGGTCACCCATGCCTTGCTCACGGAGTTGAACGAACCGTTGCTCTCATCAACGTTGATGTTGCCGGGTGACGAGAACCCCTTGAACGATGCTGAAGCCATTCGCGCCAGGCTTGAACACGAAGTGGATTTAATTCTCGACGGTGGCGCCTGCGGCATCGAGCCTACGACAGTAATTGATTTATCCGGTCCGGAACCCATATTGATACGTAGAGGCAAGGGTGACATCGCCTGTTTGGGATTTGCCGATTAGTGGCCTTGACGCTGGCGCCCACTGACGAGTGCATGCATCGCGCCTCACAATTTGACTTCACCAAGAAACTCGGGAACATCAATGGACGCTTCCATCATTCAAAAAATTACGGTCTATGCAATCCCGTTGATTTTTGCCATCACTTTGCATGAAGCCGCCCATGCCTACGCAGCGCGCTTTTTTGGTGATTCAACGGCTTACATGCTTGGCCGCATGACACTGAACCCCATCAAGCACATCGATCCTGTCTGGACGATTTTGGTCCCAATTGTCACGTTACTGGTCAGCCCTTTTGTGTTCGGCGCAGCTAAGCCGGTGCCCGTCAACTTCGGCGCACTGCGCAACCCCAAACGCGACATGATCTGGGTTGCTGCTGCCGGACCGTTTGCCAATCTCATCATGATGGTGATGTGGGCGATTATTGGAAAAATCGCGATTTCTGTTGGCGCGTCCGGGCCAGTTTATTTCCTTGCATTAGTCGCCGAGGCAGGCATTTTTGTCAACGCCTTGCTGATGGTATTCAACCTGTTTCCGTTGTTGCCGCTGGACGGCGGACGTATTTTGACCGGGCTGTTACCAAACAAGATGGCTTATGCCTTCTCTCGCACCGAGCCCTATGGCATGTTCATTCTGATTGCGCTCATAGTTACTGGTGTACTGGGCAAATTCATGTGGCCCTTGGTCGATTTCAGCATGAAATCGATATACGCTATAATAGGGCTGTCTTGATCGCTGCAGTCGCATATTGACTACGGTTCGCCTCCCGGCGAACCTTTGCAGCCGATTGATCAGGTGCGGCCATTGGATCCAAAATGCGCCGCCTGGTTTGATCCATTGATCGATTGATCCACCTTATCTTGCGCAGCACTTGCACCACGATTGCGTAATATTTTGCTTATCGAGGGTTTGAAACCCATCTATGTTTGCAGACAGAGTTCTATCCGGTATGCGGCCTACAGGCCGTTTGCATCTGGGCCATTATCATGGCGCGCTAAAAAACTGGGCAAAGTTGCAGCACGAATATCCGTGCTACTTCTTCGTCGCGGATTGGCACGCATTGACGACGCATTACGAGACGCCGGAAGTCATCGAAGCGTATACGTATGAGCTCATCATCGACTACATCGCTGCCGGTATAGACCCGGCGCAGGCTACGTTGTTTGCGCAATCGAAGGTGCCGCAACATGCCGAGTTGTCGCTGTTGCTGTCGTTTTTCACGCCGCTGTCTTGGCTTGAACGCGTGCCCACTTACAAAGATCAAATGCAGAAACTGGGTGAACGCGGTCACGATCTCGCCACCTATGGTTTCCTCGGCTACCCGCTGATGCAGGCCGCCGATATTCTTATCTATCGCGCGACGCGCGTGCCGGTCGGTGAGGATCAGGTTTCGCACGTTGAACTGACTCGCGAGGTGGCGCGACGTTTCAACCACCTGTTCGGCCGCGAAAAAGGGTTTGAGGAAAAAGCCGAAGCAGCGATCAAAAAACTGGGTTCGAAGAAGGCGAAGCTATACAACGCCTTACGCACACGCTTCCAACAGGATGGCGACGACGAAGCGCTCAAGGAAGCCCATGACTTGCTGGGCGACGTGCAGAACCTGTCGATGGGGGACCGCGAGCGTTTGTTTGGCTATCTCGAAGGCGGTGGCAAAGTGATCCTGCCAGAGCCGCAGGCTTTGCTGACCACCACATCCAAGCTGATCGGACTCGATGGGCAGAAAATGTCCAAGAGCTACGGCAACACCATCGACATGCGCGACGACGAAAAAACCGTGAGCGAGAAAGTCCGCAAAATGCCGACCGATCCGGCGCGCATTCGCCGCAACGATCCTGGCGACCCCGAAAAATGCCCGGTATGGAGCCTGCATCAGGTTTATTCCGATGAGACCACCAGAAGGTGGGTGGTGGAAGGCTGCAAGAGCGCCGGCATTGGTTGCCTCGAATGTAAACAACCGGTCATTGACGGTATCGTCAAGGAATTGAAACCGATGCGTGAACGCGCCGCGCCGTTTGAAGAAGATCCAACATTGGCGAAGAACATTCTTGCTGACGGTTGTGAAAAGGCACGCGACGTTGCCGAAGAAACGATGCGGGATGTACGCGACGCCATGGGGCTGAGTTTTTCGTGAACCCGCGGCGAATCCTGTTCACGCTGTTGCTTTCTTCCTTGCAATCTGCGCTATGGGCCGCACCCACTACGTTGCCCCCTGGTAAAACGCAGTTCGAATTTATCGACCAAAAAGGCGATGTCGCGCGTCCGGTGAAGGTGTGGATGTTTGTGCCCACCGGCTGCGACAACAAGTGTCCACTGCAGTTTGTCATGCACGGTGTCAAACGCAACGGCGAGGATTATCTCGACAGCTGGGTGGAGTTCGCCAAGGCCGGAAAGTTTATCGTGGTGGCCCCCGAATTCGGCCGTAAGTATTTTCCGAAGGATACTGATTACAGTCTTGGGCGGTCAACCGTGGAGGCCGATCCCGCAAAATGGGGTTTCGCCGTTCCCGAACACTTGTTCGACGAATTGAAAGCGCGCTACGGGTTCACTGCAGACACCTACCGCATGTTCGGCCATTCCGCGGGTGGCCAATTCGTGCAACGCATGCATCTGTTCGTCGCCAACCACCGTGCTGATCCCATTATTGCCGCGAACCCCGGTTGGTACACGTTGCCAGAGTGGGGCATCAGCAAGACGCCTTATAAATTTCCGTACAACACGATTGGATCGGGTGTAGACGCTGCCCGCGCTAAAGTGGCGCTGAGCTGCAAGTTTATTCTGCTGCTTGGCAGCAAAGATACCGATCCAAGTGACCCTGTTCTGAACAAGAGTGCCGGTGCCACCGAGCAAGGCAGCAATCGCTTTGCACGCGGCGAGTATTTTTTTACGGCCTCCATCAATGCGGCCAAAGCTCTGGGCGCGAATTTCGCGTGGCAAAAGAAGACGGTTGAAAGCGTCGGGCATAGTGGCCCGCGCATGTCGGCTGCCGCCGTTGAATTGATGATGGATGCCAAATTCGCTGCCTCCCTGGGCAATCCGTGTGGAAAGTCCCCGAAGCAATGAGCGTCGAGCTAATCGTCGATAACACCCAGCCATCGTTGGCGATGGTGATGCCGGTGGCGAGAATTAAAGGCGAGATGATCACCGATCTCCCCGCCGATCTGTTTATCCCGCCGGATGCGCTGTCGGTCATTCTCGACGAGTTCGAGGGGCCGCTGGATCTGCTGCTATACCTTATTCGCAGGCACTCGCTGGATATCCTCAACATACCGATGGCGGATCTCACCCGCCAGTACATGGTGTACGTGGAGGCGATGCGCGACAACCAGTTTGAACTCGCCGCGGAATACTTGCTGATGGCGGCGGTGCTGATCGAAATAAAATCACGGATGCTGCTGCCGCGACCAAAGCGCGACGACGAGGTGGAGCCGGATGATCCGCGTGCCGAGCTGGTGCGGCGTTTGATGGAGTACGAGCAGATAAAAGCGGCTTCGCAGGCACTGGATCAATTGCCGCGCAAGGATCGCGACTTCGTCATTGTCGATGTACTTGTCGAACAAAGCCTGGTCACCAGAGTGCCAACAGTGCTGGCAGCCGACTTGACCGAGGCATGGCGCACCATTCTCAATCGTGCCAAGGCCACCAGAAAGCACAGTGTTTCGCGGGAGGAGCTGTCGGTGCGTTCACACATGTCGCGCATCCTCCGCTTGCTAGGCGGAAATGGCTTTGTGCGTTTCGACGAGTTGTTCCAACCGGAAGAAGGCGTGGCGGTCGTGGTGGTGAGTTTTCTCGCAGTGCTTGAACTGGCACGTGAGTCGCTGATCAACATCAGCCAGACAGCGCCTTTTGAACCCATTTACGTGAAGTTGCGGGAAGCTGAGCCATCAGTGCTTGAACTTGCCGCTGAAAGTGATGAAGAGCAGGCGCAATGACAATGTCCAATGAACATGCAGATTTGAATCACGTTCCCATCGAGCCTGTAGATCAGCCGACCAATCCGGATTCAGAAGCGGCAACGCAAGTTGCGATAGATTTAGCTTCGCCCGCGAGTTTGCGGCCCGTTCCCTGCATTGAAATTGTTGAAGCGCGGCGCGCGCTCGAAGCCGCCTTGATGGCGGCGTCGGAGCCGATGACGATCAACGAATTGAAACGTTTGTTTGACGGTGAGTTGAGCGGCGATACGCTACGCAATCTGCTCGATGAACTTCGCGGAGAGTGGGCGGGGCGCAGTGTGGAGTTGGTGCTGGTGGCGAGCGGGTACCGCTTCCGCATCAAGCCGGAATACCAGAAATATCTCGACAAGCTGACTAACGAAAAGCCGCTGAAATATTCCCGTGCCGTACTGGAAACCCTGGCAATCATTGCCTACCGCCAACCGGTCACCCGTGCTGATATCGAGGACATTCGTGGCGTGCAGGTATCTCCGCATATCCTGAAGACCTTGCAGGACCGCGGCTGGATCGACGAGATCGGCCACAAGGAGGTCGTCGGTCGCCCGACGCTGTTTGGGACCACCCGACATTTTCTGGACGACTTGAATCTGCGCTCACTCGAAGAGTTGCCGCCATTGCATGAGTTGCAGGCGACACTGGACATGACGCAGGCAGGTGCGGCGTTATCGGCGGGCGGATTCGCAGCACTTATGAGCGAGGCGGCATTGCCCAGAGATAGTGCCTACGGTCCAGAGAATGCGAATCCTGCGCTACCGGGCCTGGATGCAAGTGCGCAGGCTGAAGCCGATGCGGGTCAATCCGTACCGACGCAATTAAATCTTGAAGTTGTGGAACCGTCCAAATCGGACGGTCTCAATATGGGGGAGCATCGTCATGGTTAAGCGCGTGGTGGTCGGCGTCACAGCACGCGGCTACGTCGATGGTCGTTATATTGGAGAAGAAAAAGACAACAACCGTGGTGGCGATGATCGAGGTCGCCCCCGTCGTGGCAAGGCCGGTGCCGGTCCTGCGGGCGGAAAACGTCGCGCTGCCGGTGGCGATGCCGACAATCTCGGCAATACCATTGGCGGCAAACGTCGCCGCAGTGGCCAGGGCAAGGCACAAACGCCTGGGCAGGCGCAAGGAACTGGACAAGGCAAAGGACAGGGCAAGGGACCGCGAGGTCGCAATCCGGCTGGTCGCGGACAGCCTAGTGCGGCTGGTGTCGCAGGGCAACGCGCTGACGGGCTGCCACGTCCACCAGGTCAGCGGCGTGGTCCGGTTAGCGGGCAGCCACTCGGTCAAGGAACGGCACAAGGAAGAAACCAGCGGCGCGGTAAGCGCGGTTTGCCGGATGGGCAGGGCGCGTCGGGTTCGCTGGTCGGCGTAAATGGTCCCGTTGGCGGCTTTCCGCGTGGGCAGCCACGAAATGCACCAAGGCCCAATCGCGGCAGCACTGGCAAGCGCACGCCGTTCCGCGCGCCGCCGATGAGTGCATCGCCTTCCGAAGTAACGGATTTTCGGCGCATCGGCGACGAGGCCAAGTCCGGCCAATTCGCCGAAGCGCTCGCCACGCAGGCAAATGTGAAACGCGAGCGGCTCCACAAGGTGCTTGCGCAATCGGGTCACGGTTCGCGCCGCGACATGGAGATCATGATTTCGTCGGGCCGTGTGATGGTTAACGGCATCGTCGCAACCACGGGCACACAAGTCTCGCCGGGCGACAATTGCATGGTCGATCAGCGCCCAGTCAAGTTGCGGTTTGACGAAGAGCTGCCGCGCATCCTCCTTTATCACAAGCCTGAGGGCGAAATAGTTACCACTAGCGATCCCGGCAATCGCATCACCGTTTTTGACAATCTTCCCAAGGTCGAGAACGGCAAGTGGGTCGCTATCGGTCGGCTGGATATCAACACCTCCGGACTGCTGATTTTTACGACTAACGGCGAACTCGCCAACCGCCTGATGCATCCGCGCTACGAGGTCGAACGCGAGTATGCGGTTCGCGTCCTTGGCGAGTTGACGGATGAACAAACCAACAATCTGCTCACCGGTGTCAATATCGATGCCGACGAAGAGTCCGATGAACCTTGCGTGCCGGCGCGCTTCGACACCATCGACAAACGTGGTGGTGAAGGCGTGAATCAGTGGTACCACGTCACGATCAAGGAAGGGCGTAACCGCGAAGTCCGGAAAATGTTTGAGACGCAGGGCCTCACCGTTTCGCGGTTGATTCGTACGCGTTTCGGCAAGATTGAATTACCACCGCGACTGGCTCGTGGCAAGTTGATGGAGCTCGACACCGGGCAGGTGAACAACGTGCTGGGCTGGGTTGGAATGCGGGGTGAGGTCGGGCCGGCCCCGGCACCGTCGGCTGCGCGGAAGCCACGTCGAGAGCCCCGTGGCGGGCGCGATCCCGCAGGTAGCTTCCCCGCACCGGAACGCGGCAATGAACTGGGGCCAGTGGTGGATTTGGATGCCATCGACGCCGCCGACGACATCGGCAATGCCATTGAAATGGCACTCCCGTCGCAAAGCGATCATCATTTGCCCGGCGACGAACAGCCGCTCGAACGCGCCGTTGAACGATCGCCTGGCAATGAGCGCAAGGGCCGCGGTGGTCTTCGTGGCCGTGGCGGTCGTGGCAGAAGTGGTGAGCGCGGCCGCAAACCACAGGCACCATTCGTCGCCGTTGATGGGGTACAGAGCGGGCAAACCGACGCAACGCCTGGAAATACCTCTGTCGATGCCGAAGGCAGTCACGGCAATTTGGGCAATGGACCCAATGCAGTACCTGGAGAACGAAAGCGCAACCCCAGAAATCGCCGGCGCTCACGCCGCGGCCCCAGAAGTGCTGGCGCACAGGCCGTAACGCCGCCCAATAATGGCAATCCCGGCGACACCTCCGGGAATGGCGGCGACGGCGCCTAACACATCATTGCTGTCATGCGAATGGCACGCATACACTAGCCGGCAGCGCACGTGGCGTCTGATAAAATGTAGCGTTAGTTGTTGAAATCCAAGGGTTGTTTATGACTTACGTTGTAACCGAATCGTGCATCAAGTGTAAATATACGGACTGCGTCGACGTTTGCCCGGTGGACTGCTTCCGCGAAGGGCCGAACATGCTGGTGATCGACCCGGACGAGTGTATTGACTGCACACTGTGTGTGGCGGAATGCCCAGTCGAAGCGATTTTTGCGGAGGACGATGTGCCGCAGAAGCAGCACCAATTCATCGCAATCAACGCCGACCTCGCAAAAGGTTGGAAGGCGATCATCGCCCGCAAGCCAGGCCCACCGGATGCCGACGATTGGGCAAAGGTTACCGAGAAGGCGCATCTGCTGGAGAAATAGGCCGGTCCATTGCCCCATTGGACGCCCTCGCGTTACTGATCGCTTGAAGGCAATACAAGTGAGGAAAGTGGGCAAGCGGTGAGTTCTTTTTCGCCTTCACGCTTTTCCGAAGGACCATCGCAATTGTCGATGCCGCAGCTTTTTGCCGCGCTAATAAATGCGGAGCGCGCTACAGTCGTTACACCCAATCGCCGACTCGCGTCTTACATCAAAGATAGATTCGACGACGCCCAACGCGCATCAGGTAAGACGGCGTGGGTGACCCCCGATATTTTGCCTTTGGCGACGTTTCTCGAGCGCTGCTATCAGACCTCTTGTTTGCGCAACGTTGGCGATGATCCTGCAATGCTTCTTGACGTTGCGCAGAATCAGTTGCTCTGGGAGCAAGTGGTCGAAGCTTCCGATGTTGCCGCCCACTTGCTCAGCAGTTCGCAGACCGCCAAGCAGGCCGCTGCCGCCTGGACAGTCGCCAACGCATGGGGCCTTTTGCCTGCCATGCGGAACATCCCTCTGGCAGAAGATGCTGAAACTTTTCTGCGCTGGGCAAAGCGTTTTCAACAGTTATGTCGTGATCGAAACGTCATCGACTCGGCTGTAATTGCGTCGTCCATGGCGGCGTCGATGCAAGAGCGGCGCGCCGAATGGATGGAAATCCTCCCACAGTGTTTCTACATGGCGGAATTTGATATTGTCACGCCGCAGCAGCAGGCCTTCTTCGGCGAGTGCGGGGCGCTCGGCGCATCGATACAGTCGGTTCAACTCGGCGAAAACCAGACACAAGTGCAATGTGGCCGCGTCGAGTTTTCGACTGAAGGCGATGAACTCAGAGGCTGCGCGCTTTGGGCGCGTCAGCGTTTGCAAGTGAATCCTGCGCAGCGCATCGCCATCGTCGTGCCGGATCTGAAAGGCAAACGCAACGACATTGCACGCGCGCTGACAGATGCGCTACTGCCCGGCCATCGGGGTGGACTCACCGGCGCGTCCGGCAACCCTGCCGATGGTTTCAACATCTCGTTGGGATGCGCACTCGGTGACTATGCCCTGGTTCACGACGCGATTGCCCTCATCGCGTTCGCACAGAAACGCGCGCTGCCGATTGTTGAAGTCAGCGCATTGCTGCGCTCCCCGTTTATCGCCGGTGCTGAGGTCGAGATTGGCCCAAGAGCCACGCTGGATGCGGTTCTACGCAAGGTGCTCGGCGTTGAAATCAGTTTGTTCGGGCTGCAACGGAAACTAAAGTTGTCGAACGAGGCAGCGTTGAAGCATGCCGCCATCCGCTGCCCAACGTTTCTGAAAATCATTGATCGAGTTGCAAGCAATGAAGAATCACCTGCGGGTGCTAAGGCCGAAAAAAACGCCGCATCGCGGAAGCCATCGCCTCGCGACTGGAGCCGACATTTCGGCCAATTGCTTTCGGCCTGGGGATTTCCCGGTGACACACCGCTGAGCTCAACGGATTACCAGGTACTGGAAAAATTCCGTGACGCGTTGTCACAGCTTGCTGCGCTGGAGCTGGTACAGCCGCGCATGCGCATTGACGAGGCCATCAATCACCTGCGGCGCATCGTCGCCGATACCGTTTTTCAGCCGGAAGCCGCGCAGGATGTGGCTGCGCCAATAATGGTGCTGGGTGTACTTGAATCGGCTGGACAGAGCTTTGATGCATTGTGGGTAACCGGTCTAAGCGAGGATGCCTGGCCGCTGGCCGTGCGCCCGAACCCGTTCATCCCGGCGTCATTGCAGCGAGCCGCGGGCGTGCCCGAGGCTTCTGCTGATGCGTCGCTGGCGCTCGATCAACGTATCACTCAAAGCTGGCGCAACGCTGCGCGGGAGGTGATCTTCAGTCACGCCAAAGCGGGGAGCGATAACAGCGCTGGCGACCAGGAGCGCAAAGCCAGTGCGTTGATCCGCGATGTTGAGGTGCGGGAACTTGCTACGCTGATTGAAACGGGGGAAGTCACGGACCTCGCGTCAGCATTGCTGGCTAACCGTCAACTTGAGTGTGTCCCGGATACACCGTTATCGTCATTGCCAGCGCCCGTGAAGGTATCCGGCGGAGCAGCCGTGTTGCGCGATCAGGCCGCCTGTGCTTTTCGCGCGTTTGCACGCCATCGGCTAGGCGCACGTGCGCTCGAAACGCCTGCGACAGGTTTGGACGCGGCCGATCGTGGCACGCTACTGCATCGCGTGTTGAGCCTCGTCTGGACCAGACTCAAAACACTCACTGATTTGTTGGCGCTGGATGAAGCTGCAACAGCGGCATTGGTAACAGAGGTCATAGGCGTCGCGATAGAAGAAGCACGCATCAAGGGGCTGGAGAGTCTCACCGGCCGATTTGCGGAAATTGAAGGCGCACGGCTTAGACGATTGGTGATTGAGTGGCTCACCTACGAACGTGAACGCGGCCCCTTCGCGGTCGTCGCCTGCGAACGGGCGCATGACGTGACACTCTCCGGCTTGTCGATGCGCTTGCGGCTTGACCGATTAGATCAGCTTCAAGACGGAACCCACGCGCTGATCGATTACAAAACCGGCAATGCTAAGGTAGCCGACTGGCTGGGCGAGCGCATGGACGAGCCACAATTGCCCCTTTATTTTCAGACCAGCGAACAGGCCGTGACGGTACTTGCGTTTGCACGCGTCAAGCGAGGCATACGCGGCAAGGTCTTTGGGTTTGAAGGCGTTTCAGCCGTGGGCGATCTGTTGCCGGATGTGGTGCCTATCGAGCAGAAGGCCGGCATGGAAAAGAAAGGCTACGTGTCTTGGGATGTGCTGACGGCAGAGTGGGAACGATCGCTGCACGCGTTAGCAACAGATTTTATAGGTGGCGATAGCCAGGTAGATCCGAAAAACGGCGCGCTGACCTGCGCGCAGTGCGACTTGCAAAGTCTATGCAGGATTTCTGAGTTGAGTCGACCAAGTGTCGCTGACGAAAGTGCGACTGTCGAATCTGCCGGTGGGCCCATCGATGACTAGCCCCGACACATTGAACGTAGTCGATAACGATGAGCGTGAACGCGCGCTAGACACCAGTCGCTCATTCATCGTCCGCGCACCAGCAGGTTCGGGCAAAACGCGGCTGCTCATTCAGCGCTATCTCGCGTTGCTAGAGCGAGTCTCTGAGCCCGAAGAAATAGTCGCGATCACGTTCACCCGCAAAGCCGCGGCCGAAATGCGCCAGCGGGTGATGGATGCGTTCATGTCTGCGCAAGGTGCCGATGGCGCAGATGACGTGACCCAGCGACTGGCAGCGGCCGTGCTTGCCCGCGATGCCGAGCGCGGCTGGCAGATTCTGAGCCAGCCATCGCGGCTGCGAATGCAGACGATCGATTCGCTGAACGCCTCCATCACGCGGCAGATGCCTCTGCTGGCGCGCTTCGGCGCGCAGCCGGAAAGTGTCGACGATGCCAGTGCACTTTATCGCGAGGCCGCGCAGGAATTGCTGGGACGGGTGAACGACGGCGACGAGGTCGCCGCAGATGTTGCGACGCTGCTCACGCATCTCGATAACAACATAGCAGTGACCGAAAACCTGCTCGCCGATGTCCTGCGTTCGCGCGACCACTGGTTGCGCAACCTGCGACAGATGCACGAGCGAGAAACGCTGGAGGCAACGCTGGCAAGGGTTCGATCGCTATCCGTGGCGCGCGTTGCCGTGGTGTTTCCGCAGAGACTGAAAGAGGAAACTCTAGCACTGGCGCGGATTGCAGGCCAAAACATGGCTGAAGTCCGCATGGATATTGGGCCTTCAACTTTTGACGACATGGCGGCGTTCCCCGATGCTGACGCGTTAGCCCTCCCGGCGTGGCTGGCTCTCGCCGACCTGCTTCTGACCAAGGAGGGCACCTGGCGAAAGCGTGTCGATAAGCGGCAGGGCTTTCCGACCAGCACCAACAAGGAAGAAAAATTGCGCCTTACCGAGCAAAAGAACCGCATGACAACTCTGCTGCAAGAGTTGGCTGATATTGATACCGAGCTACCCGCTGCCCGTACCGTCGCCGCCACACTACATGGACTGCGTGACTTGCCTGCTGCCGCCTACAGCGAAAATCAGTGGCGGGTGCTAGGTGCCATTGTGCGATTGTTGCCGCATGCGACGGCGATGTTGTGGCGGGTATTCGGCCAGCACGGGCAATGCGATTTCACGGAGATCGGTGCGGCGGCCTCGCGCGCATTGGGCCAAGACGATGCGCCCACAGATCTGGCGCTCGCGCTCGATTATCGGATCAGTCATCTGCTGGTCGACGAATTTCAGGATACGTCGTTTGCGCAGTTCGAGTTGCTGGAGAAACTGACGCGGGGCTGGAACGAAGGCGATGGCAGGACGCTGTTTCTGGTCGGCGACCCAATGCAGTCGATCTACCGTTTTCGCGAAGCCGAAGTCAGTTTGTTTTCGCGCGCCTGGCGCGAGGGTGTTGGTGGCGTTGGGCTGCAGCCACTCACGCTACGGGTGAATTTCCGCTCCGAGCCGGGGATTGTGGAGTGGGTGAACGCGTCATTTGGCGTGCTGATGCCGGATGAGGAAAACGCCAGCGTTGGCGCGGTGCCGTATTCGGCCAGTGTTGCGTTCACTACTGTTGAACATGCTGACTCTTCATCGAGCGACGCTCTCCCCCCCAACCCCTCTCCCCCTGGCGGGAGAGGGTGGCCGACAGGCCGGGAGAGGGCAACGGTCGTCGAGTCCGCCTCACTGCAAACGTCGGTGAAGCTGCACGTCTTAGAAAAAAAAGCGGTTGAAGCAGACGATGAAAACGTCGAACCAACAATCGACGAGCAAGAAGCGCAGCGAATCGTCACCATCATCGCCTCGACCCGCCTCGAAAAGCCCGATGCGCTAATTGCAATCCTGGTGCGCAATCGCGGCCATCTGCACGAGATCGTACCGGCGCTGAAAGCCGCAAACATCGACTATCTCGCCGTCGATATTGATCCGCTGAAAACGCGCCCGGTGGTGCAGGATCTGATTTCCCTCACACGTGCGCTGCTGCATCCGGCTGATCGAATCGCTTGGCTCGCGATGCTGCGTGCGCCATGGTGCGGGCTGACACTGGCGGACCTTACCAATCTCGCGAATGGTGCCAACCCTGTCGACGGTGCGCTCAAGCCGGACGAGCGGACAGTTTGGGAGTTGCTCAATGACGCCACCAGAGTGGCATCGATGTCGGCGGACGGGCAGGTAAGGGTTGCGAACGTCCGCGAAGTAGTGGCGCCCCGGGTATCGCAGCGCCGACGCCTGCCGCTGCGAGAGGCCGTGGAAAGCACCTGGTTGGCGCTGCGCGGCCCCGCTTGCTTGCACGATGAAAATGATCTGAGTGATGTCGCCATGTTGTTTGATTTGCTGGAATCCGAAGCAGAGGCGCAAGCGAGTGGCGGGCAGTTGGTCGATGTGGACGCGCTACAGAATCGCGTTGACAAGCTCTATGCTGGCAAGCCCAATACCAAAGACTCGCACGACATGCTGGACAGGCCGCCTGTACAGATCATGACCATCCACAAAGCCAAGGGCCTGGAGTTTGATACGGTGATTGTGCCCGGCCTGCATCGACCACCAAGGCGAGACGACAAGAAGCTGATGGTCTGGACGGAACAGCCGAACGCCGAGACTGGCCACCGCGAGCTGCTGTTGGCCCCGGTTCGCGAAACCGGTGCGGAAGAGGACGTTGAGGCCGACTCGATCTATCGCTATGTGATGCTTCAGGAGCGCGAGAAAGAACGGCAGGAAATTGTGCGACTCCTTTACGTTGCCGCCACCCGCGCCGAGCGACGATTGCATTTGCTCGGTGCCGTCGATGTGAAGCGCGACGAGGATGACCGCGAATATGCGGTCCCACCGCGAACAGAAACGCTGCTTGCAGCACTATGGCCCGCCGTCAAAACACAAATCGAAAATGAGTTGGCCGCGAATGTGCAACAACTTGCCGTTGTGCGTCCCCAAGCGTCGCCAGATCCGGTCAATCACCCCGGTGGCCCAATGCGCCTGATCGATGGGCAACCCATGCCAGCGATGGCAGCCGCGCTGAGCCTTGCCAATGCCACGGCTGCGCGCCCAAGCGGCGACACTACTTCCATCGATTTTGAATGGGCAGGCGAAGCCGCCCGACACGTTGGCACAGTGGCGCACGCATTCCTGCAGCGCATCAGAGAGGACGGCATCGCCAAGTGGGATCAAGCGCGTATCAAATCGGCGGCATCAATCATCGAGCGAGAGCTCGTGCGGCACGGCGTGGCAGCAGAGGATTTGCCGGTCTCTGTCATGCGCGTGACTAGCGCGCTGACGAACACGCTCGCGGACACCCGCGGCGCCTGGGCACTGCAGGCACACACCCATGCGCGCGCGGAGTGGCGCCTCACCGGCGTGCATGAGGGTAAGTTAGCCAATATCGCGATTGACCGGACGTTCGTAGACGCAAACAACGTCCGCTGGATTATCGATTTCAAGACCGGTAGCCACGAAGGCGGCGATGTGGAGGCGTTTCTGGACAATGAACAGAGCCGCTATCGCGCGCAACTGGACGTGTATGCGGCGATATTGAATGCGATGGACGGCGAATCTCAGCCGCGCGAGATCAGGCTGGGCCTGTATTTCCCGATGTTGAAGGGTTGGCGCGAGTGGGGATGGCGGGTGCCTGCGTCGCGGTAGAGATGTTCACATTTCTCACCCTTGGGACAAGGGGACACTTGAAGCGAAGCCGAGGGCCGGGGGTTTGGTGGGCGCGGAGCATGCTCCGCGCCCACCAAACGGCATTCCGATGCAGCGGAATACGCGCACTGCAAGTGAGGGGAACCGGCTCAAAACTTCTTCGTGCAGGTTCAATTGCGAGCTACAAAATACAACGATGGTGCGGCATGGTTGCCTGTATCGGCGAACGCGCGGCGTGACTCACGGTTACTGTGAAAGAAAGGCCATTGGAGCTTTTTGGCTTTGTGTTCTGGCCCGTGCGAAGCGTGATTACAGACGGAGGCCTAGCATTGGTGCGGCGTTTGGGGCCGTTTGACCCTTGGAGGCTCGCGGAATGGCGATCTGTGATTCACAAGCCGGGCGCCGTGAAAATTATTGGTGGTCTGTCCCAATACTTCAAACAAATCACGCCAGCCCTTTTTGATGCGAATGCTTACAGCCCGAGGAAACGGCGTGCCATCTTAATTCCAAGCTGTGCAAGTTTACGGCGAACTGAAAGCGCGTGACCCCCGGTGTCTCCCTCAGGAACAAGTATCCAGTCAGAAATCTTGGGAGTAGGTTCGCACTCCGCAGTCAGTATCGCCAAGGAATCTTGCTGTTTCTTACGTACGCGCGTGAATTCAACGCTGTGAAACTCGACAGCTACGATTTTCGTAGGAGCTTTTGATTGCTTCACCTCAAGCAGGTAGTCCCATCGGGCATGTTGCGGAAAATGCATGCGAGTCACATCGTCGAAGTCGATGGACGCAAGTATTTTGGTCTTGGCCTTCGTTTGGACGCGGGATCGATGTTCTTTGGTGAGGGCCTGTTTTCCCGCTTTTGCTGCGCCGGAGAGATATGCTTTGCAGGAACACATTGACGCCATCGTCGGCATTATTTGGATCCCGCGATAGCAGAAGCAACTGCATTACCTAATTTTTCTGAGAATGTGACAAGACCGCCCCATCCCGCAACGTCTGGCGATTTATCGAATAAGTCAAGCGAGCTAATGTCCTGCGACGACACAGTTCCGGCGGCCGTGTAATCAAGTAGGTACGCGCGAACATTTGACGCTAATGCGGCTGTCGCGATGTCTTTGGCCGACAGGGGTAGCCCGAACGCTTTGCAAAGCTGCGCCGTTGTCGCTTTAGAGTTTTTCATGCGCTGCATGGCCCACGCGCATTCGAGCAACAACGTAGAGTGTGTGGAGATCACGACACGATATCTGCGCTCCAACAAATGAAAAACCATTTGCATCACGGCCATAATCGCTTGGGGGTGCAGTCCCAATTCTGGTTCTTCCAAAATGACTGTGTCATAGTCGTCAAGCCGAGACACCTTTGAGGGAGGGAGCAATTCGTATAGAGCGAGCATCAGAGGTACGAACTCTCTTTGCCCTGCCGTCCACGCCATGAACGGGATGTTGCTTCCATCCTTGGTGCTCAGTACTAGTCGTTTTTTGCCAAGTGCCGCGTCGGTTCTGACGGTATTGCCGTGGAAAACAGCTTTGTCAATTTGAGTACGTAGTGAAGCTTGCAGGCGATTGGGCTGTGGGAACACGTCAGGCTTGCTAGGCATGCGCAGTAGAAGCGCATTCAAAGACTCACTCGCTTTTCTGGCAACGTATGGAGTATCTGTGCTGTACTGCTGGAAGAGCTTTGGCCAACCTTCGGCGAGCAAAAGGCTCCGGTGAGCCGGGATGTAGTACGTACTTGCACTCTTTGGCGTGCTTTTACCTCTGGGTTTCTGGTCTATTTTCGACAGATCCAGTGACGTACCGTCGAGAGAGACACTTGTCCGATTGTTACCGGTCGGGCGATAGCCGCTGCTCATTCCCTCTCCGAAGTAGAGGTCGATAAATTGGCTGATCCCGCCCCAGTCGAAACCGAAGCGTTCTAGGTCTTCTCGGACAATAAGACGATCACTAGCAAGCTTCAGCCACTGTAGAGCCAGAGATTTGCCAGTCGCTTGGGGCCCCACAATCATTGTCAGGTCACCGACACTTCCAAAATCAAAGTCTAGATTAGCGATCTGAGCAAAGTTTTTGATCTGTAGTTTCACTAGCCGATGTCCTTCAATACGGGTTTTCACTAGCAAGCGATAACCGTCGCATGCTACGTGGATTGCAATTGTCTAGATAAAAGGCGCCAGACTCGATATCTTTTTTGAAAAAACTGACCCTGGCCCCTTTTTGTTCCAGAATAATCTGGCTCTAACTCTTAGTGTTGGGAGGAACTGCAGACTCGGTGCCGCCCTAGCTTCCGCTCTTCACGACCACACCGCCCTTGATAACTACCGCGACCCGTTCGAGCACGCGCACATCTTTCAGTGGGTCGCCATCGACCGCGATCATGTCGGCAAAGCGGCCGACGGCGATCGCACCGACATTCAGCTCGCGGCCGAGCGCCTGCGCCGCGTTGGTTGTCGCAGCCTGCATGGCCTGCATCGGCGTCATGCCGTACTCGACCATGTAGCGAAACTGCCCGCCCGCGCTGGCGTGCGGCATCACCCCCGCGTCCGAGCCGAAGACCATCTTCACACCCGCTTGCAGCGCTCGCCTGAAGTTGTCGCGCTGGATCTGCGCGATCTCGCGGTCCTTCCGCAGATTGTCCTCCAGCACGCCGTTCTTCTTGCCTTCGGTTTGGGTGTAATCGGTATTGAAGATATCCATTGAGAACCAGACCGGCTTGGCACGCGTCGCCGCCAGTTTGATACCCTCGTCATCGACCAGGCTGGCGTGTTCGATGGTGTCGATACCCGCGCGGATGGCGGCCTTGATGCCCTCGGCGCCGTGCGCATGCGCCGCGACGCGCAGGCCCCACAGACTCGCCTCCTCGACGATGGCACGCATTTCGTCCTCGGTCAATTGCTGCTGCCCCGGCTCGGTATTGCGCGAGAAGACGCCGCCGGTCGCGCAGATCTTGATCACCTCAGCGCCGTACTTGCGCTGCAGCCTGACCTGATTGCGCAACGCCTGCGGCCCGTCGCCGACAGCGGGCGACTTGCGATTGAAACTGGGCGGAAAGAAGGTTTCGTCGCAATGCCCGCCGGTCGCGCCGATGGCGTAGCCGGCGCCGATGATTCGGGGGCCGATGGCGTGCCCCTCGTCGATCGCCTCCCTCAATCCGATATCGTTGTAATTGGACGAACCGACATTCCGGATGGTCGTGAATCCGGCATCGAGCATGTCGCGGGCGTTCTTGACCGACAGCGCGCTCCAGAAGCTGTCGGTGAACTGCAGTCCGGAATAGCCGCCATATTGCGGCCCGCTGTCGATGTGGACGTGCATGTCGATGAGGCCGGGAAGCAAGGTGCGGTTGCCAAGATCGATGAGCTTCGCACCCTGCGGCAGCGAAGTCGCGGTGAAGCTCGTGATCGACACGATGCGGTTGCGCTGGATTACGATCAGCGGACGTTCGACAACCCGGCCGCCTAGCACATCGACCATGCGCGCCGCCGTGAAATAGGTCGACTCGGGCGCCTTGGGTTCCTGTGCCAAAACGCTGCTGCTGGCGGCAATCGACAGCGCAAGACCAAAGGCCAGTGAAACGGAAATCATCGTGAATCGCATCGTGAGTGTCCTTCTTATTGAATGTGCAGTAAGCGCCACGGCGCGCCGGTGCGTGCCAGTGCGACGTATAGGCGTTTCAAACGGATACGAACTATATAGGAGCGGAGCACTATTTTTTCCCGCCACCGCGAGTTTTTTGGGTCTTTGCCATTTGCTGGCTCCAGATTTGTTTCAACGTCTTCAAACCCAAGCGGGATTCAACACCAGGGGTCGGAGTCAAATTGTTTCTGGACTATTTGGGGACAGCCCACGATTTTTCCCCCGCCACCGCGAGCGTCATGTTTTTCGCCTCGGCATTCCGCCGGACTTCGCGAATCGCCTTACCCATTGCAGCGCGAATCTCGGGCTGGCTTGGAAGCGTTAGTTGTTTGCTCGTAATGCGAGCTTTTTGAGTCTTCTTTGCCATTTGTCTGGCTCCAATATTTTTTCAACGTCTTCAAACCCGAGCGTCAAACCCGAGCGTAATAAGTTCGGGAGCGGAACTGTGCGAATTGTCGTACACAAACCATGCATCATCACATTTACCATGAAAAGCGAATAGCGCTGCGCCCTCTACCGAACCATAAGTCAACGTTCAGGCTGGGTACGAAAAAGTTGCAAATGGCGATATTTGTATTCAGAATATGGTCACATAATTCTAGCCAGAATGACCACATGAAACAAGTCAACCTTTTTGACGCCAAATCTTCACTCTCCAACTTAGTGGCACGCGCAGTCGCTGGTGAAGAAATCGTTATCGCCAAGCATGGCAAACCGATGGTAAAGCTCGTACCCGTTTCCTCTGGCGGGCGCAAACCCGGGAGCGCCAAGGGCAAAGTTCGAATTGCGAAGGACTTTGACAAGCTACCTGCGGGCTTTAAACCCTATGCCTGAACCGCTACAGGCATTGCTGGATACGCATGCGTTTTTGTGGTGGGTGACTGACGAAAAACCGTTGCCGCGCAAGGCTGCGAGGGTGGTTTCCGACGAAGGCAATTCGATTTTTGTCAGTCACGCGACCGTATGGGAAATGGCAATCAAAGCAGCACTGGGGAAGTTGACTCTTCCGGAGGCTGCCGGATCGTTTGTGCAAAAGCAATGCAAACTCAACCGATTTCAATTGCTGCCGATCTCGCTGGACGCAATCGCCATGGTCGAGATACTTCCCCACCATCACAATGATCCAATTGATCGCTTGTTGGTTGCGCAATGTCTCGAAAAGCAGATCCCAATCGTTTCGGCGGATGCAATATTTGGAAAGTATCGCGTGTCGCGAATTTGGTCTTAATGCCGCACGAACAAAGGGGGCTTGGCTCGCATTGGAATGATCAAGAACGGTGCACCATTCGGACTTAACTGCGCCAGCGCAAATTAGCAAGTGGTAGTGAGCAGAAGTCGAACAGAAGGAAGCAATCGCGAGTCTGCGGTGACGCTTCCAATCGCGTTCACGCGCTCCGCAGTTCGCCCTAGCGAGGCTTTGGTGCCTTCTCCAAACCCTTGATCGTGTCACCAACTTTTACTTTGTTGCCAGCAAACCAATTCGCGTTCATCTCGAGCGCGTAGCGTGCCGGCCCAGCAGATTGGTGCGGCACCTCTGTCAACGCTTGCATTTCGTGAATCGAAAGAATCACGCCGCTTTCATCGGCATAGGCAACCGAGAGCGGGATCAGGGTGTTTCGCATCCACATCGCGTGATAGCCCAATTCAGGGAAGACAAACAGCATGCCTTCCTGTTTGGCCATCTTTTGACGAAACATCAAACCGATTTCACGCGTAGCAATGGTGCTGGCAATGTCGGCCCGCACGCTCTGGCCGCCAACCGTCAATGTGATCACTGGAAGACCAGTCTGCGGCTTGCCCTGTGCAGCCGGCGGCGAATCTGCAATGCTGGTTACCGGAATCATTGCGAATAGAGTGGCGATGGCAAACGCCGCATGACGCAAGTTACGTGAAATCATCTGGTTCTCAAGAAGGAAGTTAGGTTTTGGACTGGCTGACCATCAGTAACGGTCATTTGCGGGTTGGTGCTGACGCAAGCGCGCACTTTTTGAATCTATTTCTTGCCAGTGCTGCCGAAGCCGCCCTCGCCACGATTTGACGCCACGAAATCGCTGACCACATTGAATTCGACCTGCAGCACCGGCACGACGATCAGTTGCGCAATGCGCTCCATGGGCTGGATGGTAAATTCCGCTTGGCCGCGATTCCATGTCGAGATGAAAATCTGTCCCTGGTAATCAGAGTCGATCAGGCCGACCAGATTGCCGAGCACAATCCCATGTTTATGCCCCAAGCCAGAGCGGGGAAGGATCATTGCCGCGTATTGCGGATTGTCCAGATGAATCGCGATGCCCGACGGTATTAGCGTGGTTTCGCCTGGTTTGAGTGTGATCGGGGCGTCTACACAGGCGCGCAAGTCGAGTCCGGCAGAGCCTTTGGTTGCATAGTGCGGCAGTTGGTCCAAGAGCCTTTTATCAAGTACACGGACATCCAGCTTATGCATGTTTGACAGACTTCAAAGTTGGCTTTTGCGGGGATTGCTGCGCGAGCAGTCGGGCGGCGTGTTCGACGATGATTTTCGCGATTGCCGACTTCGGCGCTCGGGGAACAGGATGTTCGCCAGCGTCATCGATCAATGTGATCTCGTTTTCGTCGGCACCGATTGCGGTCGTCGCCAGATTCGCGATGATGAGCAGAATTCGCTTATTTTTTCGCTTTTTTACTGCATATTCGACGACGTTGTCGCTCTCGGCGGCGAAGCCGACGCAAAACGGCGGTTCGTTTATCGCCGCAACCCACGCGAGAATATCGACCGTCGGTACCATCTCGATGCTGAGGTTTGCATCCGACTTTTTGATTTTGTGTGTTTGCGGCGCGGCAGGTGTGTAATCGGCAACGGCGGCAACGCTGAAAAACATATCAACGCCGGCTAAATTAGCCTTAACTGCTTCTAACATCTGCGATGCGGTGCCTACCCGCAGAAATTTTTTGCACGTTGGCAGCGCAATTGCGGTGGGGCCGCTGATCAACGTAACGTTGGCGCCGGCAGCAGTGAGGGCTTCGACAATCGCATAGCCCATTTTGCCGGAGCTGGAATTGGTAATTCCGCGCACCGGGTCGATAGGTTCAAAGGTTGGGCCAGCAGTCACTAGTGCATGTTTGCCGGATAACGCCCCGCTTGAGCTAGGGGCAAGTATTGCGTCAAGCAAAGCACTCGGCTCAAGCATGCGGCCCATTCCGGTTTCGCCGCATGCCTGCTCGCCCAGATCCGGTCCAAGAATCGTTACCCCATCCGCAAGGAGGCGCGCGATGTTGCGCTGGGTGGCGTGGTTTTCCCACATCTCGCGGTTCATCGCGGGCGCAACCAGCAAAGTGCATGTCGGCTGCCGCGCGAGGACAAGCGTTGACAGCAGGTCATTGGCAAAGCCGCTGGCGAGTTTGGCAATAAAATCGGCGCTCGCGGGGGCAACAAGAATGGCGTCGGCGGCGCGAGACAATTCAATATGGGCCATGTTGTTGGCGATGCGGTTATCCCATGCATCAATGAAAACGGGATTGCCGGAGAGGGCCTGCATCGTCACTGGCGTAATAAATTTCGCGCCGGCTTCGGTCATCACAACTTGCACTTCGATATTGGCTTTCCGTAGTAAGCGAGTCAATTCTGCGGATTTGTAAGCTGCAATACCGCCGGTAATTCCGAGCACGACGCGAGCAATTTTCTTAACGGTTTTCGTAGCCATTCAAGCATTTTACACAGGAAAAATCAGACACATGTCGATTACACAATGGCCTGAAGACGAGCGGCCGCGAGAGCGTTTATTGAAGCAGGGGGCGAGGGCATTGTCGGATGCGGAGCTGCTAGCCATATTCCTCAGAGTCGGCGTCAAGGGCAAGAGTGCGGTCGATCTGGCGCGCGAAATTGTGGGCAAATTTGGCAATCTTGCCGGGCTGTTTTCTGCGACCCAAGCAGAGTTGTGTGCGATCAACGGCGTCGGCCCGGCCAAATACGTCCAGCTGCAAGCAGTGCTGGAGATGGGGCGCCGTGCTCTGGAGGAAGAGATTCAACAGGCCGATTCGTTGAGCTCACCCAAGGCCGTGCGCGATTACTTGCGACTGACGTTGGCGCGATTGCCGCATGAAGTTTTCGTCGCCGTATTTCTTACCGCTCAAAATCGGGTTATTGCGGTTGAGGAGTTGTTTCGTGGGACGCTGACGCAAACCAGCGTCTACCCTCGTGAGATCGTTAAGCGAGCGCTGGCTCACAATGCTGGATCGGTCATTCTGGCGCATAACCACCCTTCCGGCGAAGCCAGCCCGAGCGCAGCAGACCGGTCTCTGACCAAAGCGTTGGCGGAAGCGTTGGCATTGGTAGATGTAAAAGTTCTTGATCACTTCATCGTTGCGCCGGGAGCGTCCTTGTCGTTTGCGGAAGAGGGCTTGCTTTACTAATTTGACGTTTCTGGCCTAGCAGCCTGTCGGACTCAAGCTGAATACCCACCGCATAGCCCGCCGCAGGTAGCGTATGTGGCCGAGAAAACAGGAAATTACGCGCGATAGCTATTGAGAAGAGGGTCTGCGCGCGGATATCGACTCGTTTACGCTG